>JAJUGR010000003.1 GCA_029265905.1 Sporomusaceae bacterium | reverse complement strand
CGGCAAGCGTTACCTCAATCTGAGCGAATATGACGATTGGCGAACAGCTGCAAAGTTATCGTCCAGCCCAGTCGTACGCATCATGTAGCGAAATGCCATATTCTACCGAATCGTTTTTACACACAATATTGGACTTGACTCTCTTTTATCGGCAGGTCATAAGCCATTTAGCGGTAGTTTTGGTTATGTTTATAACAATTATTTTGTTCTATATTGGCTATAAGGGTGAATTTGTTGAAAGCAAAGGGGAATTGAGCAAGCGGGTTGAGAATATCGCGAGTTTTTTTGCGGCGGAGTTTAGGGAAGATCGGCAGATTGATGATCGATTATGGCAGTTGGCAATGGTTGCCAGCGGTGCAAATTTGTGGGTCGAGGATGAAGCGGGGCAGGTGTTGCAGGGCGTTGCCACCGTGCAAAGGGGAGAAAACGCCTATAATCTACGCAGGTCACCTGACGGGTCGAAATCGCAAGTTGTCTTTTTGCCGGATGGGCAGAGTGCTTTGGTAATGTCGGAACCGGTATTGATCGGCGACAAAAAAGCAATGCTGATGGGGTATTTTTTCTTTGATAATATTGGCCTTGTCCTGCAACGAATTATTCGCTTTTACTTTTGGCCGACCATCGTTGGCGGCGGAGCGGCTGTTTTATTTGGTATGTTTTTATCCCACAACTTAACCCATTCAATTGCCGATATTGCGGCGGCGGCAAAACGCTTTTCTGCCGGCGATTATGCAAGTCGCACCCGTACTTCCGGAGAAGATGAAATTGGGGCGTTGGGCAATACCTTTAATGCGATGGCTGAGTCGATTGCGCAAACTCACCGCACACGGCGCGAATTCTTCGCCAATATATCGCATGAATTAAAGACGCCGATTACTTGCATCAAGGCTACGGCCGAGGCGCTGGTTGATGGGATTGGCGAGGATGAAACTTCTAGAGATCATTATCTGCAGCGAATCTTGGCGGAAACGGACAGAATGGCGCGCTTAGTGGCTGACATTATGGACATGGAGCAATTAGAATCAGGCAAGCTCCTGATTAGGCAAGAAAAGTTCGATATCGCCAGGCTGCTTCGGAAACTGGAGGATAAGTGGTCTTCGCTGCTGTGGGAAAATAAACTCACGTTGCTTCTCTCCTTGCGAATAGAGCATTGTTATTTGTTGGGCGATGAAGGTCGTATGGAACAGGTGTTGGATAATCTGTTGAGTAATGCGATCCGATGTTCGCCGATTGGTGCGACGATTACCTTGCAGTTAAGGGCAACAGAGAATCAGTTGCAAGTTTTAGTGATAGATGAGGGAGAAGGGATTGCGGAGGCAGATCTGCCTTTAATCTGGGACCGATTCTATCGGACCGATAAATCCCGGGTCCGTACGGGTGGCGGCAATGGCCTAGGCCTGACCATTAGCAGAAGCTTGATTCACGCCATGGGGGGAGAGATTGAGGCCTTTAGTCAAAAAGGAGCCGGTGCGACTTTTATCATTACAATGCCTAGAATCGAATAAAGCTACCGAAAATTGATTTTTCTAAATGTTGACACAGTGGTGACACAATCAGGCGTTATGCTATCGAGTAGGGGGACTGGTTTTTTGAACAACGAAGATGGAGGTTGATTATTATGGGGTGGAACATTACAAAAAAAATTCTTGCCGGCCATCTGCTGGAGGGCAGCATGCAGCCGAAAGAACAGATCACCATCAAGGTAGACCAAACGTTGTGGTCAGATTTAACTGGCGTTATGGGGGCGCAAATTCTTGAAAGCCTGAAGCCGGAAAAACTGAGTGCCAACCCTTCCGTGTTTTATGTAGACCACAACACGTTGGTTACGGCGACAGAAACATCGGATGACCATGCCTATATTCGGAGCGCCTCCCAACGCTACGGAGCCTATTTTTCCAAACCTGGGAATGGGGTTTGCCACTTTCTCCATGTTCAGCGCTTCGCAAAGCCGGGACAAGTGATGCTGGGGGCGGACAGCCATACGCCTACCTCGGGGGCGCTGGGGATGCTTGCCATCGGCAGCGGCGGACTTACTGTTGCCAAGGGCATGCTGGGTGATGGGTTTAAATTGGTCACGCCCAAAGTGATGAAGGTTAATTTGATCGGTGAACTGCAGCCAGGGGTATCGGCTAAAGATATTACGTTGGAACTCCTCAGAATATTGACGGTTAAGGGCGGCGTAGGCTATATATTCGAGTTTGCCGGGGCGGGGATCAGGACGTTGTCGGTGCCGCAGCGGGCAACCATCGCCAATATGTGCATCGAGATGGGTGCCACGACGGGCATCTTCCCCAGCGATGAAGTGACCAGAGCGTTTTTGAAAGCGCAGGGCAGAGAGCAAGATTGGGTAGAACTGCTGCCGGACGCTGATGCAGCCTACGACAGCGAAATTGAAATCAATATGAGCGAGCTGGAACCGTTGGTTGCCAAGCCCCATATGCCGGATTTGGTCTGCAAGGTGCGGGAAGTGGGCGAAGTCAAGGTAGGGTCGGTATTTATCGGCAGCTGCACGAATGCATCCTATTCGGACATTGCGAAGGCGGCCAAAATTTTAAAAGGCAAAAAAGTTCATAAAGAAGTGGATTTGACGGTGGGGCCTGGTTCCAAACAAGTGTTGGAGCAATTGATCGCGGAAGGTGTCTTGGCGGATTTGGTCGCCAGCGGCGCTCGTATTCTCGAATGTGCCTGCGGGCCGTGCGTCGGCATCGGCCAAGCCCCGCCGGCTCAGGGAGTAGCGGTGAGAACTTCCAACCGCAACTTCCCGGGGCGTAGCAGCACGCCTGATGCATCGGTATACCTGGTCGGTCCGGAGACCGCGGCGGCGACGGCGCTAACCGGAAAAATAACCGATCCTCGCGATGTCGTCGATGTAAATAGCCTCAAAAATATCGTGGAGCCAAGCGAATATCCTGTTGACGATAGCATGATCATCAGTCCCGCCGATGTAAAAGACCCCGCAAACGTAGAAATTGTTCGCGGGAACAATATTGTTCAATTGCCGGAACGGGGCCCGCTGGAAAAGGCGATCCAAGCAACGGCCGCGCTGAAAGTTGGCGACAATATTACCACCGATGACATCATTCCGGCCGGTTCTAATATCTTAAAGTACATCGCCAATATTCCTAAATTTGCGGAATATACCTTCTGTTATACTGATCCGGAATTTGTAAGCCGGGCAAAACGCCTGAAGAGCACGATCATCATCGGTGGGGAAAACTACGGGCAAGGCTCCAGCCGCGAGCATGCGGCGTTGCTGCCCATGTTCCTTGGCGTTAAAGCGGTAGTGGCCAAGTCTTATGCCCGGATCCATAAGGAAAACTTGTTTAATTATGGCATACTGCCGCTGGTATTTAAAAACAAGGAAGACTATGACGTGCTTGAAATGAATGACGTGCTTGAAATCGACGACGTGTATGATCAAGTCGATAAGGGGGAAGTCATAGTAAAAGTGCTGAATAAAAAGCTTGCCCTAACAGCACTAGTGGAAGCATCTGACTATGACAAGCAGGTCTTGAAAGCAGGCGGAGCGATCAATTATTTGAAGGGGAAAATGCAGTAAAGCGTCCCTTGCGGGGGAAATTTAAAGTGAAGGGGCGTTAAAAATGAGTTTCGCATTGATGTCCATTGTGGCGCTGGTAGCGTCAATTGTCCTAGGTGTGGTGCGGAAGGTTAACATCGGTGTTGTCGCAATGAGTTTCGCGTTCCTGCTCGGGCATTTTGTCTTCGGCATAAAAGGGAAAGAGCTCGTCCGGTATTGGCCTTTGGATGTTTTCTTCATGATGATGGCTGCGCAGTTTATGTTCTCTTTTGCCTCCACAAACGGAACGACCAAATTGGTGGCGGAAAAGTTGGCATACAAAATTAGAAATTATGCCAAATTTTTGCCTTGGGCGTTCATGTTCGCAACCACGGCCTTGACGGTCTGCGGCGCTGATCCGGCAGTGGTTATCTTCATGCTGCCTGTTGCGCTGATCGCCGGCGGAAAAAGCCAAATCAATCCGATTATCATGTGCGTCATGATTTTGGCGGGTGCGATCATGGGCGGAGCCGGGCCGATTAGTATCATCGGCCTTGTGACGGCCGGGTTGGCCGCGAAAGTGGGGGTGGATTCTTATCTGCCAATCTGGGCGGCTACCTTCACGAGCATGCTCTTGCAAGCAACGATAGTTTATTTTGTCTTTGGTGGTTATACAGCCAAATCTCTTGAAGACGTGGCGCTGAACAAGCCCGAAGCGTTTAGTATGAAGCAAAAGATAACGCTGGGCGTAATCCTGTTGGTTCTCGTGTTAATCATGTTCTTGAAAATGCCTCTCGGTGGTGCTATGTTTATTGGTGCAGCATTAATGCTGCTGTCCAATGTAGCAAACGAGAAAGACGTTATTAAAAATGTCAGCTGGGGCGTTCTGCTCATGGTTGGGGGAACGGGCATGCTCGTGGAAGTGATGTCTCATGTGGGCGGCGTGAAGATGGTAGCCAAATTTTTGACGAGCATCATGAACCCAAACACAGCGGCGCCAATCATTGGCTTAGTCGCCGGGTTGATGACCTTTGTTTCCAGTTTTGTCGGGGTGGTAGCACCAACCTTGATTCCCTTGGTGCCAAGTTTGGTGCAAGAATTTCATGGGGCAGTGGAGCCGGTGCAGTTAATACAGGCGATACAATCCGTCGGATACGGGGTCTGCTATAGCCCGCTGTCATCGCTGGGCGCCCTGGCCATGGCGGCGCTGCCCGCTGACGTCGATTCCAAACGAGTCTTTACACAGTTAATGGTGGCTGCGTTTGTCTGTATGACCTTCGCTATGGTGCTTAATTTTGCCGGGGTGTTCAAAGTCTTTATCTAAAGCCTCTTTATTCAATATAGTAGTGCTGGTTTTATGCTCTGGCTGGATCGCGCGCCTGGCACAACAACCCGAGGTCTTTTGGCGACGGGTGAGGTGGGGCGTCGATTCTGGCCGGAGCATTGGATCGATTGGGGGGAAACTGCAAAACTAGCGTGTGAGAGGGGGGAAGTAGGTGAGCCGCACAAACAAGGCCTTGTGGCAAGCGGTGCTGGCATTGTTTCTTGGCGGATTTACAACCTATTCGCTGATGTATTGCACGCAACCGTTGCTGCCGATCTTTTCTGCCTATTTTCAGGTGACGCCAATGCTAGCGAGTTTGTCGCTGTCAGTGACCCTGGCGGGGGTAATTGTCGGGATGCTGGCCGCCCCGCAGTTGTCGAAACGGTGGGGCCGCAAGCGGATTATGTCCGCGGCGTTGCTAACGGCGGCGGTTTTGGAAGGGCTGGCGGCGCTCAGCCCGCAATATGAAGTGTTCTTGGCCTTGCGCAGCTTGCAAGGCCTGGCGCTGGCCGGTTTTCCCGCCAACGCCATGGCTTACGTGATGGAGGAATTTCCGCCGCACCAAGCAGGGATCATCATGGGGCTGTACATTAGTGGCACCACCGTTGGGGGAATGATGGGCAGGCTTTCGGCCGGCTGGTTTACCTCGTGGTACTCCTGGCGCGTGGCCCTGTTTTTGTTGGCGGTTATTGCTGCGCTGGCTGCGATTTGGTTTGTTTATTCCTTGCCCCGATCGCAGCACCAGGGCGGGCAGGGGGGCAAGACACTCGGCTTGATGGAATCACTGCGGCGGGCGATTAAAGAGCGGCAGCTGATGAATTTGTATGCATGCGGCTTCTTGCTCATGGGCTCTTTTGTAACCTTGTTCAATTACATTAGTTATCTGCTGATGGCCGAACCCTACAATTTATCGCCGGCGGCAATCGGCAGCCTGTTTCTGTTGAACGCAGTGGGGACAATGATTGCTCCGCTGGTGGGGCGGCTTGCTGCGCTGTATTCACATGGTGCGGTGCTGATTGGCGGTGTCGCGCTGATGCTGCTGGGGTGCCTGGTGACGCTGGCGGCACCCTTCGAAATAAAATTGGCGGGCATGATCTTGTTTAGCGGCGCCTTTGCGGCCAATCATACTACGATCAGCGGCTGGGTCGGGCGCTGTGCGACCTTTGACAAGGCCCAGGCGTCAGCCTGGTATCTCACCTTTTATTATGCCGGCTCTGTCATCGCTGGAACGGCGGGCGGCCGTTTTTGGAGCCGCTATGCCTGGCCGGGCGTGGTCGGCATGATCGTCGCTATGCTCATCGTTGCGTTAATGCTTGTTTTGCGGCAGCAAAAATCCGTGACGGACGATCAAGAAAAAGGTTAGGGCCAGTCAATCCACAATCAGAACGAAAGTTTTGGTTGTGGATTTTTTTGTTGTTTCACAAGGCGGCTTGGCGCAGAAAAACTGAAAACGGAACAAATATTCCTGAAATGGAACAAATAGCAGAACCGTATGCGGCGGAAACCGCCGATTTATCTGGCTATTTTGAATTGGCACGGATTTTGCATAAGGATGGTAGCAAGATGACAGGCGCTGCGAAAAGCAGACGTCCAATAATTAAAACAGCAAGGAGCGAAAAAAATGACAACTGAAGCAAAAGCGTTAGCCGGAGTTAAAGTCCTGGACATGACCCAATTTTTGGCGGGCCCGTACTGCGGGCTGACCTTGGCGGATATGGGCGCTGAAGTTATTAAAATTGAAAACCCGCCCGGCGGCGATTTTGTCCGGATTGCTGTTCCGCAAATCAATGGGGTAAGCATTTATTACGAGAACATGAACCGGGGCAAGAAAAGCGTAACGTTAAACCTGAAAACAAAAGAGGGCAAAGAGCTATTTGCCAAGCTGATTGCTGAGGCGGATGTGCTGATCGAGAACAACCGGCCTGGCGTGATGGAGCGCCTCGGGTTCGCCTATGAAGACGCGAAAAAAATCAACCCCGGCATCATCTACTGTTCCATCTCCGGCTTTGGCCAGACTGGCCCGTACAGCCAGCGGCCCGGCTACGACCTGATCGGCCAGGCGATGTCGGGGGCGATGAGCATTACTGGCATGGAAGGGCATGTTCCGTTGAAATATGGCGTTCCGATTGGGGACGTGCTGGGCGGCATGAACGGCGCCCTCGGCATCCTGGCAGCGCTTCATCATCGCACGCGCACCGGCGAAGGCCAGCACATCGATACCGCGCTGGTGGATGGCCTGGTGTCCAGCATGCTGACGAATACAATGGGCTACCTGGTCACGGGCAAGGTTCCCGGCCGCAGCGCCAACCGGTACTTCAACGCCTATCCCTATGATTCGTTCTCGGCAAAGGATGGGGAATATGTAATCGCCTGCGGCACGGATCCGCACTTTGCCGCCTTGGCTACGGTCATGGGCAAGCCGGAACTGCTGGAGGATCCGCGGTTCAATGACTTCGTAACCCGCAAAAGCAATCCCCACATGGATGAGCTGAAAGCCATTATCGACGAGTGGAGCAGCGACAAGACCGTGGCGGAATGTGTCGAGCTGATTATGTCGGTCGATATCCCTGTCGCGCCGATCTATGATATCAAGCAGGCTACGGAGGACGAACACATCCGCAACGCGCGGGAAATGTTTGTCGAGGTCGAGCACCCGGTCGCCGGGAAAATCACGATCACCGGCAACCCGATCAAGATGTCCGCGACCCCCACAACGCCGACCAAATGCGCTCCGCTCCTGGGTCAGGATAATGAATCGGTCTATGGCTCGCTGGGACTGGATGCGGAAACGCTGAAGGCGTACAAGGAAAAGAAAATCATTTAATTTGCAAGCGGTTGCTAGGACTGATTAAAAGGAGCGATCACATGGAAATGCCCAAAAGCGTTGAAATAACGGAAGTTGGCCCCCGCGATGGGTTTCAGAATATCAAAGAGTGGATTCCGACAGAAAAAAAACTGGCGATAATCGACAGCCTGGTGGGGTGCGGCTTCAAAAAAATGGAGGTCACAGCGTTCGTTCACCCGAAGGCTGTGCCGCAGATGGCGGACGCCAAGGAAATTATCGCGGCGGTTAAGGCAAAGCACAAAGACCTGGTTGTCATGGCGCTGACCCCGAATTTGCGGGGGGTGAAGGATGCGATCGAAGCCGGGGCGGACCAAGTCGCCTATATCATTTCCGCCAGCGAAAAACACAACTTCGCCAATACCAAGCAGACGATTGATGAGTCGCTTCAAGGCTTGGGCGAAGTGTGCAAGATTAAAGGCGGCACGAAGGTTCAACTGGCGATCCCGACGGTTTTCAACTGCCCGTGGGGCGGCCGGGTGCCGGCGGAAAACACAATCAAAATCATCGAATACGGCCTGGCGGCCGGGGTAACCGATTTTGGCTTGGCGGATACCGTCGGATCGGCGCACCCGCTGCAGGTACAGGAGTTGCTGCAAATCGTCAAAAAAGAGTTCCCGCAAGTGGATCCCGTTCTGCATCTGCATGATACGCGCGGCATGGCCATGGCGAGCATCCTGGCGGCGCTGCAGATCGGCATCAGGCGGTTTGAGACGGCGATTGGCGGCTTGGGCGGCTGTCCGTTTGCGCCAGGCGCGGCCGGCAATGTTGCCACTGAGGATTTGGTCAATATGCTGCAGGGCATGGGGATCGAAACAGGGCTTGACCTTGATAAGATCATGCAATCAGCTTATCTTGCGCAGGAACTTTTGCCTGTACCGGTAGCCAGCCGGATGGTGAGTGCTTTGTCTTGTGAAATACATCCTTCCTGATCAATTAAAAATGATGAGCCCTGCTTAAGAATGAACCTGTGCGCCCCGGTTGGCGGCGCACAGGGTTTACCTCCCGGCGAATATTCCCGCACAGGCGTCGTTGTTTTCGGAAAATTTTGCAATCTGTTGCAAAGAATTTATTTGACCTGTTTACCTTCAATAAAATAAGATGAATGGGGGATTAACATGCAAGATTCTGTCGAAGCGAAAGTGGATGGGGTTGAAGTGGCTGCTGTTTCAGCCAAGGAAGGCGCGCAGAAGATGACGAGCTTCCGGTGGGTAGTTCTGGCTTTCATTTTTCTTATTTACACCCTTGCAACGGCTGACCGCGCCAACATTGGTGTTGCGATGCCGTATATCCGCAAGGAATTTGCGATGAGCAATACCGAGGCGGGCGCGCTGATGAGCTTGTTTTTCGCAGGTTACGTTCTGTCGATGATTCCCGGCGGCTTTATCTGCCGCAAGCTAGGGGTAAACAAAATCTTTGGCCTCTTCATGACACTGACCTCGCTTTTCACCGGCGCGCTCGGCTACTCAACGGCCATTTGGCAAATGCAAGCGGCCCGGCTTGGGGTCGGCTTGTCGGAAGGGCCGTTGGCGGTCGGGATGCCGACCACGATTAACAATTGGTTTCCGGCCAAGGAAAAAGGCTTTGCTACCGGCATCTTCATCGGCGCCTCCAAATTCGGCCCGCTGGTTGTGCCACCGGTGTGCGCGGTTATTATCAACCTGTGGGGCTGGCGGGAAATTTTCCGCATCTTTGCCATTCCGGGGATCTTTTTGGGGATTGCGTGGTACTTTTTGGTAGCCAACAAGCCTTCGCAAAGCCGCTTCACTTCTCCGGCGGAAGTCGAATATATCGAAAATGAACGGGCTTTCGACGCCAAGAAAAAAACGGCGAAACCTTACAACATGGTCTGGCTGGATAAAATCGTCCGCGCCCGCAAGATTGAAAAACTTGACAGCGCGAAAAAGCTCTTCACGTCCTGGAACATGATGGGCAGCGCTTGCGGCTATTTCTTTATGATTGCGATTACCACGACGATGATGTCCTGGATTCCCACGTATCTCGTTACCGTCAAGAAAATGGCGATCATGAAAATGGCCTTTGCCGCCGCGGCGCCGTTTGCCGGCTCGGTAATTGGCAACATGGTCGGCGGCTGGCTGTCGGACAATGTGTTCGGCCAGCGCCGGAAGCCGCTGATGATGGTGACTTGCCTGACCTCGTCAGTCACCATGTATTCCTTGATTTCTTCGCCGGCTGACCCCTGGCTCCTGGGTATTCTGTTGTTCGTTACGGGTTTTTTTGTTGCCCTCGGCTTCTCGGCGTTCACCGTATATCCGATGGGCTTGGTGACGAAAGATCAGTTCTCAATTGCGACGTCGATTACGAACACGCTGGGCCAGCTGGGCGGCTTTTGCACACCGCTTGCCATCGGGATGATTTTAGACAAATTCAGCTGGAATGTTGTGTTTGGCGCCCTGGCGGCCGGTTGCTTGATTTGCTTTGCGATTGTTTTGACGATTGAGGAACCGGTCGACAATCCGTTGGTATAATGAAAGGTTTCCAGGCATGCACGTCCGTGCATGCTTGGAAATACGTTGATAGGGGGTATTCATCCTTGAACCGAGGAGATGCTGTTTGGCTGGCCTGTCTGGGCGGGTTGCTGTCCTTGCTGGTGGTTCCGGCCAGCCACGAAATATTTATTGGTGTGACAAAAGCGCATCCGTACCTGATGGGGTTTGTCAAATTCGCCATTTTAGCGACGATGGGTGAATTATTAGCCCTCCGCATCGGGGTTGGTGAGTGGAAAAAACCGGCCGGCTTGCCGTACAGAACTGCTGTTTGGGGCCTGATTGGCATGTTGATCGTCCTGATGTTCGAGCTGTTCTCCAGCGGCGTTGCGGGAGCGGCGGCAAAGGGCTTGCTGTGGACCGGCGCGGGCGGCTACGCCCAGGTTATAGGCGCTTTTCTGATCAGCGCCACGATGAACTTGGCTTTTGCGCCAACCTTTATGATTGCCCACCGGATTAGCGACACCTATATTGACTTAATCTGCGGCGAGGGCGTGCCGCTAAGTGCGCTTAACCTGAGCCGGGTAATTGCGCATATCGATTGGCAAAGTATGATTTCTTTCGTAATAATGAAGACGATTCCATTTTTTTGGATACCGGCGCATACGATCGTGTTTCTGCTGCCGCCTGAATACCGGGTTCTGGTCGCCGCCTCGTTGGCGATTGCGCTTGGGGCGATTCTCTCCTATGCCAAGGCGGCAAAGCTTCAAAGCGCATGAGGCAAGAGGTAAGCATGGAAGAAGCACTATATGTGCTTTATTTTGAGGGCAAACCGCTCAAGCTGCGGCAGTTTCGGATAAAGTGCGCGTATGATACTGAAGTGCGGGCCAGACAGGTTGTCAACGGGGTTCTGCGTCAAAAGGCGGAAATCGATCCGGGAAAAATCACCATAGTGAAATATGTGCGAGAAGCATAGCGTATATAGAAAACACCCTGCCGGACGTTTCACACGTCGCATCCGGCAGGGTGTTTTCTGTCTGTTAGGGGCAGTTTATTTTACTTTGCCATGCAATCTGGTAATGGTGCTTTTTGCTGTTTCTTCCATTTTCTTGACGTCCCTCGGAATGGAGTCGTTGGTGCCGTCATCCAGCAATAGCCATGCCTCGCTTATGAGTGCTAGCGCCTGTTGCAGCTTTTGTACCGCTGCGTCGCGGTGTTTTGCCCGGCAATCAAAGCAGTATGTCATATCCGCAAGCTTTCCGCATTCAAGGCATACCGTTTTCGTCATCTCGCATCACTCCTTCAATCCTAGTAACGTGGCTGCAGTCGGTGTGAATATGGCGTTCAATAACGAAGTTCTTCCTGGCATCATGCTATTCCTTCTAAGGCAATCATACCACTAACGCGGGAAATAGGGGAGAGTGCCTAGTGGCGAGATAAAGACAAACGGAAAAAAATCGAGTCATCGCACTGCTGGAATGGTTAGGGAAAATGTTGCCGGAGTAACCGCCGGTTGAGCTGTTGCTCTGCGGTCTTGTCTGCAACGGTTGCGCAACGAACCGGCAGCGTACCTGCGTCGAGAATGCAATTGAAGAAAATGCTCGATTTGAAAAACCCGTTCTTGCAGCGGATTTTTGTTTTGGCATGAATTTTGCAAATCATAATACTATTGAAAAATTAGCCGCGCGCTGCGACTACGTGTTAGGAGGATAACCATGCAGATTTTAGCGATTAACCCTGGATCGACGTCAACCAAAATTGCTGTTTATGAGGATGAAAAGGAACAGTTTAAAATCAACATCGACCATTCCGCGGCAGAGCTTGCGCCGTACGCCAAGGTGGCTGACCAGTACGATATGCGCAAAAGCGCGGTGCTGAACGTCTTGCGCGAAAAAAACTTCGACATCACAACGCTTGACGCAATTGTCGCCCGCGGCGGGGCGCTGCCGCCGTTAAAAGGCGGCGCTTACCGCATCAACGAGGCGATGACGAAGCGCCTGCGATTCAACCCGGCGGCGGAACACGCCTCCAATGTGGCGGCGCTGATCGCCTATGACCTAGCCGGGGAACTGGGCATTCCGTCGTATATTTACGATGCGATCTCGGCCGATGAGCTGACGGATATCGCCCGGCTGTCCGGCATGCCGGAGTTGCCCCGCGCCAGCCTCTGCCATGTGTTGAATATGCGGGCGGTTGCCCGGAAAACGGCGGAGAAGCTGCAAAAGCGCTATGAGGAGATGAACCTTATTGTGGTGCACTTGGGCGGCGGCATTACGGCCAGCATTCATCAGCAGGGGAGAATGGTTGACCTCGTCTCCGATGATGAAGGGCCGTTTTCGCCGGAGCGGGCCGGCGGCGTGCCGTGCCGTGACTTTTTGGACCTTTGCTACGCCGGCAAATACGATCATGGGGCGATGCGCAAGCAGCTCCGCGGGCGAGGCGGGTTGGTCGGTTACCTTGGCACGAGCAGCGCCATCGAAGTCGAAGCGAAAATAGCCGCCGGCGACGAGACCGCCCGGCTGGTGTATGAAGCAATGGCTTATCAGGTTGCCAAGGCGATTGGTTCGTTGGCGACCGTCGTCAAGGGACAAGTCGACGCCATTGTTTTAACGGGCGGCATCGCCTACTCGGCAATGCAGATGGCATGGATTGCCGACCGCGTCAGCTTCATTGCGCCGGTGGAAATCGTGCCGGGGGAAAACGAACTGGAGTCCTTGGCGCTCGGGACGCTTCGGGTGTTGCGCGGCGAAGAGGCGGCCCATGAGTATCGTGACAATTGAACCTTTCTAGCAAAAAGCCGACCGGGAAAATTCCCGGTCGGCTTTTTGCTAGTTCAGCATTTTTCAACGACGCCGTTGTTGATTTGCAGGCCGAGGCGCTTCATTTTTCGCCACAGCGTCGTCCGGTTGATGCCGAGCGCTTGCGCCGCTTCGGTCAGGTTGCCTTTGGCGGCATAAAGGGCGGCGGAAATGGCGGCAATTTCCTCGTCGAAAAACGAGCCTCTCGGCGCGGGGAGGGGGGACGCGGGCAAGCTGGCGTGGTTGGCTTCCGCCGCTATGTCGCTATCCCACTTTTCCAGCACGCCCTCAATGTCGGCGGCGCGGACGGTATCCGACTGGCAGGAGGCCATGAGCCGTTCGATCGTGTTTTGCAGTTCGCGAATGTTGCCCGGCCAGCTATGCCTTTCCAATGTGCGCAAGGCGGCGGCGTCAAAGGCCAGGCTGCGGTACGGTGCGAGTTGGGCGGCGAAGTGGCTGATCAATTGCTCGATGTCCTGGGTCCGCTCGCGCAACGGCGGCAGTTCGAGCTTCAGCACGTTGAGGCGGAAGAACAGGTCTTCGCGGAACTTTTGGCTCCGGACCAGGCTCTTCAGATCCTTGTTGGTGGCGGCGATGACCCGGACATCGATGGCGATGACGCGGTCGCTGCCGAGGCGCATGACGGAGCGCTCCTGCAGGACGCGCAGCAAACGGCTTTGGTTGGTGTAGTCCATCTCGGAAATCTCATCCAGGAAGATGGTTCCGCCGTGGGCCAATTCGAACAGGCCGGGTTTCCCCTCCTTGTTGGCGCCGGTGAACGCCCCGCCGACATAACCGAACAATTCGCTTTCGAGAATTTGAGCGGGCAGAGCGGCGCAGTTTACGGCCACGAAGGGGCCGGGTTGGCGCACGCTGTGGTTATGAATGCTTTGGGCGAACACTTCTTTGCCGGTGCCGGTTTCGCCGACGATCAGGATGTTTGAACTTGTCGCGGCAAATTCTTTGGCCAGCGTGATCGTCCGCAGCAGGCTGGCGCTTTTGCCCGCGATGTCGGAAAACGTTTTTCTTGCCACGTGTCCTTTGTTGTACATTTCTTTGCGGATATGGGCCTCGGCGCGCTGGATGGAGGCGATTTCCTGGAACGTCACCAAGGCGCCGTTTAATTTCCCGTTCGCCAGCAGGGGCACCTTGTTGCAGATCAGTTTTTGCCCCTTTATTTGCACGAGCTTGTTCAATTCTTCCTGCCGGGTTCGGATCAGTTCCGACAGGCTGAGGCCGGGCCAAAACTTGCCGATGGGTTGCCCGGCGGCGAGCAGCGGGGTGGTGTTTAGCAGTTGCTGGGCCCGCAGGTTGATGCTGGTGATTTTCTGCTCGCAGTCAACCGTCAGGATGCCGTCGTGGACATAGTCCAAAATCGCCGAAAACAAGCGGCGCTTCACTTTTTCCGCGTCGATCGCTTCTTTCAGCCGCAGCGCTTCTTGCAGCGCTTGCAAGACAGCCTCGCGGCCGGTGGCGATGTATACGGATGGCAAGTTGTTTTTTTCTGCTGCCTGGCAAATCAGGCCGCCGCCGACTATAGCGTTCGCGCCGTCGCGGGCGGCGCGCAAAACTGTGTCCTCGAGACCGGCATCGCTGCTGTCGACTAAATACTGCTGGAAGGACAGGTTCAGGTATGGCATCAGGCTGTTTATGCCGTGCATCATCGGCGGATAGGCGACGACGGCGACTTTGTCGCCGAGCATATGGGCCTTTTCGATGGCGCGGATGATATCGACGTGCATGATCTGGAGTTCGACGAGCGTAAGCTTTAGGCCGGACTGCCGGATGCGGTTGGCTGTGCCGGCCCGGGCGACGATGATTTCATACCCTTGTTCAATGATTTTGGCAATCGCCTGGTCGTGCTCATTGAGCTGAAAGAATTCGACATGAACTTCCGGATAAGGGGCGAGAATCTCTTTTAGGCTTGAGGCCTCGGGTTCGTAGGGAACAAGAAAGGCTATACCGCTCAAATGCAACGCCTCCGCAACGAAAATGAACTTGCTTGCAATGATTATGCCATAACTAAGCAACCGTGGCAACGCGAAAATGCTCGAAAACTTGCTTTTTTTCTTGGTTTTATGAATTGGCACGCTATTTGCATAATAGCAACCACAGTACACTGACAATTCTTTATGGAGGAGGCAAGGCATGTTTGAAACAAATAAGCCGCTGCGCTTAACCAGCGTTGATCTGCGGGACGGCCAGCAATCGCTGTTGGCGACGCGCGTAAGAACGGAAGATATGCTCCCGATTTTGGGCCAGCTTGACCGCGTTGGTTTTGTTAGCGCTGAAGTATGGGGCGGAGCGACATTTGATTCCTGCATCCGGTTTTTGCAGGAGGATCCGTGGGAGCGCCTGCGCGCCTTCAAAAAAGGCATGCCCAACACGCCCTTGCGCATGCTGTTGCGCGGGCAGAATTTGCTGGGCTACAGACACTACCCGGATGATGTGGTCGAAAAATTCGTGGAGAAGGCCG
This sequence comes from Sporomusaceae bacterium, assembly GCA_029265905.1. GTDB lineage: Bacteria > Bacillota > Negativicutes > Acidaminococcales > JAJUGR01 > JAJUGR01. The sequence goes on along the minus strand of JAJUGR010000003.1, from coordinate 160,151 downwards.
CCGAGGCTGGCATCGATGTGTTCCTGATTTTCGATATCCTCGGCGACCTGCGAAACTGCGAAACGGCGATCCGCGCTGTCAAGAAGGCCGGGAAGGTTGCGGCCGGGCAGATTCCCTATACCATCAGCCCCGTTCATAACCTGGAGCTGTACGCAAAGCTCGCGAAGGAGTTTGAGCAGTTGGGCGTTGAGTCAATCCACGTCGAGGACGGCTCCGGCTTGTTGACGCCGACGGCGGCCTACGAATTGGTGAAGGCGCTGAAAGCGGCGGTCAGCGTCCCGATCCATCTTCACTGCCATTGCACGGGCGGCTTGGCTGATTTAGCTTATTGGGAAGCGATCAAGGCCGGGGTGGATGTGGTTGACACCGACCTGTCGGCGCTCGCGCTCGGAACGGCGCATCCGCCGGCGGAAAGCATGGTTGTGGCTTTGCAGGGCACGCCGCGCGACACTGGGCTGGATTTGGGCCTATTGGAAGAGATCAACCGCTATTTGCTCGGCGTCCGGCAAAAGTACCGCGAGTATGAAAGCAAATTCACGGGCGTCGATATCGCCGTGTTCCAGCACCAGGTTCCGGGCGGGATGCTGTCCAACCTGGAGCATCAATTGAAAGCCATGGACGCCGGCGACCGCATTGACGAGGTGCTGGCGGAAACACATCTGGTGCGCAAAGAATTCGGCTACCCGCCGCTCGGCACGCCGATGAGCCAGATTGTCGGCGTACAGGCGGCGATGAATGTGATCACGGGCCAGCGGTATTCCGTGATTCCGACGGAAAGCAAGGCCTATATCCGCGGACTCTACGGCACCCCGCCGGGCGAGATTGCGGCTGATCTGGAAGAAAAAGTCCTTGGCGCCGAACGGCGGATCACCTGCCGGCCGGCTGATTTGCTGGAGCCGGAGTTCGAGAAAATGAAAGCGGAGATTGGCGGCCTGGCCAGGTGCGATGAAGATGTGCTGACGTACATCCTGTTCCCGCAGGTAGGCAAGGAGTTTTTGACGCAAAAATACGGCGGTTAGATCGCCTCTTTATGAGGCGGTGCTCAATAACAGGTAAGGGGAGAATGACATGAAGCAGACAAATCCGGAGATCTTGAAAGAAGCGCACGAATTACTGGACAAGTTGGCGGTGCAGCGGGGCGGCAGCGTGCTGCAGTTCCATCGGCAGATGGCCAACGACCCGGGCATTTTGAAGGCCTTTTCCCAAATGTATGAAATCTGCAATGCCGACATGAAGCATATTCCGAAAAAATACCGCGAACTGATTATTTTTGCGGTCGGGGTTGCGACGAAAACGCAAGTCACCATTGACGTCCATGCCAAGCTGGCGATCGAAAACGGCGCAACGGTTGACGAATTGGGCGAAGTGTTGCGCATGCTGTTCTTCTTGACGGGCGTGACCGGCTTCACCCCGGGTCTGAATGTGTTTGAACCAATTGAAGAAAAATAAGCCGCTTGGCGAGCAAGCAGGCTGTCTGGGGGCGGTTGCCGTGGGGGAGAAAATGCTTGCGGATAATAAACGGGTGTTTATCTTTTTAGGCGAAACGGGCTGCGGCAAATCGGAAATCGCCATTCATTGGGGGCTGCGGTTGGCGGGCCAGGGAAGAACCGTACGGTTTTTTGACATGGATCAAACCAAGCCGCTGTTTCGCTCACGGGAGGCGGTCGACTTGTTGCGGAAAAACAACGTAATGCTTGAGACGGGCTATCAGTTTCTTGATTCGCCGATCATTCCCAACGCCGTGCTGGAAAAAATCAAAGACCCCGCGAACATTGCCATTCTTGACGTAGGCGGGAATGTGGTTGGCGCCCGGGTGATCGGCCAGCTCGCCGAGGCCTGGGGTGACCCGGTGGCGGCATATTTTGTGGCCAATTGCTTCCGCCCGTTTTCAAGCAGCGAAGGCGATATGGCGCAAGGGCTTGAGGCGATCGCCCGCGCCGCCCGGGTGAGAAGCGTGAGCGTCATTTGCAATCCGAATTTTGGCGAACAGACGACGCTGGCTGATGTGGTGGGCGGCTATAGGCAGACGGCCGCCATGCTGCAAGAAACCGGGTATGTGCCGGCATTTTTAGCCGCGCCGGCTGAGCTGGCGGCGGCGGTGCAGGACGAACTGCCGCATGTCGCCGTGCTCGGCGTTGCGCGCTGCATCAAGGCGCCCTGGGAGAAGTAACAGTAAAAAAGAGGAGGAGCGAAATGGCGAAAATTGATGTGAACCCGGAATTGTGCAAAAGCTGCGGTTTTTGTATCGCGGCCTGCCCGCAGAAGATTATTCGGGTTGGCGAGGTTGTCAATGCTAAAGGGACAAGTATGTCGAACAGTTTGACGCTGAGAAGTGCACCGGTTGCAGGCTGTGCGCCATCATGTGTCCGGAGGCGGCCATCGAGGTCTATAAATAAGGGGCTCAAGGAGGGGAAAACGTGGAGAAAAAATTCATGAAGGGGAATGAAGCGATTGCGGAAGCGGCCGTACGGGCCGGGTGCCGGTTTTTTGCCGGCTATCCGATTACGCCGCAGAGCGAAATTCCTGAATATTTGACGAAACGGCTGCCGGAAGTCGGCGGCGTGTTCATCCAGGGCGAGAGCGAAATTGCCTCGGTCAACATGGTGATTGGCGCGGCGGCGGCGGGCGTGCGGGCGATGACGTCGTCGTCGAGCCCGGGCATCAGCCTGAAGACGGAAGGCATCTCGACGCTGGCCGGGGCGCAGCTGCCGGCGGTCATCGTTGACGTCGCCCGGACCGGCGCGGGCACGGGCCAGATTTACCCGGGGCAGAACCAGTACAATGTGGCGACGAAAGCGCCCGGACACGGCGGGTTCAAGGTGATCGCCCTGGCCCCGGCGACGGTGCAGGAAGCGGTCGACCTGACTTATGAAGCGTTCGATTATGCCGACCGGGACCGCAATCCGGTGATTTTATTGGCGGACGGCGTCATCGGCGGCATGATGGAAGCGGTTGTGCTGCCGGAGCCGAAAACCGCGTTCCCCGAAAAGCGCGACTGGCAGATTGACGGCTGCCAGGGCCGGGAGCGGCGTGTCAACCGCTCGCTTGATAATGACACGGTGAAGCTCGAACAGTTCCAGCGCGACTGCGCGGCTATGTACGAACGCTGGCAGCAAGAAGACGTGCGCTATGAGGAATACCTGACGGAAGACGCCGACCTTGTCATCGCCGCCTACGGCACCAGCGCCCGCGTGGCCAAAACGGCCATTCGCGAACTGCGCAAGGAAGGGTTCCGGGTCGGGCTTATCCGGCCGATCACGGTATCGCCTTTCCCGTACATCGCGTTTGACAAGTTGGATTACAGCCAGGTGAAGCATATTTTGGCTGTGGAGATGTGCATCCCGGCCCTGATGGTGGAGGACGTCAAATGCGCCGTCGCCAGACGGACGCCGGTCAGCGCCTATACGCGCGGCGCCGGTTTTGTCGTGTCGCCGGATGAAGTGGTCGGCGCGGTCAAAGACTTGATCAGCAAGGGAGGGGCCCAATAGTGCAAAAGACGTATGCGAGACCCGTTTCGTTGCAGCCGACGGTCAGCGGATTCTGCCCCGGCTGCTTGCATGGCATGGTTTGTAAATTAGTCGCGGAAGCGATTGACAAGTTCGACATGCGGGAAAAAGCGGTTGGCATTTTGCCGATCGGCTGCGCCACGTTAAGCATGGAATACTACAACTTCGACATGGTTGTCTCCGCCCACGGACGCGCGCCGGCCGTGGCGACGGGCTACAAACGCTGCCGCCCGGATAACCTGGTGTTTACCTACCAGGGGGATGGCGACTTGGCGGCGATCGGCCTGGCGGAAATCATGCATTGCGCCAACCGCGGGGAAAAACTCACGACGATTTTCGTCAACAACGGCATCTATGGCATGACCGGCGGTCAAATGGCGCCAACGACCTTGGTCGGGCAAAAAGCGACGACCTGCGTAAACGGGCGCGACCCTGCGCAAGCCGGCTATCCGATGCGGATGGCGGAAATCATCAACACGCTGGAGGCGCCGGTGTATGTGGCGCGGTTCGCCCTGAATACGCCTGCCAATGTGCTCAAGGCAAAGGCCGGCATCGAAAAGGCGTTCAAAAACCAGCTCGAGGGCAAAGGGTATTCATTCGTGGAGCTGCTGAGCAACTGCCCGACCAACTGGGGCGTATCGCCGGAAGATAGCCTGAAATGGATTCAAGAAAAAAGCATTCCGTACTTCCCGCTCGGGGAATTAAGAAACAATTGAGGAGGTGGCAGCGTTGGAAAACAGCTTGATTATTGCAGGCTTTGGCGGGCAGGGCGTTATTCTGATCGGCCAGCTGCTCGGTTATTCCGCGACGGCCGCGGGGAAAAACGCAACCTTTTTCCCGTCCTACGGGGCGGAGCAGCGCGGCGGCACGGCCAATTGTACGGTCGTTATTGCGGACGAGGCGATCGGTTCGCCGGTGGTGACGCGGCTAGATACGGTCATCGCCATGAACGAGCCGTCGCTAGCGAAGTTTGAATCCTGGGTGAAGCCGGGCGGCACGATCATCGTGAACAGCTCGCTGGTGCATAAAAAAGTGGCAAGAAGCGACGTGCGGGCGCTCTACATCCCAGCCAATGAACTGGCGGAACAGCTCGGTTCGGAAAAAAGCGCCAACATGGTCATTCTGGGCAGCTATCTGGGCGCAAGCCAGGCGCTGGCGGTCGAGCCGGTGATTGAAACGATGCGGGTGAAGATGGCGTCCAAGGCAAAATTCCTGCCGCTGAACGAAGCCGCGATTCGGGCTGGCAAGGAGTTGGCGGAAAGCCAATGCGCCGCCGGCAAGGGGGCGCAGGGATGAGCATTGCGAATTTTGCCCAGTTGGTGCAGCGGCTGAAGGAGAACGCGCCAAAACGCGTGGCGGTTGTGGCGGCTGAAGACAAGCATACGCTTGAAGCGCTGCTCCTGGCTTATCAAAACGGCATCGCCACGCCGATTCTGATCGGGAATGCACCCGTTATTTCCGCCTATCTGGAAGAAGTGGGCTTCCCGGCCGATGCGGCGTTTGTCGTCCAGGCCGGCAGCCATGAAGAGGCGGCGCAAAAAGCCGTGGCGATGATTCATGATGGCGAAGCGGATTTTATCATGAAGGGACTGCTGGAAACCGCGACGCTGATGAAGATCATTGTCAGCAAGGAGAGCAACTTGCGGACCGGACGGGTCATGTCGCACCTGGCCTTTCTGGAAGTGCCGACTTACCACAAACTGCTGGCCGTTACCGATGTGGCGCTCAACACGACGCCGGATTTGGCCCAAAAGCGGCAGATCCTTGAAAACGCCGTGCTGACCATGCGGAACATGGGCATCGATAAGCCGAAGGTGGCGGTCATGGCGGCGGCCGAAGAGGTGAATCCGAAGCTGTCGGAAAGCGTTGACGCCTATGAACTGAAGCAGTTGAACCTCGCCGGGGAAATCACGGGCTGTGTTGTGGAAGGGCCGCTATCCTACGATTTGGCAATCGACAAGGAAGCGGTGGCGATCAAACGCTTCAACAGTGAAGTGGCAGGCGACACGGATCTGATGCTGGTACCGAACCTGGTGGCCGGCAACCTGTTGATCAAAGCGCTGACTTTCTCCGGGGGGGCCAAGGCCGCCGGCTTTATTGTCGGGGCGAAGGTGCCGGTTGTGCTGACCTCCCGCTCCTCCACGGTGGAGGATAAATATATGTCTGTGGTGTTAGCCGCGGCGGCATGCTAAGGAGATGAATATGAATAAGACGGTCAAAATTCTAGCGATCAATCCCGGTTCCACCTCCACCAAGGTAGCCATGTTCGAAAACGATCAAAAAGTGTTCAGCTTCAATATCGACCACGACGCAGAAGTCTTGAAAGGGTACGCCGAACTGCAGGACCAGTTGCCTTATCGCAAAGAAACGATTTTAAATGAGCTGGCCAAAAACAACATTTCGCTCGCCGGCGTCGATGCTTTTGTTGGCCGGGGCGGCGGACTGGTATCGCTTGAGGGCGGCGTCTATCCCGTCAACGACATCCTGCTGCACCATGCCAAAATTGGCTTTACCGTCAAGCATCCGGCGGTGTTTGGCGCCCAATTGGCCCATGAGTTTGCCCAGACGTACGGCGGCCAGGCTTTCGTAGTCAACCCGCCTGACGTTGACGAGTTTGAGGAAGTGGCGCGCGTCTGCGGCCTGGCGAAAATCTGCCGGGAAAGCAAGATTCATGCGCTTAACCAAAAGGAAATCGGCATCCGCTATGCGGCGGCGGCCGGCTCGCGTTATGAGGAGATGAACTTGATCATCTGCCATATCGGTGGCGGAATCTCTGTGACCGCCCACAAAAAAGGCCGCATGGTCGACTCCAACGATATCGCCCAAGGCGACGGGCCGATGGCGCCCACCAGGGCGGGGGCCGTTCCGGCCGCGCCGCTGATCAAGCTGTGCTTTTCGGGCAAGTATTCGCAGCAGGATCTGCTGGACTTAATCAGCAAAAACGGCGGCCTGGTCGATCACCTGGGGACGTCGGACGCCCGGGAAGTGGTCGCGAGGATCGGACGGGGCGACCAGTATGCAAAACTCATTTACGACGCCATGATCTACCAGATCGCCAAGAGCGTCGGGGCCTGTGCCGCGGCGCTCTTGGGAAAAGTGGACGGAATTATCTTTACCGGCGGCATTTCCCATGACAAGTATTTGGTCAGCCAGTTGTCCGGCATGGTCGACTGGATCGCACCGATTACGGTCATGCCCGGCGAGTTTGAAATGGAGGCGCTGGCGGCGGGCGCACTGCGCGTTTTGTCCGGCCAGGAGCAGCCGAAAACGTATACCGGCCAGCCGGTCTGGTCCGGGTTTGCCAGATAGGTTGCAGAAGGGGGCGTTGCCCCCGCTGTTTTGCACGAAATTATCCCATAAATCAGACAAATCCCTGAGACAAGGAGCGACAACATGGCTTTCATTGAAAGTTTATTAAATAAAAAGGCCGGCGAAATAGCGCAGCTGGCGCCAATGTTCTGTGTCATTACGGATGGTCCTGGCCACGCTGTTTTCAACCAGGTCAGCGTGCCTGAAATCAAGGACAAGGAAAAAGTCGTTATTATTTTAGATCACGATATTCCGGCGGGCAGCTTCGCTTCGGCGCAGATCCAAAAAGAACTGATTCAAACCGCGCAGGAAGGCGACTTGAAGTTTATCCAATCAAAGGGGATCGGATATTACGTGATGGTCAACGAGGCGGTAAAGCCGGGCGACGTGGTGGTTTCCTGCGGCGAGCATAATGCCGTTTATGGCGCAGTTGGCGCGCTGGGACTTGATCTGAGCGACGCGGAAATGGCCGGCGTACTCAAGACCGGCAGCTTGGCATTTCAGGTGCCGGAAACCGTGGCAATCCGGCTGACGGGCGCGCTGACGGCACCCGCCACATGCAAAGACTTCATGCTGAAACTGCTCGGAGAAGTCGGCAAGGATGGCTTTGGCGGTAAAGCGGTTGAGTTTTACGGACCGGCGCTTCAAGCGTTGACGCTGGCGGACAAAATGACCCTCTGCATGCTGGCCGGCCGGACCGGCGCCGTGACGGCTTTCGTCAATGAACGATCAGAAGCGGTGAATGCAACTGAACAGCGGGAATACGCTTTGGGCGCCGTCGAACCGGTGGTTGCGCTGCCGGGCGACTTGCACACGGTGGAAAAAATCGCTTCATTGGCTAAAACACCGGTAGAAGCCTGCTTTGTTGGCGGCTGCACCGGCGGGAGCCTGGAAGAGCTGCGCGCTTGCGCTGCGATTCTCAGGAGCAACCGCGTGGCGACGGACACCAGGCTGACGATCGCGCCGGCCACAAATGCGGTGTATTTGGCGGCGATCGATGAGGGGCTGATCGATATCTTCATCGATTGCGGCGCGCAGATCCTCAACCCGGGTTGCGCGAGCTGCGTGACCACCTCCAAGGGCGTGGTCGGCGACGGCGAGACGATGCTTTCCGCGTCCTGCTACAACTATACGGGCTGCAACGGCACGAAGGACGCCAAAGTCTTTGTTTCAAACGCAACTACGGTTGCCGCCTCGGCTTTGGCGGGTCATATCTGCATACCGAATAAATGAACGGAGAGAGAAAAATGGAACAAAAGTTCAGCGGGAAAGTGTGGAAGTTGCCGGATGACGTCGATACGGACACGATTATCGCCGGCCGGCACGGCGTGATTGTCGATAAAAAGGAGATGGGCTCGCACTGCCTGGAGACGCTGCGGCCGGAGTTTGCCTCCACCGTTAAGCCCGGGGACATCCTTGTCGCAGGGAAGAATTTCGGCTGCGGCTCGTCGCGGGAAATGGCCCCGGAAAGCATTGCCGTCCATGGCGTGTACTGCATCGTGGCAAAATCGTTTGCCCGGATTTTTTTCCGCAACGCGATCAATAACGGCATGCTGCTGATTGAAAGCGAGGAGATCCCTGCCCATTGCGAAGAAGGGGACATTCTGACCGTCGAGGTGAATAAGCAGGTCACGGTAAACGGCAAGTCTTTTCCGATCCCGAAAGTGCCGCAAAACCTCTTTGCCATTATTCAAGACGGCGGCCTGGTCAACAATACGATCAAGCGCATGCAACAAGCGGAAAAGGAGGCCATGTAAACTCATGGGCTATACGCTGGCAGAAAAAATCCTTATGAAAAATACCGGGGAGAAGCATTTGGAGCCGGGCAACATCGTCATCACCCACCCTGATGCCTACATGATGCACGACATTTATACGTCCTTTTTGAAGCGGGCGCTTAATGAAATGGGCGTCAAGAAAATCAAGCACCCGGAAAAGGCGGTCATGTTTCTTGACCACCTCATGCCGACCAACCAGGCGACAACCGATCCGGAGCATTACCGCGACGGCATTGAGATCGTGCGCAAATACAACATTCCGAATTTCCACAAAGGCGAAGGCATCAGCCATTCCCTGATGCATGAATTGCGCTACGCCAGACCCGGCACGGTGGTGACGGCGACGGACAGCCACACCACTACTTACGGCGGGGCGGGCTGCTTCTGCACCGGCATCGGCCACACGGAAATGGCGGCGGCGCTCGCGACGGACGAATTGTGGATGAAGGTGCCGCAGGCGATCAAGATCGTGATTGACGGCGAGCTGCCGCAGGGCGTGTACGCCAAGGACATTATTCTAAAGATCTTAGGCGACATCAAGTCGGACGGCGGCCAGTATAAATCGCTGGAGTTCACCGGCAGCACGGTGGCCGATCTCAGCATGCAGGCCCGGTTTACGATCGCCAACATGGCCCTGGAGGCCGGCGCAAAATGCGGTTTGTTTGAAGCGGACGAGAAAACAGCTGAATATTATGATATGGATTATAATGAAATCAGCTGGATTAAGATCGATGCCGATGCCAATTACGAGAAGATCCTCCATTACCAGGCACAAGAGCTGGTGCCGCAACTGTCCTGCCCGCAGGGAGTGGATAACGTGCACCCGATCGATGAAGTCAAAGGCGTGAAGATTAACGAGGTGTATATCGGATCCTGCACCAACGGCAGCCTTGAGGACATGGAGGTTGCGGCCAAGATTCTAGAGGGCAAAACAATTGCCCCGCATTTGAAGCTGGTCGTGATCCCAGCGACGAACCACGTGTTTAAAGAGTCGATGAAGCGGGGCTATATTCAAACCTTTATCAAAGCTGGCGGCATGGTGACCCATCCCTGCTGCGGCCTTTGCTGCGGGCAGCCGTATGGGCTGATGAGCGACGGCGAAGTTGTTTTGGGAACGAACAACCGGAATTTCATCGGGCGGATGGGGACGAAAAAATCGCTGATTTACTTGTCTTCGCCGGCCGTGGCGGCCGCTTCGGCGCTGACGGGCGTGATTACCGACCCAAGGTAGAAGAAATGATTGAGGAAGAACAGATAGAATAAGAGGAGGATTTTTCATGTTTAAGAGCGATAAAATTTTTGGGCTCTCCTTGGGTGCGTTCTTAGCGCTTTCCTGCGTCGTGTTGGTCACGGCCTATATCGGCAAGCTGCCGAAAGACTATGTCGGCACGATTGCCTACCTGATGGTGGTCGGCGGCGCCTTCTTCTACATCGGCGGGAAAATTCCCGTTATCAATGATTATATGGGCGGGGCGACGGTCTTGCCGCTGTTCGGCGCCGGGGCCATGGTGGCGATGGGCTTGGTGCCGCAGTATATTCAAAAGGGCGTCGGGGCGTTTATGCAAGGCGGCTTTCAGAACCTGTACATCGCGGCGATTCTCGTCGGCTCGATTTTGTCGCTCAGCCGGAACTCGATTGTCCGCTCGGTTTACCGCTACTTGCCAACCATTATTGGTTCGCAGGTCATGGCAATTGTTTTCCTGGCGATTGCCGGAATCGTCACCGGTTACGGCGTGTTTGAAGCGATCTTCATGATCGGTGCCCCGATGATGTCGGGCGGTTCGGCCGGGGCGATCGCCACGCTGCCCGCCATGTACAGCGGCATCCTGGGGCGGGACGCACAAAGCATGGCTGGCCCGTTCCTCGGTTATTGCTCGATTGCCAACGTCATTTCTATCCTTAGCGCCGCCGTGCTCTCCAAGCTCTGGCTCGATTCTAAACACCTTAATGGTCAAGGCCGGTTGCTGATGGATGAGTCCAGCGATGACATTTTGGCGGAAGAAAGCCGTCCCGGCTCGGACAAGGACTACGGCAAGCTCGGCGCGGGGTTGATGATCTCCATTTCGCTGATGACAGGCGGCTATTTGATCGGGGCGATGATTCCTCAAATTCACGGGCTGGCCTGGACAATTCTGCTCGCCCTGTTCCTTAAAGCGGCCGGCTGGATCAGTGATGAATTCTGCGATTACGCCAACTTCTGGTTCAATTTCATGCTCAAAAACCTGCTGCCGGTTCTGATTGCGGGCATCGGCATCACCTCGTTTGATATCACCCTGCTCGGCAAATACTTCACTTTTGGCGCCTTCTTCGTCATTATCATGGGCATCGCGGGCGCGTTTATCGGCGCGATGATTTTCGGCCGCCTGTTCAAGCTTTGGCCGCTGGAGGCCGGCATTACAGCCGCGCTTTGCTCCTGCGACGTGGGCGGCTCGGGCGACATCGCCATCCTGTCGGCGTCGAACAGGATGCAGCTCTTGCCCTTCTCCTCGATTTCAACTCGCATCGGCGGCGCGCTCATGATCCTTGAAATTAGCTTTTTAATGCCGCTTTTTGTGAAATAATCGGGACGGCGGTTGCCGAGGAGTCAGAAGATCGCAAATAGCTTGTTGGTGGAGGGTAACGTGAATAAATACGATTCGAAGCGCTGGGTGTTTCTCGCTTTGTGCATATTGATCAATGTTTGTGCCGGCATCATTTATGCGTGGAGCGTCTTTCAAAAACCGCTTGTCGCTTTGATAAACGCATCGCCTGCCGAGGTGTCGCTGTCTTTCACCCTGATGTTGTCGATGGGATCATTCATGCCGATTGTCGTCGGGAAAGCGATGGACTACGTGTCCCCGCGCCAGGTGCTGTTTGCCGGAGGGCTCTTGTTCGGCGGCGGCATGCTGGGTCTGAGCTTTACGAATTCGCTGACGCACTTGTACGTATGTGCCAGCCTGGTCGGCCTTGGCGTGGCGACGGTATATCCCGGCGGGACGGTCAGCAACATGGTCGCCTTCTTCCCGGACAGGAGGGGGTTGGCGTCGGGCTTGCTGACCGGCGGTGCCAGCTTGGGCGCGCTCATGTGGGCTCCGGCAGCGGTTGCGCTGATGGCGGCCTATGACGTGCTGACTGCTTTTCGGTGGATCGGGGCAATTGGTCTGACGGTCATTTGCCTCTCTAGCCTGATTGTGGAACGGGCGCCCCGCGATTATAGGCCGGCGGGCAAGGCGGTTGGCGCGGCGCGGCAGCAAAAACCGGCGGTCGCAGTCTCGGACGTGAACTGGGCGGGGATGCTGAAAAGCCCGCTGTTTTACCTGGTGGCCGGGGTGTTCTTGGCGGCCGCTACGTCCGGGATGATGATCATTGGCTACGTGTCGCCGATCGTGCAGGATGTGCTGAAGCTGACGCCGCAGGCGGCGGCGAGCGTCGTGATGCTGTTGTCGGTCGCTAACACGGGCGGACGCCTTGCCTGGGGCGCCGTATCCGACCGGTTGGGGCGGTTCCCGGTGATCGGCCTGATGCTGATTGTCGGGGCGGCGGCCATGGTGGGGTTATCGTTGGCGACCACGTATGCCATGGTGGTGGCGATGATCATGGCGATCGGCTTTTACTACGGCGGGTTTTTGTCGATCATGGCGCCGGTCACGGCCGAATTGTTCGGCGCGAAAAACCTGGGGGTCAATTTCGGCGTGATGTTCCTGACCGTTGGGATCGGCGCCTTTGTCGGCCCGCGGCTGGCGGCGGTAGTCAAGGCCGCCAGCGACGGTTACGGACAGGCGTTTATTATTGCAGCAGCGCTTAATGCGATTGCCTTAGTGCTGCTCGCCGGGGCGGTTTATTGCAAAAGGCGATTGGACGCCAGACGCTTGGTTATGGAGATGTAGTGAACTGATGGTCTAAAGGGCGCGGTTGCCGACGGAAATGTCGGCAGCCGCTTCCGCGTTTTGGTTTGCATATTTTCCGAAACATATTTAAAACTGAAAATTCTTGCTTTTGCGAATGAATGGTTTTAAAGTAAAAGTGAGGGAGTCTCTTTATCAGACAAACAAAGGAGGGGGAACGGATATGCGAATCTTGTGGGGGGTGCTGCTGGGGCTGTTTTTGATGGCGGGTACCGCTCTCGCTGCTGACGAGGGCTATGGGGCAAGAGGGGCGGTGAAGGTGGCGCAGCCGACTGTCCAGGAGATGCTGCAGTTTGCCATTCAAGACGAGTATTTGGCCCGCGCCCAGTACACGGCGGTGATGGATGCGTTTGGCAAGGTTCGCCCCTTTTCGAACATCGTGCAGTCGGAAGAACACCATATCGCCTTGCTGAAGCCGCTGTTCACGGACCGCGGCTGGGACGTGCCGGCCGATGAGAGCAAACCGCATGTCGTTGTGCCGAACACTTTTGCCGAGGCGCTGCAGATCGGACAGCAGGCTGAGGTTGACAACATTGCCATGTACGAACATTTTTTGCGGCAGCCCGATTTGCCGGATGATGTGAAGTTTGTTGTTGAACGCTTGCTGGCGGCTTCCAAACGCCATTTGCAGGCCTTTAGCCGTTAGTCAAGGCGCATAGCGCATTCACGGCAATGACTACTGCTGCGGAAAGCACCCTTGCTGAATTTCCTGACGATTATTCGGTATTGCTTTTTGACCGGCAGTAGTTTATATTTGAATCAAGAGCCCCTCCCGTACGGGGGGTGGATAAAGGTGGCGAGGAGGGTGGCAAGATGAAAGAAGACAATGGCTGGAGTCCTTACGTAGCAGGTGCGCTCAGCGGCCTGGTTTCGATCGGATCGGTCTGGTTTGTCGGCAAGTACCTGGGCGCGTCGACGACGTTTGTCCGCACGACCGGCATGGTGGAAAAGCTGTTTTCTCCCGAAAGGGTGGCCAAGATGCCCTATTTTATTAAAGAAGCGCCGATTATTGATTGGCAGTGGATGTTTGTCATTGGCATTGCGCTCGGCTCTTTTGTTGCCGCCATCACTTCGGGCAGCTTCCGCATCCAGGCTGTGCCGGACATGTGGGAAAGACGGTTCGGCTATGGGGGGCCGTCGCGGGCGCTTGTCGCGTTTATCGGCGGCATCATCGCGATGTTCGGCGCGCGGCTGGCTGACGGCTGCCCGAGCGGCCACGGGCTGAGCGGCGGGCTGCAGTTGTCGGTCAGCGGCTATATCGCGTTGGCCTGCTTCTTTATTGGCGGAATGATTTCGGCCAACTGGCTGTACAAAGGCGGTGACGGGAGATGACGGATCTGTGGTATGGCCTGATTACCGGCGTGTTGTTCGGTTTCTTCCTGCAAAAAGGCCGGGTGCTGCGTTATGACAAGCAGATTGCCGCTCTGCGCCTGCAGGATATGACGATCGTAAAATTTATGCTCTCGCACATCGCGGTGGCGATGGTCGGGGTTTACTTTCTGTACGACATGGGGCTGGTTAAGCTGTCGCTCAAGCCGACGATTTTGGGCGGCGTTGTCATCGGCGGACTGATCTTTGGCTTGGGCTGGGGGCTGCTGGGTTATTGCCCGGGGACGTCGCTTGGCGCGGTGGGCGAAGGGCGGTTGGACGCGTTGTGGGGGATGGCGGGCATGCTCGTGGGCGCCGGCCTCTATGCGGAAGCGTACCCCGCTATGCAAAAGACGGTGCTCACCTGGGGCAACTACGGCAGAATCACGATTCCGCAGGTTTTGGGGGTCAACCACTGGCTGGTAATCGTCCCGTTCGTGCTCTTGACCGTGTTGCTCTTCCGCTGGCTGGAGAAGAAGGGCTTATAAATGCGTGACATGCCGCTGGCGGCGCAGTTGGAAAGGGAATACAGATGAAAAATAAGGTTCAACCATATTTGTTTTGGGTGCTGCTGGCGTTTCTGGCGGCCGGGCTTGTCTATCCGGTCATCGGCTTAATCGCGCTAGTCTGCATGCTGGCGCCGGTCGCGATGTCCTTTTACAAGGGGCGGTACTGGTGCGGTAACTTTTGCCCGCGCGGCAGCTTTTATGACCATGTGCTGGCCAAGTGGTCGCCGCAAAAGCCCATCCCGCCTTTTTTTCGGAGCAAGGGGCTGCGGGTGTTCATGCTGGCGCTCCTTATGACGGTTTTCAGCGTGCAGATGGCTGCCGCTTGGGGTGATTTGCCGGCGATGGGAGCGGTGTTTATCCGCATCATCCTGGTGACCACGCTGGTCGGCATCGGGCTTGGGTTGCTGTATCATCAGCGCACCTGGTGCTCGTTTTGTCCGATGGGGTCGCTGGCCAGCTGGGTCAGCGCCAGGAAAAAGCCCCTGCCGCTCATGGTCGCCGATTCGTGCGTCAGCTGCAAGCTTTGCACGAAGGCGTGCCCGCTGCAGCTCGCCCCGTACACGGCCAAGGGCAGTCCGGACGGGTTTACAGACAGCGACTGCCTGAAGTGCGGGCGGTGCGTCGACAAGTGCCCGAAGAAGTCGTTGTCGTTTTGATTCAACGGACCGGCGCTTATGCGTCGGAGCGGCCGTGCAGCCCCAAAACGGGAGGTGTGTGATGAACAAAGTTCGTTTGGCACTGCAGACGGGTTTTATGGTCCTGGCGGCGTATCTTGGCTACCGGCATCAGGTGCTCGGGGGCGGTCCGGCCGGGGTGCCCCCGATTGACGCCTATTGTCCGTTCGGCGGGCTGGAAACGCTGCCGCCCTATCTGACTACGGGCAGCTTTTTGCAAAAAACGGCGCCGAGCAACTTTTGGCTGCTTGTGGCGGTGGGCGTAACCACGCTGCTCGGCGGTGCGCTTTTTTGCGGCTGGATTTGCCCGTTGGGCGGTCTGGCGGACTGGCTCTACAAACTGAGGCAAACTGTTTCGAACCGCAAAGTGAGCATTTCGCCGTCGGTGATGCGCCTCTTGAGCTACGGACGGTTTGCAACCCTCGCCGGCATTGTTTATTTTTCCTGGCTGCTGAAAAAACTGTGGTTTGAGGAATTCGACCCCTACAAGGCGATTTTCCACATGAACGTGGAGGGGGCGACCGGCTGGCTGATCATCGGGAGCTTCGTCGCCGCGTCGCTGGTGGTCGAACGGGCCTGGTGCCGCTTCCTCTGCCCGCTCGGCGCTTTTAACGGCGTTTTATCGCGTTTCGCCTTGTTTGACATCGAGCGTGACTCGTCCTGCATTCACTGCCACCGATGCGACCGGACGTGTCCGACCGGCATTACGGTTTCCGAGGCGCAGCGCCTGCAGGACAGCCGCTGCGTCAAGTGCATGCAGTGCGTCGAAACGTGCCCGGTCAGCGCCCTTAGCGTCAAAGCCAAAGTCGGCGGCCTGCCGAATTTGAAGCCGCTTGTTGCCGGGGTGCTCGGGGTGGTGCTGTTTTTGGGGATTATCGGGGCGGCGCAGGTGTCCGGGCAGTGGAACGCCAAGAGTCCCAGCTACCGCGTGGCGGCGCAGATTACCGATCCGAGCGAGATAAAAGGCTGGATGAAGTGGTCGGAAGCGGCGGCTGCTTTCGGCGTGGATGAAAAACAACTGTTGGCTGAATTGGGGCTGCCGGAACAGGTCGACCCCAACCGGACGGTGAAGGATATCCGCGGCGAATTCGGTATTTCTGAGGAGAAATTCCGTCAGGCCGTTGCGAAATTGCGCAGGAAATAAACGAAAAGGCATGTGTAAACCTCCATTGTCAGGTAAAATAGAACTTGATAATGGAGGTTTTCATTTATGGCGATTTTATATAATCTCATGCAGCAGGTGGTCTTACCGATTATGCTGTCCATTGGCGTGGGCGTGTTGCTGCATCGTTCGTTTAAATTGGAAATGAACACTTTGTCCAAACTGCTTTTTTACTACTATATACCGGCGCTAGCCTTTGTGAAAATCTATGAGGCAAAAGCCACCGCCGGGCTGCTGTTAGCGATTTTTGGCTTTTTGGCGGTTCAATTTGCATCATTATATTTGTTGTCGCTGCTCATCAACAAAATATGCCGCCATGATAAAAAGATGGGCGTGGCTTTTTCAAACAGTGTCGTGCTTACCAATAACGGCAACGTGGGGATTCCTGTGAATGACTTGGCTTTCCATCACAACCCGTTGGCCATGTCCGTCCAAATGGTAGTGGTCTTGTTTGAAGTCATTGCTGTTTTCACTTATGGCATCATCAATACGAGTTCCGCACAGGTTGGTTTGGGGAAAACACTGCGGCAATTAGGGAAAATGCCGGTTTTTTACTGCTTGATTTTGGGGTTGATCTGCAACGTCCGGGGAATCAAGGTGCCGGATTTTATCTGGATCCCGATGAGTGCGGCGGCCAATGGCATGTTGGCGTTGGCGCTGGTGGCGATCGGCGCGCAAATCGCCGCCGTGAAGTTGGGAAAAGACGGCGCGAAGGTGCTGTTGAGCAGTGCGGTGCGCTTGCTCGTTTCTCCCGCCCTCTCTTTTGGCCTGATCCATTTATTCCAACTGGACGGAATCGTTGCGCAAACCTTGTGGATTGCCAGCGCCATGCCCTCTTCGCGCAACAGTGCGGCCTTGGCGCTGGAATATCACAATGAACCTGAATTTGCGGCGCAGGCGGTGTTGGTGTCCACTTTGCTCAGTTGCATTACGTTGACCGTGGCGGTATACCTGGCGCCTTTGCTGTTTTAGCCAAGCATCGTCGAGCCCGTGCCGGAAAGGGCCGCGAAACTTGTCAGATGGCGCACGTCGCGCTTGGCTGAAGCGTGCGCGGCTAGGGGAGGGATTCGGTGAAAACAAAAGCTAATTTGATGTTGATGCTGACGGCGTTTATCTGGGGTTTTGCGTTCGTGGCTCAACGGGTGGGGATGGACTATGTGGGACCGTATACCTTTAATGGCATTCGGTTTGCGCTGGGGGCGGTTTCTCTGCTCCCGTTAATTTGGCATTTTGCGCGAATCCGCGACAAACGGGCGCAGGCCGCTGACGCCGGCTGCTGCTGGCGCATTGGCCTTGTCTTCGGAGTCATTTTATTTATTGCCTCGTCCTTGCAGCAGATCGGGCTTGTGTATACGACGGCTGGAAAAGCGGCGTTCATCACCTGCTTGTACATTGTCTTGGTGCCGCTGGCGGGCGTGTTTCTTCGGCAGCAGATTACCGCCAACACCTGGTTCGGCGCTGTTTTGGCGATCAGCGGGCTGTATTTTCTCTGCGTCAAAAGCAATTTTACGATTTCCTATGGCGATTTATTGGAGTTCATTGGCGCCAGTTTTTGGACAGCCCATATTTTGCTGATTGACCGCTATGCCAACCGCGTTGACAGCCTGCAGCTGGCTTTTTATCAGTTTGTGGCGTGCGCCGTGCTGAGCCTTGGCGTGGCCCTGCTGACGGAGGAAATTCTGCTGCACGGCATCATCCAGGCGGCCGTGCCGATTTTATACGGCGGCCTTTGTTCGGTCGGCGTGGCCTACACGCTGCAAATCATTGGCCAAAAGCATGCCGAACCGACGCATGCCGCCATTATTTTGAGTCTGGAAACCGTGTTTGCCGCGCTGGGCGGCTATTTGATCCTGCACGAGGTGCTGGGCACGCGCGAACTGCTGGGCATGGCGCTGATGGCGCTGGGCATGCTGGCGACGCAGTTGCCGAACTTGCGGACGGACGAACAACGCATGTGAAAAAATGAAACCGCCTCAATCGCGTTTACAGCACGATGGAAGCGGTTTTATTGTTGCAACGGATAATTCATGCGCCTGTTTTCACGTCAGCATGACGATCGTGGCGCCGGCGGCAACAAGCATCGCTGGCGTGTTTCGCTTGGCCACTTCAAACGGCGAGGCGCCGGCCAAAGACGCGCAGACGATCGTCACGCCAGCGATTGGCGACATGGTGCGGCCCAGGACGCCGCCGAGCGTGGCGAGGCTGCCCATGTTGACGATGTCCATGCCGAACTGTGCGGCGTTCGGCGTCACGGCCTGGTTGAAGGCAAACGCCGCCGCATTGCCTGTTCCGGAGATGACGGCCAGCAAAAACGGGCCGAAAACAGCGGCGTACTTGGCCCAGGCGGAGGAGTCGACCATCGCCGCAATCAGCGCCTTGACCAGCCCCAGGCTTTCCATGCCGGCGACAAAGACATAGGCGGCAATGATGATCCCCAGGATGTCGCCGTAGGCGTCCCCCAAACCCTTGAAAAACTCTTTGGTGATCTTTCCAGGATTTTGTCTCGTAACAAGTATGCCTAATAAGCAGCCGATCAGCATGCTGTGCGCCACTTCGAGCTTGGCCAAGGCGGGAACGGCGTTGGTCGCCCCTAATACCAGCAGCACGACGGGCACCACTGGGACGATGGCGTAAAGCAGATTGGCTTTTTCGTCTGACAGGCTGTCGGGCATGAGCGCGTCGCCCGTTTCCAGATAAGAATTGTCAAGCGCTCGCTTGGCGAGAAATTTGTCAACCAGCAACAGCCCGAACGCGGCAATGAGGCCGCAGACGATATCGGTCAGCGCATGGACGCTGATGACGGTCAACACATCCGTGTTCGCCAGCTTGGCGACGAAGGGGTTGTGGGGCAGCCCGGGACTAAGGTTGCTGCCGAACGTCCCGGCTAGCACGGCAGCAGCGGCGGTCGCCGGATGCACGCCCGACGAAATCAGCAGCGGAATAAAGATGGCCCCGACGGCGGCGCCGGTACCAGCCGCGCTGGGCAGGGAGATGTTGATGGCAAAGGTGCCTAGGACAGCCCCGGGGATCAGGACGGGGCGCACTTTTTGCAACGCTTTGGCGACGAGGCTAATGAGGTGCTTGTCGCACTTGGTGGCCTGCATGACGTAGGCAAAGCCCATGACCGGGCAAATCGTTTGGATCAGTTCTTTGGTCACCATCGACTGGCTGAAGGCCTGGAAGGCCGCCAGCGGCGTCCCGGCTAGCGCCGTCATTAACAGCCCCGCCCCGATCAAAATCATGCGGGATTCATAGCGCTTGATCAACAGATATACGGCCGCAAGAATAATGGCCACGCCGGCAAAAAGCATGGTTGGTCACCTCCGGTGTTTGCTGGTGCGCGTTGGCCGCCGCTGTTCCTTGGTGGGAACGCGCATTTTTCTCTCATCATAGCAAAGTCGAGACCACATGAATAATACCAATAAAATACCGGTTCCATAGTGAAAATGTATGACGTCGATCCTGGCAAGCAAAAAGCCGCGTTGAACACGACGTTTCAACGCGGCTTTTTGTCCGTTATCGGCCAGGACGCAAACGGAATGCTGCGGACAAAGTCAATGAAGACCTTGGCGAAGCGGACGTTTTCGACGGAGTGGTGATAGAGCATCCAGGTTTTGCGCGACAGCGGCTGGCCGGCGGCGTCGGTGAGGACAATCGTCTCTAGCTCCGGCGTGTCGCGAATGATCATGCCGGGCAAGAAGGCGTATCCTAAGCCGTTTAATACCATTTCCTTGCAGGTATCCACCCGGTCGACGTTCATGCTGATCGTCGGCGGTGCGTTATAGCGGGCGCACCACCAGGCGTCGATCAGGCTTTTGATGGAATGCTCGGTTTGGTAATCGATGCGGGGAAGGGTGGGCAATTTATTCAAATCAATGGTTTTTTTCGAAACGATACAAATCGGTTCCTCGAACAATAACTGCGCCCCGCCGGGCCACGTGTGTTCGCTGCGGATAAACGCGACGTGGATGGCGTGCTTATAGAGCAGCTGGAGCACGTCCTTGCTCCAGGTAGTCGTCACCTGGAACTCTACGTGGGGATTGTCGGCGCTGAACTGTTTGAGCAGGCCGGGCAGGACATATTTGGTGAAAAAGTTGGAGGCGCCGATGCGCAGCGTGCCCTTCACTTCCTGATCCATGCTCAACACCTGATCCTTGATGTCGCGCATGGTTTGCAGGACCTTTTCCGCTGAGACAGCCAAAAACTCGCCCTGCGGCGTCAGGTAAATGCCTTTGTTATCGCGGTGGGCGATGGTGACGCCAAATTCGTCCTCAATTTTGCGCAAACGATTGGTAATGGCCGGTTGCGAGATGAACAGCGCTTCCGCTGTCTTGGTGATCGTCTTTTTCTCGTACAACGTCTTTAATAATAGCCAGTCCAGATCTTCCACAACGAGACCTCCGTTCGCTCAAGAGATTAAAACTATTGATTCGCGTTGGCTTAGGCGAAATCCTGTTTCTTGATGCGCGATATCGGTTTCTTATCGCTGGTGATAAGCAGGCGATATTATCTGAATTTACGCGCTTCTGCTACACTGAAGTTGCGTACAGATAACAAATAAGAAGGCAGGGGGATTGGATGAGCAAGTTAGTAAGAACGGCGCAAGCCGGCACGATGGAGTCGACAGATATTCTGGTTGTCTTAGCCCCGGCGGAGGCCGGTGCGGGTATCCAGGTGGAATTGGTCAGCCCGACGATGCGTCAGCATGGCAGCCATATTAAGCAGTTAATCGCTAAGACGCTGCAAGCGGCGGGGATTGCAGACGCCGTCGTTCATGCGACGGAAAAGGGCGCCATGGACTGCACGATCGAAGCGCGGATCAAAACGGCGATCAAACGCGCCAGCAACGAATAAAGGAGGAGTTATCGTGGCGAAAGAAAAATTGCGGCGAACCGTTATGTATGCGGCCGGCAACAATCCTGGCCTGCTGCAAAACGCTGATATTTATGGGGCGGACAGCGTCATTTTTGACGTGGAGGATTCCGTTTCCGTTATGGAGAAGGACAGCGCCCGCGACCTGGTTTACCATGCGATAAAAAACTTGCAGTATTCTTGTGAAATCGGCGTCCGGATCAACCACATCAGCACGCCTTGGGGTTATGACGATCTGGAATGCCTGCTCGCCGCCAAGCCGGATTACATCCGCCTGCCGAAGGGCGAAACCGGCGACGAAATCCGCGACATCGACAACATCATCACGAAAGCGGAGAAGGAATACGGCTATGAGCCGGGTTCGATCCAGATCATGGTTTCGGTGGAAACGCCGAAAGGGCTCCGCAATGCGTATGAAATCGCTTCGGCCAGCCCACGCATGATGGCGCTGGCGATCGGCGGCGAGGATTTTTCCGCTTCCCTGAAAACGGAGAAAACAAAGGGCAACGCCATCACCGCCGGCCGCGAGCTGTTTGTGGCCCGAAGCATGATCGTATTTGCCGCGCGCGAAGCCGGCATCCAGGCGATTGACTCGGTTTTCTCCGACATCCGCGACGAAGAAACGCTGCGCAACGAAGTGCAGCTCGTCAAGGAGCTGGGCTTTGACGGCAAGTCCTGCGTCAATCCGCGCCAAATTGACATTATCCACGAAGTCTTCACCCCGTCGGAAAAAGAGATTCATTACGCGCACCGCGTGCTGGGCGTATTTGAGGAAGCCCAGACGAAAAAATCCGGCGTTATTGCGCTCGACGGCAAGATGATTGACATGCCGATGGTCATTCGCGCCCAACGCGTGCTGGCCCTTGCCACGGCCGCGGGCGTTTACCGGAAGGAGGAAGCCTAATGAAAAATGCAGCAGGACGGGAAATACCCGTTAGCATACAGGGTTATAAAGAGGTGAAACCGTACGCCGGTCCGTTTGCCACGCAGCCGGACGGACGAATGGCCGGGCCGAAGCTCAAGGCGGTTTTCCCCGGCACGGAGAAGGTGCTGAAGTCGATTGAAGAGGCGATCGATGCTTCGGGCCTGAGAGACGGCATGACGATTTCTTTCCATCACGGCCTCCGCAACGGCGACTATGTCATGAATATGGTGATTAGCGCCATCGCCCGCCGCGGGATTAAAAACTTGACGCTGGCGCCCAGTTCATTTCTCGACACGAATGACGAGTTGATCCCCTATTTTGAACAAGGCGTGCTGATCGCTGCCGAAACAAGCGGCTTGCGCAACAAGCTGGGGCGTTTCCTGACGTTAAACCAACTGTCGAAACCGACGGTCATCCGCTCGCACGGCGGCCGCGTGCGCGCAATTGAGTGCGGCGAACTGAAGATCGACGTAACCTTCATTGCCGCACCAACCTGCGACACCTACGGCAACATCAACGGCGTCGACGGCCCGGCGGCTTGCGGTTCCATGGGTTACGCCATGGTCGACGCCCGCATGGCCGATACGGTGGTCGCCATTACGGACAACCTGGTCGACCATCCGGTCTTCCCGGTCAGCATCCCGCAGTACCAGGTCGACTACATCGTCAAGGTCGATTCAATCGGCAATCCGGCCGGGATTTCCTCCGGCGCGCTGCGCGTGACGACCAACCCCCGCGACCTGCACATCGCTAAAATGGCGGCTAAAGTCATTGAACGGGCCGGCTACTTCAAGCCTGAATTCGCCATGCAGCTTGGCGCTGGCGCGGCTTCCGTCGCGACCGGAAAATACCTGCGCGAAACGATGCTGCGCGAGAAAATCCGCGCCAGACTGGCGATCGGCGGCATCCCTGGCCCGTTTTGCGACCTGCTGGACGAAGGCTTGATCGGGACGCTGTTTGACGTGCAGAGCTTTGATTTGCGGGCGATCGAATCGATCCGCAGCAATCCGAAACACCGCGAATACGAGTGTTCCTTCTACGCCAACCCCTGGAACAAGGGGGCGATGGTCAATCAGCTCGACTACGTCGTGCTGGGCGCGACGGAGGTTGATACGAACTTCAACGTCAACGTCATGACCGATTCTTCCGGCATCATGATGGGCGCGCTTGGCGGCCATCCCGATGCCTCCGCCGGCGCCAAATGTACGATCATCGTCGCGCCGCTCTTGCGCGGCCGCTTGCCGATGGTTACGGACGCCGTCCAAACGATCTCCACGCCGGGCGAAACGGTTGACGTTATCGTCACCGACCGCGGAATCGCCGTTAACCCGAACCGGGCCGATCTGCTGGAAAACCTGAAAAACAGCGGCCTACCGATCATGTCGATCGAAGCATTGAAAGAAAAAGCTTATGCGCTAGGCGGCAAGCCGGAGAAAATCGAGTACAGCGACGACATCATGGGCGTCGTTGAATACCGCGACGGCACGGTGCTGGACGTTATCCGCCGTCCCATTTTATAAACTTCCGTCTCAGCAAGGAGGGCGCCAGGCCGCTAAGGTCATCTTGGGCGCCCTCCTTTTGCTTAAGGCGGGTCCGTCTGCCATGATGAAAAAATGTTCGTTACTTCGAGGAGGTGTTTTTTTTGAAGACGGAGTGTTATAACGAAGATAGGCGCAATGAAAGCGTGCGTGTCCTGATTGTGGAAAAGGATCCGATGGTAGCAGCCATCAACAAGCAGTTCACGGAAGCGACAAATGGCTTTCGGGTTGTTGCCTCCGTTTCAGATGGTGAGGAGGCGCTGGCATTTGTCGAACAACATCCGGTCGATCTGGTGATCCTGGCGTTGCTGTTGCCGGATCGCGGCGGCTTGGCCGTGTTGCAGGAGCTTCGGCGGCAGGCCAGGGCGGTCGACGTAATCGCCATTTCCGGGGTTGATGATGCACAAACCGTCAGTCATGTACTGCGGCAGGGCGTCATCGCCTACCTGGTCAAACCGTTCGCGTGCACCCGCTTGCAGGCCGTCTTGGAAGCTTACTATGCGTTCTGGCTGAAATTGCGCCAGCAAAGCCGGCTGACGCAACGGGACATTGACGGGATTTGCCGCGTCACCGAGTCGAAGGTTGGGGAAATGCCGAAGAATTTCAGCTGCCAGACCATGACCTTGATTTTGCAGTGTTTGGCGGAGCGGGGCAACCCCTTGTCCGCTGATGAGGTGGCGGATGGCGTCCGGCTTTCGCGGACCACGACGCGCCGCTATCTGGAATATTTCCAGAAGACGGGAAGGGTGGAGCGCGTCATTCAATATTTGGCGGTGGGACGGCCGGTACACCGGTTTTGCCTGCCGTGCAGGACGCATGAGGAGGAAGCGGCATGGAGCGCAGGATAGTTCGGTTGGGTGATGCGCGGGAACTGGCGGAAGTAAGGGCCTTTTTGACCGAATTTGAATTGACGTTTGACGGCGAGGTTGATTACACGGTTTCCTTTTGGGATGACGACCGTATGGTGGCGACCGGCTCGTTTCAGGGCAAGGTGATCCGCAATGTCGCGATTGATGAATCGATGCAGGGCGAAGGCCTGCTGGGGGCGATCATGACGGATTTGATGGAGGAGCAGGGGCGGCGCGGGATTTTTCACCGACTGCTGTTTACGCGGCCGAAGAAAGCCTTTTTGTTTGCTGCGCTCGGTTTTCGCGAATTGGCGAGGTGCGAACCGCATGCTGCGCTCTTGGAGCAAGGGTTAGGGGGGTTTGACGCCTTTTGCCGTTCGATTGCGCGCCAAGCGGAGCGGCTGCCTAAGGGGCAGCGGGCGGCGCTGGTCATGAATTGCAACCCGTTTACGCTGGGCCATCAGGCGATTGTCGCCCGGGCGGCGGCTGAAAACGACGCGGTCATTTTGTTTGTCGTGCGTGAAGACCGCTCTTTATTCCCGTTCGAGGTGCGGCTGTCGCTGATCCGTCAGGGGGTAGGCCATTTGGAGAATGTGCTCGTCGTATCGGGCGACGACTATATCATTTCAGCGGCAACGTTTCCGGCTTATTTTACCCGCGAGGAAAATCTGATCGCTACGCAGACGCGGCTGGATGCCACGCTGTTTGCCGAACGCATCGCCCCGGCGCTTGGCATCATCCGCCGCTATGTCGGCGAAGAGCCGTATTGCCCGGTGACAAATGCGTATAACGACGCCTTGGCTGACATTCTGCCGCCACGCGGTGTGGAGCTGGTGGTTATGCCCCGCGTGACGCAAGGCGAAGCCGCCATCAGCGCGTCGAGCGTGCGGGAGGCATTGCGGCGCGGCGACTGGGGCACGGTGCGAAAGCTGGTTCCTGATACGACGCTGGCGTATTTGCAGTCGTCGGAGGCCGAAACGGTGCTGAAACGAATCCGCGCGAGCGAGTCGCGTCATTAAGGGGTGTCAGGCATGAATGAAAATATCAAGGCATCTATAGAGCGTGCGCCAAGCGCACCCTTTTCTGATGCATCGCCATATCCGCCGGCGGTCGAATTGATCGGGACGCTGGCGGTGGAGGCGATGCTGTTTGAGGCCGCCTGCGCGCCAGCCCCGGGCCTTGTCGACCGTTTCAATCCCGGCGCGCACGCCGATATGGATATTTTCTCTTTCCTGGCGTCAAGCAGCGCGCTGGGCCCCGGCCTGTGCGCCTGCGCCCTGGCCGGCTGGCAGCATCGCGGTCCGGCGTCCGCGCTGTTTGACCAGCTGCGGCCGATCGGCATGCAGGCGGAACAGGCGATGTACCGGGCGACGCGGGGCGTGAATACGCAAAAAGGACTCGTTTTTCTCTTGGGCGTGCTGACGGCGGCCGCGGCGCAAACTGTCCGCCGCCGGCAACGCCCGGCCCCGGATGTTGTTCTGCTGGCGGTCGCGGAGATGACAAGGGGCGTCGTGGCGCGGGAATTGATGCCCCTGCAGGCGAAGCCTCCGGCGCGGAAGCTGACGGCGGGCGAACGGCTATATTTGGCTTACGGCGTAACCGGCATCCGGGGCGAGCTGGAAGCGGGGCTGCCGGCTGTGCGCGAAGGCGGCTTGCCGGCGCTGCGCGCCGCCCTGGAGCAAGGACTGGCGGTCAACGACGCGCTCGTTCAGGCGCTCTTGGTCATCATGACAACGGTGGATGATACGACGATTCTGCACCGACATGATATGGCGACGCTGCGGTTTGTCCGCCAGGCGGCGCAGCAGGCGTTGGCGCTCGGCGGCATGGCCTCGGAAGCGGGCCGTGCGTATGTGGCGGAGTTGGACAAGGTGTTCAGCGGGCGTCGCATCAGCCCGGGCGGGGCGGCCGACCTGCTGGCGGCCACGTGGTTTTTGCACCGGCTGGCGGAAAGTGATTTTTAGTATAATTAAAGTTATAGAGGGGGTGTGGCCGTGGCTGCCGACAGTGTGGCTACGCTGCTGAAAACAGCAAGCGCGATGCTGCCGATTCTGTGGCTCTTGATCAGCCTGGGCGTGTTCAGAATGCCGGCCGACCGGGCCTGCGTGATCGGCCTGACCTTGAGCGCCGCCATTGCCGACCGGATCTGGCAGATGGAGTATGGTCTGATCGGCAAGGCGCTGGCGGAGGGGGCGTTTTTCGCCGCCGTGCCGATCCTGTGGGTTATTTTAGCGGCCTTTTTTACGTATAATATTTCGCTGGCGACCGGGGCGAGCGAGCAGATCAAACGCTTTATGTCCGGGCTGTCGGAGGACCGCCGGATTCAGGCGCTCATCATCGCCTGGGGGTTTGGCGGCTTTTTGGAATCGGTGGCGGGCTTTGGCACGGCCGTCGCTGTGCCGGCGGTGCTATTGATCGCCTTGGGTTTTGACGCGTTCTTAGCCGCCACCTTGTGCCTGCTCTCTAATACGGTCGCCGTGGCGTTCAGCGTGGTCGGCATTCCGGTGACGACGCTGGCCAAGATTACGGACTTGCCGGCGATGGCGCTGGCGACCGATATAGTGTTGCAATTGACACCGTTTGTGCTGGTGGTGCCGTTTTCCCTCGTTTATGTGCTGACAAAAAGCGTGCGGGCGTTTCATGGCGTTTTTGCCACGACGCTGGCTGCTGGCGTTAGCTTCGGCGCGGCGCAGTTTGTCATGGCCAAATACGTGGGGCCGGAATTGCCGGCGATCATCGGTTCGCTGGCTTCGTTCGGCGCGATTGTCCTGTGTGCCAAGCTGACGCCGCCCAAGCGCGTTTGGCGGTTCCCGCACGAGCAGGGCGACGCGCTGCCGGACCGCCCGCCGGTGCGCTGGCGCGAGCAGTTGTCGGCCTGGAGCCCGTATTTGCTGCTGCTTGTCGTCGTGCTGGGAACGAGCAAGCTGGTTCCGGCGGCAAACCAATTGCTGGGGGCGGTCAAAACCAGTATCTGGTTTTACGACGGGCCGGGGGCTAAGCCGCTGACCGTGGAATGGCTGCTGACGCCGGGCAGCATGGTGATGCTGACGGCGGTCGCTGGCGGTCTGATCCAAGGCGCTTCGCCGCGGGAGTTGGCCGGCATTTTAGGGAAAACCGCCGTGCAGCTGCGCAAGACTGCGGTTACGGTCATCTCGATCGTCGCCATGGCCAAGGTGCTTGGCTACAGCGGCATGGTCGGCGCGCTGGCCGTAGCGCTGGCCGGCGCTACGGGCGCTTATTACCCGCTTGTTTCGCCCGCCATCGGGGCGCTCGGCACGTTTATCACCGGCAGCGATACGAGCGCGAACATTCTGTTTGGCCTGCTGCAAAAGCAGACGGCCCAGCAGCTGGGGATGAACGAAGTGTGGCTGGCAGCGGCCAATACGAGCGGCGGCTGCATCGGCAAGCTGGTTTCGCCGCAAAGCATCGCCATCGTCGCGGCGGCTGCCGGCTTGAGCGGCCGCGAAGGTGACCTCTTGCGGACGACTGTCTGGTATACGGCGCCGTTTTTGCTGGGCGTGGGGGCGCTTGTGTACTGGTTTGCCTAGCGAACCGCCTGCTTGTGAACATTGAATTATCAACGCCGCAGCCTGCTCAGGCTGCGGCAAGTGTTTTTTGCATTGCTTAACGGGAATAACAGGTTTTTGCGTTGCGGACGGCAAATATATACTGACATGTCATAATGGCTGCCGCTGGCAGCGGGAGAAAAGAGGGAGCGCGATGAAAAAGTCAACGATACTGCGGAACTTGCTGAAAGAAGAAGGCTTGCTGGTTGTCCCGGGCGCGTCGTCCGCCCTGCTGGGCAAATTGGTCGAGCTGACGGGCTTCAAAGCCGTGTATGCGACCGGCGCCGGGATTGCGAATATGCAGTTTGGCGTGCCGGACATCGGCCTGGTGACGATGAGCGAAATGCTGGAGACGGTCAAACGGATCAACGACGCGACCACTCTGCCGGTTATTGCCGACATTGACAATGGGTACGGCAATGCGCTCAGCGTATACCGCACGGTCAAAGAGTTTTCCGCCGCCGGTATCGCCGCCGTGCAGCTTGAAGACCAGCAGTTGCCGAAGCGCTGCGGGCACTTTAGCGGCAAGGCCGTCATCAGCCAAGAAGAAATGGTCAGCAAGATCAAGGCCGCCAAAGATGCCCTGCAGGACCCGGAGGTGATGCTGATCGCCAGAACGGACGCCATCGCAACCGACGGTCTGGATGAAGCGCTGGCGCGCGGCGCCGCCTATCTGGAGGCCGGGGCCGACATCCTGTTCGTGGAAGCCCCGACTTCGGTCGAGCAGATGCAGCTCATCACAGGCAGCCTCAAGGGCTATCATATCGCGAATATGGTGGAAGGCGGGAAAACGCCGATTTTGTCGAATCAGGAACTTGAAAAACTGGGCTTTAAAATCGCCCTGTACGCCAACGCCCCGCTGAAGGCCGCTGTCAAAGGGGCCAAAGATCTGCTGGCTCACTTGCAGGCAAATGGGACGACAGCCGATTGCGAGCACTTGATGATCACCATGAAGGAGCGTAATGAAATCACCAGCCTGAGCGCGTTTAACGAAATGGAAGCGAAGTACCGCGGCTAAAGATCGGCATCCCGGGATAAGCGCGCTTGCTTTTCAAAGTGATATGGTCAATAAACCGGCCTGGCCAATTCGTTAAGGCTTGACAAAAGTTAGACGTCTAATTAAAATATGAGCATGAAACAAAACAATGTAGTAGCACTGGCAAGCAGAATAACGGAAAGCGCAAACCGCCTGATTGTGAAGGAGCTGGAAGCGCGGGGCGTTCGCGGCATCGTTCCTTCGCACGGCGGTATCTTGTCGCTTTTATTTACCGGCGAGCGGCATACAATGCGAGAGCTGGCGGAGAAGATCCATCGGACCAAGCCAACGGTAACGGTTCTGGTCGACAAGCTGGTTGATTTGGGCTATGTGGCGAAGGGAAAAAGCCCCGAAGACAGCCGTGTCACGTATCTGCATCTGACAGAGGCCGGACGCGCTTTGCAGCCAATCATGGCGGCGGTGTCGGCGCAGTTGAACGCGGTTGTGTACGCCGGGCTTTCTGATGCGGAAGCTGAGCTTGTCGAGCGGTTGCTGGAAAAAATCAAACACAATATAAACCAATAGCGGGCTTTCTAGCGCGCTGCTTCGCCGGTGGGCGGAGGGCGCGTTGTTTTTTGATCAAATAGTTAGACATCTAATATATTTGCAGCATGGTGAATGGCCTGGCGACGGGCTGTTGATAAAAGACTATTGGGGGTAATGAATATGAAAGAAGCCATTAAGTTTTTACAGGAAAATCCGATCGGTTGCTTTGCTACGGTTGACGGCGACAAGCCGAGGGTGCGGCCGTTCCAGTTTATGCTGGAAGATGGCGGCAGGCTCTACTTTTGCACGGGCAGCACAAAAGACGTCTCGACGCAACTGAAGGCCAATTCGAATCTGGAGTTTTGCAGCACTTCACCGGCGTTTGCCTGGATTCGCGTCAGCGGCCAGGCAGTCTTTAGCGACGACGCGGCTATCAAAGCACGCATTTTAACGGAAAACGAGCTGGTCAAGTCGATTTACCAAACGCCGGACAATCCTGTGTTTGAGCTGTTTTACCTGGCGCATGGCGAAGTGGTAATGGCTGACTTCTCCGGTCAACCGCCGAAGAAGTTTACCTTTTAAAACAGTGAAAAAACAGGGTCAGGCTTCACATAACCACATAACTCAAAGCCTGGGCCGGTTCACTGCGCGGCTAAAAAGCAGAAGTTCTTCAACAGTTCTTCATAACTTCTTCACATTGTGCTGGTAAGATAAAACCATAGCAAGCAGCGATGCTGATGAAAAAGGAGAACTGAAAATGAAAAATAATAAAATGGCAGGTTTTGTGGTAGGCGGATTGATGGCCGCGGCAGTATTGGGCGTGACTTTTGGCGGCAACGCGATCGGCAGCGCGGCAGCGAAACCAGAACCGCCGGCCGCTTCCGGGCCGATGCAATGCGGACAAACGCATGGCGATAGCGCTAAAACAGCGGATATGCAAGCGGCTTGCGGCGAGATGATGAAGGACGCTGACATGCAAAAAATGATGCAAGGCATGGTGAAGCAGCCGCAGATGCAGGCGATGATGAAGCAGATGCTGGCGAGCGATCCGGAGTTCAAAAAGATGATGAAGGAAATGCTCAATGCGGCCGAGTCGGTCCCGGCACCGCGGGCGGCAGCCCCGGCCGGACAGGACCATAGCGCGCATCATGCCGGCTGAAACGCCGCTTGGCGGCCGGCGCATAACTCATAATCAAGCCGATGCTAAAGCGTGTGGCCCAGCGTCCGACGGATGCTGGGCCACACTTGTCTAAACGAGGCGAAATTACTCAAACGAGACAGTGGGTCTCGGCAAGTTTTCCCGAAGGGGAGGAGTTCGACGTCTGGTCAAGAATTTATAGAAAGTGAATGGTTTCGAGGGGAGGGGCTGGCGTGGCCCATAATTCGGTGTTGATTGTTGACGACGATGTCAAACTGGCGCAATTGCTCAAGACCTATTTTGACAAAGAAGGGTTTGTCACGCATACGGTTCATGACGGGCTGGACGCGCTGCAGGCCGTCCGGGAGAAAAAGCCGGACATTATGATCCTGGACTTGATGCTGCCCGGCCTCGCCGGCTGGGACGTATGCCGGCGGATTCGCCGCGACAGCGATTTGCCGATTCTGATGCTGACGGCCAGGGATGAAGAAAGCGATCGGCTGATTGGCCTGGAAATCGGCGCCGATGATTACGTGACGAAGCCTTTCAGTCCCAAGGAGGTCGTCGCCCGCGCCAAAGCGATTTTGCGGCGCACCCGCAACGCGGTGGTGCAGCCGGAGGTGATTAAAGCCGGCGCGCTGACTATCGACCTGGAGCGCCACCAGGTGCTGAAAAGCGGGGCGGTAGTGGAACTGACGCCCACTGAGTTCAAGCTTTTAGAGGTGCTGGCCGGCAATGCGGGCAAGGTGTTCAGCCGACTGCAGATCGTGGAGCAGACGCAGGGCTACTCCTTTGAAGGCTATGAGCGGACTGTCGACGCGCACATCAAGAATTTGCGCCGCAAGCTGGAGGATGATCCGAAGGCGCCCAAATACGTGCTCACGGTCTACGGGGTAGGCTACAAATTTGCCGGTGACGGCTATGAATAGATTCAACTCTATCACGTACCGCATCACCGGCTTGATGTTTTTGTCGATTTCCGTCACGGTTTTTTTGCTGATTTACCTGGCCGATGCGCAGATGGTCGAGTTGTTTCAGCAGTACCTGGTCGTGCAGCATATGGAAATGACGCAAGGCGGGCAAGCGTCCGGTTCGCCGACCATGACGCTGGTCATGGGGTCGCTGGAGAAGAATTTTCTCGAATCGGTGCATGCCTCGCTGCGCTGGGTGGGGGTTGGAATTATGGCGCTCGGTTTGGCGGCCAGCTATGCCCTGGCCCGCAGCATTACCATTCCAATCCGCAAACTGGGGCAGGTTGCCGAGCAAGTGGCGCAAGGGGAGCTGGGCAAAACAGCTCCGGTGGAGACGAATGACGAGGTCGGTCATTTGGCGGATATTTTCAACCGCATGTCGCAGAGTCTGGCGGCTAACGCCACGCTTAGGCGTCAACTGCTGGCCAATATCGCCCATGAGCTGCGGACGCCGCTGGCCGTCATCCAGGGCAACCTGGAAGGAATGGTGGATGGCGTCATTGCGCCGGACAAGGCGCAGCTGCGCTCGCTGCACGACGAGGCCGTGCGGCTGAACCGGCTGATCAAGGATTTGCGCGACCTGTCCTTGGCCGAGGTGCGCCAGTTGGTGCTGGAAAAGCGGCCCACGGACATGAACCAGCTGGTGGCGCGGACGGTGCTGATGCTCAAGCCGCTGGCGGATGCAAAGCAAATTCGGATCGAATGCGCCTTGGCGGACTGCTTGCCGGACGTTGTGGTCGATCCCGACCGCATGAACCAGGTGCTGTACAACATTTTGGTCAATGCGATCCGCTATTCGCCGGCACAAGGGGCGATCCGGGTGTATACCGCGAGGGTGATGGAGCAAACTGATCCCTGGCTCAAAGTATCCATTGCCGATGAGGGGGAAGGCATTGCCCCGGAAGATTTGCCGTACGTGTTCGACCATTTTTACCGAGGCGACAAATCGCGGGACCGCAAGAGCGGCGGCTCCGGGCTGGGGCTGGCGATCGTCAAGCAATTGGTGGAAATTCACGGCGGCCGGGTTACGGTCGAGAGCCGCGTGAATGAAGGCAGCGTGTTTCATATCTGGCTGCCGTTGAAAGCGGTGTGAAAAAGAGAAAGGACGCCTGTGAAAATCGCAGACGTCCTTCTTGCATTTATTTAGCGGTTGGATACCAGGCGGCCTTCCATTGTTTCAGCAGGTCAATTTCTTTTTGCTGGGTGGCGATAATCGATTGCGCCAGTGTTAGAATCTCAGGGTGTTCGGCGTTTGTTAGTGCTAGAGTAGACATGGCGATCGCACCCTCGTGATGCGGGATCATGTTGTTGATAAACCAAAGGTCGATATCCATGTTCATCATGTGCGACATGGGCCCTGGCGCCATGTTCATCATGCCGCCGCATTCCATGCGCATGATCCCTGTCATTCCGTGCATCATGCCGGGGTGAGTTGCCAGCGGCTGCGTGTTGAACCAGTAGGAGCGCCAGGCTTGCATTTGCTCGATTTCCTTCAACTGCGCCTGAATGATGTCATTGCTTAGCGTTTTCATTTCCGCCCGCTGGGTGTGCATGAACAGCATGCGCGACATCATAACCGCTTGCTGATGGTGGGGAACCATGTTGTCGAGAAACCATTTGTCAAAGGGCAGGTTGCCATCCCACTGCGGGGTAGTCATTGACATCATGGACGCCGTTGGCGCCGGTGCAGTTCCATGGCTGTCGTGCGGCGCAGCCGCATAGGCGGCGGAACTCACCACCACAAGCGAAAATACCGCCAGCAGGAGCATTCGGGCAATTCGTTTGACCACAGCAATTCCTCCTCTATGTTTGTTTCCCTCCCGACTATTTTGACATGAACACGCAATCTCCTGTTAGACGTGCGCGGAGGGATTGACAAAAGTTTGGCGAATTCTTTTTTCGACAAGATGTTCAGAGTGCATTGGCTGCGCTGGCCATAAAGGGGCGATTACCTTGTGGGGAAGACAGTTTCTTTCTAAACGACAACTAATGGGCGTGGCCGCCGTGCTCCTGTGCTTCCTGGCAATCAGCCATTTTGCCCCTCGGCTCGGGCTTTGGCCGCGTCACGTGCTGCTGACTTGGACGGGACCGCCGGCGACGACGCAGACGATCACCTGGCACACGGGAGGATATGCCGGCGGTGGTTACGTCGAGTACCGGGAAGCGGCAGGCCGGCGGCCCGCAATCAGGGTGGCGGGGGAAAAAGCGGCGGTTGAAACAGATAATGGCGTGATCGCTGTCCATTCGGCGCAACTGACAGGCCTTAAAAGCGGCGCGCAATATCAGTACCGGGTTGGCAATGGACTGTTTTGGAGCGAATACCGCACTTTTACCACTGCGCCGGCAGCACCGGCGCCCTTTAAGTTCCTGCTGTTCGGTGATTCGCAAGGCGTGCTGTACACCGCGTGGCAGTTGACCTTGCAGGCTGCGTACGAGCGAAATCGCGACGCCGCCTTTGTCATCAACGCAGGTGATTTGGTGGACGTCGGCTTAGTTATCGCCAGTGGAGCAGCTGGTTTGACGCCGGGCGAGGGATCATCGATGCCATTCCCGTTATGCCGACTTTGGGCAACCATGAAACCTACAGCGCAGAAGCGGCTGTTGTCCCGCCCCGGCTGTACCTGTCCTTCTTCCCAGTGCCCCCTAATGGGCCGGCGGCTTTGCGCGGCCGGGTGTATTCCTTTGATTATGGCGATGCGCATTTCGCTGTCCTCGACAGCCAGGTTTTTGATGAAAAAGAAGCGAAAGACCAGTTGCTGGAGTGGCAGAAAACGTGGTTGGAAGAAGATTTGGCGGCGACCGACAGGCGGTGGAAACTGGTGTTCATCCACCGGCCGCTGTACCACAACCGCGCGGTTTATGCGGGGTGGGAGCTGCAACAAGCGTTTGCGCCGGTGCTGGACAGGCATCGGGTGGATGTGGTTTTTGCCGGCCATGAGCATGTCTATGCCCGTTCCTTTCCAATCCGTGACGGGGTGTGGCGCGATGAAGCAGAGGTGGGAACGGTTTACTTTACTACCGGGAGAAGCGGGGAAAGACGGCACAGCCGCTTTCAAAGGAAGGCGTGGGATGCGGCGTTTTATAACCCGCTGGAAGAGCCAAATTACTTGACGGTGGAAGTCAGTGAGCGCGAGTTGCGGGTTAAAGCCTTTACCCTAGGGGGAGAACAGTTTGATGCGTGGCGCAAGCTAGCGCCTGACAACTAAAAACGTTCCCAAGGCCGCAGTGGCTTGGGAACGTTTTTTAGTTGGCTTTTTTGGGTCGGAAGAGGAGGTAGGCTGGGAAAAAGAGCATCGGAAAGTACATGACGACGAGTGCCCAGCCGAAAGCCATAACGCCCGAGCCGCCGCGGTTTTTTGCATTTTTGTAGACGTAAAGGCCGGCGAGCAGCGCAATGATAACGGCAAGCATTTTGATCGTTTGGGAGGACATAAGCATAACCCCCTGTCAGTAATATCAAAATTGACTCGGTCAGGTTGCCGGGGTGCCAGCAAGCTGCGGCTATGTATCGATATTGTTGTGCATGGCAAGCCACCTCCCGTTAGTCGGCGTTAGTGCAGGTCGGCCTTGGGATGGTTTGTCTTCTACAAGGGCGTTTTTTCCGCTAGGCCGCGCAACAAAGCGGCGGCGTAAGGAGGCGTGTGGCAATCGGCCTGAAGCAGCACGGCGCCTTCGACCGTTGAAAGGGACTCAACCGTAATCAGGTCTAGCACCGACACGTTGCCAATTGACAACCCGTTGAGCGCTGACTGCTCCATGAAGGGTTTAAAATTGACGGTGACTGTGTCGCCGCTGATTTGTGTTGCGAATAGATGCTGGCCGTCGTTCATCGGATTGCCGAACAGCTTAGTCAGCATGCCCAGGCTCAGCTGTGCCAAAAACCAGGATGTGACAGGTTTGTCCAGCAATTTGCGTTTTGTGATGCGAATGCTCATGGTCGATTCCTCGCGGCTTTGGACAAAGCGGGTGATTGTGCCGTTGATTCTTATGTGCCCCAGGGTGTGGGTATCAAGGTCGATCGTCAGCCGGTTGTTGCTGTGGATCGAGATATGCGCGGAACGAAGGCTGGGATAAGCAGGCAGATGGAGGGCGGCATAATCATTGATCGCTGTTTCGGGGATCGTTACGACACCGTCTTTTAAATCGTGCCAGGCCTGCGTGCCGATCGTGCTTTTGATGAATTTCCAATCGGCGCCATCGGGCTTGCTCAGGGCGAAAACTGGCTGTGACAGCAGCAAAAAGGCCAGCAGCAAAGAGATGATTTGTTTAAACAATATCCGGACCTCGCTTCAAAGGGATCTACTCTTATTATATTGCTTTCGGCAGCCGGAGAAAACCTTTTGTTGTGTAAAAACAAACAAGTGACATAGTGGCATTATCGAGCTGATATGTAATTTTATCTGAAAACGGTGTACAATGATAATAGGATTGGTATACGCCAGCTGTGACAGGCAGTAGCGAAGGATGATTCGGCGATAAACGCAGCTCTCAATGAAGTTGGCGAATTTTTGCGGACGGGGGCGGTGTGATGTGTTGAAGAATCTGGATAAGATACTTGTCTATTCTCTGCTGCTTGGTTTGGCCCCGTGTGGGGTGGATGCTTCGCCGCCTAAGGTGGCGCCGGCGAACGGCGAGCCGTGGGCTGTGCGGATGGAACAAGAGGATGCCCGCTTGGCGCTGCAAAGGCGAGAGGACCACCCGCGGCGTGATGGGCAAAACCGCGAGGATGAGCGCAGAAAGGAACAGTGGCGGCGGGAAGATGCCAAACGCCGCGAGGAGCAGCGGCGTCACAACGAACGGCAGCGCCGCGACGATGAACGCCGCCGTGAAGAACAGCATCGGCAATGGCAGGAGCAAGAACGGCGCGAATGGCAGGAGCAACAGCGCCGGGATTATCGCCATCCTGACGAACGAAAGCGGCATGATTGGTCGCACGATTTTTACCGCGACGCAAATTGGCGCCGGACCTACTTCATGTATCGTTCTCCGTCGCCGTTTGCCTGGCATGAATCGCGGCCCGCGCTGCATGATCGCTTCCTTGCGCACGGCTACAGGCTGGAACCGGTCGATGACCGCGCATGGCATGACCGTTTTCCAGGGCTTAGGTGCTACCGCTGGCACGACAACGGGCGGCACTTGGGGCATTTTTGGTATCATGGCCGCCACATTCGCGTCCTGATGTTGTACTTTGACGAATGGGACGGATTGGTCGGCATCGGGTTTATGTATGACAATGTGTTCGTTTTTATCCGTGACGACCACGAGGTTTATCATCGCAGCGACGCCTGGCTGGTGGGCCTGGCGGCAATCCTGCTTGCCCATTGATGCCGATGAAAAGAGAACTGTATAGTATTGGCAAACTCGCTGAAAGGTGAGGACGCAAAGCCATGGGTCTAAAGGCCCGATCAGGGCGTATGACTGCCAGGCCGCACCGGATTTCGGTTGTGACCTGGCGGTTTTGTCTTTGTCAGACGCAAAACCGACAGGCGTTAAGAGACAAGGAGGGGAGCATTATGAATAAACGTGCGCAAAAAGCGATCGTCTGTTCTCTGGTGGTCAGTTTGATGCAAGGCGGGGTATATGCTCCGCTGTTGGAAATGGCGCCGGTCAGCAACGAGGCGCAGCAAACTCAACAGCGCCGCGAGGAGCAGCAGCGCCAGGCGGAGCAACAGCGCAGGGAACAGGAACAGCGCAGAGAAGCACAGCGGCGGGAACAGGAACAGGAGCAGCGACGGGAAGGCCAGCGGCGCGAGGAGCAGCAGCGTCGCGAGGAGCAGCACCGGCAGTGGCAGGAGCAACGCCGCGAAGAACAGCAACGGTGGGAACAGCAGCGGCGCGAGGAGCAGCAGCGTGCAGAGCAGCAGCGTCAGGAACAACGCCGGCAGGAACAGCAACGTCAAGACCAGCGCCGAGTGGAAGCGCAGCGGCAGGAAGACCAGCGCCGGGCTGATGTCCAGCGGCAGGAGCAGCAACGGATGGAACAACAGCAACGTGCAGAACAGCAGCGCCGCGAGGAACAGCAACGCCAGGATCAGCGCCGGGTGGAAGGGCAGCGGCAGGAAGACCAGCGCCGGGTTGAAGCCCAACGGCAAGAGCAGCAACGGATGGAACAACAGCGCCGCGAGGAACAGCAACGTGCAGAACAGCAGCGCCGCGAGGAGCAGCGCCGGGTGGAAGGGCAGCGGCAGGAAGACCAGCGCCGGGTTGAAGCCCAACGGCAAGAGCAGCAACGTGTAGAACAGCAGCGCCGCGAGGAGCAGCAACGCGCAGAAGAGCAACGCCAGTCGCAACGCCGAGAGGATGAGCGGCGTCTGGAGCAGCAACGCCGAATGGATGAGCAGCGCCGGGAAGAACAACGGCGCCGGGAGGAACAGCGGCGCCGGGAGGAACAGCGGCGGCCTGAGCGAACCCGCCATGACTGGTCGCATGACGCCTATCGGGACGACAACTGGCAGCGGGTGAACCGATACGAAGAGCCGACCCTTTTCCGCTGGCATGAATCAAGCTACTCGCTGCGCAAACGCTTTTTGTCGTTTGAATATTGGATGGAGCCCATTCATGACCGCCAGTGGAACGACCGGTTCCCGGGCCTGCATTCGTACCGGTGGCACGATAACGACCGCTACAGCCATGGGTATTTTTGGTACCGTGGTACGCGGATCCGCGATGCGGTTTTGTTCTTTGATACCTGGGACGAACTGGTCGGCATCGGGTTCATGCATGACAATGTGTTTGTTTTTATCCGGGATGATTGGGACGTATACCATCACCGCCATCACGACCATGATGCGTGGTTCTTCGAGCTGCTGCTTGTAATTCTGTCGCGGGAAGAGCGGCCGTA
The DNA here is from genome assembly GCA_029265905.1 of Sporomusaceae bacterium. GTDB lineage: Bacteria > Bacillota > Negativicutes > Acidaminococcales > JAJUGR01 > JAJUGR01. The sequence goes on along the minus strand of JAJUGR010000003.1, from coordinate 121,740 downwards.
TTGGCGGGAAGAGCGGCGGTACTACTGGCAGGATGACTTCTATTATGCGGACAACTGGCGCCGGAGCGATTACCGGTATGATGAATCTATGCCGTTTCGGTGGCATGAGTCGCGCTACGCAATGCTCGAACGTTTCCCGGCCGCCGAATACTGGATGGAGCCCATCTACGACCCGGAATGGAACGACCGGTTCCCGGGCTTGCATTCGTACCGGTGGCGCGATGTCGACCGCTACAGCCAGGGCTACTTTTGGTACCGTGGCACGCGCATCCGTGAAGCCGTACTGTTCTTTGACGACTGGGATGAGTTGGTCGCTGTCGGATTCATGCACGAAGGCACGTTTGTCATGATCCGGGATAACCAGGAAGTACACCACCGCAACGACGCCTGGATTGTGGGCTTGCTGGTTTTGCTATTAGTCCTTTAGGTGGGGCCTTTGTTGCGTGGTGGTTGAAAAAACGAGCGGGCCGCAATGGCTCGCTCGTTTTGTTAGGACTCTCTTGCCTGGATGTAGCGGATAATTGCAAAGACATCGGCCAGGTCGGTCACGCGCGCGATGTAGCCGTAGTTGCCCAGCGCGCCGCTGAACAGGCCGGCGATCGGCTCATGCTGGACGATTGCACGGCCGAAGTGGTTCATCACCTGCTGGTGGCTGTGGCGATAGGCTTTATCCGCTTTGCGGCCAACGTAAACGCAGTGGTACGGGCGGTCATACTGCGCGTCGAAGCGGTTGTTCACGATCACGTTGGCCCATTGGTAATACAGGTCTATGTCGTTGGCATAGTTGAACATGTCCATCGTCAGGCCGCCGGGCGGGCGCATGTTGACCTCCAGCGCAACAACCTGATCAGCGTCGTCAATAAAAAATTCGATATGGAAAAAGCGCGCCCGCAGGTCAAAGGCCCGCACGGTCTTTAGCCCCGCTTCTTCGAGCGCCGGCGGGATGTCGCGCAAGGAATAGTAGGCAAGGTCGAGGCCTTCATTGACCGTTTCCATGATGCCCTGGCTGTAGCAGTGGGCGGTGTAAAACACGGGGTGGCCGTTTTGGTCGGTCAGGCCGTCGAATGAGTACAAGCGGCCCTTGATAAAGCCTTCCATGAAGTAGTCGATCGGCGGTTTGTTCTGGAAGAAAAGCAGCAAATCGTCCGGTGAGTTGATTTTGTAGGTGTTGGCCGCGCCGACGCCGATGTCCGGTTTGGCGATGACCGGATAGCCGGTTTTGGCAATCAGCGCTTCCGCTTCAGCCAGGCTGCGTACGACAGCGCCCGGCGCGACCGGAATGCCGGCTTCGATGAACTTCGCCTTCATCAAGGATTTGCGCTTGATGTGGTAAATCTGGTCGGTTTTAATGCCGGGTATATTGAAGTCGGTACGGATGCGGGCATCTTGTTCCAGCCAATATTCGGTGTGTGATTCGAAGCAATCAATTTTGCCGTATTTATGCGTAAAGTAGGCAACGGCACGCAGCACCTGATCGTAATCGCCCATGTCCTGAACCTGGTAATAATCCGTCAGCGCCGCGCGCAGTTTCAGGGGCAACTCATCATAAGGCGTGCTGGAGATCCCCAGGACGCGGCAGTTGAATTGGGCCAAGGCGGTGCAAAAATTGATGTAGTTCGGTGGGAACTGGGGTGAGAAAAATAAGACATTCATACGCTTGCCTCCCCGGTTGTTTTAAACACCGCCTGCGTCACTTCCTGAACGTCGGACAAGGCTTCGGACCGGATCAGGTAGAAGTAGTCACCCATTGAGGTGCTGTAAAGCGGCGGCAGCGGCTCGTGCGCGGCGATGAAGCGCCCGTAGCGTTCCAGGATGGCTTCGTGGCTCAAGGCATAGCTGCGGTTGAACTTGCGGCCGGCGAAGCCGCAAAAATACTTGCGGCATTGCGGGTTGTAAATATGGTTGGCGAAGCGGCCGTGGACGATCATGTTGGCCCATTCCTGGTAAATATCAATGTCATTGGCAAAATTGAACATGTCAAGGATCGGACCGCCGGGCGGGCGCATATTGGCTTCAAGGCCAACCAACGAGCCGTCGGGGCGCCGGAAAAATTCCAGATGGAAAAAACGTTCCCGCAGACCGAAGGCGGACAAGGTGCGCCGGCCGGCCTCGGTCAAGTCGTCAGGGATTTGCCGCAGCGAATGAAAGGCGGCATTCAGATTGTCGCGCACAATTTCCATAATGCCGTTTTGGTAGACATGGGAAGTGTAAAAAACAATGTTGCCTGCCGCATCGACCAAGCCGTCAAAGGTTTCGATGCGGCCGTCGATAAATTGTTCGATAATGTAAGCCTGATGATGGGGCTGTTCAAAAAACGCTTCCATCTCGGCCGGGGAGTCGATTTTATACGTGTCCACAGCGCCGACGCCGACTTCCGGTTTTAATATGACCGGGTAACCATAGGTTTGGCAAAACTGCAGCGACTGCTCCAGGTTGAACACGCTTGTGCCGGCGGCAACGGCGATGCCGGCCTCGGCAAATGTTTCTTTCATGCGCAGCTTGGATTTAAAGAGGCCGACCTGGCCGTGCTGAACGCCGGGGATGTTGAATTCGCTGCGCAGGCGGGCGTCGGTTTCCATCCAGTATTCGTTATGGGACTCGAGGCGGTTGATGGGGCCGTATTTGCGGGTGAAGTGCTCGCAGGCGGCGCGGAGCTGGTCGAAGAAGTGCAGGTCATCAACCCGGTAGTATTCGGTCAGTGACGCTTTCAACTCGTTATTCAGCTGGTCGTATGGGAGATCGCCTATCCCCAGCACGTTCGCTCCGGCCCGCTTCAAAGCCACGCAGAAGCGATAATAGTTTGTGGGGAAATAAGGTGATAAAAAGACGAAGTTCACGCTGATGCCCCCCTTCTTTTTCACGCGTCAATCCGCTCCTGGCGGATGGTTGCTTTTCTATCTGATGTATTTCTCAGCCTGGTTTACTATTTCCTGCTTTTGGCGGGAATTTTGACGGTTTTGATTACAGGAATTTTGCGCGGACGGCGCGAATAATGGGGTGGAAAGCTAAGACGGCACAAGAAAGGGTGGAGACGATGAATGTCGAGTATCACCGCAACTGGAGCGAGGCGGTCGGCCGCGACATGGAATTCAAGGTCTACGGACACGCGGGAAAACCGGTAGTGGTCTTTCCTAGTTCCGGCGGTTCATTTTTCGAATATGAGGATTTTGGCATGGTGGAGGCTTGCCGGCCATTTTTAGACGCTGGCAGGATCCAGTTGTTCACTGTCTCCAGCTTGGATCAGGAGAGCTGGCTGAACCAGGCGATTCCCCATCAGCAGCGCATCACCCGCCATGCCGCCTTCGAGCGTTACATCCTGCATGAATTGACGCCCTACATCCGCTATCGCTCGCAGCATCACCTGTTCATGGCCACCGGCTGCAGTTTGGGCGCTTTTCACGCCATCAACTTCCTGTTGAAGCATACCGGCGTGTTTGACGCCGCCATCGCGCTCAGCGGCGTTTATTCCCTGCGGTTCAGTGTTGGCGACTACATGGACAGCGAACTCTACTACAACAGTCCGCTGCATTATTTGCCCAACCTCAATGATCCGGTGATCCTCGATCGGCTGCGGCACAGCCAGATTGTCGTGTGTTCCGGACAAGGCGCGTGGGAAGAGGAGACGTTGCGCGATACCTACGCGTTAAAAGCGCTGTTTGAAGCGAAGGGGATCCCGGCGTGGGTTGATATTTGGGGACACGACGCCGCCCATGACTGGCCTTGGTGGCGTGTGCAGATGCCGTATTTTTTGGGCAAGCTGGGATACTGAGCCGGCCGCACCACGAAGACAAACTATTGTTCTCCGTATAGCCATAATATCGCTTCGCCGAAACGGGCGCCCCAGGCACTTTCGTTGTGGGGGGCATCCTTTTCCACGACAAACTGCACTTCGCGGTTGTCGAAACCGGCGGTCAGCAGCTGATAATAGCTGTCCCATACTTGGTCGGCGTATTTTTTCGCCCCGGTATAGGACAGCGTTTCTTTTGTTCCGACATCAAGCCGGATTTTCATCGGCTGGCTTTTTTTCACATGATCGAGTGCGGTGTTGGCGAAAAACATCGCCGGAGAAAAAGCGCCAATTTTTGAAAAGACGTCCTGGCGCGTCAGGCCGATGTGCAGTGAAATCAGCCCGCCCAAAGAACTGCCGGCAATGCCGGTTGTTTCCCTTTGCGGCATGGTGCGCAGCGCTTTGTCGATGGCTGGCTTCAGCGTGTCGGTGATAAAAGCGGCATAGCGCAGGCCGGCTTGCTGCGGGATGTATTCCTCCATCCGCTTGCTCGCCCCGTTTTCAACGCCGACCACGATCAAGCCGGACAAGGGCTGGTCATAAAAGAGACGGTCGATGGTCTTGTCGACGCCCCACTCGCCGGCGAAGGCGGTCGCAGCGTCGAACAAATTTTGTCCGTCGTGCATATATAGCACCGGATACCGGCGGGTTGTTTCAAAGTAATCCGGCGGCAAGTACACCCAGATTCGCCGCTTGCGCCGCAACTGCGGCAGGGCAAAGTTTTCAACGACAAAGACATTGCCGGTTGTTGAGGTGGGCAATCCCTTTTGGGTGGCCATTTCCTTCCAGTTCAATAATTTCATGCTGTTCCTTCCTTCGCTCATTGTGGTTAAGAGCTACATTCTGCAAGCAAAAGAGGAAAGCCTGCTGGGGTGGGTTGAATATTTGAAAAATTCATTTTATTATGTCGCGTTAGCAGGGTTTCTTGGGAAAAAATAGAATGCTTCCATTGGATGTGCCGAACAGGTGCGATGGAAATGGAAGTGGACGCTTGGCGCCTGCCGGCAACAGGCATTGGAGGGGGTTGGACGATGTTCACTAAGGAACAGTGTAAAGCCGCTTTTCAGGAGCGCTTGCTGGCGCTGTCGGGCGTTGATCTGGAGGAAGCATCCGCTTGGGATCGTTATGCCGCATTGGCGAGCCTTGTCCGGGATTATATCGGCCGCAATTGGGTCGACACTACCCGGCGGTATGATGCGAAACGGCAAAAACAAGTTTACTATTTTTCTATTGAGTTCTTGCCCGGCCGTTTTTTGGATATGAACTTGCGTGGCGCCGGAATCCGCGAGGTATGGATTGAAGCGCTGGCTGATTTAGGAATAGATTATCATGAATTGCTGGAAGCCGAGCATGATGCGGACCTTGGCAACGGGGGACTGGGACGGCTGGCGGCTTGTTTTTTGGATTCGATGGCGGCGAAGGGCCTCCCCGGGCATGGCTGCGGCATACGCTACACCTATGGCCTTTTTGAACAGGACATTGCCAACGGCGAACAGGTGGAAAGGCCGGATAACTGGCTGAAGGAATTGGATATTTGGGAGTATCGCAAATCGCAAAAAGCGGTTCACGTGCAATTTGGCGCGCCGATTGGGCTTGTGAAGGCGGTTCCGTATGATATCCCGATCATCGGCTACGGCAACAGCACAGTCAACACCTTGCGGCTCTGGAGTGCCGAATTGCGGGATGGCTTTGACTTGAACTACTCCAGCCTGACTCCCGCCACCGTGCATGAACTGATGGAATGCAAAACCTGGGTGGAGTCGATTTCGCAAATTTTGTATCCGGACGACCGCTATCAGGAGGGGCGGACGCTCAGGCTGGTGCAGGAGTATTTTTTGGTTTCAGCCGGCTTGCAAAGCATTGTCCGGCATATCAAGAAAAAGCAGGGCGCGGATCTAACCATGCTGGCCAATCAAATTGCCGTTCATATTAACGATACGCATCCGGCCCTGGCGATTCCGGAACTGATGCGCATTTTGATGGATGAGGAAGGCATGGGCTGGGATGAAGCCTGGGAAATAACGACCAGCACGATTTCCTACACGAACCACACCGTGCTGCCGGAAGCCTTGGAAAAGTGGCCGGTCGACCAATTCAGGCAGATTCTGCCACGCATGTATGAAATCGTGCATGAGATCAATGAACGATTCTGCCGCCAGCTGTGGCAGCGGTATCCGGGTGAGTGGGGGCATATCGCGGACATGGCGGTGATTGCCTACGGCTATGTGAACATGGCTCATCTGGCGGTGGTGGGAAGTTACAGCGTCAATGGCGTGGCGGCGCTTCATACCGCTATTTTGGAAAACGATCTGCTGAAATTATTCCACGCGTATACGCCGGAGAAATTCAACAACAAAACCAACGGCATTACGCATCGCCGCTGGCTTCTTCACGCTAACCCCGGCTTGGCCGATTTGATCACGGAGGCAATCGGTCCGGCCTGGGTGCAACAGCCGTCGGAGCTGGCGAAATTGCATCCGCTTGTCGATGATGCGGCGTTTGGGCAAAAACTGGCCGCCGTTAAGCAAGCGCAAAAACGGGCGCTGGCGAAATATATTGCCGAACATGGGCAACTATGCGTCGACCCGCACGCTTTGTTTGATGTGCAGGTCAAACGCATACATGGTTACAAGCGGCAGCTGCTGAACGCTTTGCGCATCATGGAACTTTACAACCGGCTGCGGGACAACCCCAACCTTGATGTGCTGCCCAGGACGTTCATTTTTGCCGGGAAGGCGGCGCCGGGCTATGACCTGGCGAAGAAGGTGATCCGGCTGATCAATGCGCTGGCCGCCAAGATTAACGCGGACAAAGCCATTCAGGACAAAATCAAAGTGGTTTTTTTGGAGGATTACGGTGTTTCACTCGCAGAACGGATCATTCCTGCCGCGGACATCAGCGAACAGATTTCGACGGCCGGCAAAGAGGCCTCCGGCACCAGCAATATGAAGCTGATGATGAACGGCGCGATCACCGTGGGGACGCTGGACGGGGCGGTGGTCGAGATAAGGGAGGCGGTCGGCGACGACAATATTGTGATCTTCGGGCTCAATGCGCAGGAGGCAGACGCCTGTTACCGCTCGGAGAACGGGGATCCGATGCACATTTACCATCAGGATGAGCGGGTGAGAAGATGCATTAATCAACTGATTGACGGCAGCCTGACGGCGGATCGGTACGAGTTCAAGCTGCTGTATGACCATTTGATTCGCACGAAAAGCGAGTTTTTGGAGCTGCAGGATTTTGCCGCTTATCTCGAGGCCCAAGAGCGGATTGACGATCTGTTTCGCCAGCCGCAGCGCCGCTGGCGGGTAGCAGGCGTGAACATTGCCTGCTCGGGGCGTTTTTCCAGCGATCGCACGGTTGACGAATACGCAACGGAAATTTGGAAAATTCATCCTTAGCGACTGCGGGAGCCGAGGCGCCGGCGCAGCGACGTCAGGAAATGCGTTGTATGAACAGCAAATACAGCATAAGCGTGGGGGCGATGAACGATGATGAGACGGTCGCAGAAAATCGTTATCTGTTCGCTGGTGGTGACCCTTATGCAAGCTGGCATTAGTCTGCCGTTATTGGCAGCTACGGCTCAAAGTGACGAGCAGCGGCAACAGGAGGAATACCGCCGTTGGCAAGACGAGCAACGGCGGCAATGGCAGGAAGAGATGCGCCGCGAACGAGCGCGCAAAGAACAGGAGCGGGCCGAGGCACAGAAGCGGCAGGAGCAAGCGCGACTTGCGGAAGAGCAGCGCATCGAGGAGCAGAAGCGCTTAGAAGAACAGCAACGGCTGGAAGAACAGCAGAAGCTCGAGGCGCAGAAGCGCCTGGAGGAACAGCAGAGGATAGAGGCGCAGCAGCGCTTGGAAGAGCAAGAACGGCTGGAAGCGCAGAAGCGGCTGGAGGTGGAAGAAAAGCGCCGGGTAGAGGAAGCGCGGCTTGCGCAAGAGCAGCGTCTGGCGGAGCAGAAGCTCGAGGCGCAGAAGCGACTGGAGGAACAGCAGAGGATAGAGGCGCAGAAGCGCCTGGAAGAGCAAGAACGGTTGGAAGCGCAAAAACGGCTGGAGGCGGAGGAAAAACGCCGGGTAGAGGAAGCGCGGCTTGCGCAAGAGCAGCGCATCGAGGAGCAGAAGCGCCTGGAAGAGCAAGAACGGCTGGAAGCGCAGAAGCGGCTGGAGGCGGAAGAAAAACGCCGGGTCGAGGAAGCGCGCTTGGCGGAAGAGCAGCGCCTGGCGGAGCAACAGCGCATCGCTGAGCAAAAGCGACTGGAGGAACAACAAAGGATAGAGGCGCAGAAGCGCCTGGAAGAGCAAGAACGGCTGGAAGCGCAGAAGCGTCTGGAAGAAGAGCGCAACCGGCAGGCGGAAATCGTGCGGGAACAATTGCGTTTGGCTGAGCAGCAACGGCTGGAACAGCAGCAAAAAGATATCCGTCAGTCCGGGCTTAAAAGCTTTGACTGGCTGCACGACGCCTATCGTGAACCGGCCTGGCGGCAAATTGCAGCGAGCTTTGACGGCAAGCTGCCCTGGCAATGGCGGGAATCCAGATATGCCATTTTCGAGCGGTTATCCGCCGCAAATGTCCAGTTGGGACCGGTGTATGACCGCCAGTGGAACAGCCAACTCCCGGGGCTGCATGCGGATCGCTGGCATGACGACGGCGGCCAAACTGCCGATGGCGCTTTTTGGTATCGCGGCAAGCGCATCTACGATGCCATGCTGTTCTATGATGACCGCGACGAATTGTCCGGCGTCGGTTTGTTGTGGAACGATGCTTTTATTTTTATCCGGGACAACAACGCGGTCTATCAACCCACGGATGCCGCATGGCTGGAACAGTCAGGTGCGCTGTTGCGGCGGCCGGTCGGGCTGCGGGAGCAAAGGCCAACTGGACAGGGCTGGACTGGCGGGAGGGACCTGGCGCAGCGTTGGCGGCGCTCTAATTTCAACTATAATGAGCCGTCGCCGTTTCAATGGCACGAATCCCGGCGCGACATGCGCGAACGCTTTTCTTCTTCGGCGTATCAGCTGGAGCCGATCGACAGCCATGGCTGGAATTCGCTCTTTCCGGGCCTGCGGTCGGAAAAATGGCATGAAGGCGATGGCCACAACCAGGGGTATTTTTGGTACCATGGCACGCGGGTTCGCGAGGCGGCTCTGTTTTACAACGAAAGCGAGGAGCTAGTCGGTGTCGGTTTTACGTTCGGCGACGTACTGGTTTTTATTCGGGATGATGCAGAGGTGTATCATCAGGATGACGCCGCTATGTTGGGGGTGGCTTTGCCGTTGTTAAAACGGCTGTAAGAAGTCCATAAATAAACGAGAGGGAGTGGTGGTGTGCCGAGACCTGTGTTTAACGAAAAAAAGTGCAAGGCGTGTGAGAGGTGCGTCTCGGTCTGTCCCAAAAAAATTCTTGTCCTGAGCCATGACCTGAACAGCAACGGTTATGCGGTTGCGCGATGCATCGACGAAACAGCCTGTATTGGCTGCGCCTTTTGTGCGATCATGTGCCCGGACGCGGTAATCGAGATTTATAAATAGGAAGCGAGGGGAAGAGCGGTGGTTGAAAAGGTTCTGATGAAGGGAAACGAAGCCATCGGGGAAGCGGCCCTTCGCGCCGGCTGCCGGTATTACTTCGCGTATCCGATTACGCCGCAAAGTGAATTGCCGGAGTTTATGGCAAGAGAATTGCCAAAGCGCGGAGGCGTATTTCTTCAGGCGGAAAGCGAGATAGCCTCGGTCAATATGGTGTATGGGGCGGCTGCTTGCGGGGCGCGGGCGATGACCTCGTCGTCGAGCCCTGGCTTTAGCCTGAAGCAGGAGGGGATTTCTTATTTGGCCGCAGCGGAGCTGCCGTGCTTATTGGTCAACGTGCAGCGCGGCGGACCTGGTTTGGGCACGATCCTGCCCGGACAGGCGGATTATTTTCAGGCCACCAAGGGCGGCGGTCATGGCGACTACCGGCTGCTTGTGCTGGCCCCGGACAGCGTGCAGGAAATGTATGATTTTACGCTGTTGGGGTTCGCCTTGGCGGATCAGTACCGTATGCCGGCCCTGTTGCTGGCGGACGGCGCCCTGGGGCAGATGATGGAAGCTGTAAAGCTTGAAGGGGAACCAAAACCGGCGCCGGACAAGCCGTGGGCTGTTGCTGGCCGGCGGGGGCGGGAAAAGTTGAATGTGGTTCAGACGCTGGCGCTTGACCGTGACGAATTGGAGGCGCACAATCGCGCCCTGCAGGATAAGTACGCCCTGGTGCGGCGCAATGAGGTCCGATACGAGGCGCTGCAAACGGAAGACGCCGACCTGGTGCTGGTGGCCTACGGCATCAGTGCGCGCGTCGCCAAATCGGCGATGGCGAAGGCGCGCGCCAAAGGCTTGAAGGTTGGGGTGTTTCGTCCGATCACCTTGTTTCCTTTCCCGGAAGAAGCGCTGTTTGCCTTGGCAAAACAGACCAACGCTTTTTTGGTGGCGGAAATGAGCTGCGGCCAAATGCTGGAGGATGTGGAACGCGTAACCTGCTGCCAAAAGCCGGTCCATTTCTACGGCCGCACGGGCGGACATTTGACGAATGTGGAGGAATTGCTGGAGCGGATTGAGCAGATTATGGCAGGGAAGGCGGTGCGGTGATATGGGGGAGAAGCTGTATGCGATAACGGAAGGCCTCCAGGACACCCCGATGCATTATTGCCCCGGATGCCATCATGGCGTCATCCACCGGCTGGTGGCAGAAGTGATCACGGAAATGGGGCTGCTGGACAAGACAATTTTAGTCGAGCCGGTCGGCTGTTCGGTGTTTGCCCACAACTATTTCAAGGTGGACGCCGTGCAGGCGGCGCATGGCCGCGCGCCGGCGGTGGCCACGGGGGTTAAGCGGGTTCGTCCCGATGCTGTGGTGTTTACCTACCAAGGCGACGGCGATCTGGCGGCGATTGGCTGTGCGGAAATTGTCCATGCGGCGATGCGCGGCGAACGGTTCACGACCATCTTTGTGAATAATGCGATTTACGGCATGACCGGCGGCCAGATGGCGCCGACGACCCTGGAGGGGCAAGTGACGACGACGTCGCCGGACGGGCGCAAGGTATCGCACGCCGGCGCGCCGATCCGCATGCCGGAAATGCTGGCGACCTTGGATGGCGCCAAGTATGCGGCGCGGGTGGCGGTGAACACGCCCGCCAACATCAAAAAGGCGAAGGCGGCGATTAAAGAGGCGTTTTCTTGCCAGCTGCGGGGCGACGGTTTTTCGATTGTGGAAGTGTTGTCAGCCTGTCCGACTGGCTGGGGGATGACGCCGGTGGCGGCCGATCAATTCATTGGCGAGCGCATGGTGCAGCGATTTCCGCTGGGGGTTATCAAGGCGGAGGTGGAAGCAGATGGAACATGAAGTGATGTTTGCCGGTTTTGGCGGTCAAGGCGTGCTGCTCGCCGGCCGCATGCTGGTTTATGCCGGCATGCTGGCGGGCAAAGAAGTTTCCTGGATGCCGTCTTACGGTCCGGAGATGCGCGGCGGCACGGCCTCGTGCTCGACCGTTATCTCCGATGAGCCGATTGGCTGTCCGGTCGTAACGAAACCAAGCGCGATGGTGGTGATGAACGAACCTTCGCTGGAGCGGTTTGAGCGGACCGTGCGTCAGGGCGGTGTGCTGATCATCAACAGTTCGCTGGTCAAACAAAAAGCGGCGCGCAGCGATATCCGCACCTACTATGTGCCGATGAACGACCTGGCGGAGTCGTGCGGCGACCTTCACCTGGCCAACATGGTGGCGCTGGGGGCGCTGGTCGAGGCCACGCAGGCCGTCCCGGAAGCGTTTTTGCAGCAGGCGATCACGAAGCACTTTGCAGGCAAGCCAGAGGTGGCAAAAAAGGAGTGGCGGGCCGTTGCGCTTGGTGGCGGGTGCGTCGCGGAAGCGCGCTGTGCGGGCCGGCGATGAGGGCAGCTTTTTGCGATGAGCTGGTAACGCTTCGCTGGTTTTAGCAAGCGCGAGGCATCGCGTAAAGTCGCCGCCCGGGTGTAAGCAATTTTACACCCGGGCGGTTTTCTTTTCGCTCGCAATGGAAGGAGTCTCACGAAAACAGCTTGTGTTATTCCCCGCCTGAATTTATAATTAGTTACGTAATTTACATTAATATAGGGGGGCTATTATGAAAAACTGGGTGAAGACGGTCGCGGGCTTGATGGCGGTTTGCGTACTGGCGGTCGCCATGGCCGGTTGCGGTACGGCCAAAAAAGAAACGGCAGTCGATGCAATTAAGAAAAAAGGCAAGTTGGTTGTTGGTACGGCGACTGGCTATTACCCGTTTGAAATGGCGGATAAAAACGGCCAACTCGTTGGCTTTGATATTGAAGTTGCCAAGGCGCTTGGAAAAGAACTGGGCGTGGAAGTCGAATTCCAGAACTATGCGTTCAGCGGCTTGATTCCGGCCCTGCAGGCGAAAAAGATCGACGTTGTCATCGCCGGCATGACGATCACCGACAAGCGCAAGGAAGTAGTGGATTTCTCTGATTCATACTTCACCTCCGGCCAGGCCATGCTGGTCAACAAGAACTATCCGAACGTAAAAACGTGGCAGGACCTTGACCAAAAAGGCAATGTCATTGCCGTCTCCATGGGCACGACAGCTGACCAAACGGCGACGAAAATGTTCAAGAATGCGGAAGTGAAGAAGTTTGAAGGTTCGGCGCTGGCCGGTCTGGAATTGCTGAACGGCAAGGCGACCGCGGTTATTCATGAAGTGCCTTGGGTTGCCATTTACAATAAGATGAACAGTGATGCGACCTACGCCATCTTAGAACCGTTTACAACGGAGGAGCTGGGCATTGCCGTTCCGAAGGGCAATCCGGAGCTGCTGGCCGAAGTGAACAAATTCGTTAAAAAATACAAAGCCAGCGAAGAGTCGAAAAAAGCGTATAATTATTGGTTTGTCGACATGAAATGGTGGGACATGGTGCCGCCTAAGAAATAAGCACTGACGATGGGGGATTAAGCCTGTGTACCAGTTGGATTTTGGCGTCCTGCGCGAGTATTTGCCGGCCATTCTCGATGGGCTGTACATGACGATTCAAATTTCCATCTTATCGATTATACTGGGCAGCATCATGGGGGTGGCGGGCGCTTTGTGCCGCACCTCCAAGTCCTTTTTACTGCGCAGCATCGGTAACGTTTATGTGGAATGGATTCGCAATACGCCGCTGCTCATTCAAATCTTGTTCATCTATTTTGGCTTAGGCGTGTTTTTCAGCCTTTCGCCGCTGGCGGCCTCCGTTCTGGCGCTGTCGTTCTTTTCCGGCGCTTACATTACTGAAATTATCCGCGCCGGCATCCAGTCGATCCACCGCGGGCAGCTCGAAGCCGCCTTGTCGATCGGCATGACGGACTGGCAGGCGATGCGTCTCATTATTTTGCCGCAGGCGATCAAGCGGATTTTGCCGCCACTGGCCGGACAGTTCATCACCTTGGTCAAGGATTCGTCCCTGGTGTCGGTGATTGCGGTGACGGACCTGACTTATGTGGCGAAAAACATCGTAACCATCACTTTCCGGGCGTTTGAGGTATGGCTGGCGATTGCCGCCTTCTACTTCATCTTGTCGTTTGGGCTGTCCTTAGTGGTGAGAAAGCTGGAAAAGAGGCTGGCGGAAAGTGATTAAGCTAACGAATGTATGTAAAAGTTTCGGCCCGCTGGAGGTGCTGAAAAACGTGTCGCTGACGGTGGCGCCGGGCGAGGTGGTCGTCGTGATCGGACCGAGCGGCTCCGGCAAAAGCACGCTGCTGCGCACGATCAACGGCCTGGAGACGATTCAGGGCGGAGCGGTGACGGTAAACGGCATTTCCGTGCACGCCAGCCAGGCTAACCTGCACCAGGCCCGGCAGTTGACCGGCATGGTTTTTCAACAGTTCAACCTGTTCAACCATAAAAACGTGCTTGACAATATCACCATGGGCCCGATCCATGTGCAGAACAAAACGCGGGCGGAAGCGGAAGCGACGGCCATGGCCCTGTTGAAAAAGGTCGGCTTGCCGGAAAAGGCGCAGTCCTATCCGTCCAGGCTGTCGGGCGGCCAGCAGCAGCGCGTGGCGATTGCCCGGGCCTTGGCGATGCACCCGCAGGTGATGCTGTTTGACGAGCCGACCTCCGCGCTTGATCCGGAAATGATCGCGGAAGTGCTGGAAGTGATGAAGGGCTTGGCGCGCGACGGCATGACGATGGTGGTTGTGACGCATGAAATGGGGTTTGCCCGCGAGGTGGCCAACCGCGTTGTGTTCATGGCGGATGGGGCGATCGTCGAAGAGGCGCCGCCGCAGGCGTTTTTTGCCAACCCGCAGAATGAGCGTACGAAACAATTTTTGAGCCGGATACTCAATCACTAGAAGCGGAAAAATTTTGAGCGTGACACCTCGTTGTCACGCTTTTTTGTTATAGTAGAGGTATGACACTGATGTTGGAGGCAAGCGATTTGACGATGGAACAAAAAAAGGCCCCTGACTGGCGGGAGCAGCTCTGTAAAAGCCTGGTCACGGGGATAACGGTGCTTGACTTTGAAACGGCCAGCGAACGCCGGGACAGCGCCTGCCAGCTCGGCTTGGTGCGCGTTGAACGGGGCGCGGTGGTCGAGCGGCGGTGCTGGCTGATCAAGCCGCCGGAAAACCGGTTTACGTTTACGTATTTGCATGGGATCGATGCGCTTACGGTTGCCAACGCGCCCAGCTTTGAAAAGGTGTGGGCGGAATTGGCCCCTTATGTGGCGGGCAATGTGCTGGCCGCGCACAACGCCGCATTTGACATGAACGTGCTGCGGGCGACGCTGGGCTGCTACGGGATCAGGACCCCGTCCTTTTCCTATCTGGATTCGCTGTATGTTGCGCGGCGCATGTGGCCGGACCTGTGCAATCACAAGCTCAACACCGTAGCTGACTATCTGGGCTTGCCGCTGGTGCATCATGACGCGGCGAGCGACGCCGAAGCCTGCGCCGGCATTTTGCTGGCCGCCGGCCGCCTGCTGGCCTGAACGGCTGTCTTGGGAAAAGTTTTTCAAACTCTTCGTCGAACTTGAATTTATCTTACAGGATTTTTCTGGTCGACGTCGAAGAATTTAACGTGAAAAATGGGACTTAAGGCGGTGGTTTCGTGCGACCGGAACCTGACATTCGGACAGGGACTGATAAGGCGGACTGCCCTGCAGCGGCTGGCAGGGCGCGGGTGCTAGAGGCGGCCTTGCAGGCGATTGGCGACCCTTTTTTGCTGCTCAACCGCTCATTTCATATTGAGGAAATTAACGGCGCGATGGCCGCACTATTGGGCAGGGAGCGAAAACAGCTGTTCGGCCATAACCCGCTTGCTTTTTTGCGGGCGGATAAGCGTAGGTTGTTGAAAAAGCAGGCGGCGGAGGCGTTGCTGAGCCGGAAGGGAACACGCTTTGATTTGGCGATGCTTGGTCACTGGTATGAGATATCGCTCTCGCCGGTGGCTTGCGACGGCGCTCAGGCGGCGTACATCGCCGTGTTTGTCCGGGACATAACTGACCGGCGGGCGATGGAAGAAGTGATGCGCTTTCAGGCGTACCACGATCCGATGACTAAGCTGCCCAACCGGCGCTGGCTCGATGAGCACTTGACGGAGCTGATTGATCTGGCCAAACGGCGCTTGACGCCCATGACGGTGATGTTTTTCGATTTGGACGGAATGAAACGCGTCAATGATACCTACGGGCACGGAACAGGCGATGAGCTTCTCAAAGAGGTTTCACGCCGCTTGGAAGGCGCGGTTCGGGCCAGCGACCTGCTTTTGTACCGAGGCGGCGATGGCGCGGAAAACATCGTCAGCCGCATCGGTGGGGACGAGTTTGTGCTGGTGCTGCCGTCCTTGTCAAAAAGAAAAGATGCCGAGCAAGTCGCAGAACGCTTGCTCAGCACCATTGGTGAACCGTTTTTTATTGATGGGCACTTGATTTGCGTCTCCGCCAGCATCGGGATCGCGTATGTGGAGGAGTCGGCCATCGCGGCCGAGGAACTCATCTACCAGGCTGACCAGGCCATGTATCTGGCAAAATATTGCGGCCGCGGCCGCTGGTGCTTTTCTGACGAGCTTGAGGCGGCTCGCCCGACTCGAGCCTGAGTCAGGGACGCTTTGAGCGGAAGCCTTGATCCTGGCCGATGGTGCGGCCGATGGCGGCAATCTTTTTCCGGATTGCCTCCACGCTGTTTTCCGGCGTATCGTGCACGCCGACTTTGCCGGGGTAAAGCACATACCAGCTGCGGTAGTCGCCCTCGGTCACATTGGGCATAATAACATTGGCGCCACTTTGCAGGGCGAGGATTCTGCCCTGCGGGTGAAGCGCCTCCATAGCCGTGGTGGCGGGAATATTGGCGTCTGGCCGCAGCAAGCGGGCCAGCGCCATTACTTTTCTTGCCAATTGAAAATTTCCGCCCGCCGCTTCGGCCAGGGGCGTGTCCTGATTAGGGATGAAGGGGCCGAGGCCGATCATATCGGCATCGATCGCCTGGAAAAACAGCAGGTCGTCGGCCAGGTCGCCCAAGGTCTGGCCGGGCAGGCCGACGAGGCAGCCCGTCCCCACCTCGAAGCCTTCCTCCCGCAGCGCAGCGAGGCAGGCGAGCCGGTTGTCAAAACTCATGCCGGGATGAAAACGGCCGTAGAGCGTGCTGTTGGTCGTCTCAATGCGCAGCAGATAGCGGTCGGCGCCGGCGGCTTTATACGCGGCGTAGACTTCAGGCGGTTTTTCTCCGATTGACAGGGTGATGGCGAAGCCCAGCGCCTTGATTGCCTTGAGGATCGGGGTCAGGCGCTCCGGGGTGAAATAATCGTCCTCGCCGGATTGCAGGACGAGGGTTTGGAAGCCGAGCGCTTTGGCATGTTCGGCCAAACGGATGATTTCCTCCGCCTTCATGCGGTAGCGGTGGACGTTGGCGTTGTCGCGCCGCAGACCGCAGTAGCAGCAATTTTGTTTGCAGATGTTGGAGAATTCAATCAGCCCGCGCAGGTGTACGGCATCGCCAACGGTTTGCCGGCGAACGCGGTCGGCGGCGGCAAAAATGGCCTCGTCCAGCGAGTCGTCCGCCAGCAGCTTTATGAGATCATCCCGTTCGATGCGGGCGGTTTTTTCCAGCTGTTCCAAGATGGCTTGCAAGTGAATGCCTCCTTTGTGATCTGATCTTCGACGGATGTAGCCAGGCGGCTTACTCTATATTATACAAGAGATCGGGATTGTCGGATATAATTCTTCTTGCCGGCTTGTCTTGTCCGGGCTGGTTGCGGTATTATGAACTACTAGGGATGCTTTTGGGAAAGTGCGGGGGGGAGTCACATGCGTAAGAAAAGAGTGCTGGCCGCGATGAGCGGCGGCGTGGATAGTTCGGTTATGGCGGCCTTGCTGTTGGAGCAAGGCTATGAGGTGATTGGCGCAACCATGCGTCTGTGGGAGGAGAGCGACGAGGCGGCGCCGGAGCAAAAAACGAGCCGCACCTGCTGCGCGCTGTCTGACGTCAACGACGCCAAGCGGGTGGCTGAGGTGCTCGGCATACCCCACTATACGCTCAACTTGAAGGAGCGTTTTCGCACGGACGTGGTTGATTGTTTTATTGCGGAGTATGCGGCCGGACGGACGCCGAATCCCTGCATCAATTGCAACTTCAGCCTGAAGTTCGATGCGCTGCTGGAGAAGGCCCGGATGATTGAATGCGACTATGTCGCCACCGGCCATTACGCGCGGATTGAAGGCGAGGGTGGCCGCTGGCGGCTGCGCAAAGCGGCTGATTTGACGAAGGACCAGTCGTATGTGCTGTATCACCTGGATCAGACGACGTTGCCGCGGGTGCTTTTCCCCTTGGGCTCGATGACGAGCAAGGATGAGACGCGGCGCTTAGCAGCGGCCTACGGTTTGCCGGTGGCGTCGAAAAAGGACAGCCAGGACATCTGTTTTATTCCGGACGGCGATTACAAGGCCTTCTTGCTTCGCCACGCCGCCGATCTCTATCGGCCGGGCGACATCGTGCACTTGGACGGACGGGTGATCGGTAAACACAGCGGCATTGCCTTTCACACGGTCGGACAGCGCAAGGGGCTGGGGATCGCCTGGTCGGAGCCGCTGTTTGTCGTGGCGCTTGACGCGGACAAAAATCAAGTTATTGTTGGCCCATCTGGCGCAGTGTTCAGCAACCGGCTGACGGCAGCGAAGCTGCACTTTGTCGGTGCGCGGCCGGCCGTCGGCGAAACGTGGGCGGTCGGGGCGCGCATCCGCTACAGCCACAAAGAGGCGGCGGCGACGCTGACGGTTGACGAGGCGGGGCAGGCAACCGTCGTCTTCGAAGAAGCGCAGCGGGCGATTACGCCGGGGCAGGCGGTTGTTTTTTATGACGGGGATTACGTGCTGGGCGGCGGCGTGATTATGCAGGCGCGATGACCGGCGCTGTTGCGGCAATGACGCGTTTTTATCGGAATTGACCTGGCGGTGTTGACGCAACAGGCTAAATACGTTTTAATAATAAGTAACTCGCTTATTTTAAACAACTGCATACTAGGCAAACTTGCCGAAAGGCAATGACGCAAAGCCATGGGTCTAAGGGCAACAGCCTATGATCGCCACGCTGCCAATTGATGAGAGTTAGTTGCTGATAGAGGCTGGCGCGCGTCCGGCCTTTCTTTTTATCTGTTCAGCTGACGGCGGGTGCAATTTATTTCGGAAAAGGAGCGTGCAAAGTTGGGAACTCGGACTATCCAAACGAAACTATTGGTCATGCTGGTGCCTCTGTTTTTGGTCGCCCTCGGCGGGCTGGCGGGGGTAAGCTATTATTTTTCGCATGATTCCCTTTCAAAGAGCGTCGGCCAAACGGCGGCTGCCGTGGGAACCGACTACGCCAAGCGCGTTCATGCCGATGTCGACATGATGCTGGGACACCTTGAAGATTTGGCGAGCATCCAGCGCGTCCGCAGCGGCGACAAGGCCAACATGGCGGAGGCCTTGAATGAAACGTTTAAGCGGCTCAACACCTTTGACGTGATCGTCTTTGTCTCGCCCGACGGGTCGAGCGTGAACAATACCGGAGCGACCGGCAACTACAGCGACCGGGCTTACTTTAAAAAAGTTCTCGAGACCCGCAAACCGGCTGTCTCCGATCCGCTGTTGTCCAGGGCGACCGGCAAGCTGGCCGTTGTGGCGGCGGTTCCTGTTGTACATAATGGCCAGTTAAACGGCGTGCTGATCGGGACATTTTCCACCGACCGCCTGACGGAAGCGGTGAAGGGCCTCAAGTTTCTGGACACCGGCTATGGCCAGTTGGCTGATGACTCGGGCATGATTATCGCCCATCCGACGCGTCCCGATTTGGTCGGGAAGCTGAATTTGGCGGAGAAAAAAATCAATGCTGAATTAAAGCTGGCCCAAGCGGAGTTGGATGACAGCCTGATTAGTCTTTTTAAGGCGGTGCGGGACTCAGGAAAGCAAACCCAGGGCGCCTATACGTTTGTCGACGGCGTGAAGCGGATTGCCGTGGCGACGCCGGTTGATTTGCCGGGCGACCAGCGCTGGATTATGATGGTCGCAGCACCGGAAGCCGAGATGAACAAGGAAACGAATGCGCTGGCCAAAACGCTGCTGGCGGTCGCGCTGGTTTGCTTGGCTGCTGCTGTGGCGGCGATTGTGTTCATCGCCAAGCAGTTTGCCAAGCCGATTGTGGCCCTTCGCGACGAGTGTCTGCTTTTAGCGCAAGGGGACTTGCGGGAGCGGGAGATCGATGCCTCGTCGCAGGATGAAATTGGGCAACTGGCGCAGGGCTTCCGGGATATGCGCGCCAATTTGCGCGCCTTGGTGGGCAAGGTGCATGCTGAAGCGGAGCAACTGGCGGCGTCCAGCGAGGAGCTGACCGCGAGCGCCGAACAGTCGGCTCAGGCGGCCACGCAGGTCGCGATCGCCATCACGGAGGTGGCGAGCGGAGCGGAGGCGCAGCTGAGCGCTGTTGAAGAAACGACGTCGGTTGTCGAACACATGTCGGCCGGTATCCAGCAGGTTGCGGCAACGACAAACATGGTCGCCGACCAGTCGGCGCAAGCGGCCGGCAAGGCGCAGGTCGGCAATCAGTCCGTTGAACGGGCGGTCGGGCAGATGGGCAAGATTGAACAGACTGTCAGCGCATCGGCGCAAGTGGTTACTGAATTGGGCGAGCGCTCCAAGGAAATCGGCCAGATTGTGGAAACGATCGCCGGCATTGCCGGACAGACGAACCTTTTGGCGCTCAATGCGGCGATTGAAGCCGCCCGCGCCGGCGAGCAAGGGCGTGGCTTTGCTGTAGTTGCAGAAGAGGTGCGCAAGCTGGCCGAGCAGTCGCAGCAGGCCACGGAAAAGATCGCCGCTTTGATTGGTGGCATCCAGCAAGATACGGACAAGGCCGTTGCCGCGATGAATGACGGCACCCGGGAAGTGAAGGTGGGCGCTGACGTGGTGGCGGAAGCCGGAGCGGCATTCCGCGAGATTGTTTCGCTTGTGACGCTTGTTTCGGGCCAGGTGAAGGAGATCTCCGCTGCGGTCAGTTCCATGGCCTCCGGCAGCGAGCAAATCGTGGGAGCTGTGCAGCGGATCGACGGCTTGAGCAAACAGGCCTCCAGCCAGTCGCAAAATGTGTCGGCCGCGACCGAAGAGCAGTCTGCCTCCATGGAGGAGATCGCGTCTTCGAGCCAAAGCCTGGCCATGTTGGCGAATGATTTGCGTGAAGCGGTGGCGCGCTTCCAGGTATAAAGGCAGGATGAAGCCGGGGCCCCTCAAGCTTGCTTGAGGGGCCCTTTTTTGAGTTATTTTGCTATAAGGGCTTGAAATTTGCTATAATTTAAGTTGATAGTGCCTGGTGGGCACAGGGGGTATGGGGGGCCGGGATATGGCGCTAAATGGGGCAAAAGAGCTGGATAAAATCGTTAAGAGCACAATCGAGGCGGTTGAAAAAAGCAAAGGCCAGATTTTTGACATTTACGAAGCGGCCAGACGCGAGATGGAGCATGTTCAACGGGATGTGGAACGCCTCAAGCAGCAGACGGCCGAGGTTATTTTCAAGGTGGATGACATTGAAAAGCGGGAGCGGCGTTCGCGGCTGCGGCTGATGGAAGTGAGCCGCGATTTCCAGCGCTACTCGGAAACGAATATCAAGGAAGCGTATGAGGAGGCCAACCGCCTTCAGGTTGACCTGGCGGTGCTGCGCTCGCAGGAACAAAGCTTGCGGCGCATGCGGGACGAGGCGGAAGTGCGCCTGCGGGCCTTGAGGGAAACGGTGGACAAAGCGGAGCGTCTCGTCTCACAGGTCGGCGTCGTGCTGAGCTACTTGAGCGCCGAGATGGGCGGGGTTGTCAATCAGCTGGAGACATTGCAGCAACGCCAGTTTTTTGGGGCGAAAATCATCCAGGCCCAGGAAGAGGAACGGCGCCGCGTGGCGCGTGAAATCCATGACGGTCCCGCCCAGTCGATGGCGAACATCGTCTTTCGCGCCGAGGTGTGCGAGCATTTTCTCGACTCGGATCTGGAACGCGCGCGCAATGAACTCAAGGAGTTGCGCACGCTAGTGCGCAACTCCCTGGCGGAAGTGCGCAAGATCATCTTTGACCTGCGGCCGATGACGCTTGACGACTTAGGCTTGGTCGCCACTGTGCGGCGCCTGATGGAGGGCGCGGAAAAACGCACGGGTCTGATCTGCGAGCTGCGGGTAACCG
The DNA here is from genome assembly GCA_029265905.1 of Sporomusaceae bacterium. GTDB lineage: Bacteria > Bacillota > Negativicutes > Acidaminococcales > JAJUGR01 > JAJUGR01. The sequence continues at coordinate 100,260 of JAJUGR010000003.1, read as the reverse complement.
GCGCGGCAAAGCGGCTCGATTCGCACGTCGAAGTAGGGGTGTTCCGTGTCGTGCAGGAAGCGGTTACGAATGTGGAAAAGCATGCCAAGGCCAGCCATGTTGTCGTGCAATTAGACTATTCGCACCAATTCGTCAACGCGCAGATTGAGGATGACGGCCAGGGCATTGCCGACATGCAGACGATCGGCGAGGAGTCATTCGGCTTGATGGGGATCAGGGAGCGGGCCAAGCTGCTTGGCGGCGAGGTTGCTGTCGAGTCGGGCGTCAATCAGGGCACGCGAATCCGCCTGCGGATTCCGCTGCAGGGCAAGAGCGCATTGTGACCGACGGGCCGCTGTGTTACAATGAAAGACAAAAAGCGGCTCGGGAGAGAGCAAGATGGAGACTTTAAAGGCATCGCTGCCTTTGCTGGAAGCGATGGAAGCCTATCGACGGGAAGAAGCCCTTCCTTTTCATACGCCGGGGCACAAATATGGCCGCGGCATGCATCCGGCGCTTGCCCGTCTGTTTACCGCCGAGGCGCTGGCGATGGATGTTTCGTTGATGCACGAGCTGGACGACTTGTTTTCGCCCGCGGGCTGCATCAAGCTGGCGCAGGAGCGGGCGGCGCGGGTGTACGGCGCGGCCCGGACCTTTTTTGTCGTCAACGGCACGACGTCGGCAATTCACGCCATGCTGCTGGCGGCGGTGCGGCCGGGCGGCAAAGTGCTCGTCGCCCGCAATGCCCATCGCTCCGTGCTGGGCGGCCTGATTTTGGCCGGCGCGGAGCCGGTTTTTGTGGCGACGCAAACGGACGACGAACTGGGAATCGCCGGACAGGTGCTGCCGTCGGCGGTTGAGGCCGCGTTGGCCGAGCAGCCCGACATACAGGCAGTCTTGGTGACGACGCCCAACTATTACGGCGGCAGCTGTGATTTGGCTGCGATTGTGCGGCTGGCGCATGGACGGGGAATCCCCGTCCTGGTGGATGAGGCCCACGGTCCGCACCTTGGCTTTGACCGGCGGCTTCCGCCTTCAGCGCTGTCGCAGGGCGCTGACTTGGTGGCGCAGAGCACGCATAAGCTTCTGGGGGCGCTGACGCAGGCTTCGGTTCTGCATGTCGGCAAGCAGAGCCTGGTCAGCGGCGAACGGGCGGCGGCGGCGCTGGCGGTGCTGCAGACAACCAGCCCGAACTATTGGCTCTTGGCTTCACTTGATGCGGCCATCGCACAGCTGGAGGAGCAAGGAGCGGAACTGATCGGCGGCGCGGTAGCGTTGGCGGAAATGATCCGCCAACGCATTAATCATATTGACGGCTTATTTTGTTTCGGGGCGGAACGGGCCGGGACGGCCGGCGTGAGCAGCGTCGATTTGTGCAAAATAACCGTCAGCGTGTCTGGGCTCGGCCTGACCGGCGTGGAAGCGGAGCGGATTTTGCGCCGCCAGTCACGCTTCCAGGTGGAACTGGTCGATCAAAATAACGTGCTGCTTTTGATCACGCTCGGCGACGCCCCCGAAGTGGCGGACGCGGTGGAAGCGGCGTTCGTGAACCTGGCGGCGCAGCCGAGAGCGCGGCGTCCGAAGGAGCTGCTGCCGGCGGCGCCGCAGCAAACGGCACTGGCGATGCTGCCGCGCGCGGCTTTTTTTGCCGACAAGCGGAGCCGGCCGGTTCGCGAGGCGGTCGGCTGCGTTGCGGCCGAGCCGGTGACCTTCTACCCGCCCGGCGTGCCGGTGCTGCTGCCGGGGGAGCGAATTTCGCCGGCGATCCTGGAATGGTGCCTGGCGGCGAAAGCGCTGGGGCTTTATTTATCCGGACCGCAGGACGAACGGTTTGAAACAATACAGGTGGTGGACGAAGGATGAAAAAAGGTCTGTTTGTGACGGTGGAAGGCCCCGACGGCGCAGGGAAAACAACACAGATGGCGCGCTTGGCCGATTACCTGCGGTGCCGGGGTTCGCGCGTGATCACCACGCGGGAGCCAGGCGGCACGCCGGCCGGCGAAGCGATCCGGGCGATCTTGCTTTCGCCTGACATGGCGCTGGGCGAGCGGGCCGAATTGCTTTTGTATTTGGCCGCCCGGGCGGAGCATGTGCGGACGGTTGTCCGCCCAGCGCTGGAGGCCGGTCATATCGTTTTGTGCGACCGGTTTTGCGACTCTACGCTTGTTTATCAGAGCATGGTGCGCGGCCTGCCGCTAGAAACGGTGCAGGCAACGAATGATTTCGCCACTGGCGGCCTGGGGCCGGACCTGACATTTTTGTTTGACGCCGACCCGGTCTTGCTCCAGGCGCGGATGGGCAAGCGCGGCGGACAAGACCGGATGGAGCAGGAAGGATTGGCTTTTCAACAGGCGGTGCGCAGCGGCTTTTTGACTTTGGCGGCGCGGTTTCCGGCGCGCATCGTCACGCTTGACGCCGGTCGGGGTGAAGACGAAGTTTTTTTGGCGATGACGGCCGCCTGGGAAGCTTTTTTGGCGCAGAAAAAAGAGGTGGAGAGCGAATGAAGATACAAGCGGCGCGCACGGCCAGTCCGGCTGTGGCCAGCGAGCGGGAACCGGCCGGGCGCGGTGAGCGGGTGACGCAGCATTTCGCGGCGGAACTGACGAACCAGACTGATGATCAATACCGCGAGCGCTTGGCGGCGCTCATGCAAAAAATTGACGAGCAGGGCGAGAAACTGGGCAAAGTGCCGACTTTTGCCGATCTAAAGGAGTATCGCAATCTGGTCCGCCAGTTCCTCGGCGAAACAGTGAACCGGGCTTTTTTATTGGAATCCCGCATGGGCTGGGACGGCCGGGGGCGACAAAAAGTTTTTTCCACCATCCGCAAGGTGGATAATGAATTGGCCGGATTGGCTGAAGATGTGCGGACCGGGCAGGCGGCGCAGCTGAAGGTCCTCGGAAAGCTGGACTCCATCCGCGGCCTGCTGGTGGATCTGTATACCTGATGGAAATGCATAAGGAACCCTTGACCCCGTTGGCAAGGATGCGCGGGCAGGCGGCGATCGAACGCTTCATCCGACGCTGGCTGACGGCGTCGCGCAAGCCGCACGCCATGCTCTTTGTGGGGCAAAACGGCACGGGCAAGCGGACGCTGGCAATGGCGTTCGCCCAGGCGATCCTGTGCGGCCAGGCGGACGGACCGTGCGGACGCTGTCTGTCTTGCCAGCGGTTTGCCGAAGGCGCCCACCCGGATTTGATCCTGCTGAAGCCGGAAGGGCTCAGCTTCAAGCGCGACCTCATCCGCCAACTGCAGGCGGAGGCGCCCTTTCCGCCGCGGCTGGCGGCCTCGCGGGTGGCGGTTTTGACGCAGGCGGACCGCATGACGGAGGAGGCGGCCAACAGCTTTTTAAAGCTATTGGAGGAACCGGCTGTGCCGTGGGTCTTTTTGCTGACAGCCGATGAAGAGCAGCGCGTGTTGCCGACGATCCGCTCGCGCGCGATCCGGCTGCCGGTCGCGCCGCTGCCGGAAGAGACGGTTGCGGGACTGCTTGCGGAACGCGGTGTTGAGCCGGCTGCGGCGCTTGTAGCGGCCGAGCTGGCTGGCGGCTCGATGGGGCGCGCGTTGTCTTTGGCGCAAGGGCCGGCGGTCGAGATGCGCGACAAGGTGCAAAAGCTCCTGGCGGCCCTGCCGGTAGCTGACGTGACCCGCATCTGGCAGCTGGCGCCCTGGCTGGAAGAGGTAAAGGCGGAGGAAGCGCAGTTATTCACGCTGGTGCTGACGGCTTTTTGCCGCGAAGCCTGGCAGCAGTGCCTGGGCTTGAAAGCGGGCGTCAGCCGCCTGCCGCTGGAACAGGTTTGCCGTTTGGCCCGGGTGGTGGAAGCGGCGGAGCGGGATCTGGCAGTGCGGGGCAATCCGCGTCTAGTATTGGAAGCTTGTTGTATTCGAATAAATTCCGTGTATAAAAAGGAGGAGCCATTTTGCCGATCGTAGTGGGAGTGCGCTTTAAGAGCGCCGGTAAAATATACTATTTTGATCCGGACCAGACCGGGGCGGTAAAAGGTGACGACGTGATCGTGGAAACGGCTCGCGGCCTTGAGTTTGGCGAAGTTGTGGTGGGGCCGCGCGAAGTGGCCGAAGAAACAGTTGTCATGCCGCTGAAAACGGTGTTGCGCAAGGCGAGCGAGGAAGACAAACGCAAAATCGCGCAAAACCACGAACGGGAAAAAGAGGCCTTTGGGCTGTGTGAGAAAAAAATAAAAGAGCACAAGCTGCCGATGAATTTAGTCGACGTGGAATTCACGTTTGACGTCAATAAAATGATTTTCTATTTTACGGCGGAAGGGCGCATCGATTTTCGGGAATTGGTCAAGGATTTGGCGTCTGTGTTCAGAACCCGGATCGAACTGCGTCAGATCGGCGTGCGCGACGAGGCCAAGATGATCGGCGGCATCGGCGGCTGCGGCCGTCCTTTGTGCTGCTCCACTTTTTTGGGTGATTTTGAACCAGTCTCGATTCGCATGGCCAAAGACCAAAACCTGTCGCTCAATCCGACGAAAATTTCCGGCATCTGCGGCCGGCTGCTTTGCTGCCTGAAATATGAAAATTACCTCTATGAAGGCGAACGCAAGAAAAAGGCGACGGACGGAGCGCCGCGGGTCGGGGCCCGGGTCATCACAACCTCCGGTGAAGGCGTGGTTGTGTCGCTCAACAAAAAGGAACGCAACGCCTCGATCAAGCTCGACAACAAAAAAGTTATCATGGTGCCGTGGGATGATGTGGGGGACGAAGTCGAAGGTCATGAATAAAACGGAACAAAAGCCGCGGCTGGATACGCTGCCCTGGGGCGGCTTGTCGCTCTGGCAGCGGCCGGATACGTTCAACTACACATCGGACAGCGTGCTTCTCGCCTCCTTCGCCTATTTGGTGCGGGAGGCGTCCGTGCTTGAGCTGGGCGCCGGCACCGGCGCCGTTTCGCTGCTTGTTGCGGCGCGCGGGGCAAAATCGGTGACGGGCATTGAGCTGTCGGCCGACGTGGCGGAGCTGTTTGCCGACAGCGTGGCCTATAATCGGCTGGCGCAGGTCAAGGCGGTTCGGGGCGATATCCGCGACGTCGCTGCTTATGTTTCGGCCGGAACCTTCGATTTGGTGGTGGCGAATCCGCCATACCGCCGCATGGCGAGCGGCAAGATCCGCAAGGCGGCGGTCCAGCAGGCTGCCTGCCACGAGCAGGAGACGCTCTTGGAGGAGTTCGTGCGCGCGGCGGCTTTTGCCGTGCGCTATCGGGGCCGGGCCGCGTTTTGCTACCTGCCGGAGCGGCTGGTTGACCTGTGCGTCGCCTTCCGCGCGGCGGGGCTGGAGCCAAAACGACTCCAGCTTGTGCACGCCCGCGCTGGGCGACCGGCGCAATTGGCGCTGGTCGAAGCTGTGCGCGGCGGAAAACCAGGCTTGGAGACGGCGCCGCCGCTCATTCTTTATGAACGCGACGGCAGAAACTATACACAAGAAGCCTTGCGCTGGTACAGCGGTGACAGCGGCTTGAGGAGGGGATAGGCATGGCAGAGACAGGCACGCTTTACATTTGCGCCACGCCGGTCGGCAATTTGGACGACATGACGCCGCGGGCGGCCGCCATGCTGGCGCAGGCGACGGTTATCGCCGCTGAGGATACGCGGCGGACGGTTGGTTTATTGCATCACTTGGGGATCAAGAAGCCGCTGGTCAGCTACCACGAACACAACAAGGCCGTGCGCGGGCCGGAACTGATTGCGCGGCTCTTGGCCGGCGAGACGGTTGCGCTGGTTAGCGACGCCGGCTTTCCTGGCTTGGCCGATCCCGGCGAAGACCTGGTGAAGCTGGCGCTGGCCGAGCAGATTCCGGTCGTGCCGATTCCTGGCGCAAACGCCGCCTTGTGCGCGCTGGTGGCGTCCGGGTTGCCGGCCGTCCCCTTTTTCTTCGGCGGCTTTTTGCCCAAGACGGTGAAAAAACGCAAGGAGCAGCTGGCCGCCTGGAAGCGCGTTCCGGCCACGGTCGTGCTGTATGAGGCGCCGCACCGGCTGAAAACCGTGCTGGCGGACATGTTGTCCGTGTGGGGCGACCGGGAAATGGTCATGGCCCGTGAATTGACCAAGCTGCATGAAGAGTTTTTCCGCGGCACTGTCCAGGCCTGCCTGGACCGGCTTGAGCACGTGGCGCCGCGCGGCGAGTACACGCTGGTCATCGCGCCGCCGCAGGCGGAGGAGCCGGATCAGGAGCGCGCCGGCGAGCCGGAGGCCGCGCCGGAAATAAAGGCCGTCCGGGAAGTGGAGCGGCTGATGGCGGCCGGCTGCGATAAAAAAGAAGCCGTCCGGGAAGCAGCGAAAAATCTTTCGCTTCCCAAACGGCTTGTTTACCAGGCGACCCTTGCCCTTGAATCGCGCGGTTGAGTTAGGCTTTAGCAGCCATTTCCGTCAAGCAGGCTTTGCAGACGTTTTTACCCTTGTAGTTGGTTACTTCGTCGGCGTTGCCGCAGAAGACGCAGGCTGGTTCGTATTTTTTCAAGATGATTTTGTCGCTGTCGACGTAAATTTCCAGTGCGTCCTTTTCAGCGATGTCTAAAGTGCGGCGCAACTCGATGGGAATAACAACCCGACCCAGTTCGTCTACTTTTCTTACAATCCCCGTCGATTTCATAATGTTCCCCTTCCCTTTCCCCTAATTCGTTTGAACATTTTGTTCATTAAGAGAGTAACAAAATTGCCATTGATTGTCAATGAGTAAATTGTAATAAATAAACAGAATTGAATGTTTGTTGTATTTATGTTATTGCTTTATGTGTTACAATAATAAAATTAGGAGGATGATGCTTGTTATGTCAAAACGCCCTTTTTATATCACCACCCCGATCTATTATCCCAGCGACAATCTGCACATCGGCCATGCCTATTGCACGACGCTGGCCGACTCGATCGCCCGCTACAAGCGCCTGGCTGGCTACGATGTGCTGTTCGTCACCGGTTCGGATGAGCACGGGCAGAAAATCCAACGCAAGGCCGCGGAAAAAGGCATGACGCCGCTGGCCTACGTCGACGGCATCGTGGCCAATTTCCAAAAACTGTGGCGCCAGCTCGGCGTTTCCAACGATGACTTCATCCGCACGAGCGAGGCGCGCCACCATGAAGTCGTGCAGCATATTTTCCAGCAGATTTACGAGCAGGGCGACATTTACAAGTCCGAGTATGCGGGCTTGTACTGCACGCCGTGCGAAACGTTCTGGCTGGAGCGGCAGTTGGTTGACGGCAAGTGCCCCGACTGCGGGCGTCCGGTGGAAACGGTCAAGGAGGAGAGTTATTTCTTCCGGATGTCAAAATATGAAGCGCGCTGGCTTCAATACATCGAAGAGCATCCCGACTTTATCCAGCCGGCTTCGCGCCGCAACGAAATGATCAACTTTGTGAAGCAGGGCCTGGAAGACTTATGTGTCTCCCGCACGACGTTTGACTGGGGCATCAAGGTGCCGTTCGACCAAAAGCATGTCGTTTACGTTTGGTTCGACGCCTTGGTGAACTACCTGACGGCGGCGGGGTACTTGGACAATAAGGAGAAGTTCAACCACTACTGGCCGGCCGATATCCACCTGGTGGGCAAGGAGATCGTCCGCTTCCACTCGATCATCTGGCCGATTATGCTCATGGCCATGGGGATTGAGATTCCCAAGATGGTCTATGGCCATGGCTGGCTGATCGTCGAGGGGGACAAAATGTCCAAGTCGAAAGGCAACGTCATCGATCCGACCTTGTTGATCGAGGAGTTCGGCGCCGACGCGATCCGCTATTTCTTATTGAAGGAAATTGCGCTGGGTGCGGACGGCAATTTCTCGCGCGATGCGCTGATTACCCGCATCAATGCTGATCTGGCCAATGATCTGGGCAACCTCTTGCACCGGACGGTGAGCATGATCAATCGCTTCAACGGCGGCGTCATTAAAAAAGGCGGACCGTCCGAGCCGGTCGATCTGGAGTTGTCGGCGCTGGCCGGCAAGACGGTCGCCGCGTATGAGGCGGGCATGGAAAAGCTGGAAATCAATGCCGTCTTAAAAGACGTGTGGGCGTTGATCAGCCGCGCAAACAAGTACATTGATGAAACCGGCCCCTGGGCCTTGGCGAAAGATCCGGCGAAGAAGGAGCGCCTTGATACGGTCTTGTATCATCTGGCGGAGACGCTGCGGATTGTGGCGATCCTTGTCTCGCCCTTTATCCCGCATACCGCGCCGAAGGTGCTGGCGCAGCTGGGCTTGGCGGCCGATCAGCCGCTTGCATTGAATGAAGCAAAAATCTGGGGCGTTTTGCCGGAGGGGACGACTGTCGTGTCAAAAGCGGAAGCAATTTTCCCGCGCATTGAAGTGGTGACGGAGGCGGCTGAGGCGGCTAAACCGGAGAAAAAAGAAAAAACGGCCAAGGCGGAGGCGGCTGCTCCGGTAGAGAAGGCCGCGCCGGCCGAGGAAGAAGCGCCGGCTGTCTCGATCGACGAATTCGCCCGCATGGATCTGCGGGTCGCCAAGGTTCTGGCGGCGGAGAAGGTGGAAAAAACGGAGAAGCTATTGAAGCTCACCGTTGATTTGGGTACGGAACAGCGGACGATCGTTTCCGGCATCGCCTTGCACTACGCGCCGGAAGAACTGGTCGGACGCAACGTGGTGATGATCGTCAACCTCAAGCCGGCGAAAATTCGCGGCATTGAGTCGCGCGGCATGGTGTTGGCCGCGTCGTCGCCGGACGGAAAACTGACGTTGGTTGCCGCGCCGGATATGGCGCCGGGCAGCCGGGTGAAATGAGGCGACGGGCGTGAAGGTGTTTGACTCACATGCGCATCTGGACGACAACCGCTACGATGCGGACCGCGAAGAAGTGCTCGAGCGCAGCCTGCGCGAGCTGGCCGGGGTGATCAACCCCGGCACCGATCTGGCCGATTCGAAAGTCGCCGTCGAGCTCGCCCGGCGCTACGACCGGGTGTGGGCGGCGGTGGGTTTTCATCCGCACGAGGCGCGGCTGATGCAGGCCGGCGACGAGGCGCGGCTGGCTGAGCTGACCGGCGAGCAAAAGGTCGTTGCGATCGGCGAGATCGGCTTGGACTATTACTACGACCATTCGCCGCGCGACGTGCAGCAGGCGGTGCTGACCCGCCAGCTAGATTTGGCGCGCCAGCTGTCGCTGCCCGTCATCATCCACGACCGGGATGCGCACGGCGACATCATGGCGATTATCAAGCGCGAGGGCAAGGGTCTGCCGGGCGTCTTCCACTGCTATTCCGGATCGCTGGAAATGGCGCAGGAGCTCATTAAGCTGGGCTTTTACGTATCGTTTGGCGGGCCGCTGACGTTCGGCAATGCGGTCAAGCTGCAGGAGATCGCGCGCAAAGTCCCGCTCGAACGTGTCCTGCTGGAGACGGACTCGCCGTACTTGACGCCGCATCCGCTGCGGGGACGCCGCAATGAACCGATGCACGTGCGGCTTGTCGCCGAGGCACTGGCTCAGCTGCGCGGCCTGCCGGTGGAAGCGGTTGCTGAAGTGACGACCCGCAACGTGGAGGCCTTGTTCGGCCTGTCCGTTTCGCAATAAACCCGCCGGGGCAGGCGTGCGGGCGGCGGTTTTGCGACTAACAAAAGACTAGCAAAAATGCGGTGCAGCCCAAGAAGCTCGCGCCGGCAAAAAAATGGGGCAAAAGCCGTTTTGTCAGCAAGGACGGGGCTTTTGCCCTATTGAATTTTTCGCCGCGCTGGCCGTTGAAAATAACAATTGCGCAGTCGCTATCACAAAACAAACAAAAAGTCAAGTTGACACCGCCGGAAAATGCGTGATATAATTCAAAAGCTTTCAGAAAGGGGGTACAAAAGATGGAGAAATTCCATTGGATGCGCCGCCGGCCGAAGGTGACCCTGCTGATAACTGCTTTGCTTGTACTGTCACTTTTCCTCACAGGAGGAGCGCTGACGCAAAAAGTTCAGGTATTAGCCGACGGGAAGACGATCACGTTATACACGGTTTATAGCAAGCCAGAAGCTGTGGTGGAACAGGCTGGCATCTATCTTGCAAAAAATGATGGCGTGCGGGTCGCTGACTCGCAGCATGGCGGCAAAATGATTGAAGTCATTCGCGCCGTGCCAGTCATGATCGTTTATGGTGAGCGGGAGATTCCGCTCTTGACCGGGAAAGCCACCGTGAGGGAAGCGGTGGAAGCGGCCGGCTTGCCGGCCGACCCCGCGTCTATCTTCCCGGTTTCGGAAACGAGGCCTGTTTCCGGAATGCGTATTCATGTGCTAGCAGCAGGGGAAACCTTCAAGCCGGAAGAGGCGCCCACGGCGTTTCGTGTAGAGAAACGCCCGGACACTCAGTTAGAACGCGGTGAGGAGCGAGTGCTCCGCGCTGGCGAGGAAGGCCGCATGCAACGGTTGGTTAAAACCGGTCCTCATGGACAGGAAACGCTCAGCGAGACGATCCTGTCGGAGCCGGTGCCGGAACTGATCGCGACGGGAACGGCGAACGTGGTGGAAACATCGCGCGGCTCAGAACGTTTCGAGTCAGTCCGGACAATGGTCGCCACCGCTTACCTGCCGACGGACGGCAACGGCGCCGGCATCACTTCGACCGGCATCCGGGCGCGCCGCGGCGTAGTGGCGGTTGACCCGCGCGTCATACCTTATGGCACGCAAGTGTATATTCCTGGCTACGGGGTGGCGATTGCAGCCGATACGGGCGGTGCGATTGTCGGCAACCGCATCGACCTGTGCATGGAAAGCTACGGCGAAGCCATGCGCTTTGGCCGCCGCACCATCAAGGTTTATATTTTGGAAGAGTAGTTTTATACAAGCAGCCGCGGACAGGCCTGTCCGCGGCTGCTTGTCAGCGTAAGGGGGCGATGGTATGATCAAAGAGATCATTGTGGTGGAAGGGCAAAACGACGTGGCCGTGGTGAAACGGGCCGTGGAGGCTGACGTCATCGTCACAGGCGGGGCACGCATCCGCCGGGGCGTGTGGCAGCAACTGGAGACGGCTTACGCGCGGCGCGGCCTGATTTTGCTGCTGGATCCGGATCAAGCCGGTGATGCCATTCGCCGCCGGATCTCCAGCCGCTTTCCGCTGGCCAAGCATGCGTTTGTGCCGCGGCGGGCGGCGACCGCCAACAACGATGTCGGCATCGAGCAGGCATCGCCCGAAGCGGTGGCCAGCGCCCTGGCCATGGCCAGAAGCGAATTGGTCGAAGTCGTTGAATTGTTTAGCGCCCAAGACTTGTACCTAAATGGCTTGGCGGGCGCGCCCGGGGCCGAGGAAAAACGGGCGCGGCTGGGTGAGCGGCTGGGGATCGGCTACGGCAATGCCCGGCAGTTTGTCAACCGCTTAAACCGCTATGGCATTCGAAGAGAAGAATTTGAGAGCGCGCTGGCCGCGCTAAAAGAGGGTTGAATATGAGACCGCAAATTGTTGACCGCGAAGTAACAATGCACATCCTGAAAACCTTTCACCTGCATGCCGACAAGAAACTGGGGCAAAACTTCCTGATCAGCCCCAGCACCCTGCAGGCGATTGTCCATGCCGCCGGCCTTGGACCGGGCGACACGGTGCTGGAGGTCGGACCGGGGATTGGCACGCTGACGCAAGGGCTGGCCGAGACTGGCTGCCAGGTGGTGGCGATTGAGCTCGACAAGCGCCTGATTCCTGTGTTGGCCAAAACCCTGGATGGTTACGACAACGTCCGCATCGTCCACGGCGACGTCTTGAAGCTTGATTTGCTGCAAACGGTGGGGGCGCCGCGGTTTCAACTGGTGGCGAACCTGCCCTACTATATCACGACACCGATCATTCTGCGGATGCTGGAAGAGCGTCTGCCGATCGACCGGCTTGTGACGATGGTGCAGCTGGAGGTGGCGGAACGGATGGTCGCCAAACCGGGCGGCAAGGATTACGGCGCGCTGTCGGTGGCGGTTCAGTATTACAGCGAGCCCTCGATTGTGATGGAAGTGCCGCCAAACTCCTTCTATCCGGCGCCGGCCGTGACGTCGGCGGTGATTCGCTGCGATATCCGCAAGAAACCGCCGGTGGAGATTACCGACGAGCGGCTCTTCTTCCGCATTGTCAAAGCGGCCTTCGGCCAACGGCGCAAAATGCTGTCAAACGCGCTGCGGGCGACGGGGGCGTCGGACATCCCTGCCTGGCTGGAGCGGGCCGGCATTGACGGCAATCGTCGCGGCGAGACGCTCAGCCTGCAGGAGTTTGCCGCCTTGACCAATACGTTTGGCCATTAAAAAAGTTGACGGAGCGCAAAGGCTCCGTCAACTTTTTGCTTGCCGGTCGTCTGCCGGATATAAAGGCAGGTTGAAGCCCTTCCCGAGCACCTCGTTCGCATCCTGTACGATCATGAACGCGTGGGGGTCGTGGCGCTCGACGATCGCTTTGACGCGCCCGATTTGGGTGAGGGTGATGACGACGTAGAGAACCCGCTTTTCCTGATGGGTATAGGCGCCCTCGCCGTATAAAAAAGTGGCGCCGCGCCCGACCTCGTCGATGATGTCGGCGGCAATCGCTTCGTATTGTTCGGAGATGACGAGGATGCTTTTCTTGCGGTTGAACCCGGCGGTGACGGCGTCGGCGACGCGCGAGGTGACATACATGCTGAGCAGGGTGTACATGGCCGGCTTCAGGCCGAACATGGCCGCGCCGGCCAGCATCAAGAAGCAGTTGATCATAAAGCTGACCGCGCCCATGTTGAGCCCGTAGTATTTGCGCATGATGCTGCCGACGATGTCCAGGCCGCCGGAACTGCCGTTGACGCGGTACATGATGCCGGCCCCGGCGCCGGAAATGACGCCGCCGTAAATGGCGGACAGCAATACGTCATCCATGACATTCAGCTCTGATAAAAAATGCGTGGCGTCAATCGCTACGGAAAAGACGGACAGGCCGAACAAAGCGTTGAGCACGTAGCTGCGGTCCATCAGACGGTGCGCGGCAAAAAACAGTGGGATATTCATGAGCGCGCCGACAAGGCCGATCGGCCAGTCGAACAAGAAATAAAAAATCATGGCGAGGCCGCTCACGCCGCCGCTGAGCAGGTGGTGTGGGACGAAGAAGAGGTTGACGGCGGCGGCGGCAATCAGGCAGCCGATTGCGACGGATACGTAGCGCTTAACTTCTGGGTGCATAGTTCGCCTCCTGTAGACATTGCTGGCTTTGCTACCATTATACTCTAAAATGAGAATGCGGGGGAAATGTTCTTGGCGAACAATTTTTGCCGCGATTGCGTACAATGTGCATTGTTTTTTCTTGCAGGAGCGGGGCGGGCACGCTACAATAAAGGAAAAGAACAGGAGGTATGGGCAAAGTGGCGGAAATGACAGCGCAAAAAGAAGAAGAGTTGCAGATGGTTGTGTTTACCTTGGCCAAGGAGGAATACGGCCTTCCCATTACCAAGGTGCAGGAAATTAACCGGATGGTGCCGATCACTACCTTGCCCCAAACACCTTCTTTTGTTGAAGGCATTATTAATTTGCGGGGGAAAATTATTCCGGTCATTGATCTGCGCAAGCGCTTTCAACTGCCGGTGTCGGAACACTCTGATGGGACGCGCATCATTATTGTCGATGTGGACGGACAAACGGTCGGGGTTGTTGTTGACGCCGTCAACGAAGTGGTGCGTTTGTCGAGCGCCCAGGTTGAGCCGGCGCCGCCAAGCTTTATGCTCGATGCCAAGTACATACATGGCGTAGGCAAGCTTGATAACCGCTTGTTGATTTTGCTTGATATCGATAAAGTTTTGACTGACCAGGAGGCGATTGCGCTCCGTGGATTCTAGCCTTTTGCCTGTATCGATTATAGAGACGGCAAGCGCCAAGATTAACTTGGCGCTTGATGTGCTGAAGAAAAGAGCGGACGGTTACCATGAAGTTTGCATGGTCATGCAGTCCGTCGGCTTGGCTGACATTGTGCGGATTAGTCCGGCTGAGCGGCTGAGCGTCCAAACCGACCGGACCGATTTGCCCAACGGCCCTGACAACCTGGCCTGGCGGGCGGCCCTTGCGTTTGAGCGCGCGACCGGGCGAAAAGCATCCGTTTCAATTGAAATAGAAAAGCACATTCCGCTGGGCGCCGGCCTGGCGGGCGGCAGTACCGATGCCGCCGCCGTGCTGCGGGGGCTCAACCGCTTGCTGAAGACGAATTTGTCGGTGGCGGACCTGCAGGAGATTGCGGCGACGATCGGTTCCGACGTGCCGTTTTGCGTAACTGGCGGAACCGCTTTAGCGGAGGGGCGCGGCGAGCTGATCACGCCGCTGGCGGACTTGCCCGCTTGCCCGGTGGTGCTCGCCAACCCCGGGTTTGAAGTGTCGACCGCCTGGGTATACGGCGCCTACCGCGCCGAGCGCGTGCAGCAGCGCCCCGACATCCGGCGGATGCTGGCGGCCATCGCGGCGCAAGATTGGAACGGGGTGATGCAAACCATGGGCAACGTGCTGGAGTCGGTTACCATGCCGGCTTATCCCGTGGTGGAGCAGATCAAAAAGGCGATGCTGGCGCAGGGGGCCTGCGTGGCGCTTATGTCCGGCAGCGGACCGACTGTTTTCGCCCTGGTGCGAGAGGAAAAACAGGCGGCCGCGCTGGCGCAAGCCGTCCGAAAGGAAACTGGCGCCGCTACCTATATAACTGAGACAAAAAGGTGGAATGAATGATGAAACGCCGACTGTTGCCCGTAAAGCTTGACAGCTACAAGCCTTTACGCGAAGTTGTATGTGAAACGCTCCGCGAAGCGATTATCAGCGGGGTATTGAAACCCGGCGAGCGGCTGATGGAAATTCAGCTGGCCGAAGAACTTGGCGTTAGCCGGACACCGGTTCGCGAAGCGATTCGCAAACTGGAGATGGAAGGGTTCGTCGTTATGATCCCCCGGCGGGGCACGTATGTCGCGGACATTTCGATCAAGGACATTAATGACGTGTTTGAGATTCGGACGGCGCTTGACGTATTGGCAGCCGGCCTGGCCGCCGAGCGCATCAGCGACGAAGAGCTGGAAGAAATGGAACGGATGATGGTGGAAATCGCCGAATATGCGGAAGAAGGCGACATGGACAAGATTGTCGAGGCCGACACGCGCTTTCATGACGTTTTGTATAAGGCTAGCCGCAACGAACGGTTGGTGGGGATCGTCAGTAATTTGCGCGAGCAGATCACGCGGTTGCGCGCGACGTCGATGAACTACCCCGGGCGCTTGACGCAAATGCTGGAGGAGCACAAATGCCTGGTGGAAGCGATCGCGGCCCGCGACGTGGAGGGAGCGCAGCGTTTGGCTAGAGAGCACTTGGAAAACGCCGAACAGACTTTGCTCCGGGAAATTGCCGAGATAGCTGAATCTAACGAGCGCTAAGACGGAAGGACGAGCCTGATGTTCGATGTTGTGATTTTGGCGGGGGGAGATAATCCCAAATTTGCCGATTCAACTCGCTGCAGTTCGGCACTGGAGGCGCTGGTTGATATTGACGGCCGGCCGATGGTCACGTATGTGACCTCGGCCTTAGCCCGTTGTCCGGAGGTAGGCCGGATTTTTGTCGTTGGCCCCAAAGAGGCATTGAGCGTTTGTTCCTTCGGACCAACGGTAACTGTGGTCGAAGGCGGCGACTCAATCTTCGCCACGGCCCAAAAAGGCCTGGCGATGATTGAGGATGATCGGCTGACGCTGGTCGCTACGGCGGATATTCCGCTGATTACGCCGGCAGCCGTGTCTGATTTCCTGCAACAGGCGGCGCCGCTGCAGGCGGAATTTTGCTATCCGATTGTGACGAAGGAGACTTGTGAAAGCCAGTTTGCGGGTGTCAAACGGACGTACGTGCGGTTGAAGCAGGGCACGTTTACCGGCGGGAACCTGTTTTTGGTCCGCCCTTCGGTTGTCAAACGCTGCCGGGCGGCGGCGGAACAGATTATCGCCCGGCGTAAGGCGCCGCTCGCCTTGTGCCGGTTGTTGGGCTGGCGGTTTGTTTTCGGGCTGTTGCTGGGGCGCCTGGAGTTGGCTGACTTGGAAAAATGCGTATCCAACTTGCTTCAGTTGAACGGCCGCGTGCTGATTTCGCGTTACGCGGAAATCGGGCTGGATGTGGATAAACCGAGCGATCTTGAATTAGTCCGTCAGGCAGCCCGCCGCCTACGCACGTCAGATTCGCCTTATACCGGCTGAGGCCGGTTTTTTTCTGGCCTGGCAGGATTTTTTTTGCGGAAGGCGAATCTGAACGTTAATTGTAATTTCTGCCCAGAACATTCGGTATAGTGGAGGGGTTGTTCATGACGAAAGCGAAGCGGTTGGAGCGCGTGGTGGCTTTGGCGCTGGAGCTGGTTTCCAGGCCAACGCACTTGTTTTCGTTCAGCCGGTTTTGTGAAAAATTTGATGTGGCCAAATCGACCCTGAGCGAGGACGTGCAGGCCATCAAAAACGGGATAAATCTGTTTGGCCTGGGCGATGTCGAAACGGTGGCGGGGGCGGCCGGCGGCGTTCGTTTTCTGCCCGCCCGCAGTGCGGAGGACGACGGCGCGTTTTTGCTGACGCTGTCGGAGCGCTTGATGGAGCCGGAACGCGTCATTCCCGGCGGTTTTTTGTATATGTCCGACCTGCTGTTTACGCCGCATGTTGTTTCGCGCTTGGGCGAGATTTTCCGGCAACGGTTTGCGGATAGCCGGCCTGATTATATTCTGACGGTGGAAACAAAAGGCATTCCGCTGGCGCTGATGACGGCGCGCGCCTTCGATGTCCCGCTGGTGACGGCCAGACGCGGCAGCCGCGTGACGGAAGGTTCGTCGGTGAGCATCAACTACGTCACGGGCTCGGCCAAGCGGATCGAGACGATGTCTCTGCCGCGCCGCGCGCTGCCGGCCGGCGCGCGCGTCCTGATTATTGATGATTTCATGAAAGCCGGCGGCTCGGCCAAAGGCTTGTGCGATCTGGCTTCGGAGGTGGGCGCAAAGGTGGTTGGCACTGGCGTGCTGATCACGACCAGCGAGCCGGCGGGGAAAATGCTGGAGGACTATCTGGCGCTGCTGGTGCTGGAGGCGGTGGATGAGCAAAAACGCCTGACGCGGATTCATCCGCTGGTCCGGAACGAATAAGGAGGCTGACAGAATGGCGACTTTGCCGTTGAAAATGATCCAGGAGGCGGCGAACCGTCTCAAGGGCGTCGTGCATGTCACGCCCCTCGATTACAACACGACGTTCAGCCGCATGGCTGGCTGCGATGTCTACATGAAGATGGAGAATCTGCAAAAGACCGGCTCGTTTAAAATCCGCGGCGCCTACAACAAGATCGGCGTGCTTTCGGAGACGGAGCGGCAGCGGGGCGTCATTGCCGCTTCGGCGGGCAATCATGCGCAGGGGGTGGCCTTTGCCGCCACAAAAGCGGGCATCCGCTCGACGATCGTCATGCCGGAAGTGGCGCCGCTGGCCAAGGTGCAGGCGACGCGCGGCTACGGCGCCGAGGTAGTGCTGGCCGGCGGTGTTTATGACGAGGCTTTCGCTAAGGCGTGCGAACTGCAGCGAGAGACGGGGGCAACCTTTGTCCACGCCTTTGACGATCCGGCGGTCATGGCCGGGCAAGGGACGATTGGCCTGGAAATTTTGGCCGCTTTGCCGGATGTTGCGGCGGTGGTCGTCCCGGTTGGCGGCGGTGGTCTGATCGCCGGCATGGCGGCGGCGATCAAGCAGACGGCGCCGCATGTGCGGGTGATCGGCGTGCAGGCGAGCGGAGCGCCCGCCATGTATCTGTCGAAGCACGCCCATGCCCGCGTCGAGACGCCGGAAGCGATAACGATGGCTGACGGCATTGCCGTCCGGCTGCCGGGCGAGCAAACTTTCAAAGTAATTGAAGAGTTCGTCGATGATGTTGTGGTCGTCGATGAAGAAGAAATTGCTGCGACGATCCTGCTGCTGTTGGAGCGGTCGAAAATGGTGGTGGAAGGTGCTGGCGCAGTCAGCCTGGCAGCGCTCGTCCAAGGCCGGTTGGCGCTCAAGGGCAAGGTGGCGGCCGTCTTGTCGGGCGGCAATATGGACGTCAACTTTATTTCGCGCATTATCGAGCACGGCCTTGTCAAAGCGGGCCGCCGCGTCAAGCTGGTGACGCGGGTGCCGGACCGTCCGGGCGAACTGCAGAAATTGGCGAGTATCATCGCTTTGGTCAAAGCCAATATCGCGCATGTCTACCACGACCGGGCGGCGCGCGACGTGCCCATCGGGCAGGCATCGGTGGAAATTTCCCTGGAAACGCGGGATACAGCCCATTCCGACATGGTGCTGAAAACGTTGCGGGAGCAGGGCTACCCTGTCGACCGGTATTAATAGTGAGTTGTAGCGGGAGGTTGCTGGCATGAATCATTTTACGGCTGTTATTTTGGCCGCAGGCAAAGGAACACGGATGAAATCGGATCGGCCCAAGGTGCTGCATGAGGTAGCCGGCCGGGCGATGGTCGATCATGTGCTGACGGCGGCGGAGGAGGCAGGCGCATCGCGCCGGCTCGTTGTGATCGGCTTTGGCGGCGAGCGGGTCGCCGCGGCGGTTGAGGGGCGCGCGGAAACAGTGGTACAGGAAGAACAGCTCGGTACCGGGCATGCGCTGCTCGTCTCGCAGGCGGCGCTCGCGAACTTTTCCGGCACGATCATGGTCTTGTGCGGCGACACGCCCTTGCTCAGGGCCGAGACGCTGCGGCAGTTTTACCAGGAGCATCAGGCCTCCGGCGCCCAGGCGACGGTGCTGACGGCGATTTTGGACGACCCGACCGGTTACGGCCGGATTATTCGCGATGATTTTGGCGGCGTCTGCCGCATCGTCGAGCAAAAGGATGCGACCGACGCGGAGCGCGCGGTGCGGGAGGTCAACACCGGCATTTACTGCTTTGAAGCGCCGCTGGTGTTTGAAGTGCTGGCCGGCGTCGGCTCCAACAACGCGCAGGGTGAATACTACCTGACGGATGTTTTGGGCGACCTGGTGGCGCGCGGCCAGTCGGTCCGGGCGGTTGTTGTCGAAGATACGGAAGAGATGATGGGGATCAACTCCCGCGGCCAGCTCGCCGAGGCGGAAGCGATCTTGAAGCGGCGCGTGCTGGTTGCGCTGATGGAAAACGGCGTGACGGTGGTCGATCCCGCCTCGACGTTCGTTGAGCCCACGGTTGTGATCGAGCGCGACACCATCTTGTATCCCTTCACCTGGCTGGGCGGCAAAACGGTGATCGGCAAGGACTGCCGCATCGGGCCGAATACGCGCCTGACGAATGTGCAGGTCGGCGAAGGCACGGAAGTTCATTTTTCCTACGCGCATGACTGCGAAATCGGCGACGGCGTGACGGTCGGGCCGTTTGCCCATCTGCGCCCCAATACGGTGCTGGCGGACAAGGTGAAAGTGGGCAATTTTGTTGAAGTCAAAAACTCCGTGATCGGCGAAGGCAGCAAACTGCCGCACTTGTCCTACATCGGCGACACCGACATGGGCGCCGGCGTCAACATGGGCTGCGGCACGATCACCGTCAATTACGACGGCAAGAAAAAGCACCGCACGACAATTGAAGACGGCGCGTTCGTCGGCTGCAACGCCAATTTGGTTGCGCCGGTGACGGTCGAGAAAGGCGCTTATATCGCCGCCGGTTCCACGATTACCAAAAATGTGCCGGCAGGGGCGCTGGGCGTGGCGCGCGCCAAGCAAAGCAACCTGGAAGGCTGGGTAAAAAAACGCTCTTAAAATTACAATTGCAACATTTTTGCTGTGTTTGGGGTTGTCAGATGAGCGCGGCAAAGGTATACTCAAGTGTGGGCTGACGTTTCTGTCAGAAAGAGAACAAGTGGGGGTATGATTGGTCATGTTGGAAGACGACAATAAGCGTCTGCGGATTTTTACCGGCAATGCGAACCGTCCACTGGCAGAGGAAATTGCTGCCTATCTGGGGGCCGAAGTCGGAGAAGCTGGCGTAAACCGTTTCAACAACGGTGAGATTCAGGTGATGATTGACGAAAGCGTACGCGGCAAAGAAGTCTTCATTTTGCAGCCGACTTCTCAGCCGGTCAATGAAAACCTGATGGAGCTCCTGATCATGGTGGACGCTTTCAAACGCGCCTCCGCGAAGCATATCACAGCGGTAATTCCTTACTATGCTTATGCAAGGCAGGACAGAAAAACGCGCGGCCGCGAACCGATCTCGGCGAAGCTGGTTGCCAACCTCTTGGTTACCGCCGGCGTTACCCGCGTCGTGACGATGGACCTTCATGCCGGGCAGATTCAGGGTTTTTTTGATATCCCGGTGGATCATCTGCCTGCGGCGCCAATTTTGGCTGATTATATTCTTACGAAAAATCTTAGCGACATGGTTGTCGTTTCGCCTGACCTGGGCGGCGTTACCCGCGCCCGCAATCTGGCGGACCGCCTGAATGCCGGTTTGGCGATCATTGACAAACGGCGCCCTGAACCAGGCGTGGCGGAAGTCATGAACCTGATTGGCGACGTGAAGGGGAAAACCGCGGTGATGATCGACGACATCGTCGACACGGCCGGCTCCCTGACGGAAGCGGCACGAGCGCTGAAAAAATTCGGCGCGACCGATGTGTACGCCTGCTGCACCCATCCGGTGCTCAGCGATCCGGCGGTACAGCGGATTGCCAACTCGGAAATCACGGAACTGATCGTGACCAATACGATTCCTTTGCCGGAAGAAAAGCAGCACGAAAAGATCAAGGTCTTGTCGGTTGCGCCTATTTTGGGCGAAGCGATTGTACGGATTTACAGCGAACTGTCCGTGTCGAAACTGTTTGATAAATAAAACGCGTCTTTTCCCCGCGCCTTGTTCAAGGTATAATAAAGGGAAAAGCCGGAGGGCGACGGCCGTCGGTGGCGGGTCGCCCTCTTTTGCTTATGGGAGGGTTTATGATCGTACGGCCGATGCAACGGTCTGACCTGCTTGCCGTTGCCGCCCTCTTTTACGAGAGCTTTGCCGAGAGCGTGCTGTATTATTGCGGACGCCCGCCGACGGCGCAGGCCATGGCGGACGTGTTCGCCTGCGTTTTGGCGGCGGAGCCCGAAGGCGCCTATGTGGCGGAAGAGAACGGCCAGATCGCCGGCTATGCTTTCACGCCCGTCCGCCTGTCGGCGATCTGGCGCGAGGCGGTTTTGGGCGGACATGTTTTTTTGTGGGCGTGGCGCTGGCTGACGGGCAAATACGGTTTCGGCTGGGGCCCGGTCGCGCGGCTCTTGGCCAACAAAACGGATTTTTTCTCAAGCGCGCTGGCCGACCGTTTGGCGGCCGAGGCGCGGATTTTGTCGATTGCGGTTGGAGAGGCGTACCGGGGGCGCGGCGTGGGACATCTGTTGTTCGCCAATGCCATGGCGCGCTTTGTCCGAATGGGGGTTGACCGGGTGCGGCTTGATGTGCGGCCCGACAACGCTGCGGCGCTGGCGCTGTACCGCAGCTTCGGGTTTCAGGAGGCGGGCAGGGCGCCCGACCCGCAAGGGGAATGGTTGATTATGTTTTGGCATAAGGAGCGTAAAACGGATGCTTGAAGAGATGCGTCTGGCTTATCTGCTGGTCTTTTTACTGTGCGCGGTGACGCTGTTCCTGGGGCTTGGCTACCGGGGGCTGGTGTCGCGCAAGCACAGCCTGTGCCTCAGCTTGGCCGGGATTGTCCTGGCGGGCGCGGCCTTTTTGGCGGCTGTTTTGCCCGGCAACCACGTGTACGGCGCGACGGTGGCGGAACTGCCGGCGCAGGAAAAAGTGGTGGCGCTTACCTTTGACGATGGCCCGAATCCGGTTTACACGGAGAAGATTTTGGCTGTCTTGGCGGAGGAAAAGGTACCGGCGACTTTTTTCGTGCTGGGCGAGCAGGCGCGCAAACACCCGGCGCTGGTGCGCAAAACGGCGGCGCAGGGGCATGAAATCGGCAATCATTCGGACCGCCATGGCGACGTTATGCGCATGAGCCAGGCGGAATTGGCGGGCGACATCGCCCGGGCAAACAAGGCGATTGAACAGGCGACCGGCAGCCGGCCGCGCTATTTCCGGCCGCCGCACGGCTTTCGAGACCCTATGGTGTTGGCCGAGGCGGAACGCCAAGGCTTGACGCTGGTGAACTGGTCGGTGATTTGCCGCGATTGGCTGAATCCTGGCGTGGATGTGCTGGTCGATCGGGTGCAGCAGGCGGTGGCGCCTGGGGCGATCATTCTGCTGCATGACGGCGATGGCTTGAAGCAAACTGCGCCGCGGGAGCAGACGGTGGAAGCGACGCGGATTATCATCCGGACGCTGAAGGCGCAAGGGTATCGCTTTGTCACCTTGTCCGAGGCGTTGGAACAACAAAAGTGAGGAACAAGTAGAACATGAAGATGATTGTAGGGCTCGGCAATATTGGCAAGGAATATGAGCTGACGAAGCATAATGTAGGCTTTTGGGTTGTGGATGAATTGGCGGAGCGCTGGGGCGCCGCGAACGACTGGAAGCGTCAGGAGCAGGCGCTGACGCTGCGCAAGCGCCCGGAGGACATCCTTTTGGTCAAGCCGGAAACCTATATGAACCGCAGCGGCCTGGCGGTGGCGGCGCTGGCGCGCTTTTACAAGATCGAGCTTGAGGACATCCTGGTGATTCAGGACGACTTGGACATGCCGGTCGGCAAGCTCCGCCTGCGCAGCAAGGGCTCGTCCGGCGGGCACCGGGGGATGGAGTCGATCCGGCAGCAATTGGGCAGCGATGCTTTTCCCCGCCTGAAAATCGGCATTGACCATCCGGGCCGGGCGTCCATGGTGGTGGATTATGTGCTCCAGCCGTTTTTAAAAGAGCAGCAGCAGGTGGTGGCCGAAGCCGTTGTGCGGGCGGCGGACGCCGCGCTGGTTTGGGCGAAGGAGGGCATTGCCGAAGCGATGAACCAATTCAACGGAGGTGCGAAATGAGCCTCGTTCCTTTATATGCTGATACGGCCGGCGCGATTTACGATGCGCCCGGCTACCGCGCGTTGGCCCGCTCCGGGGCGCAGATCGTGCCGCTTGACGAGGCGGCAGTGATTCCGCTGCCGGAAGGGGCCGATCTTGTTTTTCTGCCGGAACGGCCGGTGCTGGTGGCGGACAAGAAGGGGCGCCAGGAGCGGCTGGCTTCGACGCTGTACGCGGTGGCGGCCTTGCTGCCGCCGGGCTACACGCGCACGCTCCTGCCGGCCTTCGAGCGCCCGGCGGGTGCCGGCCACCTGCCCTTGTTCGGCTACACGGCGGTGGCGCTGAAAAACGGCGAACCGGTTGTCGCCGCCATCCGCACGGATGACAATGCCAAATGGAATCCGCTGCGCTACAACACGGACGACCTGGCGGCCAAGGTAGCGGCGGTCAAAGCGGCGCTGCCGGGCAACCGCGTTGTCGAGCATCTGGCCAACTGTGCGCTCGAGTGGCACTGCGCGACGGCGCAGAACCTGTTTTACCGCCGCTGGGAAGCGGGCCTGCCCGTTTCGCCCGTCTGCAATGCCGCATGCCTGGGCTGCATCTCCCGCCAGCCGGCCGAGTGCTGCCCGTCGCCGCAGGATCGGATTGATTTTGCGCCGACGACGGAGGAAATCGCCCAGATCATGCTGTTTCACCTCGAACAAGCTCCGGAGGCGATCATCAGCTTCGGTCAGGGCTGCGAGGGCGAACCGTCGCTAGGCTTTGAGCGGACCGTGCCGGCGATGCGCCAGGTGCGGGAAAAAACCAAGCGCGGCATGATCAACATCAACTCCAACGCCGGCCACACGGAAGCGATTAGGGCGCTGACGGACGCGGGGCTCGACAGCATGCGCGTCAGCATCATCAGCGCCCGGGAGCCGGTTTACGAAGCGTATTACCGGCCGGCCTACAAGCTGGCGGCGGTCGAGGAATCGATCCGCTACGCGCGCAGCAAGGGTGTGTTCGTGTCGCTGAACCTTCTGACCTTTCCGGGCCTCAACGACCGGGAGGAGGAAGTGGCCGCCTGGCTTGACTTTTTGGGCCGCACGCCGGTCGACATGATCCAGTTCCGCAATCTGAACATGGATCCGGACTGGCTGCTCGGCGAACTGCCGGCCGGCGGCCAGCCGATCGGGATCGCCAACTGGATGCAGGCGATCAAAGCGGCGCACCCGGCGATTGAGCTGGCGAGCTTCACGCATTTTGTGAAGTAGGCGCCGCGAATGGCGCAATGCGTTGCGGTGGCACGCCTAGGAATGAGCGGTAAACAAATTGCTAGATCGGGCGCCGGAACAAACTGTTTCAAGCGAAGCATTTTATCCCTTGCATAGCTAGGGTCGCTATGCTATAATTTATAAGCGTAATCGTCTAATGATTCGGGAAGTGAGGTGCAAGCGGCATGAAAGAAGGAATCCATCCTAAATATGATGAGGCCAAGGTGACCTGCGCCTGTGGCAATACATTCATGGCCGGTACTGTTGCGAAGGAGTTGCGCGTGGACGTATGTTCCAAGTGCCACCCATTCTATACCGGGCAACAACGCAACATGGCGGCCCGTGGCCGAGTTGAGAAATTCAACAAACGCTACAATCTTGAAAACAACTAACCTGATGGAGCAGAGCCGCGCGCTCTGCTCTGTTTATATCCGGCCATAGGCCGTTATATGCGAAGGGAGAGGTCGCCGCATGGGGGTCAGACCGAAAAATATTGGCGGGCAAGCCGTTATCGAAGGCGTTATGATGCGCGGCCCGGCTCATCTGGCTACCGCGGTTAGGCAGCCAGACGGCGGGATCACCATTGATCGGCAGCCGCTCAAAACGGCAGGGGACCGCTGGCCTTTTCTGAAGAAACCCCTGATCAGGGGCGTTGTCGCGCTGGTGGAATCGCTGGTTTACGGCATGAAGGCCCTGAGCTTTTCCGCCCAGGTCGCCGGCGATGAGGAAGAGGAACTGACGGACAAGGAAATCGCCATGACCATGGGTGTGGCGTTTGTAATGGCGATCTTGCTGTTCATCGTCTTGCCGACCTATAGCGCCAAGTTCTTAAAACTGTGGATAGCAGATCCGTTTTGGCTCAACCTGGTCGAAGGGCTGATCCGCATTGCCGTGTTTTTAGGCTATGTCGGCGCCATTTCCATGGTGCCCGATATTCGCCGCGTCTTTCAGTATCATGGCGCGGAGCATAAGACAATTCACGCTTATGAAGCCGGGCAGGAATTGACTGTGGAAAACGTTCGGCCGCACAGCACGTTGCACCCGCGGTGCGGAACAAACTTTCTCTTTTTAGTCATGCTGATCAGCATCATCGTATTTGCCTTTTTGGGTTGGCCGGACATCTGGCTGCGCATCGCCTCGCGCGTCGTTTTGATGCCGCTGGTGGCGGGCCTGGCCTATGAAGCGATCCGCTATGCCGGGCGGCATATTGACCAACCGCTGGTTTATGCCCTGACGTTGCCGGGACTCTGGCTGCAAAAAATTACGACCCGCGAACCGGACGATGACCAAATTGAAGTGGCGATTCGCGCCCTGCAGGCTGTGTTGCCGGAACCGGAAGGAATACCGGCCTGCGGTTTTGTCGCCGAAGCCGGTCTGGAAGTGCTGAAGGAGGACGCGAATGCTCGACAAACTGAGAGCAATTGAAGATAGATATTTGGAGCTGGAGAACCTGATCAGCGATCCGTCTGTGATTGCCAAGCAGGAAGTTTGGCAAAAGCATGCCCGGGCCCATGCGCAACTGACCGAAGTCGTGCAGGCGTATCGGGAATACCGCGACCTTGTCCAACAGCTGCGCGACGTGGAAACGATGCTGGAGGAAGAAAAAGACCCCGATCTGCGCGAGCTGGCGGCGGCGGAACTGCCGGAGCTGAAAGAACAGGTTGCGTCGATGGAGGAACGGCTGCGCATTTTGCTGCTGCCGCGCGATCCAAATGACGACAAAAACGTCATCATGGAAATTCGCGGCGGAGCGGGTGGGGATGAGGCGGCGCTGTTTGCCGGCGTCTTGTTCCGCATGTACACGCGCTATGCGGAGAGCCGCGGCTGGCGCGTTGAACTTATGGACAGCAATCCGACGGGATTGGGCGGCTTCAAGGAAGTCGTGTTCATGATCACCGGGCAGGGCGTCTACAGCCGCCTGAAGTTCGAAAGCGGCGTGCACCGCGTGCAGCGCGTGCCGGAAACGGAATCGAGCGGGCGCATCCATACCTCCACGGTCACGGTGGCAGTGCTGCCGGAAGTGGAGGAGGTCGACGTGGTCATCAACCAAAACGACCTGCGGATCGACACGTACTGCGCCAGCGGCGCCGGCGGCCAGTATGTCAATAAAACGGAGTCGGCGGTGCGCATCACCCATTTGCCGACCGGCATTGTCGTGCAGTGCCAGGACCAGAAGTCGCAGCTCAAAAACAAAGAGAAGGCGATGATGGTGCTCCGTTCGAAGATTATGGAAGCGGCGCAGGCCGAGCAGCAGGCGTCGGTGGCGGAAGACCGCAAGAGCCAGGTCGGTACGGGCGACCGCAGCGAGCGGATCAGAACCTACAATTTCCCACAGGGCCGGGTGACGGATCATCGCATCGGCTTGACCCTGCATAAGCTAGATGCCGTGGTGGACGGCGATTTGGATGAAGTAATCGATGCATTGCTCACGGCCGACCAGGCCGAGCGGTTAAAGCAGATCGGGTGAGTTTAGACATGGCAGACGAACAAAAGACATGGACAATTGGATCGCTATTGCAATGGACGCAGCAGTATTTTAGCGGCAAAGGCGTGGAAAACCCGCGCCTGGACGCTGAGCTGCTGCTTTGTCATGTGCTGGGCAAGGACAGGCTGTACCTCTATGTACATTTCGACCAGCCCTTGTACGGGCATGAGCTGGCGGCGTTCCGCGAATTGGTAAAAAAACGCGGCGCCCGTGTGCCAGTGGCCTACATTCTGGGCGAAAAAGGCTTTATGGGCCTTAGCTTCAAAGTTTCGCCCGCGGTGCTAATCCCCAGGCCGGAAACGGAACTTTTGGTCGAGGCGGTCTTGGAAACGGTCATGCCGCTTCAGAAGCCGCATCTGCTGGATTTGGGCACGGGCAGCGGGGCGATTATCGTCTCGCTCTTGGGCAGGTGTCAGCAGGCGACCGGCGTGGCCGTCGACTTGTCGGCGGCCGCTTTGGCGGTGGCCGCGGAAAATGCCCGGCAAAACGGCGTGGCCGAGCGCCTGACGCTGCTGCAGGGGGATTTGTTTGCGCCGCTTCCGCCCGCGGCGCGTTTTGACGCCATCGTTTCCAATCCGCCCTACATACCGGCGGCGGATGTGGATGCCCTGGTGCCGGAAGTGCAAAAAGAGCCGCGCCTGGCGCTGGACGGCGGGCGAGACGGCCTTGATTATTATCGGCGGCTGGCGGAAATGGCGCCGAACTACATCAAGCCGGGCGGCCTGTTGGCGCTCGAGATCGGTATTGATCAGCATGAAACCGTGCCGGCGCTGCTGCGGGCGGCAGGCTGGCAAGTCCAGCCGGTTCGCAGCGACTACGGGGGCGTTCCCCGGGTTGTGCTCGCGGTTTGGAGAGGAGACGAGTCTTGATGGAGACCCAGTATTGGCGGTTGGATGGGACGGCGTCCGACCAAGCGGCGATTGCGGCCGCGGCGGCATTGATCAAAACGGGCGGCGTAGTCGCTTTTCCGACGGAGACGGTCTACGGCTTGGGCGCAAACGGCCTTGACGCCGCGGCGGTTGGGAAGATTTTCGCCGCCAAGGGTCGGCCGGCCGATAACCCGCTGATTTTGCACGTCGCTTCCCTGGCGCAGGCCAAAGCGCTGGTGCGCGAAATCGACGGCAATGCCGAGCGGCTGATGCAGGCCTTTTGGCCGGGCCCGCTGACGCTCGTTTTGAAAAAAACCGACGGAATTCCCGACTGCGTGACAGCCGGGCTGGATACGGTGGCCGTGCGTTGGCCGGACCACCCGGTGGCGCAGGCCTTGATTCAAGTGGCCGGCGTGCCAATCGCCGCTCCCTCGGCGAACCTTTCCGGCCGGCCAAGTCCGACCGATGCGCAGGACGTCCTGGCCGACATGAGCGGCTTGATTGACGGCGTGCTGGACGGCGGCCGGGCGCAGGTGGGCGTTGAGTCGACGGTTGTGGACTGCACGGGTCCGACGCCCGTTGTCCTGCGTCCGGGCGGCATCACGCTGGAGGCCCTGGAGGCGGAAGTGGGCGTTGTCGAGCTGGATCCGGCCCTGTCGGGGGACAAAACAATAACGCCGAAGGCGCCGGGCATGAAATACCGCCACTATGCGCCCAAGGCGCCGCTGTGGGTGGTGGAAGGCGCGCACGCGCCCGAGCGCCTGCTTGAAATGGTGAATAAGCAATTGCTGTCCGGGCGCCGCGTTGGCGCGCTGGTTTCGATCGAAACGGCCGAGCGGCTGCCGGAGGGCGTCATCACCTTCGTTTACGGCAGCCGCGGCGATGCCGCCGCCCTGGCGGAAGCGCTGTACCGCTTGCTGCGCGCCTTTGACCGGACGCCGGCAAATTGGCTGGTGGCCGAAGGCGTCGGGGAGGCCGGCATGGGGCTGGCGGTAATGAATCGCCTGCGCAAGGCGGCGGGGTGGCAGATAATTAGGACCTGATTGCCGGTTCAATGAGCAGGATTTAGGCTGTGTTTGGCGAAAAAAGACTTAGGGTAGGACCTAAGTCTTTTCTTTTTGATGGAGGGTTGGTTAATGATTCGTTTGGCGGCGCGCGGTGATTTGTCGGCCGTGCTTGATATCTACAACGACGCGATTTTGCACACTACGGCGATCTATGATTACAAGCCGCATACGCTGGCGGACCGGGAGGCTTGGTATGACCAGAAGCTGGCGGCCGGCTTGCCGTTGTACGTGTTTGAAGAAAACGGCGTTGTAATCGGCTACGCCACCTATGGGCCGTTTCGCAATTTTCCGGCGTATAAATATACGGTGGAGCATTCCGTGTACGTGCATAAGGAGCATCGCGGCCGTAAAATCGGCACGCAGCTGCTGCAAAAGCTGATTGAAACATTGAATGAACGGGGCTACGCCACCTTGATCGGCGGCATTGACGCCGACAACGAGGGCAGCTGCCTGATGCATGAAAAAATCGGCTTCCGCAAGGTGGGCGAAATTACAAAGGCAGGCTACAAGTTCGGCCGCTGGCTGACCCTGCGCTTTTATCAATATGATTTGGCTGGACCGGTTGCTCCGACAGAAGACTAAAACGGAGTTGAGAACGATGCCGATGCTGGACATGCGGACGTTAAGTATGGTCAATGCGATCGGGGCCGCGACGGTGGCGCTGCTGATGACTTATTTATGGCGCTTTGTCAGCCGGGAATGGGGGATGCGCCAATGGGTCGCCGGCACAATTGCCTTGGCGGCAGGCTCCGTACTGTTGTTATTGCGCGATGTCGCCCCGGATTGGCTGAGTATTGCGGCCGGTAATGGCTTGTGCGTGCTGGGGGCCGGGTACTTGGCGCTAGGGGCGCGGCGGTTCAGCGGCTTGCGCGACGGAGCGCCTTGGCATTGGGGCGTCGCGCTGCTTTGCACCGGGACCGCCTGGCTTTTTTCCGCCGTGTATCCCAGTTTAGTCATGCGCGTATTTTTATTCTCGCTGTGGACGGCTTTTTTTGCCCTGCGCTGTGCGCGGCCGTTGTGGTGGACAGCGCCGGCGGGCAAATTTGGCGTCGGCCAGCGGTTTACGGCCGGGGTGTTCTATGTCGTGGCGGCGATCATGGGCCTGCGGATGGTGCTGGTTGTGCTCGTCGATCCGGGGCCGGGCTACATGCAGACCGCGGCGGTCTCCGTCTCGCTGGGCGCGCTTGCGCAATTGCTGTCAAATGCAACTTCAGTCGTTGGCGTTGCGATGATGCTGAACAACCGTCTGGAGGAGCGGCTGACAAAAATGAGTTATTTGGACGGGCTGACCGGGATCAGCAACCGCCGGTATTTTGACGAGGCTTATCGTTATGAGCGGGAAAAACTGCACCGCTCCTACCAAATGCTGTCGGCCGTCTTAATCGACATCGACTTTTTCAAGCAGTACAACGACCTGTACGGCCATCAAATCGGTGACGAGTGCCTGGTGCGGGTCGCGCGGGCGATCGAATCGGTGCGCGGGACGCCGGATACGGTCGTGGCCAGATATGGCGGGGAAGAGTTTGTCGTGCTGCTGCCCGGCGTTGGCTTGAAAGCGGCGGAAAAAATCGCCGGGTCAATCGCTGATGCCATACATAGCTTGCGCATTCCGCATGCCGCCTCCACGGCCTGCGGGTATCTGACGGTCAGCCAGGGCGTCGCGACTGTTTCCGGCGCGCATCGAAAAAGCGTGAGTCTTTTGGAGGCCGCAGATCGCTGCTTGTATGAGGCAAAGCGCGCTGGGCGCAACCAGTGGCGGTCGCGCGAGGCGGACAACGTCGACGCCTATTTTGCAACAAAATGATTGGTCCGCGCTGTTTGAGGAAAATGGCTTCCGGCATGTGGCGACGACAAATGCGATTGCCCGCAATAAAAAACAGCGGTAATGGATTTTGAAAATCCATTACCGCTGTTTTTTATTGCGGGCTGCGGCATGATTCGCGAATGATGAGACTAGTATCGATTTTGATATGGCGCGGGGGCGTGATTTGATGGTTGAGGACACCGATAATCAGGTTGATACACTCCGCCGCTATTTGCTCAATGGGGATCTCGACTACGGTAAGCGTTGGCGTACTATACTTATTGGCTTCTGAGTTGCCCATGCCGATTGTTACAATCGCTACGTCCTTGGGTACCCTTACCGCGTGTTTGTTTAACACATGGAGCATGCCTTGCGCTTGTGAGTCGGAATCGCAGTAGATCGCTTTGGGCGGGTGAGTCAGTTTCAAGAAGCGTTCAGCGGCCGTAACGCCGCCATGCAGGGAGTTCTCGGTGGTAATAATATTTTTTTTGGCAATGGTAATCCCATTAGCTTTACATGTTTCAATAAAACCGTGACTTCTTTGACTCATGGCTAAATAAGGGTCTTTAAATAAGACCATGCCGATGTTTTTAAAGCCATTTTTAATCAGCAGAGTAGCCGCTTTTTGTCCGGCTTCAAAATTGTCGATCGTAACGGAATTATATTGTTCGGAAAAACGGTTAAAAAGCACAAACGGTATTTTGGGCGCGGTTGTATTTAAGTAAGCCATATCAGCGGCCGAGGTATTGGCGATAATCGCGGCATGAAACTGGTTGCTGCTATGCAAGCCTTTTTCCACGTGCAAAAAACCGCTTTTGTAAGGGCAGATCATAATGTTGACGAGATAGTTATGTTTTACTATTTCCTTCTGTATGCCGGAAATCATGCGGGATAAGAAATTAGTCCGATAGTCAGACGCCCAGTATACCGCAAGCGTATACTCTTTATTCGCCGTATTGCGCAGCTTTTTAGCCGAAACGTTTGGGCTGTAATTGAGCTGTTTAATGGCGTTCATGACTTTTTCCTGCGTTTCGGCCGATATTTTTCGATCTTCCGCCTGGCCGTTGATGATGATGGAAACGGTTGATTTTGATACTCCGGCGAGGTTGGCTACGTCGATTATTGTCGGCATGTTATCAGTCACCTCGTTTATTTTTGCAACAATTGTTTAACTATTAATTATTCGCCTCAAAATGATATTTCCCTCTGTATTGGACCCAACATCAATTTTCTTTATTGCTAATGAAATCAAATAATAAAACAAAACCGGACTGAAATCAAGCTTAAACTAGTGAATACCTTGACGTATAAAAAATATTCGCAACGATCTTGACAGTAGAACGTTCTACTGATAGCCTTTAAGTAGAACGTTCTACTTAGTTGATTGAAAGGGGTAGTGAAATGGGAAAGGTCATGAAAACGATGGACGGCAACGAAGCAGCGGCCTATGTTTCGTATGCTTTCACGGAAGTGGCGACAATTTATCCGATTACGCCGTCTTCGCCGATGGCGGAACATGTAGACGCCTGGTCTGCTAAGGGTAAAAAGAATTTGTTCGGTCAAACGGTCAAATTAGTAGAAATGCAGTCGGAAGCGGGCGCTGTCGGCGCCATGCACGGGGCGCTGGAAACGGGCGCCTTAACGACTTCGTATACTGCTTCGCAAGGCCTGTTGCTGATGGTCCCGACCATGTACAGATTGGCTGGGCAATTGAAGCCTGGTGTGTTGCATGTTACCGCTCGGACTATCGGAACGCATGCTTTTTCCATCTTTGGCGATCATTCGGACGTGATGGCTTGCCGCCAGACCGGGTTTGCAATGCTCTCGACCGGCAGCGTGCAGGAAGTCATGGATTTGGCCGGTGTGGCGCATTTGGCGGCGATCAAAGGGCGCGTTCCTTTCCTCCATTTCTTTGACGGCTTTAGAACGTCGCACGAAATTCAAAAAGTGGACTGCATTGATTATGATGACTTGGGTAATTTGCTTGACCAAGACGCGCTGGAGGCGTTCCGTAAGCACTCTTTGAATCCGGAAAGACCGGTGTTGCGCAGTGCGGCTGAAAACCCGGACGTATTCTTCCAGGCGCGCGAGGCGTGCAATCCCTTTTACGACCGCCTGCCAGCGATCGTCGAAGATTACATGGATAAAATCAATCAATTAACCGGCAGAAATTACAAACTGTTTAATTATTACGGTGCGCCTGATGCTGAATACATCGTTGTTGCCATGGGTTCGGCTAGTGGGGCGATTCAAGAGACGGTTGAGCTGTTGAATAAGCAGGGCAAAAAGACCGGCTATCTGCAGGTGCATTTATACCGACCGTTCTCCTTGGAGCATTTCTTCCGGGAGTTGCCCGGCACGGTGCAAAAAATAACGGTGCTGGATCGGACCAAAGAACCAGGCGCAGTAGGCGAACCGCTGTATGCGGACGTCTGCTCTGCGTTCAACGAAAAAGACGTGCGTCCGCAAATACTCGCCGGACGCTATGGTTTGTCGTCGAAAGACGTGACCCCGGCGCAAATGCTGGCTGTTTATGAAAATATGATGAAACCGGCGGCGAAAAATCACTTTACCGTGGGCATCACCGATGATGTGACGCATCTGTCATTGCCAGTTGGGCCGGAGCTTGATTTGGCTGACAGCAGCACGATCAGCTGCAAGTTTTGGGGCCTTGGCTCGGATGGCACGGTTGGTGCAAACAAGAATTCGATTAAAATTATCGGTGACCATACGGACATGTATGTGCAAGCTTATTTTGAATACGACACGAAAAAGTCCGGCGGCGTGACCAAGTCTCACTTGCGCTTCGGCAGGGCGCCGATCCGTTCCAGCTATTACGTCAAAGCGGCTAACTTTGTCGCTTGCCATAATCCCTCGTATATCGACAAGTACGATATTGTCACCGACATCAAGCAAGGCGGCACTTTCCTCTTGAATTGCGCCTGGCAGGGTGACGAGCTGGAGAACAACCTGCCGGCCAAGGTAAAACGCGAATTAGCGGCCAAAAACATCCAGTTCTATGTGATTGATGCCACGAAGATTGCTAAAGAAATCGGCCTGGGCAACCGGACGAATTCCATTTTGCAGGCGGCCTTCTTCAAGCTGGCCAACGTAATCCCGATCGAACAAGCGGTTGAATATATGAAGGCGGCGATTGTGAAATCCTACGGCAAGAAGGGCGAAAAGGTTGTGGCGATGAACAAGGCGGCCGTGGACAACGGCGTCGACGGCGTTGTGAAAGTGGATGTGCCGGCGGCTTGGCTGAGCGCGGTCGACGCGGAAACGACGGACGACGCCAACCTGCCCGCCTTTATCAAAGATATGCTGATCCCGATGAATGCCCAAAAAGGTGACGACATACCGGTGAGCAAGTTTGTCGGCAGAGAAGATGGGACTTTCCCGCTGGGTACTTCGGCTTACGAAAAACGCGGCATCGCGATCGACGTGCCCGCCTGGAAGCCAGAAAATTGCCTGCAATGCAACCAATGCGCCTACGTTTGTCCGCATGCGGCTATCCGGCCGTTCCTGTTGACGGAGGCGGAAGCGGCGGCTGCGCCGGCCGGGTACGCGACCGTTAGGGGCAAGGGGCCGGGTCTGGACGCTTACCAATACCGCATACAGGTTGACGTGCTCGACTGCGCCGGTTGCGGCAGTTGCGCGCAGGTCTGCCCGGCAAAAGACAAGGCGCTCGTCATGACGCCGCTTCAAGGACGCAAGGAAGAGATGGCGTTATGGGATTTCTCGCTGTCGCTGTCGCACAAGAAAAATCCGCTGGACAGGTTCAGCGTCAAGGGCAGTCAGTTTGAACAGCCGCTGTTGGAATTCTCCGGCGCCTGCTCCGGCTGCGGCGAAACGCCGTACATGAAGCTGATGACGCAGCTCTTCGGCGACCGGATGATCGTCGCCAACGCCACCGGCTGCACGCAAGCCTGGGGCGCGGCGGCGCCAAGCTTCCCGTATACGGTCGACAAGGACGGCTTCGGCCCGGCCTGGTCCAACTCGCTGTTTGAAAACAACGCGGAATTCAGTCTGGGCATGTGCCTGTCGGTCAGACAGCAGCGCCAACGCCTGGCGGCCAAAGTGGAAGCGCTCCTGCCGCTGGTTGGCAGCGCAACTTTGCAAGACGCGATCACTGCCTGGCTGGCAGCGATTGACGCTGACAACGAGGGCGACGTGACGAAAGAGCTGAGCCGCAGCCTAGTGGCCGCGCTGTCGGCGGAAGCGTTGACTGGTGAAGCGCAAGCGCTCAAGACGTACATCCTGAACAACAAAGAGCACCTGACGAAAAAATCCCTCTGGATGTATGGCGGCGACGGCTGGGCTTATGACATCGGCTTCGGCGGCTTGGACCACGTCTTGGCCTCCGGCGAAGACGTCAATATCCTGGTCGTCGATACGGAAGTGTACTCCAACACCGGCGGACAGTCTTCTAAGGCGACGCCGCTCGGCGCTGTGGCGCAGTTTGCCGCCTCCGGCAAGAAAATCCAGAAAAAAGATTTGGGCATGCTGGCCATGACGTACGGCTACGTCTATGTGGCGCAGGTGGCGATGGGCGCAAGCCACGCGCAACTCGTCCGTGTGATGCGGGAAGCGGAAAGCTATAAGGGTCCGTCGCTCATTATCGCCTATGCGCCCTGCATCAACCACGGCTTGACCAAGGGCATGGGCTGCGCCCAGCTGGAGTCGAAAAATGCGGTTGAAGCCGGCTACTGGCATCTGTACCGCTTTGACCCCAGACTGAAGCAGCAAGGGAAAAATCCGTTCCAGCTGGACTCCAAAGAGCCAAAAGCGAGCTTCCGCGAGTTTTTGATGGGCGAAGTGCGCTATTCTTCCTTGGTGAGAACCTTCCCTCAAGCCGCGGAGGAGCTGTTTGCTGCCGCTGAAAGCGCAGCCAGTGAAAAATACCAAGCCTACAAAAGCTTGGCGGACAGATAACTTGATCGCTTGAGGGAGCGTGCGTCAAGTGCACGTTCTCTCAGGTAAACAAAAGGGATGTTGGATAATACGTAAAGGCAGAGAGGTGGAATCTCAATGGTTTTAATCGAAAAAGTGCTGTCTGAAGCAAGCGTGACAGCGGAAAAATCCACGGCGCTGCACGTGGATTTTTGCATCGTCAATGACGCAGCCGCGCACAGCGGTGTTGATTGCATGGGCGGAGCGACGTTGTTTGACAATAAGCGTGTTGTTGTTGTATTGGATCATGACACGCCTAGCGGCTCGGTCGAAGTGTCGGCAATTCAGCGCAAGCTCATCAACTTTGCCAAACAGCATGATACGGTTTTCTACAATGGCGAGGGGATTGGCTATCAGTTGCTGCTTGACAACCATGTTAAGCCAGGTCAGGTGGTTGTCGGCTGCGGCGAACACATGGCCGTCTTTGGCGCTGTTGGGGCGGTTGGCTTGAAAGTATCGCCTGAGGCGCTGGCCAAAGCTATGCAGACCGGAACAGTTCCCTTCGCCGCACCGGAAGCAGTCAACATCGAGTTAGTGGGGGAAATGAAAGCTGGCGTGCAAGCAAAAGACGTTATCTTGACGGTCCTGCGGATGATGGGGACCACTAAATTGGCGGGTAAAATAATCGAATTTTCCGGAGACGCTTTTCAAACGCTTACCTTGAATGACCGCATCACCTTGTGTAATTTGGCCGGTCGGACAGGGGCGATGACAGCCATTGTCAACCTGGACGCGAGCAACCCTGATGACTACGCCGCTCATTATCGCCTGGATTTGAATGACGTTTCAGTGTGTGTGGCAAAACCTGATAATTTTGAAGATATTGTAGAAGTGGGACAATTGCTATCGATTCCAGTGAACGAAGTCTTTATCGGCGGTTGCTCAGCCGGTCGCATTGAAGACCTGCGGGTCGCGGCGGATATCGTTCGCGGGAAAAAAACGGCCCGCGGCGTGCGGATGATGATCGCACCGGCGACGAGCGCGGTGTATGTTCAGGCCCTGCAGGAAGGGCTGATTACTGACTTTATTGATGCGGGCGCCATCGTCATGAACCAAGGCTGCAGCGTTTGCTGGGGAAAATCACAAGGGATCATAGACACGGACGAAGTGCTTGTTTCGGCCGGCTCGCACAATTGCAAAGGCTGCGCCGGCGCAGATACGGCTAAAATCTATCTTTCTTCTGCGGCGACAGCGGCTGCAAGCGCGGTAACCGGCGTTATCACGGCGCCAAATAGGATATAAGGGGGCTGGTGCGTCATGCAGAGGGTTTTTAAAGGTAAAGTATGGAAATTTGGCGACGATATCGATACGGATATTATTATTCCGACACAGCACGTCACCATCGAGACGATGGAAGAGATGAAATGGCACGCTTTTGAGCCATTGCGTCCGGAACTGGCCAAGCTGATTACCCCTGGTGACATCCTTGTAGGGGGGAAGAACTTCGGCTGCGGCTCATCCAGGGAACAAGCGCCGGAAGTCATTTGCGCGCTGGGGGTTAAATGCGTCATTGCGAAATCGTTTGCGCGCATCTTTTTCCGCAATGCGATCAACAATGGCTTGTTGCTGATTGAAAGTCCAGAGTTGCCGGATCATTGCGAAGAGGGCGATATCGTAACCGTGGAAATCAACAGCAAACTGGTCTGCAACGGCCGGGAGTTCGCCATTCCTGCCATGCCGGACAACTTGTTCACGATCATTGAAGACGGCGGACTCGTCAAGAGCATGAAAAAACGCAATAACATTATTGACTAGGAGGCGCGCTATGGGACATACATTGGCGGAAAAGATTCTGATGCATAATACGGGTGTGGCGTCCTGTAAACCAGGTGACATTGTGATTACGAAACCGAATAAAGTGATGTTTCACGACATTTACACGCCTTTTGTATACGAGAAATTTAAGGAAATGGGCTTTCAAAAGGTCTGGGACAAGAACAAAGTGGCGATTATGTTTGACCATTTGTTGCCGACCTGTTTGAAAGATGACCCGCGCCATCTGCGCTACGGATACAAATTTGCCGATGAGTTCGGCATTGACTGTTTGCACGAATCAGACGGCATCAGCCATCAATTGATGCCGGAGCTGCGGTACGCGAAGCCGGGCGACGTGGTTTATGTCACTGACTCCCACACCACTACCTATGGTGCGATTGGATGTTTTTCAACCGGCGTCGGTTACACGGAAATGGCCGCCATTCTAGGCACCGGCGAAATGTGGGCGCGGGTGCCCAGCGCAATCAAGATTCAAATCGACGGCGAGCTTCCGGACAACGTGTACGCGAAGGATATCATCTTGTGCATCCTGGGCGATCTCAAAGCGGATGGCGGCACGTACAAGTCGCTGGAATTCTGCGGCACGGCTGTCGATGCGCTTAGCGTCGATTCGCGTCTGACGATTTCGAACATGGTCGTTGAGTGTGGCGGCAAGGTCGGACTCTTCGCTGTCGACCGCAAGACGGCGGAATACAGCGGCGTTGATTACGAAGCGTTCAAGTGGCTGAGCTTTGATGAGGATGCCAACTACGAGCAGGTGCTGCATTATGATGCAGCCAGCTTTGTGCCATATATCGCTTGCCATCCGTACGTTGACAACGTGCACCCGATCACGGAGGTAACGGATGTGGCGGTGAATGAAGTTTTCATCGGTTCCTGCACAAATGGCCGACTGGAGGACCTGGCGGCGGCCGCTGAAATCCTGAAAGGGAAAAAGGTCAATCCCTTTGTGAAATTCATTGTGACGCCGGCCTCACGCAGCATTTTTAAGGAAGCGATTGCCGCTGGTTATATTGAAACGCTGATCAAAGCCGGCGCGATGGTAACCCATCCCTACTGCTCGCTGTGTCAGGGGCGCAGCGGCGGTCTGCTGGCAGACAACGAAGTGCTGCTCGGCACGAACAACCGCAACTTCCTTGGCCGCATGGGCAGCGCCAAGGCAAAAACGTACCTTAGCTCGCCTGCGGTTGCGGCCGCATCAGCCATTACTGGCAAAATTACGGATCCCAAAACGCTTCAAGCATAAAAATAAAAACGAAATGTGAGGGAACAACATGGGACAAGCAAGCTCGCCAATAAAAGTTATGGGGCTGGATGTTAAAGTGTTTGGGATATTTGCCCTAATCGTTTTTGCATTGACTTATTTCGGTAAATTGCCGACCGGCATGGCTGGTGCGGTGCCCTTGCTGTTGGTGATTGGTTCCATCCTAGGGTTTATCGGCGATCGCCTGCCCATTATCAAGGATTATTTCGGCGGCGGCCCGATTGTCATTCTGTTTGGTTCGGCAGCCCTGGTGTTGTATCAGGTATTGCCGAAAGCTGCAGTTGATTCGGTGACGTTTTTTATTAATAAAACCGGCTTCCTTGACTTTGCGCTGGCTACGCTGATTACCGGCAGCTT
The DNA here is from genome assembly GCA_029265905.1 of Sporomusaceae bacterium. GTDB lineage: Bacteria > Bacillota > Negativicutes > Acidaminococcales > JAJUGR01 > JAJUGR01. The sequence goes on along the minus strand of JAJUGR010000003.1, from coordinate 61,616 downwards.
GTTCGGTACGGATCGCAAAACGCTGCTCGCCTCTTGCCTGCGCTATGTTCCGTGCATTGCGGCGGCGCAAATCGTCGGCCTGCTTTGCGTTGCGGCTGTGGGCGAAGCGATTGGTTTTGGTTACAAACAAGCGATCCTATATATCGGCATGCCGGCTATGGGGGGCGGGATTACGGCCGGCGCGATTCCTATGTCAAAAATGTTCGGCGATGTGTTGAAGCAAGATCCGCAGACGATTTTTTCCAGCATGGTCTCGGCGGTGGCGATGGCCAACGCGATGGCGATTTTGGGCGGTGGCCTCGTTAACCGGATTGGCCTTGTCAAACCATCATGGACCGGCAATGGCAAGCTGCTGGCGGTTGCCAGCAATGAAAATCTTGCTGAGGAGGAAGACAAAGTTGAAGGACCTGTGGACGTGAAAATGTACGGCGCCGGCATTTTGGTCTCGCTAAGCGTTTTGTTTGCCGGTTATTTGGCCATGAAGGTCACGCCGATGATTCATGCTTACGCTTACATGGTTATCTTTGCCGTTATTCTCAAGCTGACTGCCGTACTGCCTAAATCAGTCGAGGAAGCCGGCTATCAGTGGTGCCAATTGTGCCTGAAAAACTTCGTGCTCCTGCTGCTGGCAGGCTTAGGCGTCACGATGATCGACTTGAATGCGGTTTTCAACGCTTTCTCGTTTAGCTATATTTTGATGGTCGGCACGATTGTTGTTTCGACGGCGCTCGCCGCCGGCGTCATTGGCAAGCTTATCGGCTTCAACCCGATTGAAGCGGCGATCACCGTTGGCCTGTGCTCGACTGACATGGGCGGTTCGGGCGACCTGGCGATCTTGTCGGCGGCCAAAAGAATGGAATTATTGCCGTTCTCCGCGATTTCCACGCGGATCGGCGGCGCGATGATTCTGGCCCTGTCCGGCTTCTTGCTGCAGGCTTTGCTTTAGGCAAGGGTAAAGAAATCTATTCAGAGGAGAAATTTTATGAACCATGTATCAGGAAGCGCCAAACCGGTGCGCATCAGCAGTGTGGATTTGAGAGACGGACAGCAGTCTTTGCTGGCAACACGCGTGAAAACAATGGACATGCTGCCGATTTTAGCCAAAATGGATCAGGCTGGTTTTGCCTGTGCAGAAATGTGGGGCGGGGCGACTTTTGATTCATGCATTCGGTTTTTGCAGGAGGACCCGTGGGAACGCGTGCGTGAGATAAAAAAAATCATGAAAAATACGCCGCTACGCATGCTGCTGCGGGGACAAAACGTGCTTGGCTACAAGCAATATCCGGATGATATCGTCGAAAAGTTTGTTGAAAAGGCAGCTGAAGCCGGCATTGATATCTTTCTGGTTTTTGATGGCCTGCATGATTTGCGCAACTGTGAAACGGCCATCCGGGCGGCGCTGAAGGCGGGCAAAGCGGTGGAAGGGAACTTGCTGTACACGCTCAGCCCGGTGCATGACATTGATTTATATGTGAAAGTCGCGCAAGATTTTGAACGCATGGGGTGTCAGGCGATTCACTTTGAGGATATGGCCGGCCAACTGACGCCGAGCGTGGCGTTTGAAGCGATTAAAGCGATCAAAGCGGCGATTAACATACCGCTTCATATTCACTGCCACTGCACTGGCGGCATGGCCGACCTGGCCTACTGGGAAGCAATCAAGGCGGGGGTCGACGTGATCGATACCGATATGTCGGCTTTGTCTCTGGGCACGGCCCATCCGCCGACGGAAAGCTTCGTCGTCGCTTTGCAGGGCACGTCCTGGGATACGGGAATGGACTTAGCGTTGATGGAGGAAATAAACAAGCATTTTCTCGAGATACGCGCTAAGTACAAGGAATACGAAAGTCAGTTTACCGGCGTTGATATCAGCGTGTTGCGCCATCAGGTGCCGGGCGGGATGCTGTCCAACCTGGAGAGTCAATTAAAACAAATGGGCGCCTATGAGCGGATCAACGAGGTGCTGGAAGAAGTGCATCATGTGCGGCGTGATTTCGGTTATCCGCCGCTTGGCACGCCGTTCAGTCAAATCGTCGGCGCGCAGGCGACAATCAATGTATTGCTGGGCGAGCGCTACAAAATGGTGTCAAAAGAGGCGAAAGATTATGTTAAAGGCTTGTACGGCAGACCGCCAGGTGAAATTAATCCGGCCTTGATTAAGCAGATATTGGGCGACGACGAGCCGATCACCTGCCGGCCGGCTGATTTGTTGGCACCAGGCTTTGAAGTGATGCGTGCTGAGGTCGGCGATTTGGCTAAGTGCGAGGAAGATGTCTTAACTTATGCCATGTTCCCGGAAGTCGCCCGCGAGTTTTTGCAGAAAAAATACGGAGCTTAAACAGCCATTCTTGATCAGAAAAGGAGAATCAGCAATGAAACAGACAAATCCTGAGGTAATAGAACGTGCGCGGCAGTTGCTGCTTGAGTTGAAGGAAAAACGTGGTGGCAGCATTTTGACTTTCCACAAGCAGATCGCCAATGATCCGGATCTGTTGACGGCCTTCAGCCAGCAATATGATATTTGCAATAAAAATATGCATAACATTCCGCGCAAGTATAAAGAGCTGATGATTATGGCGCTTGGCTGCGCCTTGAAGGCGCAGACAACGATCAATGTCCATGCAAAGTTAGCGGTGGAAAATGGCGCAACGGTTGAAGAGCTGGGTGAAACCCTGCGCTTGGTCTTTATGTTGGCGGGGGCGACCAGCCTGATTCCGGCAGCGGAGATTTTTGAACCACTCGAATGTGAGTAACTGTTAGGCGCATGTTTTGCACTTTGCCAAGCGCAAGACATGCGAATCTAGAAATAATCGGGCGTATGCCAAAGGGGGATTGTTATGAATTTTGCTAATGAATATCGCGCAAAATTGCGTACGCCTGATCAGGCTGTGCAAGTGGTGAAATCAGGCGACTGGGTTGATTACTGCATGGGACTTGGTCAGCCAGTCTTGTTGGACGAAGCTTTGGCGCGCCGCAAACATGAATTGCAGGATGTGAAAATTCGTTGTGCATTGGCGCTTACGCCGCGGCAAGTAGTTGAGGCGGATCCAGAAAGGGCAGCTTTCACCTATACGAGCTGGCATTTTAGCGGCTACGATCGCAAGCTGCATGACCGGGGGCTATGTGATTTTGTGCCGATGATTTATCGCAACAAACCGCTTTATTACCGTAATGACCTTGCGGTGGACGTGGCGATGGTGGCGGTAGCGCCTATGGATAAGCAGGGCTTTTTTAACTTTTCCTTGTCAAACTCGGCCACGAAAGCGATTTTGGAAACCGCTAAAACCATTATTGTCGAAGTGAATGAATGCTTGCCATATGCTTTTGGCGGCAGCGAGGAATGCGTCCATATTTCTGAGGTTGATTTTATTGTGGAAGCCGGTGCGATGAAGTTGCCAACAATGGCGGCGGCGATGCCCGATGCCGTCGATGAAATCGTGGCGCGGCTGATTGTCGACGACATTGTTGACGGGTCGACGATCCAGCTTGGCATCGGCGGGATGCCGAATGCCGTCGGGAGCATGATTGCTGAATCAGATGTAAAGAACCTCGGCATGCATACGGAAATGCTGGTGGATGCTTATCTGACCATGTATGAAAAAGGCAAGCTGACGAACAAGTGCAAAACGGTTGATAAAGGCAAAGGCGCTTGGACTTTTTGCGTCGGCACGCAGGCGCTGTATGACTGGGTGGATCACAACCCGTTTCTTGCCTCAAAGCCGGTCGATTACACCAATGATCCCTGCGTCATAGCCCAGATCGACAACTTTGTGTCGGTCAACAACTGCGTGGAAGTGGACTTGTACGGGCAAATTTCGTCAGAATCGTCCGGCCCGCGGCAGATCAGCGGCACGGGCGGACAGCTCGATTTTGTCACCGGCGCGTACCAGTCGCGCGGCGGCAAAAGCTACATCTGCTTCCGCTCTTCGTTCGAGGACAAGAAAAGCGGCCAAAAGGCCTCGCGCGTCGTGCCGACCCTGCCGACCGCCGGGATTGCGACCGTGCCTAGGACCCAGGTGCACTACCTGGTCACGGAGTGGGGCAAGGTGAACCTGGCCGGCTGCTCGACTTGGGAGCGGGCGGAGAAGATCATCAGCATTGCCCACCCCGACTTCCGCGATGAATTGATCGCCCAGGCGCAGCAGCTCAATATCTGGCGCCGCAGCAACAAGCGCTGAAAATAAAAACGCACTGCCGCCGCAGCTTTATTCAAGCGCGGAACAGCAGTGCGTTTTTTATTAGGCTTGGGAACAAACGGGGCAGGCCTGCATTGAAAAGGGCTGCTCCAGGCGTGCTTCGGCCAAGAGCGGCTTGTTGCGGAACAGGTCGCGCGTTCGGCCGTCGGCCAGCACGCGGCCGTCCTTTAGAATGACCGTCCGCTCGCACAAGTCGAGCACCAGGTCCAGGTCGTGTGTGGCGATGATTTTCGTGTGGGAAAAGGTTTTCAAGAGGTTGATCAGCTGGCGGCGGGCGAACGGGTCGAGCGCCGCGGTCGGCTCGTCCATCACCAGGATTGCCGGCTCCATGGCCAGCACCGTGGCGATGGCGACAGCGCGCTTTTGGCCGCCGGACAGGCGGTAAGGAGGCCGGTCTTTGAGCGCCAGGGCGTCGACGGTTTGCAAGGCCGCAGAGACGCGCTCTTCGACTGAGGCGGGCGGCAGGCCCAGGTTGAGCGGCCCGAACGCCACATCCTCGTAAACGGTTGGCATGAACAGCTGATCATCCGGATTCTGAAACACCAAGCCGATAGTGCGGCGGATGTGCGAGAGGGTCTTCGGCGCGACCGGATAGCCGCCGATGTTCACTTCGCCGGCGCTGGCAAACAACAGGCCGGCGAGATGCGACAAGAGGGTGGTTTTGCCGGAACCGTTGGCGCCGACGATCGCCACCGCTTCGCCGTGGCCGATGTGCAAGGACAGGCCGGTCAAGGCCGGCGTGCCGTCGGGATAGTGGTAATGAACATTGGTTAGATCGATCGTATGGTGGCTCATAGTACCTCCAGCAAAAAATGGCCAAACGCGTGCGGCAGGTTAACAAAGCGGCAGAGAAGAAAAAAGCCGCACCAGGCGAGCAGATGCCAGTAATCGCGCGCTTGCATCGGCCGAAGCATCAACAGCCGGATTTCCCCGTCAAAACCGCGGCAGCGCATCGCCTGGTAAATCCGTTCGGCGCGCGATACCGTCCTCAGCAGCAGTTGCCCGAGCAGCGATCCCCAGGCGCCGTAGGGCAAGCCTTTCCCCGGCGCGGAACGCAGCTCGCAAGCTTGCGCGATCCGGCCGACTTCCTCCAGCAGGACGAATAAGTAGCGGTGGAGGAGCAAGAGCTGCACGACCAGGGCGCGCGGCAGGCCGAGCTGTCGCAACGCGGCGCCGATTGCCGGCAGCTTGGTTGTGGCAATCAAAAGCAGGGCGGCCGTTGTCGTCAGCGTCAGCTTCAGCGTGAGGCTGAGGAAGGACAGCCACCCGCCGGCGATGGTAAAGAGGCCGGCGACGTCATGCGGCGTCCGGTCGAGCAAGGGATTGAACAGCCCGACCAAAAGCACAACGGGCGATACGAGGAGCAGGCGTTGCAAGAGGCGGCTGCTCGGCAGGCGGCCCAAGGCCATAACGGCGAGGGGATAGAAAAATAGCGGGAGCAGTCCCGCTATTTCATACTTATCGAAAGAAGCCGCCGTGACGGCAAACGCCAGGGTAATGACCAGCTTGCCGGCCGGGTGAAGGCGGTGGAAGAAAGACGCCTGGCGCGCCAGGTCGTCCAGATAGTGCAGATCAAGCCAAGCGGTTACGATGTTGCGCATAAGAAAGCCTCTTTCAGTGTTTTGCGGCGTGCTGCAGGGCTTTGCCGGCGCCGAAGGCCAAGAGCAGCGTGATGAGCGCGCCGGTAATCCCGGCGACAGAGGTGCCGGGAGCGACTGCCGGCCAGGCGGTCGGTTTGGCTTCAGTCAGCTGCGCTTGTTCCGGATCAGGCTTGAAATTGTAATCCGGCAGGAAGGAAAGTTTTTCCTGCAACTCAGCGAAGAACGTGTGGACGGGGCCCTCCGCCGTCAGTTCTTCTTCGCCGCTTGCGGCGGCAATCGACCATTCCAGCCCGTCCGGATTGGTCGAGGCCGTCCAGGACAGGAGCCCGCCGGTTGCCAGCGCCAGCACCAGCATGGTCAACAACACAGTGCGGCTTGCGCCTGTTTGGTGGCGCAGCAAAGAAGGCGCTTCGCGCCGAATGAAGGCCAGCGCGGTTGCCGTAATCAGTCCTTCCACGAGGCCGATTGCCAGGTGAATCGGCTGCATCAACAGCGCAAAGGTCGAAAAGGGCAGGGACGTGACGCCGGAGGATACGGTTTGCAGCACGACCCCGAAGGCGCCAAGCTGCAGCCCGGCCACGGCGGCAGTCAGGGCGGCGATGAAAATACGCGCTTTTGACGGCTGCTTGCCGGCCAAGGGGGCGTACAAAAGCGGGTAGGCGACATAGCAGGGGAAAAGCCCCATGTTGATGATGTTGCAGCCCAGGGCCAGCAGGCCGCCGTCGGCGAAAAAGAGGGCCTGGACGGCCAGGATGGAAACGACGGTTAAAAAGGCCGCATGCGGTCCGAGGAGCGCCGCCAGCAGCAGGCCGCCGCCCAAGTGGCCGCTGGAGCCGGTGCCGGGGATAGTGAAATTGATCATCTGGGCGGCAAACACGAAGGCGCCCAGAACGCCCATCAGCGGCACTTTGCTTTCATCAAGATTCTTTTGGACTTGTTTTGCGGCGTAGGAAGCGAGGCCGGCCGAGGCCGCCCACATCGCCCCGCCGACAACTGGTGAGACCAAGGCGTCTGCCATATGCATAAGGGATCACTCCTTAAAGAAACGTCTTTGCGCAATCAAAAAGGCCACGCAAGAAAGCCCCAAACAAAGCTGGGGCATGACCTTCGTAGCCATTTTACAACCTTCGTGGTTGTGTCAACAAAAACAATATTACAATACTAATATTCTACACCACGTCAAGTAGATTGGCTAGAAAAATGTAATCTGCCCGCCCCGTTGCGATTAAAGGCGCGTCTGGGCGAATTTTATGTTACAATAATAGTATTTTCCGGGAGGTGCATGTGATGACAAGTAAACAACCCCAACTGGGCCTGTTGATTATTTATCGCAGTTTGCTTCAGGATGAACTTGTGCGGCAGATGCAGGCGATCTTGAGCGGACAAAGCACGGCTGAAGTGCAGTGCCAGTTTATCGGCGAATTGATCGCCAAGGCCGAACAGCTCGGCTTGCAGGGCAACCTGCCGAAAAACTATCTGCAGTATTTAATCGCGCGGGATGAGAATGTGTTCAGCCTGGCGTGCGAGCGCACGAACGGACAGGCCAGCGGCAGCCTGTTTGCCGCGGTCGTAAACGACCTGAAGGTGATCAGGCGCGTGCTGGATGCCGATTTCAGCGCCTACATGGACACCACCCTGATTGATGACTACACACCGACCGTCGTCTGGCCGGGACAGGCGGCCTATTATCAGCTGTTTGCCGGCGCCGCGCCCGAAGAGGCGGCGAAGCGGCTGGCCCGTCATTACGCCCATCATGGCTGCGGCTACATGGCCGGGTTTGCCGCGTTTCGCTGGGACAGCGAAGACGGACTGGTCGGCATCAAAAACTTTGATCCGATTCGCCTGGCTGATCTGGTCGGCTACGAGCGCCAAAAGAAAATTCTGATCGACAACACCAAGGCGCTCTTGGCGGGCAAACCGGCCAACAACGCCCTCTTGCACGGCTCGCGCGGCACGGGCAAATCCTCCTCCGTCAAGGCGCTGGTCAATGAGTATTACGGTGATGGGCTGCGCCTGGTGGAAGTGGTCAAGCAGGACTTGAAGGACCTGGCCAAGATCATGGAGCTCTTGCGCGCGCACGGCCAAAAATTCCTGATTTATTTGGACGATCTTTCCTTTGAAGATTTTGAGGTGGAGTACAAATACCTGAAATCGGCCATTGAGGGCGGCGTGGAAGCCAGACCGGCCAATGTGCTGATCTATGCCACGTCCAACCGCCGCCATTTGATCAAAGAGAACTGGAGCGACCGCAACGGCGATCCGGACGAAATCCACCGCTTCGACACGGTGAACGAAAAAATTTCCCTGTCGGACCGGTTCGGCATCAGCTTGTTTTTTGAAACTCCGAACCAGGCCGAATACCTCGCGATTGTCAAGGATCTGGTGAAGAAGCACCAGATCGATATCCCAGAGGACACGCTGCGCATGGAGGCGCTCCGCTGGGAGAGCAACCACAACGGCCGCTCCGGCCGCACGGCCCAGCAGTTCATCAACCACTTGCTCGGGCGCGACTAACTGAATAGCAACGGGGTCAGGCACCACATAACCACATAACTTTTCGCCTGGCCCTGTTTTTTATTGCGGTTGCACCTTGACAGATTGGCGCAGACGGAATAGTCTGTAGCTAGAACGACAGTACCGATTTTGTCGAATTGGCACAGAAGCGGGGGAGCAGCATGCGAAATAAAATCATCTGGGCGGCGGCGGAAGAAATGGTGACGCGCGGCCTGAAGTTTACCATGAGCGATCTGGCGACTAAACTGCGGGTCAGCAAGACCTCCCTGTACGAGCATTTTGCCTCAAAGGAGGAGATCATCAACGCCGTGCTGGCCGTCGCCCTTGAGGATATGCGCCAGCAGGACGAGGCGATCTATGCCGACCAGACGCTGACGCTGCCTGAGAAGCTGCAGGCGCTGTTTACGGTTGTGCCGGATATTTTCGGGCCGATCAACAACCAGCGCATTTACGAAGATTTGCGCTGTCATCATCCGGGCGGACAGGAAATGCTCGAGGCCTTCAAACAGGAACAGTTCCGCTGTCAAAGCGCGCTCTTGGCCGAATGCATCGCCAACAAAACGGCGCGTCCGGTCAATATGCAGGTCTTGCAGCAGGTGCTTGTCAGCGCCACGAACGACCTGTTCACCTATCGCTTTTTGCTGGACAACAAGCTGACAATCGCTGACGCATTGGCCGACTTGGCCGACATCATTATTTTTGGCCTGCTGTCGCGAGATGGAGACCGGGTTGACGAACAATCCGGCAGGAAGGCGGGGACGGAACATGCTGCGGCAATGGAAGAATAATAAAAAAATCGGCCTGCTGGCGGCAGTGCTGGTGCTGTTGGGCGTGGGCGGCGGCCTTTTGTGGAAGAATGCCCGGCCGGTTCCAACCGCGCCGGAGGTGATCCCGCTTGTCCGGACGGCTGTGGTGCGCGCTGATGAAAACGGCGCCCAGCACACCTATTCCGGCGAGGTGCGCGGCCGTTACGAAAGCCCGCTGGCGTTTCGCGTTGGCGGCAAGGTCACGCAGCGCTACGTCCAGGCCGGCAGCGCGGTGAAGGCCGGCGACTTGCTGCTGGAGCTGGATCCGAAGGATTTGCAGCAGGCGGTCAACAGCACGGCGGCGCAAGTGGCTTCGGCTGAATCGCAGCTAAAGCTGGCCGAAAGCAACCTGGCGCGCTACCGGCAATTGTATGAGCAGGGGGCCGTGAGCCAGGCTGCCCTTGACCAATACCAGAATGCCTATGATGTGGCCCAGGCGGCGGCGCGGCAGGCCGGCGCCCAGTATGCGCAAGGGTCGAACCAGCTTGGCTACAGCTCGCTTTACGCCGATAAGGCCGGGGTGGTGTCCTCTGTCAATGTGGAGGCGGGCCAGGTGGTCAGCGCCGGACAGATGGTTTTGACCTTGGTGCAGGACGGCGAGCGGGAAATTGAAATCAGCGTGCCGGAGAACCGCCTGGCGGATTTGCAGAAGGCGGAACGGCTGCAAGCGGCGTTTTGGGCGCTGCCCGGCGTGCTGGCGGAAGGGCGGGTGCGCGAAGTCGCCCCGATGGCCGACCAGGCGACGCGCACCTACAAGGTGCGGATCAGCCTGGCAACGGCGCCGGCCGAGATAAAGTTGGGCATGACGGCCTCCGTCAAGGTAGCCGGCACTGCGCCGGCCGCCTCCCTCTATGTGCCCCTGTCCGCCCTTTACCAGGCCGGCGAGCAAGCGAACGTGTGGGTGGTGGAAGAGGGCGTCGCCGTGCTGCGCCCCGTAAAAGTTGGCGCGTTCGGCGACGGCAAGATCCGCATTTTATCCGGCCTCCAAGCCGGCGAAACGGTAGTGACGGCGGGCGTCCACAAGCTGCGTGACGGCCAGCGGGTGCGCATTATGGGCGGTGACGCCTTATGAAGCGGGGCTTCAACTTGACGGAATGGGCGCTCCATCACAAGCAGCTGATTTATTACCTGATCTTCGTCGTGCTGGCGGGCGGCATTTTTTCCTACCGCCATCTCGGCCGCATGGAGGATCCTGATTTCACCATCCGCCAAATGATCGTGACGGTGTCCTGGCCGGGGGCGACGGCCCGCCAGATTGAAGAACAGGTCACGGACAAGATTGAAAAAAAGCTGCAGGATACGCCGGGGATTGATTACCTGAAGAGCTTTTCCCGTCCGGGCAAGGCGGTTGTCTATGTCGTGCTGAAGGACGACGCCGTGACTGAAGCGCAGGTCAGGCCGATCTGGCGGGACGTGCGCAACATGGTCGAGGATATCAAGCCCAACTTGCCGCAGGGCGTGAACGGCCCCTATTTCAACGATCGCTTCGACGATGTGTTCGGCTGCATTTACGCGCTGACGGCCGACGGCTACACGTATGAAGAAATGCGGGCCCGGGCGGAGGTCATCCGCCGCATCCTCCTGGGCGTGCCGAGCGTGAAAAAAGTGGATCTCCTGGGCGTGCAGCCGGAAAAAATCTACATTGAGGTCGAGACGGAAAAATTGGGCCAGCTCGGCCTCTCGCCCTCGGACATCGCCGGCGCGATTCAGGCGCAAAACGCCATGGCTGCCGCCGGCATGGTGGAAACAAGCACCGACAACGTTTATCTGCGCGTGACGGGGATGTTTGAAAGCCTCGACGATCTGAAAAACCTGCCGATTCGCGCCGGCGGGCGCAGCGTGCGGCTGGGCGACCTAGCCAAAATCGAACGCCACTACAGCGAGCCGATGGAGCCGAGATTCTATTTCAACGGGCAGGCGGCGATCGGGCTGGCCCTGTCGATGGAAAAAGGCGGCAACATCCTTGCCCTCGGCGAGAACCTGGACAGCACCTTGGCCAAGGTCAAACGCGAGCTGCCCCTCGGGCTGGAGCTGCATACGGTTTCCAACCAGCCGCAGGTTGTGACCGGGTCGATCGGGGAGTTCACCAAGTCCTTGGCCGAGGCGCTGGTGATCGTGCTCGTGGTCAGCTTTATCAGCCTCGGCGTTCACTCGGGCGTCGTGGTGGCGCTGTGCATTCCGCTGGTTCTGGCCGGCGTCTTTGTCGGCATGCAGCTGTTCGGAATCGACTTGCACAAGATTTCCCTGGGGGCGCTGATCATATCGCTGGGGCTACTGGTGGACGACGCCATCATTGCGATTGAGATGATGATCGTCAAGCTCGAGCAAGGCTGGGGGCGGTTTGAGGCGGCCTGCTATGCGTATACGGCGACCGCCTTCCCCATGCTGACGGGAACGCTGATTACCTGCGCCGGCTTCATTCCGGTCGGGTTTTCCAAAGGCTCGGCGTCGGAGTTTGTCGGCAGCCTGTTTTCCGTCATTACGATTGCGCTCTTGATCTCCTGGTTTGTATCCGTGCTGGTCACGCCGCTGCTTGGCTACAAGCTGGTCGCGGTACAAAAGCACGCCGCCGCCGGACACGACCTCTATGACACGAGCTTTTACCGTGCGTTCCGGCGCACCCTGGTGTGGTGCCTGCGCCACCGCAAGGCGGTGCTAGCGGCCACGCTGGTTTGCTTTATCGCTTCTGTCTTCTTGCTTGGCTTCGTCAAGCAGGAGTTTTTCCCGGCCTCCACGCGGCCGGAACTGATTGTGGAGCTGCGGCTGCCGGAAGGCGCCTCGATTGCGTCGACGGAGCGGGTGGCATCGCGCTTCGCCGCGTGCTTTGACGGTGACGAGCATGTCGCCAACTATTCCTACTATGTCGGGCAAGGCGCACCCCGCTTTGTCCTGACGGCCGAACCGACCCTGCCCAACCCGGCTTACGCCCAGTTTGTCCTTGTCGCCAAGGATTTGGCGGCCCGCCAGGCCCTGGAGAAAAAGGTGCAGGATTTGTTTGACACAGCCTTTCCTGAGGTGCGCGGCAACCTGAAGCTTGTCAAAACGGGGCCGTCCAGCGCCTACCCGGTCATGCTGCGCGTCAGCGGCTACGACCATGACCAGGTCCGGGAGCTTGCCAACCAGGTGCGCGACCGCCTGGCAGACAACCGCCAGCTTGTTGACGTCAACTTGAACTGGAACGAAAAAAGCAAGGTCATGCGCCTTAAAATCGATCAGGACAAGGCGCGCATGCTCGGCGTCAGCAGCCAGGCGCTGTCCGCCAGCTTGCAGGCGCTTGTTTCCGGCACGACAATCGCCGAGTTCCGCGAGCGGGACCGCACGGTCGGAATCGATTTCCGCCTCGATGCGGCCAGCCGCAACGATCTGTCGCGGCTGAAGGATTTGAACGTTCCCCTCGGCAACGGCAAATATGTGCCGCTGGAGCAAATTGCCTCGCTCAGCTATGAAGCGGAGGAGGGCCTGATTTGGCGCCGCAACTTGAAGCCAACGATTACGGTGCAGGCGAATACGGCTCCCGGCGTGATGGGGGACGACGCGGCCAAAGCCGCCTATCAGAGTCTGCAGGACATCCGCGACGCCTTGCCCGCCGGCTACAGCATCGAGCTTGACGGGCCGCTGGAAATGAGCGCGAAGGCGACGCGGTGGCTGCTGCAGCCGGTGCCGGTCATGCTGCTCATCATCACCACCCTGTTGATGGTGCAACTGCAAAGCCTTTCAAAAATGTTCCTAACCTTGTTGACGGCGCCGCTGGGGATTATCGGTGTCAGCGCCGGGCTGCTGTTGACGGGCCGGCCGATGGGCTTTGTCGTGCAGCTGGGCATCTTGGCGCTGTCGGGGATTATTATGCGCAACTCGGTTATTTTGATTGACCAGATTGACCAGCATGTGCAAGCCGGCGAGACCTTGTGGGAGGCAATTATCAACGCGGCCGTCACCCGCTTCCGCCCGATCATGCTGACGGCGGCGGCCGCGATCCTGGGCATGCTGCCGTTGGTTTCCAGCGTCTTTTGGGGGCCGATGGCGGTTGCGATTGCCGCCGGATTGTTTGGGGCGACCGTATTGACGCTCTTGGTGCTGCCGACCATGTATGCGGCTTGGTACAAGGCGGAGCCGCGGGAGTAGGTGCTTAATTCAAGCTGCGTCCACGCCCTGCCTGCTGTATATTACAGCGAGCAACTAGGGCGCTACCGCCTGGTCTTTCTGGCGGTTGACTCATTGGACTCGGTTGTGCTCGCACAGATGTCGCAGGGGCAACTGCAATGGCTGCGCCAGGAACTGGCCGGCCATCGCCAGGAACCGACGATCATCTTTTTTCACGCACCGCTAAGCGGTACGCTGGCTACAGCGAGCCTAAACAGGCGGCAAATGATTTTGCCCAGCCGGCCGCCGCACTAGACGCGATTTTGGCGGACAACCCGCAGGTTTTTCTTTGGGTTTCCGGTCACACGCATACGGCGGCAACCAATCCTAACTTTGCTGCGCCTGTCAACCGGTACAAAGGCAGCATCATGAATCCTCACAATGCCGACATGGATCGGTTGACAATCTGGTCTAACTCTCTCTATCTGTATCCGGACAAGGTTGTGATAAAGACTTATGACCATAAAGCCGGACAGTGGCTGGACGGATTGGAACGATCGGTTGTCCCGCCCGTATAGCAGGCTTAAAAATATTTCTCCAACAAGAGGGATTATTCGCTTGCCGTAGAAAAGAATAGTATCCCAAGCTGGCAGGTTTAGATTTGCCTAGCGGCACCGGCGAATAGAGGAGGAACAAGTTATGGTCAATACGTTTTTGGAAGCGGTAAAGGCGCGGCGGACTTATTATGGAATCGGCAAGGCGGTTAGCGTGGCGGACGAGCGGATTCAAGCGGTGGTGGAGGAAGCGCTGCTGCATACGCCTTCGGCATTCAATTCGCAAAGCGCCAGGGTCATTTTGCTGTTGGGCAAGGAACACGACGCTCTTTGGGCGCTCACCAAGGAGACGCTGCGCAAGTTAGTGCCGGCCGATAAGTTTGCGCCGACGGAGGAGAAGATTAACAGCTTTCAGGCCGGCTATGGCACGGTGCTGTTTTTTGAGGATCAAAGCGTAGTGGAAGGCCTGCAGGCGCAGTTCCCGTTGTATAAGGATCATTTTCCCCTGTGGTCAAATCATTCCTCCGGCATGCTGCAGTTTGTGGTCTGGACCGCCCTGGAGCAAGAAGGGCTAGGCGCTTCGCTACAACATTATGCGCCGCTTATTGACGAAGGCGTCCAGCAAAAATGGGGCGTGCCGAAATCGTGGAAATTGATTGCGCAAATGCCGTTCGGCCAGCCGACGGCCGAGCCAGGGGAGAAAACTTTCAATCCGATAGAAGAGCGTTTCAAGGTGCATCGATCCTGAACAACTGCAAGCAAAGCGCCCGCATCGGCTATGGCCAAACGCGGGCGCTTTGCTTCGGTTTTGTGAGACAGCTCCGTCTGCTATCCCGCAAGCAGCTGTGGTATACTAACTGGTATAGAGGACGAAGTTGGCAGGAGACTCAAAAAATCGCTAGGAGGCCGTGTGGTGGACATCCAATTGTTTAAAACGTTTCAAATCGTGGCGCAACTGAACAACATCACGCAGGCCGCCGAACAGCTGAATTTTACGCAACCGGCAGTTACCGCTCAAATCAGAACCCTGGAAGAACACTACGGGGTCACGCTGTTTGAGCGCATCGGCAAAAAACTGTATATTACCGAGGCGGGCCGCGAGCTGTCGAGCCATGCGGAGAAACTGCTGACTGCCTATCAGGACACCAATATTGCAATGCAGCGCTTTTCCGACTTGCAGAGCTCGCTCAGAGTCGGCGCCTCGACGACAACGGCCAGCTACATTCTTTCGCCGGTGCTGTTGGAATTCCAAAAGCGGGAGATTGACAGCCAGATTGTCGTCAACATTTGCCCCGACCTTCCTGCGACGATAAAAGGCCTGCTGGACAACAGCTTTGATATCGCCATCGCCCACAGCAAGATCAACCACAACCAGATTGTGCAATTTGCGTTGTCAAACGAGCGGCAGGTCTGGGTGGTGAAGCGCGAACTGCTGGAAGCGCATCACAACAGCCAGGACCTGCGTGAATACCCGTTTATCAACTTGCGGCGCAGCGGCATGGCTAAGCTGATTGTCGAAGAAATTGTCAAAGAAAAGGATATCCGTCCCTTATTGGAGTACAATGACGCCGAAGCGCTGAAGCGGGCGGTGGTGGAGGGGGTTGGCGCCAGCATTTTGCCGTACGTGCTGGTCAAGCCGTTTTTGGCGGATGGCACGCTGGTCAAGTTTGCCGATGATCCGCGCCTTACCTTTACCATCTCTGTCGCCTTCCGCAAGGGGAAGGAACTGACGCCGGCCATGCGGGCGTTTCTCACGATCTTGGCCCAGCAGGCGGACATTGAAAATGACCTGTTGAAGTATCTGGCCGAAGGATCATAAAAGTTTTTTATTAATGTGATAACAACCGGCAATTTCCGTTTGTTCGGGCGGCACACTATAATACAAGTAAGATCTAACGAGGCACATTCGATTGCATCATGTTGTCCAACTAAAGAAGCCGAGATTTGATCGACCATAAATCACCGTGCAGCACAAAAGACGCCCTTGCGGGAGCGTCTTTTTGTGTTTTATGCGGCTATTTTTCCCACTGCGCCTCTTCTGGCAGGATAACGAGGCGGCCGCGTTGTATAAGAGTAAGATAATCTTGTCAGGGAAATCGGAAGCGAATGGGGAACGGAGCATGTTGAAACCGGGGCTTTATGAGCAGGTTATCAATCAGCAGATAAAACGTGAATTGTCGGGCGTGCCGGCTGCTTGCCGGGCAACAGCGCCCATCGATAAGGCGGAAGCGGCTAAAGTGCTGACGCAGTATGTTGCTGACGTTGTTCAAAAAGGGCTGGACAACGTGCTCGACAGCGGCGGGGATATTTGCGCCCAAATCGGCCTCGTCAATCAAATCGTAGGCATTATCAGGCAAACTACAGAAGAAGCAGCCTTTTCCGCCCTGGCCGTGGACGAGCGCGCCGAGCAGCTCTTGGCGCTGTTGCGGGACACCGACCCGCGGCTGGCCCTCGGCAAGACGGCCGCTGATGTGGGGCGGCCTGAAACTTCCGTGGCGCAAAGCTCGCTCTTTACCGGTGCGGTGCATGAACCGCAAATGTTTACGGAATTGAAAAAGGAAATTGCCTCGGCCGATCGGATCGACATGCTGGTCTCTTTCATCAAGTGGAGCGGCCTGCGGCTCATCATCGACGAGCTTCGGGAGTTTACGCAGGGCGGCGGACAACTGCGCATCATCACGACCTCGTATATGGGCGCGACTGACATCAAGGCGATCGAAGAGCTGAGCAAGCTGCAAAGAACAGAGATCAAGGTTTCCTATGACACGAAGCGCACCCGCCTGCATGCCAAGACCTATGTCTTCTATCGGGACACCGGCTTCACGACGGCCTATGTTGGCTCGTCAAATCTCTCCAATGCTGCCATTTCCAGCGGTTTGGAGTGGAACGTGAAGGTCGCGGCCAAGGATCTGCCAGGCACCTTGCGGAAAATTACCGCTACCTTCGACAGTTACTGGAACGCCACAGAGTTTGAATTTTACCGGGAAGATGAGCGAGAGCGCCTGTGTCGTGCGCTGAAAGCAGAGCGATTTATGGGGAACGGCGACGCCCGCGCCTTTGTGTTTGACATCCGCCCCTACCCATACCAGCAGGAAATTTTAGACAAGCTCAGCGCGGAACGCGAGGTGCGCGGCTTATACCGTAATCTTGTGGTGGCGGCTACCGGTACGGGGAAAACCGTGATTGCTGCTTTCGATTACCACAGGTTTCGCCGCAAGCGGCCAGGCACGCCCGGCCGGCTGCTCTTCCTTGCCCATCGGGAGGAGATTCTAAAACAGAGCCTCGACACCTTCCGCGGCGTACTGAAGGATCCGAACTTCGGCGAGCTGTTCGTCGGCAGTTACAGGCCCGGGCACGTGGAGCATCTGTTCATCTCCGTGCAAACGCTTAATTCTCAGGCTCTGTGCAGCAAACTGCCTGAGGATTATTATGATTATATGGTGATCGACGAGTCGCATCACTCGGCGGCACAGTCTTACCAGCCGGCGCTCGAGCATTTTAAGCCCAAAATCCTGTTGGGATTAACGGCAACACCAGAACGAATGGATGGCAAAAGCATTCTGGATTATTTCGGCGGCCGCATTGCCGCCGAAATTCGCCTGCCGGAGGCGATTGACCGCAAGCTGCTGTCGCCCTTCCAGTACTTTGGCGTCACGGACACGGCGGACTTGTCCGCCCTGCGCTGGGTGCGCGGCGGCTACGACAAAACCGAACTGAGCAACTTGTATTCCCTCAATCGAGCGGTGGCAGAGCGCCGGGCGGACAACATCATCAAGTCGCTGCACAGATATGTGACCGACATGGACGCGGTAAAGGGCCTGGGCTTCTGCGTTTCGATCGAGCACGCCGAGTTCATGGCGAAGCATTTCAATGCCAGCGGTATCCCGTCCATCGCTCTGACCGGCCAGTCCGCCGACGAAAAACGGCATACGGCGAAGTCGCGTCTGCTTTCCGGGGCGCTTCGCTTTATCTTTGTCGTGGACATCTACAACGAAGGCGTGGACATCCCCGAGGTAAATACGGTGCTGTTTTTGCGTCCCACCGAATCGCTGACGGTATTTTTGCAGCAACTGGGACGCGGCCTGCGCCTGGCCGAGGGCAAGGAATGTCTGACCGTTCTGGACTTTATCGGCCAGGCCAACAAAAAATACAACTTTGAAGAAAAGTTTGCGGCTCTGTTAACCAGAACGGCCCATGGCGTGCAGTATGAGCTGAAAAAAGGCTTCGTCTCGGCCCCGAAAGGC
The DNA here is from genome assembly GCA_029265905.1 of Sporomusaceae bacterium. Lineage (GTDB taxonomy): Bacteria > Bacillota > Negativicutes > Acidaminococcales > JAJUGR01 > JAJUGR01. The sequence continues at coordinate 43,621 of JAJUGR010000003.1, read as the reverse complement.
TGCTACATACAGTTGGAGAAAAAAGCCGCCCAATACATCCTTGACAACATCAAGCGTTCGTTCAACATAAGACAAGGGCTTGTCGGCCGCCTGGCCAGCTTTGAAGAGGACAGCGGCCTGCCACTGACACTCGCCAATTTTGCCGGATATTATCATCTGGATATCCGCACGATTTATGCGAAATTCAGCTTCGCGCGCTTGTGCGCAGTGGCCGGCGTAAAGAAAGACTTTGAGGAGCCAGTCGAGAATGCGCTGACGAAAGCTTTCAGTCGCTTTGCGGCGATCGATTCCCGTCGCTGGATTGCTTTTTTGCTAGGCCTGCTGCCGCGCATCGCAAGCGAAGACTTGACCGCGCTGCCGCCGCTCGAGCAGCGGATGCTGCGCATGTTCTACATCACGATTTGGCAAAAGGGCGTTGATGACTTCAACAGCGACGAAGTGCGGGGCAACCTGTTCAGTCTGGCGGATAGCCCGGAGATGCTCGCTGAACTGACGGAACTGCTCCAATACAAGTACGACCAGATCGATTTCATTGATGAGCCGGTTGATCTAGGCTTTGACTGCCCGCTGGATTTGCACTGCACTTATACGCGCGATCAACTGCTCGTGGCGCTGGACTATCTGACGCCAGGCAATGTAGTTGCGGGCGTGAAGTGGCTGCCGGACAAGAAGCTGGATGTGTTTTTCGTGACGCTGAACAAGTCTGACAAGGACTATTCGCCAACGACCATGTATGACGATTACTCGATAAACGAGGCATTGTTCCACTGGCAAAGTCAGAGCACCACGGCGGATGCGTCTTCGACCGGCCAGCGGTATATTCATCATCGCGCGCAAGGCAGCAAGGTGTTGCTGTTCGTGCGTGAATTCAAAAATGACATGGCCGGCACAGCACCCTATACCTTTTTGGGCACCGCCAGCTATGTCAAGCACGAGGGCAGCCGACCGATGAACGTGACGTGGAGACTCGACAAGCCCATTCCGGCGAAGTATCTGAAGAAGACGAACAAATTGGTGGTGGGATGATGACAGAAGTAGTGGCCGCTTTGATCTGGGACAAGGATAAATTTCTGATTTGCCAGCGCCCGGCAGACAAAGCCTGCGGACTGCTGTGGGAATTTGTCGGCGGCAAGGTTGAACCGGGCGAGACAAAAGCGCAGGCCCTGATCCGCGAGTGTTGGGAGGAATTGGCCGTCACGCTCCGTGTCGGGGATGTGTTCATGGACGTGGTGCATGAATATCCTGACCTCAGCGTGCATCTGACGCTGTTTAACGCCACCATTGCCGCCGGCGTTCCGCGCCAATTGGAGCACAACGACATCCGGTGGATAACAGCGGGCGAGATCGCGCAGTATGCGTTTTGCCCGGCGGACGAAGCGTTTTTAAGCAGGCTCCAAGAGGCGGATTAAGCGCTCAGACAAGTGGGCTATTTTTTCCCACTGCGCCTCTTCTGGCAGGATAACGAGGCGGCCGCGTTGTATAAGATAGTGCGGCCGGCAGTCTTTTTGATAAAAAACGCTGCGGTTTGCAAGCGCATCGACCGAAAGGGGGCCGGCTTCGGCCAGGAACAACACCTGGCTGAAGAAAAAGCGTGGATTGGGATGTGGTGTTTGACGTGCAAATTTTTAAAAACGACTGGCACGAGTTGCTGGGCGAAGAACTGAAAAAAGAATACTACCTGCAACTACGGCAGTTTTTGATCAAAGAATACAGCACCAAGCGTATTTATCCGGACAAATACGATATTTTCAACGCCCTGCATTACACGGCCTATAAGGACGTGAAGGTGGCCATTTTGGGACAGGATCCGTATCACGGGCCAAACCAGGCGCATGGGCTGAGCTTTTCTGTGAAGCCGGGCGTCCAGCCGCCGCCATCCCTGGTCAATATCTTCAAGGAGCTGCAGGACGATTTGGGCTGCACCGTGCCGAACAACGGCTACCTGAAAAAATGGGCCGACCAGGGCGTGCTGCTGTTGAACACGGTGCTGACTGTCGTGGCCGGGCAGGCGCATTCCCACCGCAACCAGGGCTGGGAGCAATTTACGGATCGCATCGTCGAGCTGCTGAACGAACGGGAAGATCCGATCGTGTTTTTCTTGTGGGGCGCGCCGGCGCAGGCCAAGCGGCGTCTGATCACGAATCCTCGCCACCAGATTATCCAGTCGCCCCACCCGAGCCCCCTGTCCGCCCACCGGGGCTTTTTCAACAGCAAGCCGTTTTCGCGGGCGAATGCGATTTTGACTGCGCTGGGCAAAACGCCGATCGACTGGCAGATCGAGGACATTTGACGCTGGGGGGCAGGCCGTCATGGCTAAGCAGTATAAGATTGGCGACGTGGCGAAGCTGCTCGGCATTACGCCGGAAGCCATCCGCTATTACGAAGAGCAGGGCATCATTTCCCCGGTTAAATCGCAGACAAACGGCTACCGCTACTACGGCGTGTGGGATATTCATCTCTTGATTCGTACGCGGGTGTACCGGCAGCTCGGCTACTCGCTGGCGGAGGCGGCGGACTTGATCAACCATCGAAAGGCAGATGATATTGTCGGCTCGCTGAAAACCAAAGAAAGCGACATCGAGGCGACGATTTTTTGGAATATGAACCTGCTCAAGCATATCCGCCACATGCAGCAGTTGATCCAGGATGCGCAGGCCATGGTTGACAAATACCGGCTGGAGTACCGGCCGCCCCTTTACCGGATTGACGGGCAAAAAGGCTATGAACTGCACGCGGACTCCTTTAATTGGGAGCGCTATCACGAGTGGATTGAAAAGGTGCCGTTTGTTTTTCCGAGCGCCCTGTTCCGCAAGAGTGCGATTGAGAACGGGCAGCAGGACTTTTCCTTCGGGTTGATGGTCGAGGGTGAGTATGCTGAGCTGCAGCAGGTTCGGGAATCAAATTTGGTCGCCTTTTACCCTCCGCGCCTGTCGCTTCATACAACGCTGATTACCAGTTCAGATATGATTCTGACGCCGCAGCACCTGGAGCCGGCGATTCGCTACCTGCATTCGCTGGGAATGAAGTTGAAGGCCGACGTAGTGAGCCGCGTCGTCTTGATGAATAAGCGGGAGGGCCATTATTACAGCTGGCATCAGCTATGGCTGCCAATCGAATAGCACGTTTCGCTTGAAAAAGACCGTTTCTTGCCTGTTTATGCGGGCAAAGAAGCGGTCTTTTTATTGCCGCACTGATTTATCGTTTAATTCTAACTTTTTGTTGACTCTCAAGCGGCTTGAAGGCGTACGGTATGTTTGTGAAGCGCTTCACGTAATGAAAAAACAGAGGAGAGGCTTTTATGGCAGAAAAGAAAGTCAATCGTTGGTCAGTGTTCGGCGCCGGTTGGACTATCATTTTTTTCGCGGCGTCGGCAGCCATCTTCAGCGTTTTTGCCAAACCAATGCTCAGCTTGAGGGGCTGGACGATGACGGATTTTTCCTTGTCGTTCACTATCTACACCTTGTGTCTGTCGATTTTGGGGATTTTCTCCGGGCGCGTGGCCGACACCTACGGGGCGAAAATGAACATATATGTCGGCGGGGTTTTGTTTGGCCTGGGCTGGTTTTTCACCGGCAAGTGCGAGATGATCACGCAGCTGTATTTGGTTTACGGGGTGCTGGCGGGCAGCGGCGGCGGGATTGTCTACAATGCCGCGCTGACGACGGCGCTGCGCTGGTTTCCGGACAAGCGCGGAAAAATTTCCGGTCTGCTGCTGGCCAGCGCCTCGGTGGGGCCGTTTGTGCTGGCGCCGGTCGCCTCGCTGTTGATCGAACGGTTCGGTGTTGTTCGGGCCTTTGAAGTGCTGGGGGCTTTGTTCATTGTCGGGATTTGCGCGGTCGGCTGGATGATGGAACTGGCGCCGGCCAACTACAAGCCGGAGGGGTGGACGTCGCCGCAACCCGGCACGCCGGCGGCCGCCGGGCGGGATTACGAGTGGGGCGAGATGCTGCGCACGCCGCTGTTTTACATGCTGCTGGCGGTGTTCGTGTGCGCCAGCACGGCGGGCACGATGATGATCAACTCCGCGTCTGTCATCGCCCAAACCCAGCTTGGTGTCGCCGCGACCGTCGGCGCCCTGGTGGTGAGCGTCAGCACGATGGCGAATTTTGTCGGCCGGCTCTCGTTCGGCGTTATTTACGACAAAATCGGCGGCTTCAAATCGCTGCTGGTCAGCTTCGCTTTGACGATCGGCGCGCTCTTGCTGCTCGGCACAGCCAAATCAATGCCGGTCTTTCTTGTCTGCGTTGTGCTGCTCGGCTTTGCCTTCGGCGGTCTGCTAGTCCTTTTCCCGCCGATTACGAGCCTTTCCTTCGGGACAAAAAACCTGGGCGTCAATTACGGCATCATGTTCCTGGGCTATGCCGGCGGCGCTTATGTCGGGCCGCGCCTGTCGTCATATTTCTTTGATGCAACGGGCAGCTTTTCGCTGGCTTATCTTTCGGCCGCCGGCGTGGCGTCATTTGGGGTGCTGCTCGTCGGCGCGATTATGCTGAAGCAGCGCCGGCGGGGAAATGCGGTCGTGACGGAATCGGTTTGATTTCGCGATAACAAACGATAAGGAGTGGTAGAAATGAAACAGTTTACGGGGAAATACGCGGTCATCACAGGCGGCGGCAGCGGCATCAGCCGCGAGACGGGACTGGTCCTGGCCGAACGCGGGGCCAAGGGGCTTGTTTTGGCGGACCTGAACTTTGACAACGCCAAAGCGGCGGCGGACGAGATTGCGACGATCACCGGCTGCCGTTGCCTGCCATTTGCGCTCGACGTGTCCAAGCCGGCCGATATTGAAGCCTTGATCGCGTTTGCCGTCGAACGGTTCGGCACGGTACATATTCTCGTCAACGGGGCGGGCATCTGCCCTTACATCAGCATGGAGGACGTGACGGCCGAGGTTTGGGACAAGACGCTGAACATCAATTTGCGCGGCAGTTATCTGTGCGCCCGCGAAGTTTTTCCCTATATGAAGGCCCAGCAGTACGGCAAAATCATTAATGTCGCTTCGGTCGCCGCCCGGATTGGCGGCATCGCCTCCGGCATCAATTACGTCGCCTCCAAAGGCGGCGTTGTTTCCACGACGTACGCCCTCGCCAAGCTGGGCATGCCCCATCATATCAATGTGAATGGCGTCGCCCCCGGCGTGATCGCCACGCCGCTCACGGCTTCGAACGATTATGCGCCCGGCACGATTGTCGGTCAGCCCCGCGACGTGGCGAATGTCATCGCCTTTTTGGCCAGCGATGATTCGAAGCATATTCAAGGCTGCACGCTGGATGTGAACGGCGGCTTGTATATGAATTGACCGGCAGAGGCCGCTGCGATTTTGATATTTGACAGAATTGCCAGGCAGGTCTATAATGAATTTCAATTGAATAGTCGTCTGTTACCGAGGGAGCTCATGTTATGGGCTGAGAGTGCGCTAGGAGCGCTTACCTCCACACCTGATCGGGATAATGCCCGCGTAGGAAAGGTAGTCAGTGAATGCACAGGGGTTTTTCTATCTGTTGCAGCGTTTTGACGCACCACCTTTTTGCGGGGGGTGCGTCTTTTTATGCGCAAACAAGGAGGGCGAGAAGAAAATGGCTTTTATCGTGAACGGCGAACAAACGCCGCTGCCCAACGCCGGTACGCTGGCCGGCTACCTGGCGGCACAGGGGTTGTTGGACAAACACATCGTCATTGAGTTAAACGGCGCCATCCGCAGGCGCGACGAGTGGGACAGCATCCTGTTGCAGGCGGGCGATGCGTTGGAAATTGTTACTTTCGTAGGAGGGGGCTGACATGATGACGACAGCGTGGGAAATAGGGGGACAAAAACTATCAAGCCGCTTGATAGTTGGCACTGGAAAATATGGTGATCAAAGCATTTTGCCGCGCGTGATGGCGGCGGCGCAGACGAACGCGGTGACGGTGGCCGTGCGACGAATCAATCCGGCCGGTATGCAGGAGCACATTCTCGACTGTATTCCCAAGGGGGCGGTCTTGATGCCGAACACCTCCGGCGCCCGCACTGCCGAGGAGGCGGTGCGCATCGCTCGCCTGGCCAGAGCCGCCGGCTGCGGCGACTGGATCAAGGTGGAGGTTATCGCCGATGCGCGCTACCTGCTGCCGGATAATGCCGAGACGATCAAGGCGACTGAACAGCTGGCCCGGGAAGGCTTTCAGGTCTTCCCCTACATGAACCCCGACTTATATGCGGCCCGGGCGCTGGTCGCGGCCGGCGCGGCGGCGGTCATGCCGCTGGGCGCGCCGATTGGCAGCAACCGCGGCCTGCAGACCAAAGAGATGATCCGCATTCTGCTGGGCGAATTGCCGGACACGCCGGTCATCGTCGACGCCGGCATCGGCCGCCCGTCGGAGGCGGCGGAGGCGATGGAGATGGGGGCGGCCGGCGTAATGGTGAACACGGCCATCGCGTCCGCCAACGATCCGGTGCTGATGGCCGAAGCGTTTGCCCGGGCGGTGGAGGCCGGCCGCCTCGCCTACTTGGCCGGGGCGGGCGCGCGGCGCGAAGAAGCGGTCGCCTCGTCGCCCCTGACCGGCTTTTTATCGCGGGAGGCGAACCGATGAGCGGCGTATATGACGTGCTTCAGCCTTACGAGGCGTTTGATTTCGATGCGTTCTGGGCCGAGGTTACGCTGCCGGAGGTTGACGCCGTGCTGGCCAAAGAGCGCCTGCAGCCGGCGGATTACCTGAAGCTCTTGGCGCCGGTGGCGGCCGAACGCTTAGAAGAAATGGCCCGGCGGGCGCAGGCCGAAACGCGCAAGCATTTTGGCCGGACAATCCAGCTGTTTACGCCGCTGTACGTCTCGGATTACTGCATCAACGGCTGCGTATACTGCGGCTTTCGCCACAACAATGAATTCCGCCGCCGCCAGCTGACGCTGGCGGAGGTTGACGCTGAGGCGCGCGCGATCAGCCGGACGGGGCTCAAGCACGTGCTGTTTCTCACCGGCGAGCATCCGGGCAAATCGACGGTCGCTTACATGCTGGATTGCGTGGAGGTGTTGAAGCGCCATTTCAGTTCGATCAGCATCGAGGTGTATTCGCTGACGGAAGACGATTATCGCGCCTTGGCCGCCGCTGGCGTGGACGGCATGACCATGTACCAGGAGGTCTACCAGCGCGCGCTGTACGGTCCGCTGCATCCCTGGGGGCCGAAAAGCGACTACCTGTACCGCCTGAACGCGCCGGAACGCGCCTGCCGGGGCGGGATGCGCTCGGTCACCGTCGGGGCCCTGCTCGGGCTGGCGCCTTGGCGGCGGGAGGCGTTTTATACCGGTTTGCACGCTTATTACCTGCAGCAGCAGTATCCCGGCACAGAGGTCCAGATCGCGCCGCCCCGCCTGCGGCCCTGCCTGGGCGGCTTTCCGCCCGCCGACGCGGTGAATGACCGCGACTTGGTGCAGTACATTACGGCGTACCGCATTTTCATGCCGCACAGCGGGATTTGCGTTTCGACGCGCGAGCGGCAGGGCCTGCGCGACGAATTGGTCCAGCTTGGCGTGACCAAGATGTCGGCGGGGGTGTCGACGGCGGTCGGCGGACACAGCCACCCCGAGCAGGAGGAACAGTTTGAGCCGGCCGATGGGCGCAGCGTTGCGGAAATGGCGGCGATGCTGAAAACGAAGGGCTACCAGCCGCTGTTCCAGGATTGGCACTATCAGCTGTAACAGAGCAAAAGGCGGTGGCTTGCATGGATTTTCAAACGGCTTTGGGCCGCTATCTGACGCCGGAACAACTGGCGGCGATCGGCGGCTTGTCGGTCGGCATTGCCGGGGCGGGCGGCCTGGGCTCCAACTGTGCCGCGCACTTGGTCCGCAGCGGGTTTCGCAACCTGCACCTTGTCGATTTTGACTGCGTGGAGCCGAGCAACCTGAACCGCCAGTTTTTTTTCGCCGACCAGGTCGGCCGGCCGAAAGTGGCGGCGCTGGCGGAAAACTTGCGCCGCATCACGCCGGACTTGGCGTTGACGCTGGCGCAGGCGCGCATCACGGAAGGCAATGCGGCCGACTGGTTTGCCGACTGCGACGTGGTTGTAGAATGCGTCGATGCGCCGGAGGTGAAGGCGTGGCTGATTGAGGCGTATGTCCCGGCCGGCAAGCTGGTCGTGGCCGCCTCGGGCATTGCCGGCTGCGACCTGCGCCCCCTTCCCGTACGGCAGATCGGCAAGCTGGTGCTGGTGGGCGACGAACAAAGCGACATCGACCAGTCGCCGCCGCTGGCACCGCGCGTGGCGGCAGCGGCGGCGCTGCAGGCCAATGCCGTGCTGCATTTTGCCCTCCGGCAGGCTGCGCAAAAAGGCGGCGGCCGACTGTAGAAAAACTAACCGCTTCCCCGGTGAAAATGGTATGCTAAAAGCGTATGGCAAATAGGACATCAGGGGGCGGATGAAGATGAAGCTAGTCAATTTCAAGCAAAACGGCAGCCTTTGTTTGGGCATTCAAACGGAACAGGGCATTATCGATGTGGCCAAGGAGGCGGCCGTCCACGCGCTGACCGCGCCGTCATCCATGGCGGCGGCGATCGCGGGCGGGGCAGCGGCGCTGGAACAGCTGCGGGCGGTTGCCAAACAGGCCAGGCAGTTTTTGCCGGAAGACGCGGTGGCGTATGCGCCGTGCGTGGCCAATCCGGAAAAAATTCTGTGCGTTGGCTTGAACTACATGAGCCATCGCGACGAATGCAACTTTGAACAGCCGGAATTTCCGGTGCTGTTCAGCAAGTTCAACAACGCGCTGGCGGCGCACAAAGAAAGCGTCCGGTTGCCGGAGGGGGCCGTCAAATTTGATTACGAGGCGGAACTCGTCATCGTGATCGGCAAAGAGGCGTCGAAGGTGGCGAAAGAAGAAGCCCTGTCGTACGTTTTCGGCTATACGGCGGGCAACGACCTGAGCGTGCGCGACTTGCAGCTGCGCACCAGTCAGTGGCTGCTGGGCAAAACCTGCGACCAGTTTGCGCCGATCGGCCCCTGCCTGGTGACGGCCGACGCCCTCGACCCGGCGAACTTGTCCGTCCAGTGCCGGGTCAACGGGGAACTGCGGCAAGACGGCAATACGCGCGACATGATTTTTGATTGCGCGACGATCATCAGCTATGTTTCCCAATACATGACGCTGAAGCCGGGCGACCTTATTTTCTCCGGCACGCCCAGCGGCGTCGTGCTCGGCTATCCGGCCGACAAGCAGGTCTGGCTGAAGGCTGGCGATGAAGTGGCGGTCACGATTGAACAGATCGGAACCCTGGTCAACACGCTGCGGTAAAAGCGCCTGGGCGCGCGCTCTTTTTCCGCAGCGTTGCCGGTTCCGCGACAGAGGAAAGGCGGGAGCGTATGAACGAGCGGAGAAACAGGCTGCGCGCCTTATTTGAGGCAGCAGGCTTATACGGCATCACCGACAACGAGCAGTCAAACGGCCGGAGCACGGTGGACGTGGCGGCGTCCATGCTGGCGGCCGGCATCAAGATCATCCAGTATCGCGACAAAAGTAAAAAGCCGGGCGAGAAGCTGGCGGATTGCCGGGCCTTGCGCGAGCTGACGCGGACGGCGGGGGCGCTGTTTGTCGTCAACGATCACCCGGATCTGGCGCTGCTGGCTGACGCGGACGGCGTCCACATCGGGCAGGCGGATTATCCTCCGTCGGCAGTGCGGCGCCTCCTGGGGCCGGATAAATTCATCGGCCTGTCGACCCATGCACCCGCGGAAGCGCTGGCGGCCGAAGCAGACGCAGACGTCGACTATATCGGAGTCGGCCCGCTGTTTGCCACGCAGACGAAAAAGGACGTCTGCTCGCCGGTGGGGCTGGCTTACCTGGATTTTGTGCGGGCACATACGACGTTGCCGTTTGTCGCGATCGGCGGCGTGAAGGAGCACAACATCGGCGAAGTGGCGGCGCATGGCGCCAAGACGATCGCCGTGGTCAGCGGCATCACGCGCGCCGACGATATCGGCGCGGCGGTCAGCCGCCTTTTGGCAAACGGGCGGCTTGACGCCGTCATAAAAACTGATTATACTAACAAGTAAGAAAATACGGTTTCTTTCAAAGTCGCTTGTATATGGTATCTGAAGCACATTCAGATACAGAGTAGACAAGCCTAGCTTTTGCAAGGCACAGCATGTCTGTTTGCTGTGTTCTTAAAGCTGGGCTTGTTTCTTTTTTTTCAACAAAATACGGTGCGAACCGAGCTGCCCGTCCTAACGAATTTCCACGGATCGGCAGCCAGAACTGCAAGCGTCGCGCAGAAAAAGTTTTCTAAAGAACTTCTGTGCGCTGCCGCATGGAAGTTTTTGTTTTACCAATATCTCAAAGAGAAAGGACGGGAAAATCATTGTGAAGAAAATTCGGATCGAAGAAGCGGTCAATTGCGTTTGCTGCCACGACATGACGAGAATTGTGCCCGGAGAGTTCAAGGGGCGGGCGTATCGGCGCGGGCATGTGATTACCAAGGAGGACATCCCTGAATTGCGCAGATTGGGCAAGGAACATATTTATATCTGGGAAGAAACCGGAGGACGATTGCACGAGGACGAGGCTGCGCTGAGAATGGCCTGTGCAGCGGTCGGCGTCGGCATTGATTACGGGGAACCGGCGGAAGGCAAGATCATGCTGCGGGCGCAATATGATGGGCTGTGCGTCATTGACGAAGCTCGTCTCAAAGCGGTCAATATGCTTTCGGACGTGATGATCGCAACGCGAAGCAATTTTCGGCTGGTGAAAAAGGGCGAAATCGTTGCTGGACTGCGGGCGATTCCGTTGGTTGTTGAGCAAAGCCTGATCGAACAAGTGGAGGCAATCTGTTCGGATGGCCTCGTCGATGTCTTGCCGCTAAAGCGGCCCAAAATCAGCGTCGTGACGACTGGCAACGAAGTGTATCATGGGCTGATCCAAGATAAGTTTGGGCCGTTTTTGCAGTCGAAGCTGGCGGAATACGGCTGCGCAGTGGCGGAGCAGGTGTTTTGTCCGGATGATGCGGACGAGATTGCGCGGGAGATCCGCAAGCTAATAGGCAATGGAGCGGAGCTGATTTTGACGACTGGCGGGATGTCGGTTGATCCGGATGACGTAACTCCGCTAGGCATCCGGCAGGCAGGGGCGGCTGTCGTCACGTACGGAACGCCGATTTTGCCCGGGGCGATGACGCTGGTCGCTTATTTGGGCGAACGGGCGATCCTAGGACTGCCGGGGGGTGTCATGTTCTCGAAGGTATCGGCGCTGGACTTGCTGTTGCCTTTTGTATTAGCCGATGTAGCGATCACCAAGGAACGCCTTGCCGGGTTTGGTTTAGGCGGGCTGTGCCTGCAGTGCGAGGTTTGCCATTATCCCAATTGCACATTTGGAATTGGAGTGTAGGAGGAATGAACGTGAGACAGAATATTTCGTTGGAAGAAGCGCAGCATTTGCTGTTGGAGCGAGCAACCAGCCCTGGTGAGTGCGAGTTGTCGATTGGCGAAGCGCTGGGACGGATTGTCAGTCGTGACGTGGTGGCTGCACAAAGCCTGCCTTCATTTGACCGTTCACCGCTTGATGGCTATGCGCTTCGCGCTTGCGACACAATGTCGGCCCAACCTACGCAGCCAGTCACACTATGGGTGATTGAAGAGATTCCGGCTGGCCGCGCTGCGGCAAAGACTGTAACGGGGGGGACGGCGGCTAAGGTGCTGACTGGCGCGCCTATCCCGGAAGGTGCTGACGTGGTGGTCAAGCAGGAAGACGTTTTTGTAGACGGCAATTTGATTCATGTTTTTCAGCCGCTGCGGGCGCGCAACAACGTCGTGCATATAGGCGAGAATATTAAGCATGGCGAAATGCTGGCGAAGCAAGGAACGATAGTTACGGCGGCTATTATCGGTCTATTGGCGGAACAGGGCATCAAGACGCTTTATGTTTATGAGCCCATTAAAGCGGCGATCATCAGCACAGGAGACGAATTAGTCGGCTTGGATGAGCCGCTGACGCTGGGGAAAATTTACGACAGCAACCGACACACGTTGCAGGCGCGCTGCAAGGAATTGGGCATCGATCCGGTACTGTTGGCGAACGTGCCTGACTGCCGGGCGCAGATTGCCGCGCGCATAGAAGAGGGCCTTGCGGCGGCGGACGTTGTCATCACGACCGGTGGGGTTTCGGTCGGCGACTATGATCTGGTCAAAGACGCGGTAGAAACGCTTGGCGCCAGCATCTTGTTTTGGCGGGTCGATATAAAGCCGGGGTCTCCGATGCTGGCGGCTGTTAAAGACGGGAAAATGATCATCGGTTTATCGGGCAATCCGGTGGCGGCAATGATTACCTTTGATTTGCTGGCCGTGCCGCTTTTAAAAAAGATGATGGGTTATAATAAATATTTTTATTCGAGACTGCAGGGGACGCTGGTGAATGGTTTTCACAAAGCCAGCGAACAGAGGCGTTTTCTGCGGGCAAAGCTGCTCACGGAAAGCGGTAGGCTGTGGATTAGGCTGATGGGGATGCAAACCAACAGCGCGTTAAAATCCATGGCGGAATGTAATTTGTTTGTCGATATTCCGGCCGGTAGCGGCGCGCTTGCTGCCGGAGAAACCGTGCTGGCTCATGTCGTTGGAAAAATTCAAGATGTCGACGAGTAGGCAAATAACCGCCTTGGTAAGATGGGTTAGGAAGGAGCGTGATGGACGATGATGGATTGCTACGGACGTGAAATTAATTATCTGCGGGTGTCGGTTACCGACCGCTGCAACTTGCGGTGCCAATACTGCATGCCGGCGGAAGGGATTCAAGACAGCGGGCACGAGCGTATTTTGACTTTTGAACAAATTATTCGCCTAGTAAAACTGGCGGCGGAGTGCGGCGTGCGCAAGGTCCGCTTTACGGGCGGTGAGCCCTTGGTGCGCAAGGATATTGTCAAGCTGATTGAGGCTGTCTCATCCATGCCGGGAATGCAGGATGTTTCGCTGACGACAAATGGGATTTGCTTTGCCGATATGGCGGATGACTTGAAGCGAGCCGGGCTGGTTCGGGTTAATTTCAGCTTGGACAGCTTGCATGCGGACCGCTTCCGTTACATCACCCGGCTAGGCAATATAAGCGACGTGTGGCGGTCGATTGAAAAAGCGCTGGCGATCGGCATGATGCCGGTGAAGATCAATACGGTTGTCATGAAGGGCGTCAACGATGATGAAATACTGGATTTTGCGCGCCTGGCGGCTGAAATGCCTGTGCATGTCCGCTTTATTGAATTTATGCCGGTCGGAGATTTGCCGTTTTACCAAGAGGAGCGTTTAGTGAATATGGATGAAGTCAAACGGACAATAAAGTCGTCGTATCAACTTCTAAACGGTTTGGCTGGGCGCGGCAACGGACCTGCAAAAGTGTATCAAATCGCCGGCGGAAAAGGAACGATCGGCTTTATCAGCGCCATGAGCAACCATTTTTGCGGTGATTGCAACCGCATTCGCCTGACGGCCGACGGACGGCTGCGCAGCTGTCTGTTTGACAAGCGGGAAATCAATGTGAAAGCGGCCATGGATAGGGGCACTGGCGATGACAGGCTGGCGATCATGATCCGGCAGGCGATTCGTGAGAAACCTGACCGCCATCACATGGAGAAGGGCTGGGGAGCGGATAATTCACGAAAGATGTATCAAATAGGAGGGTGAAGATGGAGTTCACGCATTTTAATCAAAGCGGCCGGGCGAAAATGGTTGATGTGGGTGGCAAACAAAACACAAACCGCATTGCTATCGCTCAGGCAGTGGTGAATATGCAGCCGGAAACGCTGGTGGCGATTCAAAAAGGCGGCGTTAAAAAAGGGGATGTCCTGGCTGTGGCCCAGGTTGCAGGCGTAATGGCGGCTAAACATACGTCGGCGGCGATTCCGATGTGCCATCCGTTGATGCTGACGGCGGTTGATTTTTCCTTTTCATTTGATTCGGAGGCCGCGCGGGTGGTGGTCGAGTGTGCGGTAAAAACAAACGGGCAAACCGGTGTTGAAATGGAAGCGATCCACGGCGCGAGCGTAGCGGCGATGACGATTTATGACATGTGCAAGGCCGTTGACCGCTGGATGACGATCAGCGAGATTCGGTTGATGGAAAAGCGCGGAGGGAAAACCGGTCATGTGCGACGACGCCAAGTACCTGTTGTTTGCATCGCGTCAGGCTGTTCTAAAACGGGGAAGACGACGCTGATGGAAAACTTGATCCGTAAACTGTCAGGACGCGGCTATCGGGTTGGCGCAATAAAAGGAGACTGCCACGGTTTTGAAATTGACGTTCCGGGAAAGGACACCTGGCGCTTCACCCAAGCCGGCGCCAAGGCAACCGCCATTATTGGACCTGATCAATGGGCGCTGATGCAAAAGACCGGTGATAAAATGACATTAAGCAGTGCGGCTGAAAAGGTAGAGGGCGTCGATCTTTTGCTTGTGGAAGGGTTCAAGCGCGCCGGAAGGCCTGTTATTGAAGTCGTGAGGCGGGAAAAGGGGACACAGTTAGCGACGAGCGGAGACAATTTAGTGGCTGTTGCTACGGATGTAACAGAACTGGAGGTCGATGTGCCCGTATTTTCCTTGGATGACTATGACTTGGTCGCCGAATTCATCATCGAGCGGTTTCTTTCGGCGGAAAACAAATTTCCTGATACCAACCTTGGTGAGGAGGCGTAAGACATGGCAGCTGTAGTAGCGGTGAATATCAGTGAGTCTAAGGGGGTGCCAAAGCAACCGATTGCGAAGGGGCATTTCAGTATAGACTGGGGGTTGGAAAACGATGCGCATGGCGGCGCTTGGCACCGGCAGGTGAGCCTGCTTGGCGTGGAAAGCATCAATAAAATGAAAGAAAAAGGGCTAGCCGATTTGGCTTTGGGCGATTTTGCCGAAAACATTACCACCGAAGGTTTGGAGCTGTTTTCGCTGCCGGTAGGCACAACGTTGGCCGTTGGCAAGGCCGTGGTGTTGGAAGTGACGCAGATCGGCAAGGAGTGCCACGCTGGTTGCGCAATAAGGCAAAAAGTTGGCGACTGCATTATGCCTAGAGAAGGCATTTTTGCCAAAGTGATTGCGCCAGGCTGGATTCAGGCGGGTGACGAAATATGCGTGCTGCGTTAGCAGGCAGTTGGGGTGCGGCATATGACAGGAATCGTATTGGCGGGTGGAAAAAGTCGGCGCATGGGTTCGGATAAAGCGGTTCTGCCGTGGAGCGGCGGCACGTTTTTATCGGCAATGGTCGATAAGTTGGCTTGTATTTGCAGTGACATCATTGTTGTGGGGCAACCGCGACCATTAGGGAGAAAAGTACGCTGGACAACTGATCGCTATAGCGGAGTTGGCCCGTTGGCCGGACTGCATGCCGGTCTAGCGGAAACGATGTCGGCCGGAGCCTTGGTCGTTGCTTGCGACATGCCGTTGTTGCCGGTGGCCGTTTTACGTTATTTGGCTGGGTTAGCGCAACAGGCAGATGTTGTGCTGCCCGTTCATTCGCAAGGCTGCGAGCCATTATGTGCCTGGTATTCGCGTTCTGCCTGTCTGCCGGTTATCACACAGTTGCTGGAGCAAGGGCGAACCTGCCCATTGGACATTTTTCCCCGGGTAAGTATGCTGGGCGTTGACATGGCGGATATCTTTCCTGGCGAGCAGGCGGACGAAATATTTACCAACATCAATTCTCCCGGTGACTATGTATTGGCTGAACAAAAGCAAAGGCGAAGACAGTGAGCAACTCGTCGGCAAATAATAGAGCAACCTGTGGCTTCGGCAACAAAATTTGCTGTCATCTTAATATGTTGACGCAAGGATTTTTTTGCTTGTCGGTCGAATAATAACATCTACAAAAGCTGACCGCTTCAATTGCTTTGCGAGTGGATAAAGTGGCTAGGAGGGTTTCATTTGTGAAAAAGGTCCATCTTTTTTCCGGGCATGGCCAACTGCCCGTTGGCACTGATCTGTACGAAACATGCCGTTACGCAACGATCGTTTTGACTGTCAACATGGAGACGGGCGAGGTGCTTGACTGCGTGATCCCGAATTATTGCAAAATGCACAATGATTTCGTCGCCGACATTTTGCGTGGCAAGTGTTTGGACAAAGATATCTCGTCGATTATTGCGGAAATTGAAGAAACGGTGCACAGTCTGTCGACGCGGGCCCTGATCACCGCCTTGCAGGCGGCTTACAATCGTTATGTTGTTTGCAAAAACCAGCAGGCCAACGTCGTCTGTGTCGGGCCAGTGCGAAAGAGCGTTCAGCGGGAAAAGAAACTCGAAAGAAAAGTTGTTGACTAGACAGAAAAAACTGACTATAATGAAAATGTATAAAAAACAGATGGCTTTTCAGGAGTCGCTTGATTATGGTATCGGAACAAAATTCCGATATTAAGTAAGCAAGCCTAGCTCAGTTCACGATCAGCTTTGGTCGTGTTCGGGTTTGGCTTGCTTTTTATTTTGTGCGAGCAACTTAGGCTCGGGCATGTGAAAATGGACACAAATTGCATATGCGACAAACGAGAGTCGCTTGGTTATGGTATCGGAACAAAATTCCGATATTGAGTAAGCAAGCCTAGCTCAGCTCACGATCAGCTTTGGTCGTGTTTTGGGTTTGGCTTGCTTTTTTCTTTGTCCTAATTTGCCTGAAAGGAGGAAGGAAGATGAAATATATCCACATTTTTTCCGGCCACGCTCAACTGGCGGAAGGATCGGACATCCATGAGAATTACAAGTACATCACGGTTGTTGCCAAGGTGGATGTGCGAAACGGGACAATTCTCGATTGTGAAGTTCCGATTTATTGTCGGGAAAGCGGCGATTTTGTTGCCGAGATTCTGATCGGGAAAAACCTTTCTAATGACCTAGACTTGATTATCGCAGAGATCGATTCGCGCATGCATTCGTTGTCGAAGTGGGCGCTGATTTCTGCCGTGCAGACTTTGCAAAATCGTTATGCCGTATACAAAAAGAATAATATGCATCCTTGGTAAAGCGCCGGCATCGTCGGCTCGTCATTAGGGCGGGCCTGCGTATAAAAATTCCATTCAATAGCGTACTTGAGGGGAGGTGAATGACCATGAAAGTGATTAAGGCCAATGAAGGAAGCGTCTACGAAGCCCAACATCATTTCAATATGTGGGGCGTGCGAAAATTCGGCCCGCCCGACGGTGCGAAGACCGTCAATGTTTCCATTTCAGAATTCCTGCCTAACGGCGGCGCGGCCATGACCGCGTCGGATAAGGAGCGCATCTACTGTGTGCTGAGAGGCTCCATTACCGTCAATGATGAGCACGGACAGGCCCACATGTTAGATGCAGGAGACATGATCTATATCGCGCCTGGGGAAAAACGCGATATGGCGGTTAACGGGGTTGTCGCGGCCAGGGTTCTGGTCATTGTTGCCAATTGTTAATAATATGCTTGGTTCAAGGGGAGAACCGAAGGAGACGTTTATGAAAATTGAAGATGTGAAAAAAATAGCCGTGCTGGGAGCCGGAACCATGGGGCCAGGCATTGCGCAAAACTATGCCATGGGTGGTTATGACGTCACGTTGTATACCAGAAGTGAAAGCACGATGGAAAAAGCGAAAGTCATGCTGCATGCCAACCTGGATACGTTTGTGGAGGAAGGACTCTTGGCGTCTGATGCTGCGAAGCGGGTTTTGGACCGTATTTCGTATTGCCGGACGGTTGCCGAAGCGGTTGATGGTGCGCAGTTCGTGCAGGAAACTGTGGCGGAAAAACCGGACGTGAAGGTGGCTTTGTTTGAGGAGTTGGACAAATTGCTGCCGGAGAACGTGATTGTTGCCTCCAACGCATCCTCGCTCAATCCCTTCAAGTTTGCTCCGGAGCGCCGATTGGCAATGTTCACTACGGCGCATTGGTATGCACCGCCGCACATCATTCCGCTGGTGGAAGTGGCCAAAGGGGAAGCGACTTCTGAGGAGACGATGGAGACCACGATCCACCTGCTGAACAACTGCGGCAAGACGGCGGTCCGGCTTGAAAAATTTGTTCCGGGATACATCATCAACCGGATTCAGATTTTGCTGAACACAGAGGTGTTCTACTTGCTCGACAACGGCATCTGCACGCCGGAACAGATTGATTTGGCGGTCAAGGCAAGCCTCATGCCGCGCGGTATGGTGCTGGGATTGGTCCAGCGGTATGATTTCACCGGTCTTGACATCAGTGCCAACAACATCACGAACGCCAGCTACGTCATGCCGGAAACAAGCAAGCGTCCAAAAGCGCTGTTCGACCATGTCGACAAAGGCGAATTGGGCGTCAAAACCGGCAAAGGCTTTTTTGATTACGGCGGACGCAGCGCGGCAGAAATTTGCCAAAAACGCGACAAAATGCTCTTGAAGGTGTTCAAGGAAACAAAAGAGATGATTAACGAAAAGATTTAGGGAGGCGTATTTGTGGATCCGACAACTATTGGCATTGTTGGCACGATCGCCATGATCGTTTTGATCGTCTTGGGCGTGCATATCGGCACGGCCATGGCGGTGGCAGGCTTCATCGGCATGGCGGCAGTCACAAACCTGGATGCGGCATGGGGCATTCTCCAGACAACGCCATATTCCAGCATGGCTAACTACGGCCTCAGCGTGATTGTTCTGTTTGTTCTGATGGGCCAGTTGGCCTACCACTCGGGACTTAGCTATGACATGTACCGGGCCGCCTACACCTGGCTGGGCCATCTGCCCGGCGGACTGGGGATGTCGACCATTGTGGCCTGCACGGGAATTGGCGCTTTGTGCGGTTCGACGACAGCAACGACCGCGACGATGGGCATCGTCGCCTTGCCGGAGATGAAGAAGTTTGGCTACCAGGGCGGCTTTTCCGCCGCTACCGTGGCTTGCGCCGGCACGTTGGGTACAATGGTGCCGCCGAGCGTATTGCTGATGCTTTACGGCGTGATGTGCTCGTTGTCGATCGGCAAACTGTTTTCCGCCGTCATTATTCCTGGCGGCACGCTGATGCTGCTGTACATCATTGTGGCTTACATCATGATCAAGCGGAATCCTGATTTAGGACCCAAGGGGCCGAAGTGCAGTTGGAAAGAACGGTTCGCCGCCCTGTACGCGGTCAAGGACTTGCTGGTTTTGATTGTGATTGTGATCGGCGGCATGTTGGCTGGGTTTTTCACCGTCAACGAGGGCGGGGCCATGGGCGTGTTCGGCGCAATTATCGTGGCGGCGATTCGACGGAAGCTGAGCGTGGATATGCTCAAAAAGTCACTGCTGGATGCCGGCAAGACGTCGGCAATGATCTTCATGATCATCATCGGCGCGATGATCTTCAATCAGTTTTTGGCGGTTTCGCGGCTGCCGGGCGAGATGGCCGCGTTTTTTTCCAGCCTGCCGGTCCACCGCAACCTGGTAATGCTGGGCATCATCGTAGTGTACATCTTCCTCGGCGCGATCATGGACGAAATCGGCATGTTGCTATTGACGATTCCGATTTTTTACCCGGTCATTCAGGCGCTGCGGTTTGACCCGTACTGGTTCGGTGTGATTTTGGTCCTGGTCATGGCTTCGGGCATGGTTTGCCCGCCGGTCGGCATGAATTGCTTCATCATCGCCGGCGTCGACAAAACCATTAGCCTGCAGACCATTTATAAAGGCGTCTGGCCTTACTGGGGCGCGATCGTCGGGATGCTGGCGCTGATGTTCGTCATTCCGGAACTGGCCACTTTCCTGCCCAAATTGCTCGTATAGGTTGCCGGCTTTGGCTGGTGCGCTATAAAAACGTAAGGGGGAATAATAAGTGAAAAAACGATGGCAAATAGTTGCAGCCGGCGCCTTGGCGATGATGCTGGCGGGAAGTCTGTTGGCCGGATGCGGTGCGTCCAAGGACGCTGCGGCTGACGGCAAGAAAGTGACGCGTCTAAAATTTACCCACCATAACCCGCCCAACGCTTTTGTCTGCACGGATGGATTCGAGCCCTGGGCCAAAGAAATTGAAAAGAGAACGGGCGGGCAGGTAAAGATCGACATTTATCCTTCTTCGACCCTGGCTAAGCCTCAGGACGCTTATGACGCGGTCGTCAAAGGCACGGCGGATATCGCCTGGAGCTACATCGCCTACTATCCGGGGCGGTTTCCGATGACGGAAGTGTTGAACCTGCCGATGCTCGGCGTGGACAAGGCGACTATGGGCAGCAAGGTCGTCTGGGACCTGTATCAAAATTCGCCTTATCTCAAAAATGAATTCAAAGACGTCAAGGTGCTGACGCTCCATACGCATGACGGTGCGCCGGTGACGTCGCGCAAGCCGATCAACAACATTGACGACATGCAGGGCAAAAAGTTGCGTACGGCCGGCGGACCGCTTGTTCCATACATCCAGTCGCTAGGGGCGGCGGCGATGGCGATGCCGGCGCCGGACACGTACCAGGCGACGGAAAAAGGGGTCATCGACGGTTGCGTTATGGCCTGGGAGGCCGTCGAGATGCTGAACCTCCAGGAGGTCGCCAAGTATTCGCTCGATGCCAATGTCACGTCAGGCACGTTCTTTTTGATCATGAACAAGAAAGCTTGGGACAGCTTGACGCCGGAACAGCAGAAGATTTTCGACGAGGAGAGCGGCGAAAAGGCCAGCCAGTTGTTTGCCAGAGCCTGGGATGAGACGAAGAAAAAGTCTACGGATAAGTTCACCAAGGCTGGCGGCAAGATTTTGACGCCTGACGTGGCGGAGCAAGCGCGATGGCGCGAAAAGGCCCAGCCGATTTGGGAAAAATGGGCGATCGATTTAGAAGCAAAGAGTTTGCCGGCCAAAGCCGTACTAGCGGAAACACAAAAATTGGTTGAGAAATACAGAGGCAAGCAATGAGTTTTGCTTCATGCCTGTGCTTGAAAGAGAGGTGGAAATATGCTGGTGTCGTTTAAGCGGTCTGTGTACAAAATGAGCGCTGGCTTGAACCTGGCGGGGCTATGTCTCACGCTGGTCATGGTGCTGTTGGTGGTCGTCGACATCTTCGGGCGCGCGTTGTTCAACATTCCGCTGCAAGGTTCGTATGAACTGGTTGAGTACATCATGGGGCTGGTGATCGTGTTCGCCATCGGCTACACGCAGGTGCGCAATGCCCACATTAACGTGCCCGGCCTGATCGAACTGCTGCCGGCAGGGCTGCAAAAAGCGATGCAGGCGCTGGTAAGCTTGGTTGGCGCGGCAGCGTACGCGCTGTTCGCCTGGCAGGCATTTCTTAAGGCCGGCAGCGAAATTCAGGCCAAAACCGAGTCGGCCGTGCTCGCGATTCCGAAATTCCCTTTCTTATATGCCTGCGCTTTCGGCTTCGGCCTCTTGGCGCTTGTTTATCTGGCGCAAGCGTTAGCGCCTGATGAAGTGGAAGAAAGCAATGAGGCGGAAATTGGCGTGTGAACGCTGCAATGAACTGTCAAACGGTAAGGAGCTGTTGAGAGATGTTGGATTTGTTTTCACTTAAAGGCAAGCATGCGGTTGTTGTCGGCGGCGCCGGTGGCATCGGTCAGTCGATTGCGCAAGGCTTGGCGCAAGCCGGGGCGACGGTTGCCATCGCCAGCCGCAATGTTGAATCGCTGCAACGAGCGGCACGGGAAATAAAAGAAGCCAGCGGGTGCGACGTCGGCTACTACACGGTAGACGCGGCCGATGAAAAAAGCGTCGAAGCTTTGGTCGCGTCGTCGGTCAAGGATTTTGGCAAGGTTGAGATTCTGGTCAACGCCCAGGGCTTCAACAAAAAATTCAATGCCGAAGCCTTCCCGATGGACGTCTTCAAGCAAATGCTGGACGTCAACGTAACCGGCGTCATGATGTGCTGCAAGCATTTTGGCAAGCACATGATCGAAAATGGCTATGGAAAAATCGTCAACCTGTCGTCTGTGCGCGGCAAGATCGCGACCCGCCATGCGGGCAACGCCGGCTACTGCGGCACGAAAGGCGCGCTCGACATGCTAACCCGTCAGTTGGCGTCTGAGTTTGGGAAATACAACATCACCGTTAACGGCATCGGGCCGACGGTGACGGAAACACCGATGATGACCGAGATTTTAAACAGCCGCGGCGCCAATGCCAGACAGGAAATGGCTGACCAATTGCCGATGAAGCGCATGGCGATGCCGTTTGACTGCGTGGGGCCGGCTGTATTCCTCTGCTCTGACGCGTCGGGGTTTGTGACCGGCAATATCATTTATCCGGACGGTGGCTTGACGGCAATCGGCTAAACACAACTTGGGGAGATGCTGCGATGGGACACGATAAAATTGTTACTTCGACGGCCTGGTCGCCCGGTCCTGGCTGTCATGGCGGCTGCGGCGTCAAGCTGTTTGTGCAGGATGACAAGGTCGTGCGCGTGGAAGGCGACGAACAGCACCCGTTCAGCAATGGACGCGCCTGTCCGCGTTTGTTGGCGATGACGCAATACATGTATCACCCGGATCGCATCACCTACCCGCTCAAGCGGGTGGGTGAGCGGGGTACGGGCAAGTTTGAGCGAATCACCTGGGACGAGGCACTTGATGCGATTGAGGAAAAACTCGGGCGCATCAGAGATGAACACGGGCCGGAAGCGGTGCTGTTTTGTCAGGGGACCGGACGCGACATTGGCGGGCCGATTTCGTTCTTGGCCTACTCGTACGGCAGTCCCAACTGGGTGCAGTTGGGGTTGGGCGGGCACTCCTGCTATACGCCGAGGCTGGGCGCGATGATGGCAACTCAAGGGGATTATGCCGT
Source organism: Sporomusaceae bacterium (assembly GCA_029265905.1). Taxonomy (GTDB): domain Bacteria; phylum Bacillota; class Negativicutes; order Acidaminococcales; family JAJUGR01; genus JAJUGR01. Next base: position 20,960 of record JAJUGR010000003.1, on the reverse strand, counting down.
GCTGGATGCGGCGCAGTTTTCTGAATTGCGCTATGACGACCCCGAATATGAACTGCCAAAAGTAATTGTTATCTGGGGGCAAAATCCCATGCCGGGTTGTCCGGATGGCTTTTTCGGCCACTGGATCGTCGATTGCATGAAGCGTGGCTCAAAATTGATCGTCATTGATCCGCGCTGGACTTGGTTTGCCTCGCGGGCAGAGCAGTTTTTGCAAATTCGGCCGGGAACGGACGGCGCACTCGCGTTGGGACTCATCCATGTGATTATCAAGGAGCATTTGTATGACAAGGCGTTTGTTGAAGCGTGGACAGAAGGCTTTGATGAACTCAAGGCGCGGGCCGCCGAATACACGCCGGAACGGGTGGCGGAAATTACATGGTTGCCCCAAGATGCGATCATCGCTGCAGCGCGCCTGTATGCCGGCGCCAAGCCGGCGGCCATCCACTGGGGCGTGCCGATTGATATGAATCCCGAAGGCTCGACCGTCGCGCAGGCGATCAGCCATTTGTGGTGTCTGACCGGAAACCTGGACGTGCCAGGCGGAAATATCATCGCCCGTCCTTCCCACGGGGTAACGACGTATCCCTTCTCGACCCAAGAGATGCACGAATTGTACGGCGAAGAATTCGTGAAGCGATTGAACGAAAAACGCATTGGCGCCAACGAATACGCGATGGTCAGAAATTTCCGGGGATGGGCGCAGCCTGATTTGACGGTACAGCAAATGCTGAGCGGCGAACCATATCCGATCAAGGCTTGCTGGATTCAAACGAGCAATATATTGGGCGGCCAGGCGGTGGACGTCAGGCTTCATCACGAGGCCTTAAAAAAGATGGAATTTGTCGTGGTCGCCGACCTGTTCCATAACCCGACATCGATGGCGGTCGCCGACATCATTTTGCCGGTTGCTTCCTTTGCTGAGAAGGAAAGCTTCCGCTCCTGGTGGGCGCCTCTGCAGGTGATCGCTCCGGCGGTGCAGGTCGGCGAATGTCGGTCTGACTGGGAAATCAACCTGGAGCTGGCTAAACGGTTCAACCCGGAACTCAAAAAACGCTATGAGACGGTCAAGGATCTGATCAACGACCGGATGAAGGTCGCCGGTACGAGCTATGACGAACTGAAGCAGGCTGGCGGTTGGGTCATGCCGGAGCGGGGCAGCGCCTCGCGGCCATACCGGCGTTATGAGAAGGGCCTGTTGCGGCCCGACGGCAAACCTGGTTTTCGCACGCCGTCCGGCAAGGTGGAATTCTACAGCCGCAGCTACGCCGAGTGGGGCCTCGATCCTTTGCCTTATTTCTCAGAACCGCCGGCTAGTGAAGTCAGGACGCCGGAGCAATACGAAAAATATCCACTGATCATGGTAACCGGCCGGCGCTCGTCCGTTTACTTCCACTCTGAACACCGGATGATTCCTTGGCTGCGCGAATGCGACCCGGATCCGATTGTGGAGATCCATCCCAGTGTGGCCAAACCACTAGGGATTGAAAATGGCGAATGGGTCTGCATTGAGAACGACCAGGGGCGGATCAAGCGTAAGGCGGTCGTGACGCCGATTGTTCACCCTAAAGTGGTCAGCGTGCCTCACGGCTGGTGGCTCCCCGAGCAGGCCGGACAAGAGCCGAAATTGTTCGGCATCTGGGACGTCAACTGCAACGTGCTGACCCCGACCGGGACGCAAAGCAAGTCCGGCTACGGCGGCGGCGCGTACAAGACCACGCTGGTCAAGGTGGCAAAGCTCAGGGAAGGACGGGATCGAAATGGGTAGAAAAGGCTTGCTGATCGATTATGAATATTGCACAGGCTGCCACACCTGCGAGGTGGCCTGCAAGCAGGAACACCATTACCAGCCGGGCCAATGGGGCATCAAAGTTAATGAACTGGTGATGGAAACGTTCCATAAAGTTGCGGTTGATTATCTGCCCTTTCCAACCGATTTATGCGATCTTTGCGTGCAAAGAACCGCGCATGGCGAATTGCCATCCTGCGTTAAACATTGTCAGGCGGCTTGCATGACGTACGGTGAAGTCAGCCAACTGGTGCAGGAAATGGAGAAAAAAGCAAAAACAGTCCTGTTTGCGCCGAAATGAGGAGGGCAAGTGCGGGGCAAGCAGCATGGCAGCAAGTAGATTGAGGAGGTATACGAAAGATGGCTGATCGGGAGCAAGTGTTTACTAATTTGACCAATGGTGGTCCGATTTCCGTCTATGTGCGGGATGGAAAAATTGTCCGCGTCCGTCCCCTGCAGATCCCGGAAGCGGAATACAAGCCGTGGACGATTGAAGCGGGCGGCAAAGAATATTCCCCGCCGAAGGCGGTGCGGCTGTCGCCGCCGGCGCATGCCGAGCGCAACCGGCTGGAGTCGGAAAATCGCATTTTGTATCCGCTCAAACGGGTTGATTTTGACCCGAACGGCGAACGCAATCCGCAAAACCGCGGCAAGTCCGGGTACGTCCGCATCAGTTGGGAGGAAGCGCTCGATATTGTATCCGGCGAAATCAAACGCCTGACCGAAACCTATGGCGGCTCGGCCATCACTGGCATGACATCGTCTCACCATAACTGGGGCGTCGTCGGCTACAAAATGGGGCCGTTCTCGCGTTTCATGAATATGCTGAACTATACGCCGGTGCTAGATAATCCCGACAGTTGGGAAGGATGGCACTGGGGCGCGACACACATGTACGGCTTTCAGTGGCGCCTGGGGATGCCGGAACAGTTCGATTTGCTGGAAGACGCGCTGAAACATACGGAAATGATCGTTTTTTGGTCCAATGATCCGGATACGACGCGCGGCACCTACAGCGGACAGGAATCGGCTATCTGGCGGGTGTGGTTAAAGGAAAAAGGCATTAAAACCGTCTTTATCGATCCATTTTTCAATTACACGGCCGCTGCGATGGACGGCACCTGGCTGCCGCCGCGCCCCGGCACGGATACGGCGCTGGCGATGGCGATCGCGTATGTTTGGCTGACGGAAGGCACATACGACAAAGCCTACATTGAAGAAAAAACGATCGGCTTTGGTGAGTTCAAGGACTATATCCTCGGCGTTGGCGACGACAAACTGGCCAAAACTCCGGAATGGGCGGCTGCCGAATCCGGTATCGAGGCGCGCAAAATCATCGCTCTGGCTCGCGAGTGGGCCTCGAAGAAGACTTCGTTGAGCAGCGGCGCCCGCGGCGGCGAAGGCAGTGCCTGCCGCACGGCCTATGGCACGGAATGGGCGCGCATGATGGTCGCGCTGCAGGCTATGCAGGGCCTTGGCAAGCCTGGCATATCGATCTGGGGCACATCGATGGGCGCGCCGGCTGACAGCGACACCTGGTTCCCCGGCTACGCCGAACCGCGCGGCCAGATGGGCAAATCCGGCGTGGCCAAAAACAAGCTGTCGCTGCAAAACAAGACCAAGCAGCGCCTGTTCCGCCTGACTTTGCCGGAGGCGATCTTGACCGGCAAGGAAGATTTTTGGGGCGACGGCTTCTGCGGCCAAAGCCTTGATCAGCAGTTTGTCCACAATACCTATCCGATGGAAGGTCATTCGACGGTGAAGATGTTCTACCGTTACGGCGGTTCCTTCATGGGCACGATGTCGGATACAAACAAATGGGTCAAAATGTACCAAAGCGACAAGCTGGAATTTGTCGTCAATCAGGACTGCTGGTACGGCAGCGAGGCGAAATTCGCCGACATCATTTTGCCAGCCTGCACAAACCTTGAACGCAACGACCTCGGCGAATGGGCGGCTTGCGGCGGCTACACGACGAACGCACATATCGGCAATAACTATCGGGTGATCGTCCGGCAGCAAAAATGCGTCGAACCGCTCGGTGAATCGAAATCGGACTATGAGATTTTCACCTTGCTTGCGGACAAGCTTGGCTTGAAAGAACTCTACACCGAAGGCAACACGGAGGACGACTGGGCGAGACTATTCTATGAGTCTTCCGACGTCGCCAAAACCCTCTCTTGGGATGAGTTTAACAAAAAAGGCTACCATCTCATCCCGGTTCCGGACGATTACCAGGCAAAACCAGCGTTGCGCTGGTTTGCGGAAGGGCGGGCCGTTGACACGGCTGACGCCGGCAATCCGAAGCGGGGCACTGACAAGGCCGCCGAATTAGGCACGTACTCCGGAAAAATCGAGTTCGCGTCGGAAAGCCTGCGGCAAAATATGCCGGATGACGAAGAGCGGCCGATCGTGCCGCATTACTTTCCTTCCTGGGAAGGACACCGCAGCGAAGGCTACAAAAAGTACCCGCTGCAGATTATCTCGCCGCATCCGCGCTTTTCCTTCCACACCGCTTACGATAACCACACGGCCTGGGTCAACGAAATTCCTTTGCACCGCGTGGAAAAGGACGGCTATCAGTGGTGGCCGGTTCGCCTAAATCCGGCGGACGCAAAGGCCAGAAACGTCAAGGGCGGCGATATTGTCGAACTCTACAACGACCGCGGCTCCGTGCTTTGCATTGCGGAGGTGACCGAGCGCGTGCCGGCTGGCGTGCTGCACAGCTATGGCTGTTCGGCCAAATACGACCCCTTGGTGCCAGGCAAGCCGGGCTCGACCGATAAGGCCGGCTGCGTCAACTTGCTGACCACCTCGCGGATGCTGTCAAAGCATGCGCCGGGCATGACGCCGAACTCTTGTTTGTGCGAACTGAGAAAGTGGGAGGGTTAACCATGGCTAAGTATGGCTTTGTTATAGACGTTGAAAAATGTACCGGCTGTCACTCTTGCTTTCTAGCCTGCAAGGATGAATTCATTGGCAATGATTATTTGCCGACGGCAGCGGCGCAGCCGGACAAAGGGCATACCTGGATCAAATTAAACGAAGTGGAGCATGGAGCAGGAACCAAGCTCAAGGTCGATTACATTCCGCACATGTGTCAGCATTGCGAGGATACGCCCTGCGCCGCGCCGGCTCCGGCCGGCGCGGTGTACCGCCGCGCAGACGGAATTGTCATCATTGATCCGGAAAAAGCAAAAGGCTGCAAGTCGATCGTCAACGCCTGCCCGTACCGCGCCGTGTATTGGAATGAGGCTGCTCAATTGCCCCAAAAGTGCACGATGTGCGCGCACATGCTCGATAACGGCGAAAAAACGACGCGCTGTGCGGAGGCTTGTCCGACCGGTGCGCTGGTATTCGGTGATTTGGCGGACGAAACCAGTCCCGCTGCTAAGCTGCTGGCGCAAAAAGGCGCCAAAGCGGAAGTGTTCAAGCCCGAACTTGGCGTGGCCGCCACGACGCGGTACATCAGCCTGCCCAAGCCATTCATTGCTGGGGAAGTGTTGCTGGCTGACAAGCCGGGCGAATGCCTGAAGGGCGCGAAAGTGACGTTGACGGCCAAAGACGAGGCCGCGTGCCAGGTGGAAACAAAAACAGACTTTTTCGGTGACTTTGAGTTCAAAAACCTGGCGGTTAATAAAAATTACGTTGTCAAGGCCGAATACGAAGGCTACTACGCCAAAGAAATGACGGTGCGGACGTATGCCAGCCTGAATATCGGCGCGCTCATGCTCGAACCGCGGTGAATAAGCGCAGCAAGCAGAGTGCAATAGCTGCCTAGGACAGCGACGGATGGCCGCCCTCAGGCAAAGCGAATGATGCGCAAGTGCCAAGGGCGGCTGCCCGTTAATCCGATGACGAGCCGACGGTTCTGATTCGGCAAGGCGAATGGAGGAATAGATGTGGAAGAGGTAGTTATTGTAAGCGCCGTGCGTACGGCCATGGGGAAAATCGGTGGGACGTTGAAAACTGTGCAGCCGGAAGAGTTGGCTACGCTTGTCATGAAGGAATCAGTAAAGCGTGCCCAGATTGACGCTGCGAAAATAGATGAAGTCATTTTTGGGCAGACGAAGCAGAGTGCGGATGCGCCGAATATCGCCCGGGTCGCGGCGCTGCGGGCGGGAATTCCGATTGAAACGCCGGCCTATACGGTCATGCGACAGTGCGGATCAGGCCTGCAAGCAGTTAACAACGCCGCTGAGGCCATTATGTGCGGGCGGGCGGATGTGGTAGTCGCCGGTGGCACGGAAAGCATGAGCAACGCGCCGTATTACTTGCGCGGCGCGCGGTACGGATATGGGTCCGGCAACAGCGTGCTTGTCGACTCCAATACGGAAAGCCAGCCGCGCTCGCAGCCGCGTGAGGTGTACGGCGACTTGACGATGGGACTGACGGCGGAAAACCTGGCAGAAAGATACGGCATCAGCCGTGAAGAGCAGGATGCGTTTGCACTGGCGAGCCAGGAAAAGGCGGCGCAGGCGATTCGCCAAGGGCGTTTTCGCGACGAGATCGTACCGGTGGTAATACCGCAGAAAAAGGGCGATCCGATCGTGTTTGATACGGATGAGTTCCCGCGCCAAACGACGCTCGAGCAACTGGCGAAATTAAAACCAGTGTTTAAGGCGGGCGGCAGCGTGACGGCGGGCAACGCTTCCGGCCGCAACGACGGCGCGGCGAGCTTGGTTGTTATGTCGGCCAAGGAAGCGAAAAAGAACAACTTAGCGCCATTGGCGATTTTGCGCGGCCACGCTTCGGCCGGCGTATCGCCGGAAATCATGGGGATCGGACCGGCGCCGGCCATGCGCAAGGCACTGACAACAGCTGGCTTGTCGCTGGGCGACCTTGGCTTGATTGAATTGAATGAGGCGTTTGCCGCACAGAGCCTGGCCGTGATCAAGGAACTGGGCCTGAATCCGCACATTGTTAACGTCAATGGCGGCGCAATTGCGCTGGGTCATCCGCTCGGCTGCTCCGGCGCCCGGATTCTGACGACGCTGATCCACGAAATGATGAAACGGCAGGTGCGGTACGGCGCGGCGACGCTCTGCATTGCCGGCGGACAGGGCATCGCCACCGTTGTTGAGCTGGCGTAATGGCGCGCATGGCGATTTGCGGCGGCCGCTGGCGGTTTGTGGCGATTGGCTTTGCAATGATGCTAGTGTTGGGGTGCTTGGATTCCTGGTCGATCTTCGTGCTGCCGATGGAACAGGAGTTCGGCTGGCGGCGCGATCAGACGACCTTGGCCTACAGCCTGGCGATGATCAGCTTTTCTATTGGCATTCTGCTTGGCGGTCCACTGGTCGACCGCCAGGGGCCCCGGTTGACGGCAACCGTGGCGGGCGGGTTGCTGGGCCTCGGCTTCTTTGCGGTGGCGCTGACCGGTCGATTGTGGCAGCTGTATCTTGCCTATGGTTTTTTGTGCGGCTTGGCGATTGGTCTGCTCTATAACTGCATCATTGCTACGGTTGTCAGGTGGTTCCCGGAAAAGCGCGGCTTGGTTACCGGCCTCCTTATGGTGGGGACCGGTGTCGGCAGCATGGCGCTGGGCGTATTGGTTGCCCCGCTGTTTCAAAAAATTGGCTGGCGGGTCGTGTTTCAACTGCTGGGCGCCAGCGCACTGGTGCTCCTTGTCGGCGCCGGCCAACTGCTGCGCAGTCCGGGGCCGCTGCCAGTGGCGCGAGACGACGCTGGTTTGACGGCCGTTCAAAAACGAAACTATGTGTGGCGTGAAGTGGTGCGGATGCCGGCCTTTTGGGGCTTGTGGATTTGGCATTTGTTTATTATCGCCGGCGGACAGTCGGCGCTGGGGCACATCGTGCCGTTCGGCGTTGAGCAGGGCGTGCCGGCTCCGGCGGCGGCGCTGGCGATGGGCGGGCTTGCCATCAGCAACGCTTGCGGTCGGGTGGCATTTGGCTATCTGGCCGATCAGGCCGGACGGCGGTTTGCGATGATGCTGGCGGGAGTCGTCATGACGATCGCGATGCTCAGCCTGGCTCTCAGCGTACCGCGGTTCGGTTTTGCCGGACTGCTTGTTTCCGCTGTCTTGATCGGGATAGGTTACGGCGGTACGATTCCGCAGGTGTCGGCGGTTGTTGGCGATTTTTTTGGGCCCCGACACTTTGGTGTCAACTTTGGCTTGGCGTCCACGGGTATTGCGGTGGCGGCGATTATCGGGCCATACCTGAGCGGCTGGATCAAGACGGCTGCTGGGGCTTATGAGCAAGGGTTTTACCTGCTGGGCGGCTTGGCGCTGGTCAGCAGCATCATTCCGCTGTACATCCGTGCGCCGCAAGGCAGTTTCAAGGCTGCTGCGGCAGGCAAACCGACGCTGCGCGAGCGGGCGGCATTACAGCGTGCTGGAGGTAAAGATGAATAAGATTATTACGATGCAAGCGGCGCTGGAACGGATCAGCGATAACGCCACCATCATGTTTGGCGGCTTCCTGGGCGTTGGCACGCCGGAAGCTTTTGTTGATGCGCTGGTAGAAAAAAAGGTAAATAACCTGACTGTTATTGCTAATGACACGGCCTTCCCCGACAAGGGGATCGGCAGGCTGATCGTCAACAAGCAGGTCAAGAAAGTCATTGCTTCGCACATCGGGACGAACCCGGAAACTGGCCGGCAGATGCATAGCGGCGAAGTTGAAGTGGAGCTCGTTCCGCAGGGCACGCTGGCGGAACGAATCCGGGCCGGCGGCGCCGGACTGGGCGGGGTGCTGACGCCGACCGGCTTGGGCACGGTCGTGGCGGAAGGCAAGCAGACGGTTGTTGTCGACGGCCGGGAATATTTGCTGGAAAAACCGCTCTTGGCTGAGTTTGCGCTGCTGAAAGCGCAAACTGCAGATGAAAAAGGCAATCTGATCTTCCGCCGCTCGGCGCGCAATTTCAACCCGCTTATCGCCACGGCTGCCAACACGGTGATGGTGGAGGCGCAGGAGATTGTTCCGGCCGGCAGCATCGATCCGGACGATGTCATGGTGCCGGGCATATTCGTCGATTATATCGTACAAGGGTAGCGGGGAGGGGGAGGCTGATGGACAATCGGACTTTGATTGCAAAGCGCGTAGCGCAGGAGTTTAAAGACGGCGACGTCGTCAACTTGGGGATCGGCATACCGACGCTGGTGGCCGATTATATTCCGGCGGACATCGACGTCACCTTGCATTCGGAAAACGGTTTTACCGGCCTCGGTCCGGCAGACGGCGCGACTGACCCGGATCTGACGAACGCCGGCGCGAGCCTTGTGACCTGCAAGCGCGGCAGCGCGATGTTCGATAGCGCGCTGTCGTTTGCGATTGTGCGGGGGCGGCATTTGGATGCGACCGTGCTGGGGGCGCTGGAGGTTGACGAGGCGGGCAACCTGGCCAACTGGATGGTGCCGGGGAAAATGGTGCCTGGCATGGGCGGGGCCATGGACCTGGTGGTCGGCGCCAAGCGGGTCATTGTGGCCATGGAGCATGCCGGCAAAGACGGTTCGGCCAAAATTGTCAAAAAGTGCTCGTTGCCGCTGACCGCGCGCGGCGAGGTCGACATGATCGTCACGAATCTGGCGGTGTTTCACGTTCGCCCCGAGGGGCTTGTGCTCACGGAGCTTGCGCCCGGCGCTGAGTTGGATACGGTTCGCGCGCTGACGGCAGCCGATTACAAGGTTGCGGCAAATCTAACAACTATGCGGGTATAGGGAAACCTGGTTTGCCGCTGAATTAGAGAGGCTTCAACGGCAAATTGAACATACAAAAATAAAAATGAGAAGGAACAGGTGATGCAATTATGGCGAAAAAACTGATTATCACGGCCGCCTTGTGCGGCGCAGGCACGACGAAAGCGCAGACTCCGTATGTGCCCATTACGCCGGAGGAAATTGCGGCTGACGCTGTTGCTTGTGCAAAAGCCGGCGCCTCGGTCATTCACCTCCATGTGCGCGATGACAACGGCAAAAACACGATGGAAACGAACCGCTTCGTTGAGGTCGTGCAGAAGGTGCGCCAAGCGCTCGCGGATGAAAATCTCGATGCCGTATTGAACTTGACTACGTCTGGCAGCGCCTTTACCGAAGAAATGCGCGTTGCCCACTTGCCGGTGCTGATGCCGGAAATGTGCTCTTATGATCCGGGCTCGATGAATTGGGCGAACAGCTACGTGTTTTTAAATACGCCGTCATTTCTGGAGAAACTCGGCGCCAAATGCCAAGAGCTTGAAATCAAGCCGGAAGTGGAAATCTTCGATGCCGGTATGATTGGCAACGTTGAATACTATCTGAAAAAAGGTTTCCTCAAAGCGCCGATCCACTGCCAGTTCGTGCTTGACGTGCCGGGCGGCATGCCGGGCAACTTGGAAACCCTGGCGTATTTGCTGCCAAAGATTCCGGCCGGCTCTACCTGGTCGATTACTGGCATCGGCAAAGCCCATGTGCCGATGATGCTGGCTGGCTTGGCAGCCGGGTGCGATGGCTTGCGCGTCGGGTTGGAAGACAACGTGTTTTTGGAAAAAGGCGTCCATGCCACTAATGCCCAGCTCGTGGCCCGTGCTGTCGAATACGGGAAAATGGCGGGGCGGGAGATCGCTACGGCGCAAGACGCGCGTGAATTGCTCGGCCTGAAAAAGCATCAATAATAACGATCGTATCAATAGAGCAAGGAGTGAAGAGTATGTCGTTTGTTACAGATCCTGTTACGGGCTTGCAATTGTTAGAACTCAGCCATGTTTGGGGGCTAGGCGTTCCGTCTTATCCTGGCCAAACGGACGTGAGAATGGTTCGCGGCGTAAAACATTCCCAGCACGGCGTGCTGGCTTGGAAAATCAATACGAATATGCATACCGGCACGCATATGAACGCCCCGCTGCATATGATTCAGCGCGGAGCAGATTTGGCCGATCTGCCGGAAGACCGCTTTTTTGGCAACGGCGTTGTGCTGAGCATCCCGAAAAAAAGCTACGAAGTGATTACGGCAGCGGACCTCGAAGCGGCGACGCCGGCGGTTCAGCAGGGCGATATCGTCGTTATCGTCACCGGCTGGCATCACAAGTATTCCGATGCGCTGGAGTATTTCGGTGAATGCCCGGGGCTGAGCAAAGACGCCGCCGAGTGGCTCGTCAAAAAAGACTGCAAAATGGTTGCTGTCGACACGCAGCAGGTTGACCACCCCTTGGCGACTTCTTTAGGGCCGCATCGCGGCGGCCCGACGATGCGCCGCTTGGCTGTTGATTACCAGGCGGCCACCGGACTCGACCCCAAAAAGGAGCATGGCGAGTGGAATGTCGCCCACAAAACCCTCTTGGGTGCAGGCATTCCGACGATCGAACAAGTCGGCGGCGACGTCGACCTGTTGCTGGGGAAACGCGCCACGTTTGTCGCAACGCCTTGGAAGTTCAAACGCGGTGACGCTTGTCCGGTGCGGTTTGTGGCAATGGTCGATCCGGCCGGGACCTGCCGGATTGATTCCGGTGAGGAATAATTGACAAAGTAAGGGAGTGCATACGATGAGCTTGCAGATTTATAACCTCAGCAATACGTTTGAACAATTTATGCCGGAATGGCCGTCTACGCCGGGCGTAAATATAACCGTCGATAAATTCCACGCCAAAGACGGCATTTACCAGGTCAACTGGGAAGGGATCATGCACCGTTGCACCCATATGGATGCGCCGCTGCATGTGACGGAAAATACGCCGGACATTACGGGCTACCCTTTGTGGCGGTTGTGCGGAACCGGCGTCGCCGTATCGATCCCCAAAGAAAAATGGGGGATCATCACGCCGGAGGATCTGGAAAATGCGACGCCCAAAATCCAGGAAGGCGACATCGTCATGATCAATACTGGTTTCCATCGCAAATGGGCGGATTGCGACGATTACTTTGCTTACGGCTGCGGCATCAGCGGCGCCGGGGCGCAATGGCTGGTCGATAAAAAAGTGAAATTGGTCGGTTACGGCCACCAAGCCAACGACCATCCGATGGCGACGAAACTGGTCGACCATGGCCTTGGGCCGACGCAGCCGCACCTGATTGAAGAATGGAAGCAGACGTATGGCCGCGATCCGAAGGAAGACTTCCCGCTTTGGGAGGATGCGCACAAGAACCTGATGGTCGGCGGCGGCATCCCGGGGATTGAAAACGTCGGCGGCGATTTGGACAAGGTGACTGGCAAGCGCTGCTTCTTCATGGCCTTCCCTTGGCGCTGGGAGGGCGGCGACGGTTGTATCGTCCGCGTCTTGGCGCTCGTCGATCCTGAACAAGAGTTCCGTTTCGAATCGGGGAAATAATGTTCATGCCCAGCGCCGTACGGCGCTGGGCATGTTGCAAGTGACTACGAGAGGAGTGCAACCCATGCAGACCATAGACGTAAAGCGGCTTATTGACGAGGCACCCTTAACCAGATATCACTGGCGTGTTTTTCTTTGCTGCATCATTTCGCTCACCTTTGAAGGCTACGACCTGGTTGCCTTTGGCGCGACCATTCCCTTGCTGTTGTCCGAATGGAATATGTCGCCGGCTTACGCTGGTCTCATTGCCAGCTACGCATTTGGGGCGGCAGTTGGCGGCGCGGTTATCGGCGGCGCGCTCGGTGACCGATGGGGAAGAAAGAACACGATCATTGCCTCGGTCGTTATCTTTTCGCTGGGAACGCTGGCCTGCGCGTTTGCCCAAGATCCCAATACATTCGCTTTCTTCCGCACGTTGACTGGCATTGGCATGGGCATGACGCTGCAAAATGAAGTCGGCCTTGTATCGGAGTATTTCCCGAATAAATACCGGCAGACGGCGGTTGCCGGCGTGGCGACCGGTATGCAGTTGGGCGGCATTCTGTCAGCCGCAGCGGCTATGTCGTTGATGGTGCCTTACGGCTGGCCGTCGATCTATTACTTGGGGGCGGCGCCGATTCTATTGGTGCCACTGTTGATAAAATACATGCCGGAAACGCCCTGGCTGCTGGTCGCCAAGCAGCGGCAGGCGGAACTGAAAACAGCACTGGCTAATCTGCGTCCTGACGTTGCCGTTGCGTCGGACGCTGTCTATATTTATCCCCACGCGGAGGGAAAATCTTCCTTTTCGCAGGTGTTTGCCGAGCAACGCGGGGTCAGCGTAGGCCTGTTTTGGTGCGTGTATTTTATGAATATCTTTGTCATTTGGGGTACCAACACGTGGATTCCCAAGCTGATGATGGATGCCGGCCATGATCTGGGTGACAGCCTGTGGATTTACCTCTGCCTTTATCTGGGCGCGCTTGTGGCCAGCCCGGTGTTTGGCCATTTTGCCGACCGTTTCGGCGCCAAGCGGGTTTCGATCGCCGCTTATTGCATTGGCTTTGTCAGCATTTTGCAGCTAAGCGTGCCGATGGAGCTGGCCGCGACGATGGCGGTGGTGGCGGTGGCTGGCGCATGCAACGCCGGTGCGCAGAACTTGACGCACGCGTATGTGGCGCAGTATTTTCCGCCGCATGTCAAGTCGACGATGATGGGATGGGGACTGTCCGTTGGCCGGGTTGGCGGGTTGCTCGGGCCGGTTGCCGGCGGATTGCTGCTGTCCATGCAGGCGTCCTTGTTCCAGAGTTTTCTTGTCTTCGCCGTGCCGTGCCTGCTCTCGGCCACGGCAATCTTCTTCGTTCAGGACCAGCATGGTTATGGACGTGAAGCGAAACCTTCGTTGGCGGAGGCGGGGCAATGAAGCCAGCGATTATGTATGATTTCGCTTGTCGGGTGTATCAATACAGATAACGAAATGGGGGTTATAGAATGCGAGAAGCTGTAATTGTAAGCGCCGTTCGAACGGCTGTCGGGAGTTTCAATGGCGGCTTGGCGAGTTTTTCTGCGGTTGAATTGGGCGCGCAGGTCATCCGTGAAGCGGTCTTCCGTGCCGGCATAGCGCCGAGCCTTGTGGAAGAAGTGGCGTTCGGCCATGTGCTGCAGGCCGGTCAAGGTCAAAATACGGCGCGGCAGGCCGCACTCAAGGCGGGGTTGCCGATTGAAACGCCGGCGATGACGATCAACAAGGTCTGCGGATCAGGGTTAAAGACGGTCAATTTGGCCGCGCAGGCGATCCGCGCCGGCGATGCCGACGTTGTCGTCGCCGGCGGCATGGAAAGCATGACGAACGCCGCCTATGCGATGGATAGCAAGGTGCGCTGGGGGCTGCGCATGGGGCATGGCGGCGTGACGGACACGATGATTAGTGACGGCTTGTGGTGCGCTTTCAATAACTATCATATGGGGATTACGGCGGAAAATGTCGCTGTGCAGTACGGCATTAGCCGGGAGGCGCAGGATCAGCTGGCCTATGAGTCTCAGATGAAGGCGACGGCGGCGATTCAACGGGGAGATTTTAAACGGGAAATCATGCCCTTGACGATCAACACGAGAAAGGGCGAAGTCGTGTTTGACACTGACGAATATCCGAAAATGCAAACAACGCTGGCTGGCTTAGCGGCGCTGCGTCCGGCGTTTAAAAAAGACGGCACGGTGACGGCGGGCAATGCTTCAGGCATTAATGACGGTGCGGCAGCCTTGGTGATCATGTCTGCGGACAAGGCTAAAGCGCTGGGCATCAAGCCGCTGGCTCGCATCCGCGCCTATGCGGCCGGCGGCGTTGACCCTGGCCTTATGGGCATGGGACCTGTTGCCGCCACCCAAAAGGCGCTGGCGAAAGCCGGGCTGACGGTCGGCGAGCTGGACCTGATCGAAGCAAACGAAGCGTTTGCCTCGCAGTTTTTGGCGGTTGGACAACAGCTGGGGTTCGACAAGGAAAAAGTCAATGTCAACGGCGGTGCGATTGCGATCGGCCATCCGATCGGCGCCAGCGGCGCGCGGATTTTAGTCACCCTGCTGCATGCGATGGAAGCACGGCAAGCGAAGCTGGGTTTGGCGACGTTGTGCATCGGCGGTGGCCAGGGCGTCGCGACGATCGTTGAACGGTTGTAGCCTATGACAAGCCGGCGGCATAGGCCTTGTATGAAGGAATATGAAGTGCGGTATCACATTTGCTTACACTCCGGCGAAATCATTCTGGCCGAGCACACGGTATTATCCGACAGTCCTGAGCAAGCGCGGCGGAGGCAAGAGCGAAGGCGGCGAAAGTGAAACCGAAAAAAGCAGTGCTGAAGTTAATGTATGTACGTAAAAAATGAAAAGCTTTTGCGCCAGCGCAAAAATGCAAGAAACCGCCCTTGTCAGATTTTCTCTCTGACAAGGGCGGTTTAAGTTTATCCTTTCAATCACTAAGCAAAAACAGATGCTCTTTCGGTAAAGTTACCCTTAGTTTCTGACCGACAAAAACTTCGGATATGGAGGCGGGCTGTTCCGTTGAAATATCGGCTTCAAATAAGAAATCAGTTGTTGCATTGTCAGGCTGCAATAGTAAAACCTGCCCGGTTCTTTTTGGATAAATATGTTTTACCGCACAAACAATCTGGTTAGCATCCGGTTGATCACTACTGGCGTCCATGCCAGATTCGGCTTTTACGACCATATCTTCAGACCGTATACCAACAGTTACTGAATTTCCTTCATGCAAACCTAAACCGTAATAGTCAACTTGCAACTTCATACTTAGACAAGGACAAGATAATTCCGCCTTATTCTCTGCCAGCTTAATGACTTCTGCAGGAAACAAATTCTGCACCCCAAAGAATTTAGCCGTTTCCACATTTTTGGGACAGAGGTACACTTGCTGTTTATCGCCAGATTGAATTACCGAGCCGCGAGCAATAAAAGTAACCGTATCCGCAAGAAAGAATGCTTCTTCCATATCGTGAGTTACAATGAGGATGGTGATTCCATATTCTTGCTGCAATGTTTTCAACAATAACCATAGTTCTTTGCGCATGGCTTCATGCAGGGCTGAAAACGGTTCATCCAGCAATAGCAACTTACTGCCAGGAGCTAAGGCTCTGGCTAAAGCGGTGCGCTGGCGCTCACCGCCGCTCAAGTTCTGAATGGAACGGTCCAACAGGTGGCTGATTCCTAAAGCGTGAGCCAGTTTATCAATTATGGCATTTTTGTTTGAAAAATTATTTTTCTGCATCCGCAGGCCATACTCAATATTCTCCCGGACTGTCATGTGAGGAAAGAGAGCTAAATCCTGCGGGACATAGGCCAGCTTCCTTTGTTCCGGCGGTAAAAACGTAATATCCCGGCCGAGCCAGTAGATATTGCCGGATTGTGTTTTGCGCAGTCCGGCTATCGTTTCCAAAACAAGCGTTTTCCCGCTGCCGGTCGCTCCCACCAGCGCATGGCAACCACCTTCCGGAACGGAAAAACGGATCTGTTTGACTTCAAAACTGCCGGCTCGTATGCATAGATTATCAATATTAAGCATAAGTTCTCCTCTTTGCGATTAGCCTGGCGGCAAACAGCACGCTGAAGCCGATAAACAGTAAAATAATGATGGAGACGACGGCGCCTTCGATATCAGATATCGCCAGCCGCATATAGACGGCGATCGGCAGGGTTTCTGTGCGCATAGCCATCGTGCCGGCAACCGTTATGGTCGCACCGAATTCGCCAATTGCTTTCGACCAGGTAAGGATGGCAGCGGCGAAAATACCGCGGCGGCAAAGCGGCAATGTCGTCGTACGGAAAGCGGCAAAGGACGAGGCTCCCAACGTTCTGGCTACCGCTTCGTAGCGAGGTGGTATTTCATCCAGGGCGGCCTTCACCATGCGTGCGGCTACGCCGACTACCGTTATGAATTGAGCCAGCACGATGCCGTATACAGTAAAGACAAATTGCTGGACATTGTTTTGTATCCACTCGCCCAAGGGCGTATTAAAAAATATCAGCAGCATAGCGCCAATGGCAGCTGGAGAAACAATCATCGGCAATTCCAGCACAGTGTCAATCAGCGTTTTGCCGAAAAACTCATAGCGCGAGAGGGCATAGGCCGTTGGAACAGCAAGTAGCATTGCCAGCCCCATGGAAACCGTCGCGGCTAGAATGCTTAACTGGATAGAATAAAGCATCCGCCCCGACAGTAGAACCTCCCAAAAGCGAGCGCCGGAAAAGAAATACGTCAAAGACATCGTCAGGACAAAATATAAAAGGAAGGTAGTAGAAGCTGCTGCTATACAAAAGTTTTTCAGTTTCATTGCTTTAGCCACTCTTTTGGCAGCGCGTATTCGCCGCCGACCGGGCGGTCCCCGCCAATATAAGCGGCGGCTTCAGCGGGAGTCATAAAGTACTGGTATTTTTTAAAGGCGGCTTTGCCTTCTTCCGACTGCAGGAAATCAATGAATTGTTGAGCCAGTTCCCTGTTTTCGGTGTATTTCGAAATAGCTATGGGGATATAGCCGATGCGCAGCATTTCAGACGGTTTTAGCTTAACGGTCTCAATTTTCTCCGGGGCCCAATACTGAAATACACTCCAACCGATTACTGCGTCGACGGTTTTTAACGATATAGCCGTAGCTGTTTTTTCGCAGCTTTCAGTGTAGTTGGAGATATTATTGCGAAAAGCTTGCTTTTCTTCCGACGCAAAAGTATTTTCAATAATTTCAACTGCGTAAAGACCCACGCAGACCCCTTCGGGGTTGGCAATAGCTACTTTTATACCGGGTTTCGTTAAATCTTTCAAGGATGTTATATTTTTAGGATTTCCCTTTTGAACATTGATGGCAGAGACGAGATATACGATTTTCTGTTCTGTCTCGGGAAAGACCATGCCGTCTTTTTTTGCGGCTTCCATAAAGTCGGATGATCCAGGAAAATATAGATCACCTTTTTTTCCAAGCTTCATCTGCGATAGCACATATCCTGACCCGCCAAACACCAAATCAACCTTTACACCCGTTTTTTGCTCAAAAGTTTTGGCGGCAACTTCCAAAGGTGGCTGACTTGCCGCCCCGGCGAAAACAAGCAGGTGTTTTCCGGTAGGTGAAGCACTGCTAGGAGTGGATTGTTTGTTGCCGGCGCAGCCGCTTAATAGTAGTAGCCATACGCTCAGCGCAACCAAGATGACAGACTGTTTGTAACGTGCAAAATTAATCATACGAGGAACAACTCCTTGCTTGTAAGATTATTGAAATGTACAGGTTTCAATGGTTATGTCCTATAGGGCTCAGTTCACATCCGAAAAGAAAAAATCACGCCTGGACAAGTGGCCACAATAGCAATGTTTGAATTTCCGCCAGCGCATCCTTCATGCTGGCAGCCGCGGAAACATTCAGTTCCACCTGCTGCGGAGAGTACGTTGGCGCCGTTTTTGCCGTCTCCTTGCTGTCCGCCGCCGCACCCAGTGAGCAAGGCGGCGGACAGCAAGGACGCCGCAATAATGACTGCTGGTTTTCCTATGAGATTCATATGTATCCCCCTTACAAGTTAGTGCTGATTAGTCTGTTTGCCGGCAACGTTCGGCGGGAAAACAAAAAGCCAGCCAACGTAGTTCAATAAAACTACGCATAGCTGACACACCACTGTGATGATATGGATTTGGGCGCTGTTTTTGTTAGGCGTATCAGCGAAAAACAACAATGCCATTCATAAACTAACATAACCAAACTAAAACTGTATGGTGTAATTATACAGTTTGGTGTACCATTAATGCAAGTGGTTTTTTATGAAAAGAGTGGACGTGGGGGGATGTACTATGGCGGAAACAGTTTCCTATACACCGGAAGAAGTGGCGAAGCTTTTAAAGATCTCGCGCTTCACCGTATATGAAATGATCAAGCGCGGCGACTTGGCTGCTTACCGTATTGGGCGCAAGGTACGGGTCGAAGCCCCGGACCTTGATAACTATATCCAGGCTTCAAAAGGCGCCTCGCCTGCGGCGGTAGCCCAAGAGCCGCCTGCCGACCAGGGGGGGGCGGCAGCCAGCGACCTGGTCCTTTGCGGCCAGGACGTGCTGCTCGACATGCTGACCCGCCACCTGGAACGTCAGATGCCGCCAGTTCGTTGTCTGCGCAACTATGTCGGCAGTTTTGGCGGCCTCATCGCCCTTTACCGCGGCACAGCCAACGCCGTAACGGCACACCTGTGGGACAGCGACAGCGACACGTACAATGTCGCGTATGTTCGCCGATTTTTGCCTGGCCAGCGCGCGCAAATAATCAATTTGTGCTACCGCATGGCCGGTTTTTACGTGCCAAAAGGAAATCCAAAGCAAATCAATGCCTGGGAAGACCTGGCGCGTCCGGATATCCGCCTGGTCAACCGGGAACCAGGCGCCGGCGCCCGCGTGCTGCTTGACGAGAAGCTCCGCCAGTTGAACATTCAAGCGAGCGGCATTCTTGGCTACGATCAGGAGGAAATGAGCCACCTGGCCGTCGCCAGCGCGGTGGCGCGCGGCGAGGCCGACGTCGGAATCGGCATCGAAAAAGCCGCGCAGCAAGTGGCCGGCATCGACTTTATTCCCTTGCAAAAAGAGCGCTACGATCTGATTATCCGCAAAGAAGACGCCGCCAAGCCGGCGTTTCAGCTGTTGCTCGCCATTCTCCGTTCCGAGTCTTTCCGCAAGGAGGTGCGGGGATTGGGCGGTTACGACTTGACCGAGACGGGGCAAGTCATCGCCGAAACCTAGTCAAAATCCAGGTGACGCTTGCAAGGCGAGGATGTTTTGTTGGGAAGAGCGAAGCAAGAAGAGGGGGGCGCTGATGGACGGTAGGTCGCAAAAACAGCACAAGGCGGTGCGGGCCGCGGTTTTTTCTTTTGTGGTCGTCTGTTACTTGATGCCGCCGTTTCAGCGCGGCGTGCCCGCGCTGATCGGGCCGGAATTGATGCAGGACTTGCAGTTGGACGCTATCGATTTTGGACTGCTGGGCATGACCTTTATGTGGGCGTTCGGTTTAGCGCAGGCGCCGGCTGGGGCGCTGCTTGATCGCTTTGGCGCCCGGCGGGGGTTGACGGTGATATTTTTGTTGATTGCCGCCGGCAGTTTTTTGTTCAGCCGGGCGGATAGTTTTTTGCAGGTGCTGGCCGGACGCGCCGCCATCGGTGTAGCGAGTGCCGGTATTATGCATGCGTCGGCGAAAGTGATTGCGGCTTGGTATTCGCGCGAGGCATATCGAGGCATGTGGGCGCTGTTTATGGGGCTTGGCACAATGGGGGGGATTATCGCCACCACGCCGCTGGAATACATGATCAGCCGGTTTGGCTGGCGAGACGTGTTTTTGCTGCTGGGCGGCTTTTGTCTCTTCGTTGCGCTGGTCGCAGGTTGGAAGCTGCAAGAGCGGCCGAATACCGCAAGCGCTTCTGTTTTGCCGCAAGGGGCAGGTCGCCTTGCCGTTCAACGGTCGACCGCCGACGCGTCGCGCGGACTTCTGAAACGGAAACTAAAGGAATTGACGGCGCAGCCCAAGCTCTGGATGGCCAGTTTTATTGTGCTGGGCGTGAATGCTGGCGGCCAGTGTATCATTGCTTTGTGGGGCGGCGTATATCTATCCCATGCATACGGCTTGCCAAAAGCGATCGTGGGGGAGATTTTGCTGGCGGCCGCCGTTGGCATGGTGCTCGGCTGTTTTGGAGTGGGCGTGCTTATGCAGCGCTTCAATACGACTTATCTGATGCTGCGCGGTACGGTTCTTTTTTTTGTGGTTTGGTTGTATATGACGATTTTTGTGCGCACAGTCGGCGTGTTTGAGTTGAAAGTGTTGATGGCCTTGCTCGGTTTCTTTGAAATGGTGGTGGTGGTATCCAATTTTGCTTTCATTAAGGAACTTGTGAAGCCTTCGCAACTGGCCACGGCTATGGGAATCAATAATGGGGCCACGTGGGTGTTGGGGGCCGGGCTTTTTCAGCAGATTTGGGCAGTTATCATCAATTTCGTATCCCAAGGGGAAATGCCGTATCCGATTGAGGCGTTCCAGACAGCCTTCTGGCTCCAGGCGTTTGTACTTCTGTTAGGCGTGCAGGCTGCTAGACAGCTTGACAAGCGCCATTGTGCTGCTGATGACGACGGGCCCGCAGTTGAAGCGGAGGCAGTTCGGAATTAAATAAGTACCCTTTTCTAAAAACGCATGGCGTATAGGAGATTAGTGGGCGAATGAAGATGAAGCTGGTCAATTATAGACAGCGAAGCCCAAAAGCGCTATCATATTTGCAGCAGTAGATTAAGTCCGTATAATTGTGTAAAAAGGAATAGGGCCAGGCTCTAAAATCCGGTAGAATGTAGTTGCTACCCCAACATTACAGAACCGGAGGTAAAAGAGCATGGCCCAATACAAGATTACCCTAGAATCGACAATTT
>JAJUGR010000005.1 GCA_029265905.1 Sporomusaceae bacterium | reverse complement strand
CCTCCCGTAGGAGTCTGGGCCGTGTCTCAGTCCCAGTGTGGCCGTTCATCCTCTCAGACCGGCTACTGATCGTCGCCTTGGTGAGCCATTACCTCACCAACTAGCTAATCAGACGCAGGCCCATCCTTCAGCGGTAGCATATTCAGAGGCCACCTTTCTTCTTATCACCATGCAGCAATAAGATCGTATCCGGTATTAGCACTCCTTTCGGAATGTTGTCCCCGTCTGAAGGGCAGGTTGCCCACGCGTTACTCACCCGTTCGCCACTAAGTAGTGTTCAACACCCAAACCTCTAAGCATCGGTGTCAGTCACTTGTTTTGCGCGTAACGAACTCGCCCGACTTTGTCTTGCTCGTTCGTATGCGCTGGCTGTTCAACCGCCAAGCCTTGCTTAAAGCGCTCGGTGTTGAACACTACTCCGTTCGACTTGCATGTGTTAGGCACGCCGCCAGCGTTCGTCCTGAGCCAGGATCAAACTCTCCGTAAAATTATCTACGAAGAACGCTTGGCTCTTTGTATTAACTAAGTTTATTGTTTTTGACGCGTTTTCCACCTTCCGGTGAAAACCGTGTACACACATCCGACATTCTCTCTTATTCAGTTCTCAAGGACCTGCGCCATCCCCCGACGGCCTTTGTATTTTATCACGCCGCCGCACGTTTGTCAACAATTTAATTTCACAATCTTCGCTGCTTATCGTTGTCAAGCAGCGCACGGGACGACTGTTATATAGTACCACTCAGATTGCCGCCTGGGCAATCCTGAATATCAAGCAGATTGTCTAATTATTACTGATTAGCAGTGATGCAGTTCGATAATCACCGGCATTCTCGCCCATTCGCTAAATCACAAACGCAACATATGAACTTAGTTTTCGATAAAACACTAACCATTCCTACATTATATGGTATAATACCTAGTAGTAATTTTGTCGCTGCGGAAAGCTTTCCCGGCGCCAAAAATCTGAATAACGGAGAACGATGAAGAATGGTTAAAATTATTCTAGTTATCTGCACGGTATTAACCGTACTCGGCGCCGGCGCTGGCCTAGGTTTCATTACCGCCAGTTTTCAATCCCTGCCGCAATTGGGGTCTGAACTGCAGCAGGCTGCCTCCTCCCAATTTTACGACAGCCGCGGCAATTTGATCGGCACCACCGCGTCTGCCGAAAACCGCTTGCCCGTGCGGATCGACCGAGTGCCGGCCAACCTGCAGAATGCTTTTATAGCCGCCGAGGATGTCCGTTTTTACCAGCATCACGGCATTGACCCCCGCGGCATTCTGCGGGCAGTCTGGACAAACATTTCCAACCAGGGCGTCGCCGAAGGCGGCAGCACAATCACTCAGCAGCTAGCCAAAAACGCCTTGTTGACGCAAGAAAGAACTTTCAAACGCAAAATTCAGGAAGCCTTCCTCGCGCTGCAGTTAGAGCGCCAATACAGCAAGAGAGAAATCCTGGAGATGTACCTCAATCAAATCTATTTCGGCCAGGGCGCCTACGGCGTCGAAGCCGCAGCCCTGGTGTACTTCGACAAGCACGTTGACAAGCTGTCACTTGCCGAATGCGCCATGATTGCCGGGATACCTAAAAGCCCGAATTATTACTCGCCTCACAACAACCTAAAGGCGGCAAAGGAACGTCAGGAAGTTGTCCTTGATCAAATGGCCAAGTATAACCTGATCACGGCAAAAGAAGCCGCCGATGCCAAAGCGGAAAAAATTGTTTTATCGACAAGCCAGAAAAAAAACACCGGCATATTGGATTACTTCCTTGACTACGTCACGCAGCAACTGGTCGACAAATATGGCGCTGACGCGGTCTACAAGGAAGGCATGAAGATCTACACCACGCTCGATATGGATATGCAGATCGCTGCTGAGAAAGCGATTCAAGAACTGCCGACCTATTACACGGACAGCAACAAGCTGAAGCAGCCCCAGGGCGCCCTCGTCGCCATTGAACCTAGTTCCGGTCATATTAAAGCGATGGTTGGCGGCCGCGGCAATGACCAGTTTAACCGCGCCGTGTTGGCCGAACGGCAGCCCGGCTCCGCCTTCAAGCCTTTTGTTTATTTGGCTGCCCTCGAAAGCGGATTGACGCCGGCCACGATCATTGAAGACAAGGCGATCTCCTTCAACGGCTGGGAGCCGCAGAATTACGATCGCCGTTACCACGGCAAGGTCAGCCTGCGGACTGCTTTGGCGCAATCCTACAACGTGCCGGTTATCTTGCTGACCCAGCAGTTGACGCCGGAAAAGGTATTGTACTATGCGCAGCAAATGGGCTTGACCACCCTGGCGCTAAACGGATCGGTCAATGACCGCAATCTTGCCATGGCGTTAGGCGGCCTGACGCGCGGCGTCACGCCACTGGAAATGGCCAGCGCTTACGGCGTGTTAGCTAATCAAGGCGTCCATGTGGAGCCCATCGCCGTAACCAAAATCGTCGACCGTTCCGGCAAAACCATCTACAACAGCTCGCCGAAGCAAAAAGCGGCAGTTAATCCCAAAAGTGCTTACGTATTGGTTGACATGATGCAGGATGTCTTGACGCGCGGCACAGGAACGGCTGCATACTTCGGGCGCCCTGCCGCCGGCAAAACGGGCACAACTAGCGAATATAAGGATGCCTGGTTCGTCGGTTTTACGCCCGATATATCGGCCGCCGTTTGGGTCGGCAATGACATTGCCAGCGATCTCGACGGCATGACAGGCGGCACTACCCCAGCCGTCATCTGGCGAAAATTCATGTCCGAGGCGCACAAAGGCATACCGGTGCATGATTTTATCCGCCCCAGCGGCGTGTACATTCCGTCAGAGCCGGCTATTAAGGAAGAGCCCAAGAAGGAAGGGGCTGCGCCGCCAGGCAAAACAACGCCAGCGACGCCTGGCAAGCCGCCGGTTCCGCCGAAGCAGCCCGGCGCTAAACCGGATGACGGCAAGCAGGATACGAAACCGACCGTCCCGGTGCCGCCGACTCCGCCTAAAACCTAATAAAAAAACCTGTGCGAAAGCACAGGTTTTTTTATTCGCTGTCGCTATTTCAGCAATACGTTGGTGGCGCCGCTGCCACCCTCCTGCCAACCAGCCATGTCGACATGTTTAACCTGCGGATGTTGGCTTAAATACGCCAGGACCCCTTTGCGCAAGGCACCGGTTCCTTTGCCGTGGATAATGCGCACTTGTTCAAGCCCGCCCAGCACCGCGTCGTCTAGAAACTTCGCCAGTTTATCTTCCGCCTCCTGCACCGTCAGCCCACGAATATCAAGCTCGAGCGACAATTCTTGCTGTTTCTGCCAGCCCATGGCGCTTGCCGCCCGCTTTGCACTTTTGCGCGGTTCCTGATGCTGAAGAGGCGCACTCTTTGTTGAACGATAGCACTCGCCCACATCAACCGTTGTTTTAATCATGCCGATTTGAACGGTAACCGCATTGCCGCTCCGCCCCACCACTTCGCCGTTTTGGCGAAGTTTTTGCAAATACACGATTGCACCCGGTTTAACCATGGCCTCCGGCATCGCCTGCAAGGCGATGCCGCCATCATCTTCAGCGGGAATGAAATCGCCCAAGGCCTGGGCCTGACTTTTAATCGCCTGCAGCTTCCGGGCGCGCTCGCGCTCGCTTTCCTGCAGCTGCAGCTCCTTCATTTGCTCTTGCAGTTGCGCCACTTCCTGCCGCGCATTGCGCACCACGGTCCAGGCTTCCTCGCGCGCCTTTTTCCGCCACACCTCGACCTGTTGGCGGCGTTTTTCGTTTTCTTTTTCCAGATCAAAGCGTTGCTTTTCCAGACGCTGTTTTTCTTCCGCCAGCGCCCGGTTTGCCGCCTGCGCTTTCTGGCGCTCGGCTTCCAACCCCAGCATCAGCTCGGACAATTGGCGTTGCCCCTCTGTCAAAAATGAGCTGGAACGGTTCAGCACCGCGTCCGGCAAGCCGAGCCGCCGGGCGATATGCAGCGCATTGCTCCCGCCCGGAACGCCGATCAAGAGCCGGTAAGTCGGCCGCAACGACTGAACGTCAAATTCGACGCTGGCGTTTTCCATGCCTTCTTCGCGATAGGCGAAGGTCTTAATATCGCTGTAGTGGGTAGTAATGATAGTAAAGGCGCCCTTGCTCCGCAAAAAATCAAGGATCCCCATCGCGAGGGCCGCGCCCTCGTTCGGATCCGTGCCGGCGCATATTTCATCGATCAGCACCAGGTCGTTTGCGCTGACAGCTTGCATAATGGCGACGAGGTGCGTCATGTGCGCCGAAAAAGTGCTCAAGCTCTGCTCGATGCTCTGTTCGTCGCCAATGTCGGCAAAAATATTTTGAAAAACAGGCAGCTCCGTTTCGCTCCGCGCCGGCAAAAACAGCCCGCATTGCATCATAACGGCAAATAGTCCTGTCATTTTCAAAGCTACCGTCTTGCCGCCCGTATTGGGGCCGGAAATGACAAGCGTCCGATACCCGCTGCCGATTTCAATGGAAACAGGAATGACAAGGGCCGGATCGATGCTGGGATGCCGACCTTCGCAAATTTTAAGCAGCCCGCGCTCACTGACAATTGGCTCGGCCGCTTTATACGCCCATGCGAGCCGCGCTTTGGCAAAAATGAGGTCAATTTCTGCCGCCTTGTGCAAGGAGGTGGTCAACGGCCCCGCAACCTGCGCAATTTTACCGGAAAAATGCCGAAGCAAGCGCTCAACTTCCAGCTTTTCTTTCGCTTCCGCTTGACGCAAATCATTATTCAATTCAACAACCGCCATCGGCTCAACAAAAATGGTTGCCCCGCTGCCTGACTGGTCATGGATTAAGCCTGGCACCTGGTTGCGATACTCCGATTTAACCGGCAGGACATATCGGTCGCGGCGCATGGTGACGATCGGATCCTGCAGGAATTTTTGCACGTCCGCAGACCGCACCATGGCCTCTAGCTTTTCCTTTATCCGATGCTGGCAGCTGCGGATATCCCGGCGGCTTGATGCCAGTTCCGACGAAGCCGTATCCAGCAGCGCCCCCTCTTCATCAAACGCCTTGGCTAACTCCGCTTCCAAGCGGTGAAAGGAGGTTATCCCCTCAAGCCGCGACGCTAGCAGCGGCGCCGCCTCGTGATGGTGCCGCAAAAATGCTTCCAGGCAGTCGATTAGCCGCAGCGCCATTCGAACCTGGACGATTTCTTCGCCCGACAAAACGGCGTCGAGCGTCGAGCGTCGCACTGTCGCCCGCACATCGGGCAATCCGCCGAGCGGCGGCGCCGCCTGGCGTTCAAGCAGCGCCACCGCCTGGCGCGTTTCAGCCAGCCAAGTGCGCACTGTTTTTTCATTTGGGCTGGGCAGCAGCGCCTGCGCCATTTCCTGTCCCAGTTTCGTTTGCGTCTTTTGCCCCAAGTGTGACAAAACAGTTTGAAATTCAACCGTGTTGAGCGTATTAAGCTGCATGCTATCCTCCTGTGTTATTCAGGCCGATTCAATACACCGCGGAAAAAATGTCCTCTCGTGCTGCCCGCGCGATCTAAATCCGGCATTCCCCCCAGCAGTTCCTGGCGATAAGCGGTAACGCTGGTGGCTAGCTCCGCTGCCGCCAACGCGCGGCCATCAATTCTAACTACAGAAACCCCGCTATCTAAAATGCGGGCGATATTGCCCGTCAGCGACAAGGTTTTGCCATTTAGAACATGCATGCGGCAGTACTGGTCGGTCATCAGCGGGAAACGCTCATCCTTGCGATCTTGCAAAAACATCGGCGTTTGGCAAGCCTGCCGGCAGTTTCCTTTATCCAGTTCGCCAACAAAGCTGCCGGCCACGCAATATGCGGAAATCATCAGTGGCAAGCGGCCGTGGACAAGGCATTCCATTGGCAAAACCGTTCTTTTAGACAGAGCGCCAATTTGCTCCAGTGTCAGTTCCGGCGACAGGCACACACTCCTCACGCCCTCTTCCGACAACAAAGCAATTGCGTGTGAATTAAAAGTGTTAAACATCCAATCGGCGGACAACGGCAGCTCCGAATGATTCCTCGCCAGCGCCAACGCGGTTACGCCCGACAAATAGACACCCGCGAAGCCATGCTGGCCGGCCGCCGCCATCTCCCGAGCGACCGATTCTTCCATCTCCTGCATAATCATCCGGGGCGTCGCCAGGTGCACGGGTATTTTCCAACGCCTCGCCAGCTCAGCTACGGCTGCTAAGGACTCCACAGTGACAGGCTGCCGCGAAAAATGGTCGCCGCCAAACAGCAAGCTGTCTGCGCCGTGGCGGCAGGCAATTTCCGCTTTCTCAAGCGTGTCGATCTGCACCTGCAAACTGCCGCGCCGCGCGATTTTTGCACCCAGCGGCGCCTTGGGCAAGCCGATGTCTCTGATTGACATCGGCTTTTGCTGCCGCTTGCCGCCAGCAAAAGCCTGCAGTCTGGTCTCTTCCAGCATCTGCATGGCCAACCGGCGCGCTTCATTAATTTCGCTGACGGGAACCATGATTCCGTCTTCTAGTTGAATATCGGCCTCGGTCAAGCGAAATAAGGTCTGTCCCAGCCGTTCAAGCTGTTGCCGCACCCGCGCCAGAGAAAGCGGCTGCGAGCGCGCCGGCTCGGCAACAAAGTTGGTTTTGGCAAAACCAGTATTCCCCTCATCATCGCAAAACAAAATGCTGAGCGGTTCCCCTAGCCTGCCGACAACCTGCGCTGTAACCGGTATGCGCCAGTCCCCGCTCTCTTCGGCAAAAAAACTGCGTGCCTTATCCATTAAGCGCTTATCAAGCGTGCAGAAAACCCGGTCGTGAACCCGGACGCCCGCCAAATCGTTGGCAAAAAAGCTGACTTCCTGTCCGGGGTAAGCGATATCCACCGTTTTGCCGCCGACAGACAGGTTGTTGGCCACAATCCCTGTTCGACCGCCGACCTTTACCCAAAATTCAATACCGTCTCCCTCCGCCAGCTCCGCGTCAAGGCGAATCACCACTTGGCGGGCGGCTTGGTTGACAGCCGCAACCCGGCCAATCAAGCGGCCACGGTTATTAGGGCGGCGGTCACTCATCATTTCCCGGCCAGGTTTTATGCCCGGCAAATAGGCAGTCGTAAAATCGCGATTAAAGATTTGACGCAAGCTGTCCAAATCTGCTTCCGGCACGTAGTACTCGCCACCCGCCGCCAATCGGTCGAGCGCCCGGCGGTAAACATCAACTACCGTAGCGACGTATTCAGGGCGCTTCATGCGCCCCTCAATTTTCAACGAGGCCACACCTGCTTTTTGCAGCTCCGGCAGCAGCTCAATGGTTTTTAAGTCGCGCGGGCTGAGCAGATATTGCCCGGCGTTTGCGCCCTCCAGCAAATTCCCGCCTTTATTGTCCACCAACGCATACGGCAGGCGGCAAGGTTGCGCGCAGCAACCGCGATTTCCGCTGCGGCCGCCGATCATGCTGCTCATCAGACACTGTCCGGAATAGGAAATGCACAACGCCCCGTGGCCGAACACTTCAATATCGACGCCAGTGGCAGCAATTTCCCGAATCTCCTCCAAGGTGCACTCTCGCGCCAGCACAACGCGTTCCACGCCATATTCGTCAGCCAACAAGCGTACAGCCTCAGCGCTGGCAATGCACATCTGCGTGCTGGCATGGACAGCGAGGTTAGGAAAGTGCTGACGGACAAAGCGGAGAACCCCCATGTCCTGGACAATAATTGCATCCGCCCCTGCCTCCTGCAATTCAGCCAAATAGCTGTGCAGCGCATCAAACTCGGTATCATCCACCAGCGTGTTAACTGTGACATAAATCCTGACGCGAAATAAATGCGCATACCGCACGGCTGCCTTCATTTCCTCGTAGTCAAAGTTATTGGCATTCTGCCTGGCGCCAAACCGGTGTCCGGCCAGATAAACGGCATCGGCGCCCGCCCTCACCGCCGCGATAAAAGCGTCCCATTCGCCGGCCGGCGCCAGCAATTCTATTTTTCGTTGCAGCATTTCTTCTTCCCCTTTTTAAATCAATGGACCATGAAGATAAGACACGGCCCTAGCGGGCCGTGTCGCGCGTTTCAGCTACCAGTTGCAGTAAGAGCTGATGATCTTCCTCGAGTTTCATATAATCGTCAGCTAGTTGCAGCGCCACCAGCACCGCCGCCCGCGAGGCGGGGAGGCGCACCTTGCCGGCTGAAACGCGCTCTAGCCGCTGATTCACCATGCCGGTCAGGCGTGCTAATCGCTCATCACTCATATCCGTTTTCAACACATACTTTTCCTGTCCAACCGAAACTGTAACCCGACGAATTTCTTCCGACAATCGCCTCAACCCCCGATTACATACATTCCTGTAAACTATTCTATCAGGTGCGGGGAGTTTTTTCCACTACAAGACAAAGAGGGCGTTCCCGCCCTCTTTGCAAAGCTTATGAACGAAGCGAAATTTTCAAGGAAGCCTGCAGCGCGCTGATGATCTGCGCAATGCTCGAATCCACTTCTTCATCCTTCAACGTACGGTCATCAGCCTGGAACTGGAGGGAAAAAGCCATGCTGCGCTTTCCTTCCGGCACCTGCTTGCCTTCGTACACGTCAAATAAGCTGACGCTGCGCAGCAGCGGACCGGCTGCCGTTCGTACGACCGCCTCGATTTCTTGCGCAGTGATATCAGCGCTTGCCAGAAAAGCCAAGTCCCGCAGGCTGCCCGGATACTTGGGCAAAGCTTTGTATTGACGCCTGTGCACCCAGCCGTCAAGCAGCACGCCGAGGTCGATTTCCGCCAGATACACCTTTTTCTCCAGGTCAAAAGCATTGGCGACGCTAGGATGAATTTCCCCCATCACGCCGAGCGGCCGGCCATCAACTTGGACGAGCGCACTCTTGCCTGGGTGAAGATAGTTAACAGACGTCGTGGCCGAAAACGTTGCCGAAGGCATCCCCAGTGCGGCCAGCAGGCTTTCCAAAATTCCCTTCAGGTCATAAAAGTCAACTTCATCCCGCTCCCGGTTCCAGGCTCCGTCATAGCGGGCGCCGGTCATAGCAATGCAAAGTTGATTCGTTTCTACCGGCAGGGCCTTCAACGGCAAAGCCTCCGCGAAGTAAGTCTTGCCAATCTCGAAAACGCGGATGTTTTCGTTGCGGCGGCTTGCATTATACGCGACCGTCTGCAGCACGCTCCCGGCCAACGTTGTTCTCATCAGCTCAAATTCATCGGTGATCGGGTTTAAGACAGGAATCGCCGCCCGTCGAGCGTCGTCCGGCGCCAAGCCAAGCTTATCAAACAAGGAAGCGTGAATGAAGCTGTATGAAATCGTTTCATCAAGGCCGCAGGCCGTTAATTGGTCCCGCAGTTTATCAATCAAATCCGCCTCTTCGCTTTGCCCGCCCTCCTTGATCGGCCCAACAGGCATAGTCGCCGGGATATTGTCAAAGCCATAGCAACGCGCTACCTCTTCGCTAATATCGGCCGTTCCGGTTACATCGCTCCGCCAAGAAGGCGTAGTGATCACCAGGTGCTCATTTGCCAAGTCAACGTGGAATCCCAACGGAGTTAAAATGCCGGCCATCTGCGCGCCGTTCAGGGCCGTGCCTAGGCGGCGGTTAATGGCCGCAACGCTGGTCCTGATCTGCTTTGGCAAACTGACGTCCAGGTACTCGTCCGCAATGCCCGGGCAAACCTCCGCCGCCCCCATCGCCGCCAGCAAACCTGCCGCGCGGTCAAGCGCCTGCAGGATGGCCGTGCGGTCAACGCCGCGTTCAAAGCGTCCCGACGCCTCGCTGCGCAAACCAAGTTCGCGGCTGGTCCGCCGCACATTCACGCCCCGGAAAGCAGCCGCCTCCAGCAGGACCGTTTTCGTTTCGCCTGTCACCTCGGTCGCCAAACCGCCCATAACCCCGCCCAGGCCGATCGCTTGCGACGCATCGGCAATAACAATCATATCGTCGTGCAAGTTGCGTTTAACGTCATCAAGCGTCGTCAAGACTTCGCCTTTGGCGGCCGGCCGCACGATGATTTGCTTGCCCTCAATCAAGTCATAATCATAGGCATGCATGGGCTGCCCCATTTCCAGCATCACAAAATTCGTTACG
The DNA here is from genome assembly GCA_029265905.1 of Sporomusaceae bacterium. GTDB lineage: Bacteria > Bacillota > Negativicutes > Acidaminococcales > JAJUGR01 > JAJUGR01. The sequence goes on along the minus strand of JAJUGR010000005.1, from coordinate 122,797 downwards.
TCGACAACGTTGTTGATCGCGCGAATGCCGCAGGCGTTCAAATAACGCTGCATCCATTGCGGCGAAGGCGCGATCCGGACATTCTTCAACAGGCGGGCGGCAAAACGCGGGCAGAGCTGGCCGTCTCTAATCGCAATACTGATTTCCGCCTTGGTATCACCCGCCGCCGTTTCCGGCACATTGAGCATCGGTTTTTTCAGCTGCGCGCCTGTCAGCGCGGCAATTTCCCGCGCCAGGCCGATCATGCTGAAGCAGTCGGGACGATTGGCGGTCAGCTCGAATTCAAAGACAGTATCATCAAGTCCAAGAACCGTCCGCACATCAACGCCGATCTCGGTATCGCGCGGCAGCAGCAGGATTCCTTCGCGCTGCTCGGGTTGCAATAATTTGCTGTCAATCGCCAGCTCCGTTGCCGAGCAAAGCATGCCGAACGATTCAACGCCGCGCAGCTTTGCTTGTCCAATCTTCTTGCCCCCCGGCAAGCTGGCTCCGACTGTCGCTACCGGAACGACATCACCCTCACTGACGTTTTGCGCGCCGGTGACAATCACCAGCGGATCAGCGGCCCCAACTTCAATTGTGCAGATCCACAGGCGGTCAGCCTCCGGGTGGCGCTGCATCGCAACAACACGCCCCGTAACGACCTTGTCAATCTCCGTCCCTAGTTCTTCTATCCATTCGACCGGCACGCCGGCCCGCGTCAATTTTTCCGCCAGCACCGCCGGTTCATCAGTAATATCAACATAATCCTTCAACCATTTCAATGAAGCACGCATCTTTTCTCCTCCTTAGAACTGGCGGATAAACCGCAAGTCATTTTCAAAAAACAGCCGCAGATCGTCGATGCCGTAGTACAGCATGGCAATCCGCTCCACGCCCATGCCAAAAGCAAAGCCGCTGACAAGTTCGGGATCGTAGCCGCTCATTTCCAAGACGCGCGGATGGACCATTCCAGAACCAAGAATCTCCAGCCAGCCAGACTGTTTGCAGACGCGGCACCCGACGCCGCCGCAGATAACGCAAGAAACATCGACCTCAGCGCTCGGTTCGGTAAAGGGGAAAAAGCTCGGACGCAACCGCACGCGGACGGACGACCCGAAGATTTCTTTCAAGAAAGCTTCCAGCGTGCCTTTTAAATCGCCTAAACTAATTTGTTTGTCGACCACCAGTCCCTCGACCTGATGGAACATCGGCGAGTGCGTGGCATCGTAATCACGGCGGTACACCTTGCCCGGCGCAATCATGCGAATCGGCGTATTCGGCGGCTGCGACTGCATCATCCGCGCCTGGACCGGCGACGTGTGCGTCCGCAGCAGGAATTCATCCGAGAAATAAAAGGAGTCCTGCATGTCGCGTGCCGGATGGTCCTTGGGCAGATTCAGCACCTCAAAATTGAAATAGTCATTTTCGATCTCCGGCCCTTCGGCAATTTCAAACCCCATACGCATAAAAGTCCGTTTGATCCTATCCATGGTCAGGGTGATCGGATGGCGGTGTCCCAGCTCCGGTTTGCGGCCCGGCAGTGTAATGTCGATTCGTTCCGAGGCCAGCTTGTGCGCCAGAGCCTGCTTTGCCAAACCGGCTTCTTTTTCTGCAATCGCTTGTTCCAAAACCTGCCGCACATCATTGACCAATTGTCCGATGCGGGGCCTCTCTTCCGGGGCCAACCCGCCCATGCCACGCAAAAAGGCAGTCAGAGCGCCCTTCTTCCCTAAGTATTGCACCTTCAAATCCTGCAAGCCCGAAAGCGCGTTGCTCTCGGCTATGGCAGCCAATGCCGCCTGTTGTAAATCAGCCAACTGCTTTTCCATATTCGTCCTCCCAACGCGTTTAAGCAAAATATCAATAAAAAAAGACCTTCGCCTCCCCTGAAGGGGCGAAAGTCTGACTTTCACGGTACCACCCTACTTATTGCTCGCTACTCCTTAACGCGGAAAACGCCCGGCCTACGCAAGATTGCTCCCTTCAGCCAGAAAACTCGGAAGTGAACTTCAACTGCGCGCACCGGAAGAACTTTCAGTCGAGGTTCTTCTCCCTAAACAGCCGCAAACAGCCTACTCTCTTCGTCATCGCTCATATTGCTATGTTATAAGGCGCTAGTGGCGCCATGCAACGTCCACCAGCACTTGAGGGTATTATAGCACAAAAAGCCTGCCCCCAGCAAGCAGGCAAAACAAGGAAATGCTATGCCTTGTGGCCGAACCGTTGCCGGGCGGCCTCATAAACAAGCAGGGAGGCGGCCACGGCGGCGTTAAGCGATTCCGCCTTCCCATAAATAGGAATTCCAACCACGGCGTCCGCTGCAGCCAGCCAAAAAGGTGAAACGCCCCTCGCTTCATTGCCGATGACCAGCACGCAGCCGTCTGTATAATCAGCCTTGTCATAGGGTAGCGTGCCGCTTGCGTCAGCGACTAAAACGCGCAGGCCTTGGCGGCGAATCCACGCGAGCGCGTGCGCCTGATCATGGGCAACCGCGATCGGCAGGTGAAAAAGGGACCCCATGGTCGCCCGCACCGCTTTGGGCCCAAACGGGTCGACCCCGTAGCCGGCCATGATCACCCCGCTGCAACCGGCGGCATCGGCGCTGCGCAAAATCGCACCGAAATTCCCTGGATCTTGAAGTTCATCAGCCAGCAGCCACAATTCGCCTTTCGCTTCAATCGGCAAAGCGGTTGACGGCTGGGCGACAACCGCCATCACGCCCTGCGGTGAACTGGTTGTCGCCATTTTTTTCAACACCGCTTCAGTCACAAAAAAGGCCGGAATGCGCCGTTTTTCCGCCGCCGCCAGCAATTCGGCCACACGCGTTTCAGCCGCCAGCGCCTGTCCCACAAACAACTGGCGAACCGACCACCCTGCCAAGAAGGCATCCTCCACCAAGCGCAGGCCTTCTAACAGGCATAGTCTTTTTTCGTCCCGCGTTTTTTTCTGCTGCAGAGCGACCGCCAACTTTACCAACTCATGCTCCTTGCTGCTGATCAGCATCATTGGACTTCTGCCTCCAACCGCCTGAGCCCCTCGTTATTGCCGACGAGAACGAGAACGTCGCCCTCCATGATTACTTCCTCCGGCTTCGGCGGCACCTTAATATCGTCGCCACGCTTCAAGGCCACGACGTTGACTTCATACAAGGCGCGCAGATTGCTTTGGACAAGCGTCTGACCGACCACAAAGGCAGGTGCGCTGATTTCAACGATGCTTAGATTCGGCGAAAGTTCAATGAAGTCAAGAATATTGCTTGACACCAGATTGTGCGCTAGCCGCAGCCCCATGTCTCGTTCCGGATAAACAACTCGGTCGGCGCCGATTTTCTCCAGCATCTTTCCATGCAGCGCGTTGGCCGCTTTTACGACGATATACGGCACGCCCAGCTCGCGCAGCAACAGCGTCGCCATCATATTCGCCTGAATGTCCTGCCCGATCGCGACAACAACCACGTCAAAATTCCGGATGCCCAGCGCCTTGAGCGTTTCCTCATCCGTCGAGTCTGCCTGAACGACATGCGTCGCTTCATTGCTGAAGGCATGCACGCGCTCCTCGTCGCTGTCAACCGCCAGCACATCATAACCCAAGCGATAAAGCGCCTTTGCCACCGTCGTGCCAAACCGCCCCAAGCCAATCACGGCAAATTGCTTGTTGTTTCCTCCCATTTTCAACACCTCTATCCAATGATTATCCGGCCTTCCGGATATCGAATTAAACTATGTCGCGCCTTGAGGGCCAAGGCCAGGGCCAGCGTCAGCGGACCGACCCGGCCCGCGAACATCGTCAGCGTAACGAGCAATTTGCTTGCATCGCTGAGCGACGTCGTGATGCCGCACGAGAGTCCGACCGTGCCAAACGCTGATGTCACCTCGAACAACAGATGCAAAAACGGCATTTCTTCAATCGCCGCCAAAATAAACGTTATTGTCATGACCAAAGTTGCGGCGATCGACATGATAACAAAAGCGCGGTGCACCGTCCGCTCGTCGATGCTGCGGTTAAAAACATTGACCTCCGTTTTGCCGCGAATCAGCGCCCAGGCGGAAAGAACCAGGATGGCAAAGGTCGACGTCTTGATGCCGCCACCGGTGGAACTGGGGGAAGCGCCGATGAACATGAGGATGATTGTAAAAAAAATCGTGACATCGCGCATCGCGCCGATGTCGATTGTATTAAACCCGGCCGTTCGCGGTGAAACGGAGTGAAAATAGCTGGCCAAGACCCGTTCGCCGGTCGTTAATGCACCGAACGTCGCCGGGTTATGGCTTTCCAGCGCATAAATCCCCACCGCGCCGAATGCGATCAAAAAGCCAGTCGTCAACACGACAATCCGCGTATGCAGGCTGCACTGCCAAAGCCGGCCACGCCGCTGCAGCAGTTCCAAAATGACCGTAAAGCCGATGCCGCCGAAAATGATCAAGACGGTGATGGCCAGGTTGATGGTAACATCGCCCACATAAGGGGTCATGCTGCGGAAGCCGCCAATCAGGTCAAACCCGGCATTGCAAAAGGAAGAAACGGCGTGCCAGTAGCCGAGGTAAACACCGTACCAGCCGTAGTCCTGAAAAAAACGCCAGGCCAGCACCGTTCCGCCGATAAATTCGATCGCCAGAGTGATTTTTAAGACATTCAGCGTTAAGCGGACGACCCCGGAATAATTCAACTGGTTGAGCGCCTCTTGCATGATCAGGCGCTCACGCAAATTAATCCGCTTGCCAAAAGCAATGCTCATCATCGTGGCCATCGTCATGAAGCCTAAGCCGCCAATTTGGATCAGCGAAATCACGACCAGTTGGCCGAACGTGTTGAAATAAGTTCCCGTGTCCACAACAACCAGCCCGGTAACGCAGACAGCCGAGGTCGCCGTAAACAAGGCGTCGACAAACGACAAACCCTTCCCCTCTTGCGCAACCCACGGCGTCATCAAGAGCAACGCCCCTAATAAGATAACCCCGGCAAACCCAAGCGCCAAAATCTGATAAGGCGTGGGACGCCAGCCTTCTCTACTGCCCATTATATCCACTCACCCCAAGCCGCTCTTGTTGTCCTGAACAATAAAATCTTCAAACATTATAATACACTTGTTCGCAGTTGATAAGCGGCTCCGGCTATTTTTTATGTATTCTTTACACGCGCACGCCTTCGTTTGCCGTCCGGCGTGCAGAAAAAAGCAAGGGACGTTGGCCCCTTGCCGCGAGCATTCATATTTTGGCAAAACTCCCGAAACCAATCATATAGCGCCGGACGGATTCTTTTACGCCCTTTTTCACTTCCGTCATCAGATGAATATAATTTGATTCGGGGTGTTTTTTTAATTCCTCTTTCAGTGTCGCCGCCGCAGCCGCCGACATATCCGTCGCAACATTGATCTTCGACACGCCCGCTTCAATGTAGGGCTTGTAGGATTGGCTGCGCAACCCCACTTTGGAAAAGCCGTGCAACACAAACGGCACGCCGGCAACGGCCTTTATCTCCCGCATTTTATGGAGTCTGCGTTCGTCGCCGTCACCGCCATGATCGGCCCCGACGCCGATCGCAATGGCATCAACGCGCGTCTTTTCCACAAAATCTGCAACCTGCTCTTTCGTCAGCTCCGCACCATTTTTCCCGCTCAATTCGCCCTCAACGGAAATGCCCAACGCATGGGCGACCTTGGCGATTTCCTTCGTCCGTTTCAAGTTTTCGTCATATTCGAGCGAAGATCCGTCAAACATGATTGAAGTGAATCCCCAGCGGATGGCGCGCATAACCCCTTCATAAGAATGGCTGTGGTCCAGGTGGATGGCAATCGGCACAGACGAGCGATTGGCCGCCCGCACCATAGCAACCCCCAACAGATCAACGTCGACAAATTTAAACAACCGCTCTGGAAGACCAAGAATCACCGGGGCCTTCAATTCTTCGGCCACTTCAATTACAGCACCCATCGTTTCAAAGTTAAACACATTAAACCCGCCGACCGCATAGGACTGTTCATGCGCCTTCTCCAACAACTGGTTCATAGCAACAAGAGCCATTGGAATCCCCTCCTCGCTTTTTAGTGGATCATTCCATTGTTGTTACTATTCTTGATCAAACGGCGAAATCCTGTCAGCCAATATTGTTTTTATCGAAAAATCAGTTAATTTGCCGCAAAAAAAACCGGCTCGCACTAGGCGAGCCGATTCGTTAGTTATGAGCGTTTTTAGCAACTTCAACAAGTTTCGTAAAGGCAGCTGCGTCAACGATCGCCAAATCCGCAAGGATTTTGCGGTTAACTTCAACGCCGGCTTTTTTCAAGCCGCTCATCAAACGGCTGTAGGAAATGCCGTTCAGTCTAGCTGCAGCATTGATACGGGCGATCCACAGACGGCGGAATTCGCCTTTCTTCGCACGACGGTCGCGGCGCGCGTAATACAACGCTTTCATTACGGTTTCATTTGCTTTTTTGAACTGCTTGCTCTTCGATCCTTTGTAGCCTTTGGCCATCTTCAGGATCTTTTTATGTCTTTTATGCGCAGTTACACCAATTTTCACACGTGGCATGGTGAAAACCTCCTTCAGTTATGCTTGTTTTGCACTCATTAAGCGTAGGGCAACATTTTAACAACGCGATCATGGTCAGATTTGCTAACCAATGCCGCTTTACGCAAAGCGCGTTTGCGTGCTGGAGATTTTTTCTCCAGGATGTGTTTTTTGAAAGCCTGCGCACGTTTAAATTCACCGGTACCAGTCACCTTGAAACGTTTCGCGGCACTTCTGCGCGTTTTCATCTTTGGCATAAGAAGTCTTCCTCCTCATCTAGCATGCTTTATTTGTTCGCCTTTGGCGAAGCAATCATGATCATGTTTTTCCCTTCCAGCTTTGGTTCCCGCTCGATAATCGCCAGTTCACGGATGCACTCCGCCATGCGGTCGAGCAATACCCGGCCCAGCTCAGGGTGAGACAATTCGCGGCCCCGGAACATAATCGTGATCTTTACTTTGTCGCCATCTTCCAAAAAGCGCAACGCGTTTTTCAGTTTGACATCAAAGTCGTGATCTTCAATATTCGGGCGCAACTTAACTTCTTTCACGCTGATAATCCGCTGTTTTTTGCGGGTTTCACGTTCCCGTTTTTGTTGCTCGTACTTGTATTTGCCAAAATCCATGATCCGGCAAACCGGCGGTTTGGCTGTCGGTGCAATCTCTACCAGATCGAGATGCTGCTCAGCCGCCAAACGCATAGCATCTCTCGGTGCCATGATTCCCAACTGTTCTCCGCTGTCTGATACGACCCTGACTTCACGAGCCCGGATCTCCTCGTTAATGCGCAGATTATCTTTGCTAATGGCTTTTCACCTCCAAAAAAAATCAAGCGGGTGGACATAATCCACCCGCACAAGTTCGCTCGTTCGCACAAGAAAACGTGAACAACCTTACTAGCTGCTACAGCGCTGAAAGGTGAGAAGCGGATGGCTTCTGCTTAACCACATCACAAGTATGATAACACGGGCCATTCCCCACGTCAAGGGATTTAAATCGTTTTTTCGTCGATTTCTTTTTGCAAATTGTCGAGGAAGGCCTCGACAGAAAGCGCGCCCAGATCGCCTGCGCCGCGCTTTCTCACGGCGACCAGCCCCTCCTGCGCCTCTTTGTCGCCCACGACGAGCAAGTATGGGATCTTCTGCATTTGTCCCTCTCTGATTTTGTAGCCGACCTTTTCACTGCGGTCGTCGACCTGCACGCGGATGCCGGCCGCAAAAAAGCGCTGGCGGAGCTGTTCCGCATACTCGGCCTGTCGATCGGTGATTGGCAGAATGCGCACCTGCACGGGCGCCATCCAGACCGGAAACGCGCCGGCGAAGTGTTCGATCAAGATGCCGATGAAACGTTCCATGCTGCCGTACGCGACCCGGTGAATCATGACCGGCCGCGCCTTTTGCCCGTCTTCGCCGATATAGGTGAGGTCGAACTTCTCCGGCAGCTGCATGTCAAGCTGGATCGTGCCGCACTGCCAGGTCCGGCCGATCGAATCAGTCAAATGGAAGTCGATTTTGGGGCCGTAGAAGGCGCCGTCGCCCTCGTTGACTTTGAACGGCAGCCCGTAGGCGTCCAGCGCATCACGCAAGGCCTGCGTCGTCATTTCCCAGGTTGCGTCGTCGCCCATGGAGTTTTCCGGACGCGTACTCAGCTCCGCGTGGTACGACAGGCCGAACACGCTGTAGACCGTGTCGAACAAGCGGATTACTTCCTGGATTTCAGCTTTTATTTGGCTCGGCAGCATGAAAATATGCGCATCATCCTGCGTAAAGGAGCGAACCCGCATCAACCCATGCAGGGCCCCGGACAATTCATGGCGATGGACAAGCCCCAGCTCACACTGTCTTAGCGGAAACTCCTTGTAGCTGTGCAGCTTGGCGCGATAAACAAGGATCGCGCCCGGGCAGTTCATCGGCTTGACGGCATAGTCGCCTTCGTCTATCTTGGTGAAATACATGTTCTCCCGGTAATGATCCCAGTGGCCGGACTGCTCCCATAGCGCCCTGGAAAGAATAACCGGAGTCTTGATTTCCTGATAGCCGAACTCCCGATGGATCGCGCGCCAATAATTCTCCAATTCATTGCGCAACACCATGCCGTTGGGGTGGAAGAACGGGAATCCCGGCCCCTCATCCTGCATGCTGAACAAATCGAGCTCCTTGCCGAGCTTGCGGTGGTCACGCCGCGCCGCTTCCTCCAGCATCGTCAGATAGGCGGTAAGCTGTTCCTTTTTCTCAAAGGCTGTGCCATAAATGCGCTGCAACATCTTGTTTTTCACATCGCCCCGCCAGTATGCGCCCGCCAGGCTTTGCAGCTTGAACGCCTTGACGCGGCCGGTTGACGGCACGTGAGGGCCGGCGCACAAATCGGTGAACTCGCCCTGCGTATACACGCTGATCTTTGCGTCCGCCGGCAGGTTCTCAATCAGTTCGACCTTGTAAATTTCTCCGGCTTTGCGGAAAAAGTCCAACGCTTGTTCGCGCGGCCACTCCTGCCGGATAAGCGGGAGATCTTCCTTGGCGATTTTCTCCATTTCTGCTTGAATCGCCTCCAAATCAGCCGGCGCAAAGGTTTTTTCCGCGTCTATGTCATAGTAAAACCCATTGGCAATCGCCGGACCAATCGCCAGTTTTGCCGGTCCGTACAGGCGCTGCACAGCCTGCGCCAGCATGTGCGAGGCGGTATGGCGTAGCGCCTCGAGGCCGCCCTCGTCTTCTCCGGTCAAAAACTCAATGTTTGCGTCGTCGTGCAGCGGCAGCATCAGATCAACGACCTGCCCATTCACTTTCGCCGCCAGCGCTTTTTTTGCCAATCCGCGGCTGATATCAGAAGCGACTGACATTAATGTTGTACCCGCCTCATATTCTCTCGTCGCCCCATCTTTCAACGTAACTATTACTTTGCCCATAAATTTCCTCCCCTTTCAAGTACAATAAAAAAACTCATCCCAAACGAAAGGGACGAGTCAAAGCCCGCGGTGCCACCCAACTTAGCAGTATTCACTGCTCGCTTGCCCCATAACGGCGGGACCCGGATCAGCTTACTGTCATTTCAGCCGTCAGCTCCAAGGCGGTCTCCGGAGTATCTTCTCTATCAGCGCTTACAGCCACGGCGCTGATTCTCTTGCAGAGGGTGTTAATCCGGCGCTATCCTCTTCAATGCATTATAATATAACATTTTCTTCATTATAGCATGCTCCTGCATTCTGTCAACACCGCAGCAACGCTGGCAGCAGGATAAACCCGGCAGTTGACGAAGTAATAGCATAGTCATCTAAGGAGGGGTTTAATTGCATTTGCTTCGATCGATTCTGGCTGCCTGGCTTTTCATTTTTTTGTTAACTGGCGCGCAAACCGCCGCAGCGGCCGCTGCGCCTCCGAAAAAACCGATCTTATATATACCCTTAGACGACCGCCCGGTCTGTCTCGACTACGTTGTTGAAACAATGGATGCCGCTGGCTTAACCGTCCTGACCCCGCCCAAACAACTGCTCGCGTCACGCGGCCAGGATGGCGATCCGGCCAAGCTTTGGCAGTGGCTATACAGCCAGGCCGCTGAGGCCGAAGCAATTGTCGTGGCTACCGACAGCCTGATTTACGGCGGATTGGTCCCTTCGCGGCGGCATGAACTGCCACAGGGAACGGTTTTAGCAAGAGCGGAACAATTTCGCAAACTCAAGCAAGATTTTCCCCGCTTGCGCATCTACGGGCTGAGCACGCTCATGCGCACCCCAAGACAAAGTTTTGGCGGCATGGAGCCAGATTACTATGAAGCATACGGCCCCGCAATCTTCCGCCTGACCGCCCTGCTCGATAAAGAGGAGACGGAAGGCCTAGCGCCGGCTGAAAAGCTTGAAGTCGCCCACCATCGACAGTCAATCCCCGCCGCGGTTCTGCAGGATTGGTTTGCGCGCCGGCAAAAAAACCTGGCCGTCAATTACACCCTCATTAAATTGGCCCAGGAGCAAGTATTTCATTACCTGGTGATTGGCAAAGACGACAACGCTCCGCTCTCCCAAACCCATCGCGAAGCGCAACAGATGAAGCAGCGGACGGCCGACATCGCCCTGTCCCGTTTCCAGTTAGTGCCGGGAGTGGACCAGCTGGGCCTTGTCTTGCTGGTGCGCTCCATCCATGAAAAAGCTTGGAAAAGCCCCTGCATAGCCGTCCAATACGCCGATGGCCCTGGGGCTGCAACCACCCCGCTTTATTCTGACCAAAAAGTTAGCGAGTCGGTGGAAGCGCAAATATTCGCCCTTGGCTGCACTCCCGTCTCGACGCCGCAAGATGCGCAACTGCTCTTGGCTGTCAACACGCCAAGCGACGGCATAACGCTAGAAGCAAGCCACCCGTTAAATCTGTCGACGCCGTCTTTCGCCGCTCAAAAACTAGCGGAGGCAATCGCCGATTGGGCGAACAGGAGCACGCCGCCCGTTGCCATTGCCGACATTGCTTATGCCAATGGCGCGGACAACGGCTTCTTGTCCGTGTTGAGCGCGAATGGCACATTGCCAAAATTGGCCGCCTACTCCGGCTGGAACACGGCGGATAACAAAATTGGCTACGCCTTGGCGCAAGGGCTGCTGGCGGCGCAAATGCCGCCAGAAAAACGAGCAGCCCTTCTGCAAAAAAGGCTGCTCGATGACTGGGCTTATCAGGCCAATATTAGAAGAATGCTGATGCAAAAATACATCGTCCCCGAAAAGCTCAATCCGTACCGGCTGGGCATGCCGGCCAGAAAACTGCAACTGATCGTAGCCGATGAAATGGCGGACTTCCAGCGCAACAATCCTGGTCTTGACCAAGCTGCTTACGACTATGTTTTCCCATGGAATCGGCTGTTTGAAATAAAGATTACCAAGCGCGCTACAGGGTAACCTGATTGCTTAGATACAATTTGTAAAGCGCTTGCGTGCCGTCGTTTTCACACCCGTTTGCGGCTAACTGCTCGTATAAACGGTGCGCCAACGCCAGTCCCGGCAGTTGGAGGCCCAGTTCCGCCGCCGACGAAAGCGCGATCCCCATGTCCTTGATGAAATGCTTGACATAAAAACCCGGGGCAAAATCGCCCTTGAGCATGCGCGGACCCAGATTCGACAGTGCTGCGCTGCCGGCCGCGCCATTAGCGATGCTGCTAAATACCCGCATCTGGTCCAAGCCGGCCGCCTTGGCATACGTCAGCGCTTCGACGACCCCAAGCATGTTCGAAGCAATAACGATCTGGTTGACCATCTTCGCATATTGACCGGCCCCTGGTCCGCCCTGCAGGACAACGGTTTGTCCCATCAGGCGGAACAGGGGCTGCAGTTTTTCAAAAATAGCCTCCTTGCCGCCGACCATAACCGACAGTCGGGCCTCCCGCGCCCCGATGTCGCCGCCCGATACAGGCGCATCAAGGACTGATACGCCTTGCTTTTCACCAAGCTCCGCCAATTTTTTCGCCAAAGCCGGGCTGCTTGTTGTCAAATCAACAGCGACAAGGCCCGGCGCTGCGCCGGCGAAAACGCCTTCCGGTCCGCAGTACACTTCTTCAACATCTTTTGGGAAACCGACCATGGTAAAAACTACGTCTGCTTGTTGCGCCACGCTGCGCGGAGAATCCGCCCGGCGCGCGCCTTCCGCCAACAGTTGCTTCACTTCAGCGTTTTCGCTGCGGTTGTAAAGAATCAGCTCGTGCCCGCCCCGCATCAGGTTGCGGACAATGCCTCTGCCCATGACGCCTACGCCAATAAACCCCAGTTTCATTCGGATCGCCTCCGCGCAAAATAATCTTCGTCTCTTATTGTGCGATCGCCGCTTTAAAAGCCGGATCTTGGGCTATTTTTTCCCCCAGCGACCCGCAATTGCTTTCCTGTTCGGCAATCGTCCAGGCTGCGGTTTTTGTCCCCAGCAAAACCGCCTGTGCAAGCGTCTGCCCGTACAATAGCCCCATTACCGTGCCGGAAAAGAACGCATCGCCGGCCCCGGTGGAGTCGACCAGCTGCACTTGTTCCGCCGCTTGGAAGCCGGCCTGTCCCTGTTCAAAAAACACCGCGCCGCGCTCGCCCAAGGTAATGACTAACCGGGGGCATTTGTGTTGCTCCGCCAAAACCAGACCAAGCGCTTCCGCCTGCTCACGGGTTAAAGGCCGCTGTTCCTGGCCGGCTAAACGACACGCCTCCAGATCGTTGCACACAAACAGGTCCATTTCGCCCAGCCACTCCGGGTGCTTTTCCATGATGGAAAGATTGCCGGGCAATCCGTAAACAGCATGCCCTTCTCGCCTCGCCGCCGCAAACACTTGGCGTGAAATCTGCTCGCTTAGATCGACCTCAAGCACAAAGCTTTGCCGCTCGCCATTACCATTTTGCAAAGCAATCGCCACAGACTGCTCCAATAAACCGATACTGGGCATTTGTGAAATCGACCCGAGCAGGTTTCCCTCCGCATCCAATAGGGCCAGCCACATGCCGGTTCCGCCAGCGCCGGTCCGCAAAACGGCATCGGTGTCAACCCCGCAAGCCTGCAACCGCTGCAGCACTTCGAGTCCGATCCCGTTGCCCTGCACCGTTGAAATCAGGCGCGTGTCCACAGCCAACCCGGCCAGATTTTGCGCGACGTTGCGTCCTACGCCGCCATGAACAAAGCCAATCTCCCCCACATTTCGACCCTGAGGGTGATATTCGCCAGCTGCAAAACCTTTGCAATCGACAAAAATCGTACCGATAACCGCCGCTTTCGGGCGTTTTTTTGTTTCCAACGCCATATTCCCCCACTATTTGATTTCTTGTGCCAATATGTCCCTTAACGGAAATTGATGAACTGCAAGTCAACGCCAAAGTCCTGTTGCTTCAAAAGCTGGATGACGGCCTGCAAATCATCTTTTTTCGCCCCCGTTACCCGGACCTTATCGTCCATCATTTGCGCCTGGACCTTCAGTTTCATCGCTTTCACGGCCGCGACAATGTCTTTGGCCTTCTCCTTGGCGATGCCGCTTTCCACCGTGATCACTTGGCGGACCGCGCCTTTGGCTGCCGGTTCAATCTTGCCCGGCGTCAAGCAGCGCAGCGGAACGCCGCGCTTGCCCATTTTGATCCGTAGGATATCCAGCATGACCTCCAATTTGTATTCGTCAGAAGCCAATAGCTTGATTTTCTTATCTTCCAGTTCCATTTCTGCAACCGCGCCCTTAAAATCATAGCGTTGCGTAATTTCCTTCACCGCCTGATTAACGGCATTATCCAGTTCCTGAAAATCGACCTCCGATACAACGTCAAATGATGAGTCTTTAGCCACAAGGACCACTCCTTCTTCGTAATCTACCCTTTCATATTATCACGATCACGCCAGAGAACCAAGCAAGCCTGCTTCGCGGAAAGCGAAAACCCTGCCGCAGCAGGGCTTAAAGTTGCATTTATTTTCGCCAGTCGCCCCTAGGCTGCCGCGCGCCGCCGGGCTGCCAGCGCTCAAGATTAAAGCGAAGCAGCCGCGCAGCATTGAGGGCACGAAGCAGTTCGATGTGAAAGATGCACGTCGCGAGGCAGTTGGTCGTCATCATGATCGGTCCGTTGAACGTCCCAAACTCTTTGTCCTGCAGCCGCCAGGCGTTGCCGTAGTTGCCGGCAAAACGGCCACCGTAGCCTGTCCGTGGGCAAATTTTCAAATATTATTTTATCGCAGGGGCGAACGCCTTGGATGTGACAAGTATCACGCGAATAAAAAAGAAGCCGTCTCCTTTTACTGAGACAGCCTCCTCACAGCTTATTGTCAAAACGGCGCCCGCTTACAGCACGTGAGCAACTCGATCATGCGCTTCGGCTTTTTTCGCATCATTGAACTTGCTAATCGTGCTCAGATAACCGGTAATGCGGCGCACCCGGTTGATGGTATTGTAGCGCGGACGAATCAGCACCTCATCGCCTTCGAAAGATAACTCCACCCGTGTCAACATTTTTGTCGGCATTAACTTCAGCTGTTCATCGACATATTCTTTCGCTTCCATTTCATCCATATTGTCGGGATGAATAACCTGCACACCATGGTACTCAAATAGCACATCGAACGCCCCCTCTGTTTTGATTGTTTTTAGTATATAAGATTGTTTTTCCGCTGTAAAGGGGCGGTTGCACTATATTTAGTTAAACAACCAATAACATTGTCTATATCTAGTTGTTGGTTGTTCCCGCTTCTTTCAAAAATCGCTCCCATTCTTCCAGCAGCAGCGGGACGGGCCCGCTGTCAACCGTGTATTCGCGCCGCTCCCAGCGCCGAATTTTCCGTTGCAAAAGCACACGGCCATCCTGGTCAACCAATGTGGCCACAGCCTGCACGCGCGCCTCCTCAATTTCGACGTCATCCTCATCAAAAATCGACCAATGATGATAAATAAAAGAACTCAACTCATCGATGCGCAATAAAACCAGCCGTTGCAAGTTTGCTTTAGCCATATGCTCCCGCACGGCCCCAGCGGCAATATTCCCCTTGCGATCCTGCAGCGGGTTATAGCCTTTCTTCAGCGCTATCGGTTCGCTGAAGGGCTGTTTGTCGTAAGCGGGCAGCCGAAAAGTCCATCGGTACAGCTCGAGCAATTTGTCCTGCACCGGCGGACTCAGACGCTCACTCGTTTCTATAACGATTGAAATGGGGCGGGCGTCAAAAACCGAAACAGGTTCACTTGCCGCCCTTGCTTGCACGGGGAAAAACAGCACCGCCAGTAGAACCAACCACCTTGCCCACATGTCCACACCTCCTCTACTGCTCTTCATAGCCATATATTAAGCGCAAAAACGGCAGATTCCTGCTTGTAAAATTATTCAGCAGGGAAACAACTTTTTACTTGCATTTTTGATCGCGAGAGATTATTATAATAAACGTGATTAGTTAATAATAATTATCGACAGGAGAGATGTAGATGAAAAAGTATGTATGCACTATTTGTGGCTATGTTCATGAAGGCGATTCCGCTCCGGAAATGTGCCCGCTCTGCAAGGCGCCGGCAGCCAAGTTTATCGAGCAGTCCGCTGCCGCCCTCGCTTGGGCTGATGAGCATAGAGTCGGCGTAGCCGCGGGTGTTGACCCCCAAATTATTGAAGGGCTGAAGATGAACTTTGTTGGCGAATGCACCGAAGTCGGCATGTACCTGGCGATGAGCCGTCAAGCCGACCGGGAGGGCTTCCCGGAAGTGGCTGAAGCCTACAAGCGCATTGCCTATGAAGAGGCGGAGCATGCCGCGAAATTTGCCGAACTGCTTGGCGAGGTGGTCACCTCTTCAACGAAAAAGAACCTGGAGTTGCGCGTCGACGCCGAGTACGGCGCCTGCCAGGGCAAGCTTGCGCTGGCCAAACGGGCGAAGGAGCTGAACCTCGATGCCATTCATGACACGGTGCATGAAATGTGCAAGGACGAAGCCCGCCACGGCGCGGCGTTCAAAGGCCTCCTGGACAGGCACTTCAACAAATAACTCCCGTGCTAAGAAAAACAAGTCTCCCGAAACGGCCGTTTCGGGAGACTTGTTTTTCTTAAAAAGCGGGTTGGCAGACAATCCGCACATATTGTACGGCGAACGCCTGCTGCAAAGCGCCGATGTACTGTCGTTCAATGGCTGTCCGCTTCATTTCATTATCGGTAATCAGCATCACGTTTTTTTCATCTTTTTTTATAGACTGCAAGCTGTTGAAATATTTTTCAAAGCTTTCTCCCCCCACCAGATCCCGCAGGGTCTCCAAGCCGGCAACCAATTCTGGTTTTTCCACCCGCATCCGGTCAAGCAAAGGAGAAAATGGTTCAACGATGACGCGGCTGCCAATTGCTATGGATTCTTTTTCACTGGACTCGCCCGGTACAACCAAGTCTTCTCTCATGAAAATCCTCCTGTAAATGATTCTTATCCCACACTTGTCATTATAGCCAGCGGAAAAAACCACGTCAAGGAACTGTCAGCAACGGATTAAAATCGCCCCGCACAAAAAAGAGAAAGCGGCTAATCGCGCACTTTCTCTTTTTTTGTGCTTAATCTGACAGATTTGTCGACCCCATGAGGTAGGCATCGCAGGCTTTTGCCGCGCCCCGGCCCTCGTGAATGGCCCATACGACCAGACTTTGTCCGCGCCGGGCATCACCGGCGGCAAACACGCCGTTAATGTTGGTTTTGTACTCGCCGTAAGCGGCATTGATATTGCTGCGGGCATCCTGCTCGATCCCCATTTGCTGCAACAGTTCGCCCTCTGGGCCAAGAAAACCCATTGCCAGCAGCACAAGCTGCGCCGGCCAGACTTTTTCCGAGCCGGGAATCTCCCGGCATACAGTGCGGCCTTGTTCGTCAGCGGCCCACTCGACGCCAATGGTATGCACTTCCTTGATATTTCCGTGCTTGTCCGCAACAAATTTCTTTGTCGAAATGCAGTATTGGCGCGGATCCTGGCCAGTCAACGCTTCCGCTTCTTCCTGGCCGTAGTCTTGTTTCCAAACATTTGGATACTGCGGCCAAGGGTTTGCCGCAGCCCGCTTCGGCGGCGGACACGACATGATTTCCAGTTGATTGACGCTCTTTGCGCCCTGGCGCAAGGCCGTAGCGACACAGTCAGTCCCCGTGTCGCCGCCGCCGATTACGAGCACGTCCTTGCCTTTAGCGTTAACGTAAGTCGGACATTGCTGGCTTGGCGTCAAGATTTGCTTTGTGTTGGCGGCAAGATACTGCATGGCCGGATAAATGCCTTTGCTCTCCCGCCCCTCGATCGGCAGGTCGCGCGGCCGCGTAGACCCGGTTGCCAGCACAACCGCATCATGCTCGGCGATCAGTTGCTTGGCGTCGTAGTCTTTGCCGACTTCAATGTTGTTGATAAAGGTGACGCCTTCTTGCTGCAGGAGCCGTATGCGGCGCGTGACAATTTTTTTGTCCAGCTTCATGTTGGGAATGCCGTACATCAGCAAACCGCCCGGTTTGTCGGCACGCTCAAAAACAGTCACGGAATGTCCGGCTTTGTTAAGCTGGGCGGCACAAGCAAGCCCGGCCGGTCCGGAACCGATAACGGCAACCTTTTTGCCGGTCCGCACCTTCGGCGGCTTGGGCGCAATGACATTGTCCTCAAAAGCCTTTTCAATGATATGCTTTTCAATGTTGCGGATCGTAACAGGATCCGTTACCAATCCGGCCG
Source organism: Sporomusaceae bacterium (assembly GCA_029265905.1). Classification (GTDB taxonomy): domain Bacteria; phylum Bacillota; class Negativicutes; order Acidaminococcales; family JAJUGR01; genus JAJUGR01. The sequence continues at coordinate 105,181 of JAJUGR010000005.1, read as the reverse complement.
TGCAGGAACCTTCACACGGAGCCGGACAGACATGGCCGGTGAACTCAGGGAAGTTGTTGGTTTTTTCCAGGCGGGCAAACGCTTCCGCCCACATTCCCCGGTAGACCAAGTCGTTCCATTCCGGCATGAGGTTGTGCAAGGGGCAGCCGGTTGGTTTGCCCCCTACCAAGCACCCCGTATGGCAAAACGGCGTGCCGCAATCCATGCACCGCGCAGCCTGCTGCTGCAGTTGAATTTCGTCCGTATCGCCGGCGATTTCCTGCCAGTCCTGTATCCGCACCAGCGGGTCCCGGTAACCCGGAAGCACACGCTGGTAGTCTAAAAATCCAGTTGGTTTACCCATGGCGATTCCTCCCGCTCACTCAATATTGTTTGTTAATTGCCGCCCACACGGGACTGATCATTTTTGTTTTCTTCAAACGCTGCCATGATGGCTTCGTCTTCATCAAGGCCCTGTTTGCGGAAATCAGTAATGTAGCGGATCATCCGCTTGTAATCTTTGGGAATAACGCGGACGAAATGACCATGGGTATTGTCCCAGTCGGCCAGCATTTTTGCCGCCACCGCGCTTTGGGTCAACAGCAAATGATTTTCAATCAGCTGGCGAAGCGCTTCAATCTCTTCCGCATCCTCAAGTTTTTCCAGCATGACCATTTGCGTGTTGCACCGCCGCGGGAAGTAACCACTTTCATCGTAGACATACGCAATACCGCCGGACATGCCGGCTGCAAAGTTCCGGCCGACGCGGCCCAGGACAACCACCTTGCCGCCCGTCATATACTCGCACCCGTTATCACCGACGCCCTCGACAACTGCGGTAGCGCCGCTGTTGCGGACCGCAAAACGCTCGCCCGCCACGCCTCTCAGATAAGCCTCGCCGGAAATAGCGCCGTAGAGGGCGACATTGCCCGTAATGACATTTTTCTCCGCTGGGAAGAAGCTGCCCGGGGGCGGGGCAACAATCAGCTTGCCGCCAGACAGGCCCTTGCCCAGGTGATCGTTCGTGTCGCCGGAGAGCGTCATCGTCACGCCCTTGGGCAAAAAGGCGCCGAAGCTTTGTCCGGCCGAACCGTTGAAATACAAGCGGATCGTATCTTCCGGCAAACCTTGCGCGCCATATTTGCGCGTGATTTCGCTGCCGAGAATGGTTCCCACTACCCGGTTCGTATTTTGCACCGGCAAGTGCGCCGTGACAGAAGCGCCTGACTCAATGGCCGGCTTGCAAATCCCAAGCAGCTTGGTCATATCCAGCGACTGTTCCAGCCGGTGGTCTTGCTTTTTGCTGCAGTAGCGCCCGTACGACGCCGGCACAGACGGCTGATGGAGCAAGCTGGACAAATCAAGCGTCGCCGCTTTGCCGTGGCTCTCTGAGGCGACAGATTCCAGCACCTGTGTTTGACCGACCATTTCATTGACGGTGCGGAAGCCGAGTTCGGCCATGATTTCCCGCACCTGCTGTGCGACAAAGCGCATGAAGTTCACCAAGTGCTCCGGCTTGCCCGTGAAGTTTTTGCGCAGCTCCGGATTTTGTGTCGCCACGCCGACCGGGCACGTATCGAGGTTGCAAATGCGCATCATGACGCAGCCGAGCACAACCAGCGGAGCAGTGGCAAAGCCGAATTCCTCGGCCCCCAGCAAGGCCGCCAAAACAACATCGCGTCCCGTCATCAGCTTGCCGTCGGTCTCGACGACAACGCGGTCGCGCAAACCATTGAGCAAGAGCGTCTGATGCGTTTCCGCCAGACCGAGCTCCCAAGGCAACCCGGCATGACGAATGCTCGTTCTCGGCGAAGCGCCCGTGCCGCCATCATAACCACTGATCAGGATGACGTCCGCCCTCGCCTTGGCCACACCGGCGGCAATCGTGCCGACACCGACTTCCGATACCAGTTTGACGCTGATCCGGGCGCGGGGGTTGGCGTTTTTGAGGTCGTGGATCAATTCGGACAGGTCTTCGATCGAATAAATATCGTGATGCGGGGGCGGCGAAATAAGCCCAACACCCGCCGTCGTGTTGCGCACCTTGGCGACCCACGGATAAACCTTGCGGCCCGGCAGCTGCCCGCCTTCGCCCGGCTTAGCGCCCTGAGCCATTTTGATTTGAATTTCATCGGCATTCACCAAATAGTGGCTCGATACGCCAAAGCGTCCCGAGGCGACCTGCTTGATCGCGCTGCGGCGCGAATCGCCATTGGCATCCGGGAGGAAGCGTTCCGGATCTTCACCGCCCTCGCCGCTGTTGCTCTTGCCGCCAATCCGGTTCATGGCAATCGCCATGCACTCGTGCACTTCCTTGCTGATGGAGCCGAACGACATGGCGCCGGTCTTGAAGCGGTGGCAAATGCTCTCCACCGACTCCACTTCCTCCAGCGGAACCGCTTTGCGGCCCTTTTTAAAGCCCAGCAGGTTGCGAAGCACGTACGGTTCGTCCTTCGCGTTGTCCATCAACGCCGAGTACTCTTTGAAGAGCTCATAGTCGTTATTGCGGCAGGCTTGCTGCAGCATGATAATGCTTTGCGGGTTGAACATGTGCTTTTCGCCCTGGCTGCGCCATTGATACAGCGAACCGGTTTCCAGGCTGTCGTCAAGGCCCGGCTGCGCCGAAAACGCCCGATGATGGCGCGCCGCCGCTTCCTCGGCAATCTCAGCCAGACCGATGCCGCCGACGCGCGACGGCGTGCCGCTGAAATAGCGGTCGATGACGGCTTTGCTGATCCCGACCGCCTCGAAAATTTGCGCGCCTTGGTAGCCCTGGACGGTCGAAATGCCCATTTTGGAAAGAATTTTGGCCAAGCCCTTGGTTACCGACTTGATATAATTCTTTCTCGCCTGTTCACGGGTTACCCCGGTGATAAAGCCACGCTCAATCAAGTCATCTAGCGTCTGGAACACGAGGTACGGATTGATGCCGCTGACGCCATAACCGACGAGCATGGCAAAATGGTGAATTTCGCGCGGTTCCGCCGATTCGAGAATCAAGCTGGTCTTCAAGCGCGTTTGGTTTTTGATCATGCGGTGGTGCAGGCTGGAAACCGCCAGCAAGGCCGGGATAGCCGCTTTCTCCTCGCTAACGCCGCGGTCGGATAAAATGAACAGGTTGTAGCCTTCCTGAATCGCCCGGTCAGCAGCCCTGCCTAATTCAGCAAGCGCATCCTCCATGCCTTCTTTGCCCCGCGCCACATCATAGAGGATCGGGAAAGTGATAGAGCGGAAGAAGCCATAGCCCAGGTGCTTGATTTTGCTCAGCTCTTCATCGCTGATGATCGGCTGGTCCATCTTAACCTGGCGGCAGCTGTCGGGCTGCGGGTCAATCAAATTGCGTTCCGGTCCGATCGTGATGCCGGTGTCGGTGAAGATCTCTTCCCGCAACGCATCAATCGGCGGGTTCGTGACCTGCGCAAACAATTGCTTGAAGTAGTTATAGAGCAACTGCGGCTTGTCGGACAGAACGGCCAGTGGGATATCGTTGCCCATCGAACCAACCGGATCGACTCCATCTTGCGCGAGCGGCACGATCATCTTGTTGAGGTCTTCGTACGTGTAACCGAACGCCTGCTGATAGCGGAGCAGCTCTTCTTCGTCAAAAGACTCAGGCAAGGTGCCGGACGGCATGTTGTCGAGATTGATCATATATTGGTCAAGCCACTGGCGATAAGGTTTTTCCATCGCAATCGGCGTCTTAATTTGGTCGTCATTGTAGATTTCGCCCGCCACGGTGTCGACCAGCAGCATCCTGCCGGGACGAAGCCGTTCCTTGCGGAGGATTTTTTCCGGCGGAACGTCGAGAACACCAACCTCGGACGCCAAAATGAGCGTATCGTCTTTCGTCACATAATAGCGCGAAGGACGCAAGCCGTTGCGATCCAGGACAGCGCCGACGATGCGGCCGTCAGTAAAGCCCATGGCCGCCGGGCCATCCCATGGCTCCATCATGCAGCTGTGATATTCGTAGAAGGCTTTTTTGGCATCGCTCATGCCCTCATGCTTGCTCCAAGGTTCCGGTATCATCATCATCATCGAATGGGGCAAGGAGCGGCCCGTCAGGCTCAAGAATTCAAGGCAGTTGTCAAACATGCCTGAATCACTGCCGTTTTCATCGACAATCGGCAGCAGCTTGTGCATGTCGCCGTTGAAGATCGGCGATTGGCACATCGCTTCCCTGGCCTTCATCCAGTTGATGTTGCCGCGCAGCGTGTTGATCTCGCCATTATGCATCACGTACCGGTACGGATGCGCGCGCTCCCAGTTCGGGAAGGTATTGGTGCTGAAACGGGAGTGAACCATGGCGATCGCGGTTGTAAGGCCTGGATTCTTCAAATCCAGATAGAAGTTGCCGAGTTGCGCCGGCGTCAGCATGCCTTTGTAAACAACCTTGCGGCACGAGAGGCTCGGGAAGTAGAAATACTCGCTCATCCCGGCGCGGCGAATGAGTTTTTCCGCCTGCTTGCGGATTACATATAATCGACGCTCGAAGACCAGGTCGTCTTTTTCCATCTGCTCCAAAATCGTCGGATTCGGGGCGATAAACACCTGCCGGATCCGCGGTTGGGCGGAACGGGCGATGCGGCCGGGCACCAAGGTATCAACCGGCACTTCGCGCCACCCAAGCAGAATCTGACCTTCTTGCGCTATGATTGATTCCAGTTGTTCCTGGCAGGCTTTTTGTTCAACCGGGTCCGGAGACGTGAACAGCATGCCGACTCCGTACATCCCGGCAGGCGGCAATTCGAAGCCAAGGGCCGCACATTCGTTAGCGTAAAATTCATGGGGAATCTGGATTAAAATGCCGGCGCCGTCGCCTGTCTCGGGGTCCGCACCAAGTCCTCCCCGATGGTCAAGATTGACCAAGATATCAAGTGCCTGCGTCAAAATCTTATTTGACTTCTTGCCCTTAATATTGACCACACAGCCGATGCCACACGCATCATGTTCATAAATCGGGTCATAAAGACCTTGACGAGGGGGAAGACCTGTCATTTCCATTATCACCAACCTGCCTTCTCTTTTAAGTATGTTTTTGCTTTGCAAACATCTGTGCTAAAGTTGTTTGAAATTATCAGAATGTTCACTGCGCATACACATTAGTGCTGAAAATCCACACCAAATGTTGCAAAATAAATTATAGACCCTGCAAACCTTCTCGTCAAATCGTATACAGTATTTTTGAAGTATTTTCAGCACTTTTCGGCTAAAAATCGCTTTTTGCTCATTTTATATATCTATTTGTACACTTCAATAGTGTTTGTAAACATTTGGCGGACATTTGTTACTAGTTGGCGCCCCAAGGCAGATTCGCAATTTTTCAAATATGCCGGTCCATTCGGTCGCCTGTAAACCGGCCGCCAACCCATAAGAAAGCAGCTTGCAGCGAAAAAGCGCGCAGCAATGATGCAACCCTGCAATTGCAAAAACGGCATGATTCTTTTATACTATTAGCAAACAAACGTTTGTTAATCGAGGTGTTATCTTGACGAGAACTATTTTGCACGTCGATTTGAATAATTTTTTCGCCTCTGTAGCCTGCCTCTTCCACCCCGAGGCAGCACAAAAGCCGATGGCCGTATGCGGGGATGCCGCCCAGCGGCAAGGCATCGTCTTATCTAAAAATCAGTTGGCAAAAAATTGCGGCGTGAAAACAGCTGAGACCATCTGGCAGGCGAAGGCAAAAATTTCCGCCGCCAATTTCCAGCAACTCGTTTGGCCGCTGCCGGTCGGCGACCTGCTGTATGTTGGCAAAGCGACCCAGCGCAGACTGGCCAACCGCGCGATCTTCACGATCGGCGACTTGGCCCGACGCGATCCGCATTCGCTTTCCTTGCTGTTGGGCAAGAGCGGCGAAGCACTCTGGCGCTTCGCCAACGGTCGTGACAGCGACCCCGTCGTTCCGCCAGATGGAGTGAGCGATATCAAATCAATCAGCAATAGCACAACTTCTCCCCGCGATCTAACCTGTGAAAACGACGTTAAGATAATTTTCTTCAGTTTGGCAGAGTGCGTGGCCGCGCGCCTGCGCAAACGCGGGTTAAAAGGACGGACGCTCGCCATATCAATCCGCAATGAAGCCCTCGACGTCATTGAACGTCAAGCCAAATTGCCCGCCGCCACAAACCGCTCGGATGAAATTGCGCAGCAAGCCCTGCGCTTGTTTGGTGCCAATTGGCGCTGGAACTGCACCATCCGCAGCCTTGGCGTTCAAGTCTCGGATCTTGTGCCGGTCGATTGCCACAACCAGCTCTCCCTGTTTGATGTCGAACATCCGGAAGCCGATCTTCTTGAGTCAACGATCGACAAAATCCGCGCCCGCTTCGGGGCAGAGAGCATCCAGCGCTGCGTCATGCTGACCGATCGTCAGTTATCGTCGTTTCATTCAAAAGAAGCCCCCTTTCCGGCCAACAAAGCAGAGCGTCGTTAGCCTTCGATTCAAGCTAACGACGCTCTGCTTTGTTTTTACGCGCCCGCTATTTCGGCGACGGAAATTCCCCCGCCTGTTGTCAGTATCCGTCATTGCGCAATCCGTTTTTCGACCAATAAAAAAACAACGATATGCAAAAAGCAAGCCACATTCCGCCTGCCGCATACCCTGCTGCTACATCCGACGGGTAGTGAACGCCCAAATAAACCCGACTGATGCCGATTCCGGCAACCAGTCCCATTGTTGCCATCACAACCACCAAGCGAAGTCGCCAATCAGCAAGCTGACGAATAATTACCAATGCCAGCATACCGTAAAAGCAAAGAGAAACCATTGCGTGTCCGCTGGGAAAGCTGTAACCGGACACCTCGACTACCCGGAGATAATCCGGCCGGCTGCGCTCAAACAAATGCTTCAACAACGTGTTCAAGAGCACAGCCCCCCCCAGGCAAAGCGTCAGAGATGCGGATTCCAACCACCTTCGGCCAGAAATCAATCTCAAAAATGTGAATACGGCAATCAAGCCAAACGAAAAGCCGGACCCCAAATCAGACAAGGCGACCATAATCAAATCCAAGCTTGGATTGGCATAGTAGCGCACTAGCCAGATGAACACGTTGTCGACGGCATCCATCTGTTGCCGAAACAAGGTCTCCCACGCTAACTCGGCAAACAAGGCCATCATAAATCCACTGATTGCTAGAGCGAGAATGATGTATAACGCCGGCCAGCGCCACTGCAGCAGGCCCAGAAACGCCGCCGCGTTTCGACAAAACGAACTCTTTTTGAGCAGTTCCAGCAAGGGCCATAAGCTTGCCGGCAGGGCCACTATGAAAAAGGCCAGCATGCTGAAAAAGCCAGCGATAAGCTTGCCGGCATACGGCGACGCACCTGGCGCCATTATCAGCACGGTTTTTTCTAGCTGCGCCCCTGCCTCGCGTTTGACGTCGCCGCCAACAACGATAATCGGCCCTTTAATCCGCGCGCTTGAGGTCAAGACCAAATCGCCGTCGACTAAGACGACGCCTTTTTCCACCACGCCGCTGACTGCCACCTCAGCCCCAGTGCCGAACAAGCGTCCGACGCGCTGGCCCCTCTCGATTGTCGCATTTTCGCGGACAAACAAATCCGCGGCCTCTGTCTCCCGCTCAAAATCGGCGAATGCAATACCCCCGAGTAAAAACAGGCCAATAAGAAGAAGGCGCATTAACGTCGCCATTGCCATCACCCTGTCTACATTATTTTTCTCTTCACAACTTGATTATACATGGGTTCGTTAAGCAATAAAATTTATTATTTCATTATACAATGAAATAATAAATTTTATTTTGTTAAAAACCGTTGACAGATTGATGATGATCGGTTAATATATCTTATGTCGGCAGCGACAGCAACTGGGGGTATAGCTCAGCTGGGAGAGCGCTTGAATGGCATTCAAGAGGTCAGCGGTTCGATCCCGCTTATCTCCACCAGAAATCACAAGGCTTTGCAGAAATGCAAAGCCTTTTTTGTTTTATCCATTTGATTGAAACTTGCAGTCACCCCTCCCAAGATGGCGCCGGGGGGTGTGCTTATACCTCGTTTTCAGGCAGTTCCGCTCAAGCCCGTTACGGAAATTGACTTGGAACGGTCACGATGAAAGTGCTGCCCTTCCCCACTACGCTCTCCACCCTGATCGTTCCTCCGTGCGCTTGGACGATCCATTTTGCGATCGACAGACCGAGACCGCTGCCGCCCTCTTCACGCGACCGAGCCTTATCAGCCCGATAAAAGCGCTCAAAGACAAGGTCTTGATACTCGCTTTCGATGCCGATGCCTGTGTCGGCCACCGAAATGACGACACCCGGCTTCTTCCCCATTGCCGTCTCAAGCGCCACTTTGACCGTGCCACCGGAAGGGGTGTACTTCAGCGCATTGTCGATCAAGATCAACAGCAGCTGGCTGATTCTTTCCCGGTCAGCTAAGATGATCAGCTTGCTTGGATTCGCCAACTCCAACTTAATCCCCTTGTCGTCAGCAAGCGGCTGAAACGAACGGACGATTTGACCGGTTACAGCAGCCAAATCAACTTGCTCTTTGACGATATTGACAGCGCCCGCATCAGCGCGAGCCAACGTGAGCAAGTCCGCAACAATCTTTGTCATTCGCCGAATCTCGCTTTTCATATCGTCTAAGGTCGCCGAGGAAAAAGGCGTCAACCGGTTCCCGTCGTCTCTTTGTACGACATCAACCGAGGTTAAGAGCACGGCAAGCGGCGTCCGCAGTTCATGGGATGCGTCGGCAACAAATTCGCGTTGTCGGAAAAACGACTGCCTTACCGGAACGATGGCCTTGCCCGCCAATAGGTGCCCAAGATAGGCAGCGCACAAAAGGAATATTATGGCTCCCACTGCTAAAATAAGCAGAGTCAACTTGAGCACCTCATAGTAGGAAGTAATGTCTTCGCCCACATAAACGGTGCCTAAGACAGTGTCAGCCTCGACAACCTGAGTGCTTGCCATAATGTAAATTGCCGTTTCCCCATTGCTTAAGCGATGCCGCCTGATCTTCCCCACGCCATCGGGCGCCCGCCAATCCCGCATTGCCGCTTCAACAGCAAAACGCATTGGCGCGGGAGGAAATTCTGCCGCAATCAGCCGTCCTGTGCGGTCGTAGACATATGAAAACAATTTGGCCTCGGCGATGCTATTGTCATTGCTCCCTGTCAAATTGGTGCCTTCGCTGTCTTTAAGCGTCACGACGTGTTCTCTTGTCTCCTCGTCCAAAAAGGCCTTTATCGCACGTTGCTCTTCACGATAGAGCACCCAAAGCACAGCCGAATAGGTGCTGACAATGAACGCCAATAGAAAAACAGCCATGACGGCAGTATATTGAGCCGTCAGCCGGTTGCGGATTTCAGAAAACATGCTGCGCCTCCAGTTTGAAGCCTATCCCCCTGATATTCTGTATTTCCACGCCGCTCCCCTCCGGCAGCTTCTTGCGCAGCAGACGGACATAGGCATCCAGATTGTTGGAAGAAACCTCCGCATCCAAGCCCCAGACTCTGTCTAGAATCACGTCCCTAGGCACAACCTTGCCGCTATTTTGCGCCAGCAATTCAAGCAGCTGGAACTCCCTTGCGCTTAGCTGAATTTCTTCCGCTCCATGCAGCACGCTGCGGGTCGAGCGATTCAGCAGCAATCCGCCAACCGCCAGCACATCCTCCTTCAGCTGGAAACTGCTGCGCCGCGCCAGCGCCCGCACCCTTGCCAGCAACTCGGAATATTCAAAAGGCTTCACAAGATAATCGTCAGCCCCCGTGTCCAACCCCAGCACCCGGTCGCTGACTGCATCTTTTGCCGTGAGCATCAAAATGGCCCCTTGGTAGTGTTGCTTGCGCAAAAAATCGCACACGTTAATCCCGGTTTCACCCGGCATCATCCAGTCTAAAACAATGACATCATACGCTGAATAAAGGGCGTAATCGATCGCCGTGTCGCCGCGCACCACCCAATCGACCTGGATGGCTTCCTTTTCCAACAAGTGTTTAAGCAAATTGCCTAATTTAACGTCATCTTCCGCAAGCAACAGCCGCATCCTAAGCGCCCCTTATCGTCTTGACATTCCGTGATTAACCAGATAATAGTGGTGTCCGTTAGCGCTTTTTATCAGTTCCGGCTCGAACGGCCCGGCTTCCGCGCTGAATTGAGCAACCAATTTGTCAGGCACCACAACGACCGCCGCTGGATCCCCAGACAAAAAATCTGCCAGCGTTTGCGCGGGCATTGTGTATTTTTTGGTCCAGGTCAGGCCGCCCGCCGCCTCTGATTGCAGCTCATCCGGGGACAACAGCTTGACGGCGACAGCGCCGCCATAAAAAACGGCTGAAGTGTCGTAAAAGCGGTAGTGACCGACCTTTGAAACCGCGATATCCGAAATGGTGTTTGCCATGTCTTTTGCCGACCGGCTGCTGGCAATGGCCGGAAAAACAAGCACGGATAACGTCAGCAAAGAAACGAGCTGACAGGCGACGAGATGCTTGAATAGCCAGGTCGCATCCTTCCCCTCTCCGGCGCGCCGCCAGACAAAGGCCAGCGGCGCCAACAAACTAATTGCCGCAACCGCCAAGCCAGCCCCCGTCAAATATCGCCACGCGACCGCTGTATAGACCAGCGCCGCAAAGCCGGCCGGCATGCCGCACCAATAAGCAATCGTCTTGCTATCGCCTTTGGCAAAAACATTTGCCAGGTACACGCCGGTCAGGATTGAGGCCGGAAACAGGATCGGGAAAATATAAGTGAGGTATTTTGTCGCCATCAGCGAGTAAAAGATGAAATAAACAGCTGTCCAAACCAGACAAAACAAGCTTATTGCTGAAGATTCTGCGCGAAACGATTTAAATCCTGCTATGATCGCCTTTGCGGCAACCGCAGACCAGGGAAGCAGGCTAAGAAAAAACACAACAACATAGTAATAGGCGACGTTGTCCTTAGGATGTTCCGACACGGTCGCCCGCAGATAATTATGCACGCCGAAAAACGTACTGATAAAGTCAGACCCATGCGCAAGATACATAGCTGCATACCAAGGGACAGCCACAAAGGCAAACAGGATGATTCCCAACGGGATTGACATGTTTTTCAGTTCAGACCAGTTGCGCTCGAGGCCAATATAAATGATCATCACCAGCCCCGGCAAAAGCAGTCCAACCGGCCCCTTGGTCAGCACGGCCAGCGCCAGACAGACGTACATGGCAAGATACCACTTTTTTGTCCCGCGCCACCTGCCGTATCCGAGATAAAAGAGGGCCAGGGCGAGGCTGTTAAACCAAAAGAACACCATATCCGTAATGATCAACTTGGCCAACATGACATACTCAACGGAGGTGCCTAAAATCACAACCGCTGCAAGGGCAGTCGTCTTGTCAGCAACTACCTTCGCAAACCAATATAGAAAGGTCAGACCGCCGGCGGCAAACAAGGCCGGAACCAAGCGGGCGGCCAATTCGGTAAGGCCGAAAAGCTTGAACGACAGTGCGATAAGCCAGTAAAAGAATACGGGCTTATCATACCACACATTCCCGTAAATGCGCGGCGACAGCCAATCGGCCGTTTCGACCATTTCCTTGGCGGTCAGCGCGTAATTTGATTCCACCGGATCCGTGACCGGCAACTGCGCGCTAAACAGGAGGTAGAGCAAGAACGACGCCAGAAAGACGGCCCCGTAGGTCAAAGATCGATTTTGCATAATTGCAATCCGCACAACAAAATTCATATTTTACCCTCCAAGATACCGGTCAGTTGCTGTTTTTCACAAACAAGATCTTGTCCTCTTGGACGGCGATGACCTGTACGCTGTCCTTTACTGCCGCCGGGGCTTTTTCAAACTGCGACTTCTGCATGATAAAATAGGCCTTGCTTTGTTTGCTGACGGCAAGCTGCAGTTCTTCCTTCACGTCAAGCTCGACCCCCGTCATGCCGCTGTAATACATGAAACCGGGCCGGTAAAACTTGGCCACGTATACCGGCGCCTTGCCGTCATAATGCTGTTTAAAAACGCCGACAAACGCCTTCACGGAGACGCCGGGCACAATAACGGGAAGGACTTGCGTCATTAACAAGGCTGTAAACAGCAACATCCCCGCTATATGCGTGGCAAACACAGCGCGGAAGTTGCCGCGCAGGCTGTAGAACGCTGCCGCACAGGCCGGCAGCGCTAAAAAACCCGCCAGGAGCTTAACGGGCAGCAAAAGCGCCCCCGATACTGCCGTCCCGGCGTATAGCAAGCCTGCCGCTAAGAGAATAATGGTCAGCACAAAGGCGGCCGCCGCACCTTTCAGACTCCCATAACGCTGATCAGTCCAAGCTTTGTCAAAGTACCAGCCGACCAACAGTGCCAGCGGCGGGTACATCGGCAGAATATAGGAAACCAGCTTTGTTTGCGATGCGGAGAAGAACAAAAAGACGATTGCCGCCCACAGAACCAAGAAGATGCGCGCCTTGCGATTGCCCCCCGCTTCTCTGATTCCCGCCCAAACCGCCTGTCCCAAGAAGGCCGTCCACGGAAAAAAACCGATAATCAGAACGGGAAGATAAAAATACCACAATTTACCCGACGGATGTTCCGGCTGTAAAAACCGTGTCACATTATGAAAACCCAAAAACGTGTCAATGAACGCCATGCCATGAATCGCATACATGGCCAAATACCAAGGCAAGGCAATAAGGCAAAATAGCCCCGCCCCGCGCATAAGCTTCATGCGGGTAAGCTCACCCACGCTTCCTGTAACCAGCAGGTAGGCGCCGATGATTGTCCCGCAAAAGAAAACGCCCACCGGCCCCTTCGTCACCACGGCCAGCGCAGCAAAAGCATACAGCAGGTAATATTTGCGGTGTAGAAACGAAAGCAAAGCCGCCGTCAAAAAGAAGGTCAGCGTCATGTCTGTAACAGCCGCATTGCCTAAGTAAAAATACTCCAGGCTGGTTGCTGACACCAAGGCCGCCAACAAGCCGGCCCGCTCGCTGAAAAGCTTGCGGCCAGACAGGTAAACCAGCACAGCGCCGCCGACCGCCAGCAGGGCCGAGGGAAACCGCGCCGCAAATTCGCCATCGCCAAAGGCTTTAAATGCCCCCGCCACCAGCCAATAATACATCGGCGGCTTGTCGTACCAGTAGTTCCCATAAATGCGCGGGGAGATAAAATCATTATATTGGATCATTTCCCGAGCCGTTTCGGCATATACCGGTTCATCCGGATCCAATAACGGCTGGCTGTCGAGATAAGAAAACATCAGGCTGCCAGCGATGCAGGTGATTATTGCCATGTTGAGCCAAGCGCTTCTATTTGTCATTTATCAACAATCCTTCTTTAATATTAGCCACTGCCCATCCTACGCCTGCAGCCGCTTGGCCTCCCAGATACGCGATGTCAGGCGCAACCCCTCCGCCAGCGTATAGCGCGGACGCCAGTTCAGCCCCCTGATGGCCGCTGTATTATCGAGCACTGATTGTCTTATATCGCCTTCGCGCGGTTCGGTATTGATGACAGCTGGCTCGCACCCTAACAGGTTTGCCATAACAGCAATAAGTTCATTGACACTTGTTTCCCTCGCAGTGCTGACATTGAAGCTCTGATTGGCGGCCGGCGCCAGCAAAGCCGCATAATTAGCCTCAGCAACATCTTTTACATAGATGTAATCGCGAGTTTGTCCGCCATCCCCGTAAACCACAACGGGGTCGCCAGCCCTCAAGCGGGTCAGAAACCGGCAGATTACGCCCCCCTCGCCGCTCTCTTCCTGGCGCTCACCGTAAACATTGGCGTAGCGCAAGGCGACGTACTCCAAGCCATAATTGCGGCGGTACAGTTCAAGATAGCGTTCGCCGGTTAATTTGCTTTCCCCGTAAAACGAGGCCGGGCGCTTTTCGCAACGCTCCACAAGGGGAAGCGCTTGTGCGTCACCGTAAACTGCGGCGCTTGACGCAAAAACAATCCGTTTTACGCCGGACAGTCGGCAAGCTTCTAATACATTAACCATGCCGAGAACATTAACGTCACAATCAAAATAGGGATCCTTCAAGGAGCTAGGAACCATCGTTTGCGCCGCCTGGTGAATCACATAGTCAAACCGTTCCCGCATAAACAATTCGGCAAGGTTCTTGTCCCGAATATCTTTTTTGACAAACACAGCTCCCGGTCGAAGGTTGCGGATAACGCCGGTGCTCAAATTGTCCAAGACCGTGACTTGCGCCTCGTTTTCGATAAGTTTTTCCACAACATGGGAGCCGATAAAACCTGCCCCGCCAGTAACAAGAACTTTCATAAGCAGTTTGTTCTCCTCTTCGGATAATTTTCATTATAAATCAGGCCGCTCGCTTGTTTGCCACCATCTGCGCCCCGAACGCTTTCAGCGTAAAATACATGCCGGCAAGAAACGGCATGTACTCCGCCAAAATTCGCCAGGCAACCGCTAAAGCGCCAACCGTACCGGCCGGCACATAGCTATTGAACAAAAAAACGAATCCGCCCTCCGCCACCCCGGAACCGCCTGGCGTCGGCGCAAAATACAAGAGAAAGTTTAGGACAATCATTCTCCCCATAATAAGCGGCCAATCCACCTTCACGCCCAATCCCAGAAACAGGGCCGGAACGATGGCATACAAACAAAGCAAACTCAAGGCCGTCTCAACAAACACCCTGGCCATATCTTTGGGTGAAGAAAGAAGCAACCGCAACGATTCCCGGATATCTCCGTACAGTTTCCCCACACGGCGGCGCTGCGGTTTAGAGAGTTTTTGGGCCAGCCATATCACAAACCGCGTCATCAGACTTGTCCGAGCAAACCAAACGCCGACCCCAACCAATCCCGCTAAAGCCGCCACTATCCCATTTGCCGTTTCTGAGCGTAACCAAAGCACTTCGCTTGCCGAACTAAACAAGACGAGAGGCAGGCAGACCACTAAAAACAGGATCGACAAAGTCGTCCTGACCAGCACCACCACCGTAGCCTGGCCGGCCGGCATTCCCAGCCGGCGGAGAAAAAGCACTTGCGCAACCGGCCCGCCGGTCGCCCCTGGGGTCAGCATGGACAGAAAATAGTTGCTGAGGATTACTTGCATAGCTTGAAGTAGTGATATATATTGTCCGGTAATTCGCACCAAGGTGACTAAGCGAGCGGCATCAAAATACATGCCAAGGATTAAAAAGGCCACAGCGAGCAAAACAGCTTCCGGACGAAACGCCGTTAGCCGCTGCAGCAAACCCGCTTCGCTTGTCAAATAAACAACCGTTCCCGAAATAACTGCAATAACCGCAATCAATACCGCTAAGCGCTTGTAATAGTTCATCAGCTTACCTTCACAGCGCCATTCGCTTGTTTTTCGGAATCGCTTCGACATTGCCGCGCAATTCGTCTTTCACCCAATACAAAGGGCGGTGCTTCACTTCCTCAAATATGCGGCCAACATATTCACCGATGATCCCCAGTCCAACTAATTGCAATCCGCCCAACAGCAGCACGCTTGCCGCAATTGTCGCCCACCCGGGAACAGCCCCGGTTGTAAACAGTTTTGTGTAAACAACATCCAAGGTCAGTCCAAAGCTGATCAGGCCCAACAGCAAGCCGACGTAGAAGGCGAACCGCAACGGCATTTTTGAAAAAGAGGTGATGCCGTCTAGCGCAAACGACAGCATCTTACGCAGCGAAAACTTCGATTTTCCAGCATGCCGTGGCGGAGCGGTAAACTCCACAAACGTTTGCCGATAGCCTAGATCGCCAATGAGCCCCCGGATAAACCGCGCCCGCTCTTTAAAGCGCAGAAAAGTCGCCACGGCCTTGCCGTCCAGCAGCCGGAAATCAGAGCCGCCTTCCGCAACATACACATTCGACATGGCATTGATCAGCCGATAAAACAGGCTGGACGTATGTTTTTTGAACCAGGACGCATCTTCCGTCTCCAGACGAATTGTCTGGACGACTTCGAAACCGGCCTCCCATTTTTCCAGCAATACCGGCAGCAGCGCCGGCGGATGCTGCATATCCCCGTCCATGGAAATCACCGCCTCGCCGCTTGCATGGTCCAAGCCGCAGGTCAGCGCAATTTGATGCCCGAAGTTGCGTGCCAGCAAAATGGCCCTTACGCGCCCATCCTGCCGCACTACTTGCTCCAGAATCGGCGCGGTATTATCGGTTGACCCATCATCCACAAAAATTAGTTCATACGAATAACCTAGCGGATCCATGTAGGTTCGTACTTCCTGATAAAAATAGCGGATGTTTTCCTGCTCATTATAGACCGGCACAATAATCGAAACGCGCTTTACCATCACAAATCCCCCTCCAGTTGCCCGCCCGTCTGCATTACTTTGAGCGGCATTCATCAAAACCAGCGCTGTTAAAATTCACAAGTGCGATATCATCTTTTTGCAGCTTCTCAAGCACTGCGCCGCTTTTCAAGGAGGCTAGCTCCTCCTGCCAATGATAGCCCCAGGGAAAGGCCTGCCTCAAATCCTGAGTATTTGTTCCGGGATGAACCATGATTTCGGAAATGCCGGGCGGCAAGTTATCAAGAATGTGCAGCAAGGCCGCTTGCGACATCTCGCCGCCGTTCAGCATGCCAAAAAAATACTGGGGAGAAGCTAGCCCCTGCCGATTATAAACCCGCCGGGCTGCCAAGGCACAGACAGTAAGGCAGCCTCGGGCAAGATGCCGGCTGGCAGGCAAGGGCGACGTCCCCAAAAAAAGTATTGGCTCAGCCGGGATTCTGATCTTATGAATATTAAACTCCCTGGCCAATCGAACAATGACTTTCGGCAAGCCCGGCAGGACATGAAGATGTTGGTGACTGTCGATGTGCGTGATATTGATCCCCGTTTTTACTATTTTTTGCATTTGGCACCGGAGTTCATACTCTATATGCGCCTTTGCTATGCGGCCAAGCAGGTATTGCTTGATAAACTGCCCATAACTGGGAAAAAAAGTTCCGGCCTCCGTTAGCAGCGTGTGCACGTCGCCGCGCGCTACCGGGTTTGCTCCGACCAGCGTCAGGTGCACTCCTATCCCCAAACGATCGTGCCGATTAGCCAGTTGAACCGCATGTTCAAAAGCGGCGCCGCCCGCCATAAGGGAAGCGCTGGTCACGCACCCCGCCATGTGCGCCTCGACGATGCCGTCGTTAATCGACTCATGCAGCCCAAAATCATCCGCATTGACAATCAGTTGTTTCATAACCGCACCTGCTCTAATCTCAATATCATCCTAAAACGTTCGGCAACTTGTTCACTACTACAAAGTATAGGGGGTTATTATGAAAACAAAATGAAAAACACCTTCTGGCCAACCAGCCAGAAGGTGTTTTCTCTTACTATTATTCCTCAAACGAAACAGACGGCGCATCGGCCCACAGTTGCTCGAGGTTATAGAACGCCCGTTCATCCTGCAGAAAGATGTGCGCGACGCAAACGCCATAATCCATGAGAATCCAGCGTCCCTCCTGATACCCTTCCTTGCGCAGCGGGATGACGCCGGCTTTTCCGAGTTCCTCCTCAATGTTGTCGGCAATTGCTTGCACCAACCGCGTATTAGAGGCGCTCATGATAATAAAATAATCCGTCATGATCGTCAACGCTTTCAGTTCCAATAGCAAAATGTCGTCGGCCTTTTTCTCGCTGCCGGCGCGGGCAATCAATTCCGCAATCTTTTTCGAATCCATCATCTCTTTTCCCTCACACTCCTCATTATCGTTTATTTTTCGAACCGACATAAGGAACATTCAATCGATCGAGCATATTCCTCATCTCCGCCTCATTAACAACCCAATAGCTGACGCCGCCGATCAATTCCGGCTCGCCGGGCAGCATATTGCTATGCAGACCGCTGGCGCCAAAACTCTTAACCGTATTGGCCGTTTTAGCCATCGTCATCACCGACATGTCCGTATCAATATAGCGGTCGAGCGTAGAAATCAAACTCGGGAGCTTGAGCACCGTTTCGACTTGGGCTGTTTCTTCGAGCATAGCCTTCATGAAGCGCTGCTGACGTTGCACCCGGCCAATATCACCCAGCTCGTCGCTGCGGAACCGCACGTATTGGCCCGCTTTTTGTCCGTCCAAATGCTGATAACCCTTCTTGAGCTCTATTTTCAGGTCGGCGTACGGGTCCTCATACGCCATGTCGTTTTCGACGTATAAATTGACGCCGCCTAAAATATCAACGACTTGAACGAACGCTTTCCAATCAATCGTCACATGGTAATGAACAGGCACCTGCAATAAATTGGCTACTGTTTGTTTCGTCAGCGCAACGCCGCCATAAGCGTACGCATGATTAATCTTGTCGTTGCCCCTTCGCCCGGGAATCGCAACCCGCGTATCCCGCGGAATCGATAATAGGGCAATCTCTTTTTTCGCTGGGTCGATGCTGGCCAGCATCATCGTGTCGGTCCGCTTGGGCGCGTCCGGAAACTCATTATCGCCTTCGTCGGTACCGAGGAGCAAAATATTGATCCGCCGGTTCAAGGTTTCTTGGGTCAAGCTTTTGTCTGTCGGCTGCACAATTGCCAAATTGGCATCATCGGCAAAAAAGAATTCGTATGCAAAACGCCCCCCGAAAAAGAACAGGGCTATCGAGCCGAAAAAAAACAGCAGCAGCAAGACAAAGCGACCCCAGCGAAAACGTCTGTGCGGCGTCTTCCGGCAACCGGCCTGCTCGTCATATCTCATGCTAAGCAAATTCTCCTCTGCAGGGTGACCCGGCCCCCAACTTGACGACCAGCTCATTTCTGCCGGCCACAGTGTCGGGATGCAGCAACATCCGCCGGTTTAAAACAAACCCGATGCTTTTTTCATACGCGGCCAGGAGCGCGGAGTCCAAATGCTGCGCGGCAAGCTGGCGCAACGACGCAACGCCCTCATAATCCCGCCCTGGTTCGATCATATCCGCCAGGTACAGTATCTTTGCGATTTTTGACAGGTTTGCCCCGCCGACCGTGTGCCGTTGAATCGCATGAATAACTTCCTCATCTGTGACGCCAAATTCAAGCTGGGCTAACACAGCGCCGACCTTGGCATGCAGCAAAATAGGATGCTGGCGCTCTATCTCATCAGGCTGGATGTCGAAATCAATTGCGCTCGACACCACATCCTCCAGTGGAATCGATCTCCCGCAGTCATGAAGCAAGGCCGCCAACGCAGTCTTTTCAACATCAGCGCGGTAGCGCTGCGCCAGCAAGACGGCCGTTTCCATTACCGCCACGGAGTGCTGGTACCGCCTTTCCGACAGCATATCCTTGAGTTTTTCTTGTTGCGCTTGCAAATGACTATTTATGGAACTCAACGATAAAGACCTTCTTTCTTAATATAAGCCTCCACCTGTTCAGGCAGGATAAAGCGAACCGATCGGCCGGTTTGAATTCGTTTGCGAATATCAGTTGCAGAAATCGCCAATTCCGGCGTAGAGAGCGGATGGATTTTTGCCTGTCCCTTTTCACCAAACTGCTTGATTACGTCGTCAACGGCGCGCTGCGTGCCTGGCCGGGTAGCCGCGACAAAATGGCATAGGTCAAGCAATTCATCAACATTGTTCCAGGTACCCAGTTCCTTGGCCGCGTCAGTTCCTAATATAAAAAAGAACTCGCAGCCATCACCCATTTCCTGTCGCAAGGCACGCACCGTATCATAGGAATAAGAGGGGCCTGGACGTCTCATTTCAATGTCTGAAACGCTGAAGGCCGGATGTCCAACGGTGGCAAGGACCGTCATGACATAACGGTGCAAAGCAGGCGCCACTTTAACCCCAGGCTTATGCGGCGGAGAACTGGCCGGAATGAACAACACTTTGTCCAGGCGATAAGTTTCATATACGGCTTCGGCGATGACCAAGTGTCCGATGTGAATCGGATCAAAGGTTCCTCCCATGATGCCGATCCTTCTTTTTTCCATACTAGCGGCCTCCGAAGTTAAAGTCTGCGATCTTGCTTATCCATTATATCAATAGCCAGCTGTTAGTACAACCAGCAGATGGTATGCCACCAAGCCTGTCGCGCCGATAATCAAACCAGCTCGCGTCTGATCAAAAAAGTCCCATCTGTTCTTTGGATCACGGCAATAGCCGCGCCAAGCGCGCCAGATTTCACGCACGAGATCACCACCTCACTCATAACGCAAAGCTTCAATCGGATCAAGCAGGGCTGCTTTGCGGGCCGGATAAAGGCCAAAGACCAGCCCGATCCCGACAGAGAAGGAAAAGGCCAGCAGCATCGACCAGGGGGCAATGAAGGTCTGCCATTCGGAAAAATAAGAGATAACGTAGGAAGCGCCGATCCCAAGCAAAATGCCCAGGCTCCCTCCGACCACCCCGATCACGATTGATTCGATCAAAAACTGCAGCAAAATGCTTCTGTAGGTTGCACCAAGCGCCTTCCGGATGCCAATTTCCCGGGTGCGCTCCGTCACTGACACCAGCATGATATTCATGATGCCAATACCGCCGACCAAAAGGCTGATCGCGGCAATATTGCCCAGCAGCAGGGTGATGGTATTGGTCGTCTCGACCGCCGCCTCCATGATGGCTGATAAATTACGCACCGTAAAATCATCCGGCATGGTTGCCGACAGACGGTGGCGCGAGCGAAGCAACTGTGTTACATCCTCCTGCACCTGGTCAAGAACCGTTTCCGACTCCGCCTGAATGCTGATCCGGTTGATGTACGTAACCCCCTGCAACCTCTGCATGGCGGTTGTGACCGGGATGATAACAATATCATCCTGATCCGAACCGGTTGCGGACTGTCCTTTCGCGCCCAACACGCCGATCACTTTAAAAGGGGCCTTGTCGATGCGAATGCTCAGGCCGACAGGATCAACCTCGCCAAACAGGTTCAGCGCTACGGTCTGTCCGATAACCGCCACCCGAGCCCGCGCATCCACGTCCTGACTGCCGAAAAAAGCGCCGCTGACAACCTCAAACCCGCGGACGCCCAGCCAATCCGGCGAGGTGCCTTCGACCGAACTTGTCCAGTTCTGGTTTCCGGCTATAAGCTGATACTGGCGCTGTACGCTAGGAATAACGTAAATGGCGCCCTCAACTTCCCTCTGTATGGCGCGGACATCATCCAGCGTCAGGCGGGTTCCGCTGCCGGCAGCAAGCCGAATGCCGGTAGGCGACACGCCGCCAGGAGTCACAATCAGCAAATTGCTGCCAAGTCCGGCGATCGAGCCCTTCACCTTTTCACGCACGCCAAGGCCAATCGCCACCATAGCAATGACGGCCCCGACGCCAATAATGATACCGAGCATGGTCAGGATCGAGCGCAGCTTGTTAACGCGCAGCGACTCTAAAGCAATCAATACACTCTCCCACACCATCTCCGCTCACCTACACTCTCGTTTCATCCTGAACAATCCGCCCGTCGCGCATGTAGATGACGCGCTGCGTATAGGCAGCGATTTCCGGCTCATGCGTAACCAAAATGACCGTGCGCCCCTGCTCGTGTATGGCAGCAAAAATTTTCATGACCTCCTCGCCCGACTTCGTGTCCAGGTTGCCGGTCGGTTCGTCGGCCAGCAAAATCGCCGGTTCGTTAATCACCGCACGGGCGATAGCGACGCGTTGCCGTTGTCCGCCGGACATCTCGTTCGGCTTGTGATTAATCCGGTCGCCTAAACCAACCGCTTCCAGCGCGGCTTTAGCCCGTCGCAAACGTTCCGCCAACGGTACGCCGGCATAGGTAAGCGGTAAAGCCACGTTCTGCAACGCACTCATGCGAGGCAGGAGGTTAAAATTTTGAAAGACAAAGCCTATTTTCTTGTTTCGAACAGTAGCAAGCTCATCATCCGACAGATCGGCAACCTGCTGCCCATCAAGCCAGTAGGCGCCACTCGTCGGACGATCAAGGCATCCCAAAATATTCATCATCGTTGATTTGCCCGATCCCGATGGCCCCATTATTGAAACGAACGATCCTTTTTCAATTGACAAGTCAACGCCATCCAGCGCATTGAAAGAGGCATCTCCCATGGAATAAGTCTTAACGACATTCTCCAGCACGATGACCTTCTCTTTCCCTTGCTGCGCTTTCATTACCGTCCCCCCCCGGTTCTGATCACCTGATTGAGCTGCCGCTGAGAGGACTGGGTTGTTTTTGGTGCCGTTGCCGACCGCGTTACCACCTGATCGCCCTCAGACAGCCCGCCTCGCACCTCTACCTTTTCTTCGCCCATCAGCCCCACCTCGACGTTCACGTCTTCGATCGAGCCATCCGGACGCTGCACGGAAACATACTTTTGACCTTTGCGCTCCCGCAGCGCGGATAACGGCAGCAACAAAACCCCTTTGCTTTCGCCGACGTTGACCGAGACGCGCGCCGTCATGGACGGAAACAGCTTGCCCTTCGTATCATCAACATCCACCAGCACCGTGTAATAAACGACGTTTTGCTGCACCACTGATTTTCGGGAGACATTCGTTACCGAGCCGGAAAAAGTCAGGTTTGGGTAGGAGTCAACGGTAAAGGAAACGCGCTGCCCCACGGCGATGCGGCCAATGTCTGATTCATCCACCAACGTTTCAATCTGCATTACCGTCAGCTCGGCCACCGTCAGCAGCACCATCGGCGTCGAAATGCCGGGGGCCACCGTTTGGCCGGCGGAAATTGGCTTGCCGATCACGATCCCGTCAATCGGAGCCCGGATAATGGTGTCGTCCAATTTCGAAACGGCATTGTCGTAAGTCGCTTTCGCCACCAAATAATCGGTTTCGGCCTGGTCGAATTGCTGGGTGCTGATGGCGCCTTGAGCCAGCAATTCCTTGTAGCGCAGGTAATTTTGCGAGGCATTGTTCAGCTTCGCCTGCACCTGCGCTTTATCGCTTTGCAGTTGCTTGTCGTCGAGCTCAATCATGACCTGCCCCTGCTTGACAAGGTCATTTTCCTTGACCGACACTTTCGTGATCAGTCCGGTTATTTTAGAGCTCACATCAACTTTGTTCAGTGGCACGAGCGTACCGGTGGCCGACACAGACGCCGCCACGTCGCCGCGTTCGACTCGAACCGTCTTCGTGACGGCAACCGGCGCTTGCGCGCGCATATAATACCAATATCCGCCGCCGGCAACTGCCGCCAGTAAAAAAGCAAAAACCAGCCAAGGTTTCCAACTGCTCGTCTTGAACGGCATCCCTGCCACCTCTTTTCCGTCGAATCGGCTCCGCTAACGAATTTGGCCGGAGCCATCGACCAGATATTTAATGCTGGTTAATTCAACCAACCCCATCGGCCCTCGTGCATGCAGTTTTTGCGTGCTGATGCCGATTTCCGCCCCGAAGCCAAATTCAAAGCCGTCGGTAAAACGTGTCGAGGCGTTGACATAGACAGCTGCCGCATCCACCTCTTGCTGAAAACGTTTGGCCGCCCGGTAGTCGTTGGTGACAATCGCCTCCGAGTGGCGCGTGCCGTAGGCGGCGATGTGCGCCAACGCTTCTTCCAGGCTGTCAACAACCCGGACGGACAGGATCAAGTCAGAATACTCGGTGCTCCAGTCTTCATCTGCCGCTTCGATCGCTTGCGGATAAAGGCGGCAGACAACCGGGCAGCCGCGAATTTCCACCTCAGCCGCCGCCAGGCGTGACAGCATCGGCGGCAAAAAAGCCTCCGCCACGTCTTTATGCACAAGCAAGGTTTCCATCGCGTTGCAAACGCCCGGCCGCGACACCTTCGCATTGAAGGCGATATTCTGCGCCATGCCCAGGTCAGCGGCAGCGTCAACAAAAGTGTGGCAGACGCCGATGCCTGTTTCGATCACCGGCACCGTGCTCGTTTCGACCACCATGCGGATCAGACCGGCCCCGCCGCGCGGAATCGCCACGTCAATCAGGCCGTTCAGACGCAGCATGACTTTGACGGCTTCGCGGTCAGTTGTCTCGATCAGCTGGATCGCACCCGCCGGCAGGCCGTTTGTCTCGCCAGCCTGACGCAAAACCTGCATCAGGGCAATATTCGACTGCAGCGCCTCCGAGCCCCCGCGCAGCAGCGCGGCATTGCCCGACTTGAGGCAGAGTGCGGCCGCATCGACCGTGACATTCGGGCGCGCTTCATAAATCATCCCCACCACGCCAAACGGAACACGCACCTTGCGGATTTCAAGCCCGTTCGGCAAACGCTGTCCGCTCAGCACCTCGCCGACCGGATCGGGCAAGGCCGCCACCTGCCGCAAGCCGATGGCCATTGCCTCCAGGCGGTTGTCCGTCAACAGCAGCCGGTCAAGGAGCGCGTTTGACAGTCCGGCTTTCCGGCCGGCCTGAATGTCGCGCTGATTTGCCTCCAAAATGAGTTGGCGGGCGTCAAGCAAGGCATCGGCCATTGCCAGCAGGATTTTGTTTTTAACGGGCGTTCCCAGGTTGGCCAATTGGCCTGCGGCTTGCTTTGCCAGCTGCGCCTGTTCTCTAATCTGCTTCTCCAATTCCATGTTTTCCGCCTCCTACACAAGTAAAACTAAGTTGTCTCGGTGAATCACTTCATCGTACGGTTTTGTTCCCAGCAGGTCGGCAATCTCATGCGTATGAGCGCCCTGGATGTGCTGGACGTCCGCCGCCGAATAATTGACCAGGCCGCGCGCAATCTCCCGCCCGGAAGCGGAAAGTATGCTTACTGTCATGCCTTCTTCAAAATCTCCCTGCACAGCGATAACGCCGGCCGGCAAGACGCTGGAGCCGTGCTCGACAATGGCCCGCTCGCACCCCTCGTCCACTTGGATGCAGCCCTTCACCCGCGAACCGAAGGCCAGCCAGCGCTTGCGGAACTGCAGGCGGTTTTCCCGCGAAAGAAACAAGGTGCCGATTTTTTCCCCTTGCAAGACCCGGCGGATCGCGTCTTTTTCCAGTCCGGAAGCAATGACCATGGCGATACCGGAGTTGATCACCATCTTGGCCGCCTGGATTTTTGTGTACATGCCGCCCGTGCCGCGGGTGGTGCCAGCGCCGCCGGCAGACGCTTCCACTTCCTCGGTAATGTCCGCCAACTCATGCACCAGGGTGGCGGTCGGATCTGTCTGGGGGTTGGCCGTATACAGCCCGTCAATGTCGGACAAGATAATCAGCAAGTCAGCATCGACAATATTGGCCACCATCGCCGACAGCGTATCATTGTCGCCGATCTTCAGTTCATCAATGGCAACCGCATCATTTTCGTTGACGATCGGAATGACGCCATGAGACAGCAAGGTCCGCAGGGTGTTGCGCGAATTGGCGTAGCGGCTGCGGTTGACGGAATCTTCCCTGGTCAGCAGAACTTGCGCCACAACCTGCCCATACTCGGAAAACGCCTTTTCATAAATGTGCATCAGCAAGCCCTGCCCAACAGCGGCAGCCGCCTGCTTTTCAGGGATGGTCTTTGGCCGCTCCTTCAGCCCGAGCCGGTCCATGCCTGCCCCGACCGCGCCGGATGAAACGAGAATGATCTCTTTGCCTTGGTTAGCCAGATCGGCCAGCTCCTTGGCCAGCTGCTCTATGCGAAATAGGTTCGGCTTGCCCGTGCTGTGGGTCAAGGTGCTCGTTCCCACTTTAACAACTACCCGTTTTGCTTCCGCCAATGTGCTTCGCTCCAACATGTGTCCGCCCCCCACCTAGTAACTGTCGCTGCAACCATTATTGCTTGTAATCAAATACCATATCACGGATGCGAACGCTGTCGCCTTCCTTGATGCCGCGCTCCTTCAGCGCTTCCTCAATGCCAAGACGGCGCCAGATCAACTGGAAGCGACGCAGCGCCTCCGGATTGTCAAAGTTCGTCATCGCCACTAGCCGATCAATGTTCGCGCCGGTGACGACAAAGGTGCCGTCATCTTCGCGGGTGATTTCAAAATGGTCCTGGTCTTCTTCAATCGTCTGGACAGTCTCTTCCGCCTCCGGCGCTTCCAGTTGATCCACCAGTTCCTGCACACGCCACATCAACGCCTGCACGCCTTCGCCCGTGGCCGCTGAAATGGGGAAAAATTCATAACCCAATTTTGTAACGTATTCGCGCACGCGCTCAATGGCGTCCGCCGCCTCCGGCAAATCAACCTTGTTGGCAACAACGATTTGCGGGCGCTTGGCCAATTTTTCACTGTACATGGCCAGCTCTTTGTTGATTTGGTTGAAATCCTCAATCGGGTCGCGGCCTTCAGAGCCGGCAACATCAAGCACGTGCAAGATGAGCTTTGTCCGCTCGATATGGCGCAGGAAATCATGGCCCAAGCCAACTCCTTCGTGCGCGCCCTCAATCAAGCCGGGAATATCGGCCAAGACAAAGCTTTTCCCCTCCGTCAGCCGCACCACGCCCAAAACAGGGGTCAAGGTCGTAAAATGGTACGCGGCAATTTCCGGCTTGGCAGCCGACACGCTGGCCAGCAAGCTTGATTTGCCGACACTGGGATAGCCGACAAGGCCGGCGTCCGCCAGCAGCTTCAACTCCAGCAAAATCGTCCGTTCTTCCCCCGGCTCGCCTTTTTCAGCAAAAACCGGCGCCCGGTGCGTGCTGGTGGCAAAGCGGGCGTTGCCGCGCCCGCCGCGTCCGCCGCGGGCAACCACATACTGTTGCCCGTTTTCGGCCAAGTCGGCCAGCAAAAGCCCTGTCTCTTCATCCCGAATCAGCGTTCCGACCGGCACCTTGACAATGATGTGCTCGCCCGACGCGCCAGTTTTGTTGCTGCCTTCGCCTTTTGCGCCATCAGGAGCAATGAATTTGCGCTTATAGCGGAAGTCAATCAGCGTGTTCATATTTTCGTCCGCCATCAGGATGACCGAAGCGCCTCGCCCGCCGTCGCCGCCGCTTGGTCCGCCTTTAGGAATATACTTTTCGCGACGGAAGCCGGACATGCCGTTGCCGCCATTGCCCGCCCGCACATAAATTTTCGCGCGATCTATAAACATGATATTTGTCCTTTCTTTCTCTGGCTTCACCCCAGAGCACCCGATTCAATAAAGAGTATACTTCGCTTCATTTATTATGAAATCCTGTTTGTCTATTTCCAACTAGAAAAAAAGCCCGCGATCAGAATCGCGGGCTTCGCGGCTAGAACAATTAAATAGCCGTTTCTGCAGGATATACGCTAATTTGACGATCTTCGCGGCCTTTACGCTCAAACGCAACCCGGCCGGCGATCTTTGCAAACAAGGTATCATCTTTGCCAATACCCACATTTGCCCCTGGATGGAAATGGGTACCACGTTGACGAACGAGGATGCTGCCAGCGGTAACCACTTCACCGGACTGCCGTTTTACGCCAAGGCGCTTGGAATGGCTGTCACGGCCGTTGCGGGAGCTGCCAACACCTTTTTTATGTGCAAATAATTGCAAGTCAAAACGGAACACGTTTTTCACCTCCTGTGTTCTTGAATTTGAACACGATCCGGATAATTCCGGGCAATTTCTTCTAACCCCATTGCCATTGTTTCCAAAATGGTGTCGGTAACGTCGGTCGGCTCTTTTTCAAGCTGCAACGACAGGCGGCCCGACTTCATTTTATACTGCACCGGATGCACCGCATAACGGAGCAGCCCGAGCAGCGCCGTTTGCGTCAATACAGACACGGCGGCACAAACAATGTCCTCACCACGAGGCGCGTAATCAGCATGACCCGTCACCGCCACAGCGACGACCTGGCTAGCCTGATTGCGCGTTAATTTAACCGTTACCATGCTGATTACGCTTCGATCTTTTCGATCAAAACTTCAGTGTACGGTTGGCGATGGCCTTGGCGACGACGGTAGTTGGATTTTGCTTTGTATTTGAAAACATAAATCTTCTCACCTTTGCCGTGTGCCACGACCTTCGCAGTAACTTTCGCGCCATCAACGAGCGGACGGCCAACTTTCACGTCAGCGGCATCAACAACCGTCAACACTTGGTCAAAAGTGACTACAGCACCTTCTTCAGCAACGAGCTTTTCCACGTTGAGCGTATCGCCCTCAGCAACACGGTATTGCTTGCCGCCAGTTTGAATAATTGCGTACATCTAATTACACCTCCCTCATATAGACTCGCCGGAGCGCGGTAGCCCCTACGGGCTTTTCCTACCGGAACCGTGCGGTTCGGGATGGAACACAGTCCCATGCTAAAGTAGTATATCATAGGAAGCAGGAACTGTCAACGCTAATGCCGATCCCACAGCACGGAAAACGCTTCCGGATGCAGGGCCGCGCTGGTTTGCATCCGCAAGCGGACCGCATATTGGCTTTCCCACTCGGCCAGCGTGCGTCTATCAAGCAGAGCGGACATGCGCGGATGCACCTCCAGCAATAACGCCTGTCCGGGCATCTCCCGCCCCCTTTGCGCAACTAATTGACGAATCTGCTGCGCCGTCTTGGCGGCGGCGGTGATTTTCCCGGTTCCCTGGCAAGTGGGGCAGGCGTCGTACAAAATGGTGGCAGCGCTGCGCCGCGATTTCTTGCGGTTGATTTCAACCAGGCCGGCCGGCGTCCAGCCCAGCACCCGGGCTTTCATCCGATCACCGGAAAAAGCCTGTTCCAAAAGTTTAAGTACTGTTTCGCGGTTTTTATTATCATGGAGGTCGATAAAATCAACCACCACGATGCCGCCTATGTCACGCAACCGAACCTGGCGGCCAATTTCTACTGCGGCTTGACAGTTCGTTAAAAAAGCCGTTTCCGCCAAGGACGTCTCGCCCGTATATTTGCCGGTATTGACGTCAACAACCGTCAACGCTTCAGTTCCATCAATCACCAGGTAGCCGCCGCACGGCAGCTCGACCCGCCGCGAGCCAAGCGCGGCGATATCGTCTTCGACCCCGTAATGCTGGAAAAGCGGCTCCTTGCCGCGGTAAAGCGCAATGCGTTCGGCAAGCTGGGGCGAACGCTCCGTTGCAATTTCCCTGACGCGCTGGTAGGCCGACTCGCCGTTGATCAAAACCGACTCCACCTGATCCGACAAATAATCCCGGACCATGCGAATCGGCAAATCATATTCGCGGTACAGCAAACCGGGCTGCGTTGCATGCGCGGCTCGCAGCAACAAGGTTTGCCAATTCAGGGACAAATGATCGATATCCTGCGCCAGGTCATCCGCGTCAGCCTCCTGTGCCGCCGTTCGCACAATCAGCCCCACGCCCGGCGGCCGTAGCCGCTCAACCGTTTGGCGCAATTTTTCGCGCAACGAATCCGGCGTAATCCGGTGCGACACCCCGACATAATCCGTGTCCGGCATCCAAACGACGAAGCTGCCGGGCAGGCTAATCTTTCGCGTCGCGCGCGGCCCCTTTGTCCCGACCGGATCCTTCTCGATTTGCACCAGAACCATCTGGCCTTCCGTCACAGGCGCATCCTGAGCGCTGATCGGCAAGTAAGCGGCCCGCTCCAGGCCGATGTCGACAAAAGCTGCTTGCATGCCCGGCCGCACATTGCGCACGCGGCCTTTAAACACGCTGCCGACAAAGGTTGTCATTTGGCTTTTTTCGACGATGAATTCATCCAGCCGGCCATCTTTAACAATGGCCAGCTGTGTTTCCTCCTCGCCGGCATCTAGCAGCAACAGTGACTTTCCCATATTCTATCCCCCAAGCAACGGCCGCCAGCCGCCTTGCTGATTCTCGTACAGCGCAACCCGCTCAACCAGCGCCCGCTCCAACGGCAAGGACCATTGGAAATGTTCCTGCAAGGCCTGCAGGGCCTCAAGCGGCTTGATCGTGCCGGCCGGCGGCATGGCGATCGACAGGGCGATTGACGCCATGCCAGCTTCATCAACCGTCGCGCTCATTTGGCGAATCAGCGCCCGCAAGTCAAGCTGTTTTGCGGGTTTCCCCTTTGGGGAGCGTTTTTCGTACGGAAACGACGGCATGGCCATAAAGGCCTCGATCTGCTGCTTCAGCACAACCGGATCGCCGTCAAACGGGAGGCTGATCAGGTAAGACGCGCCTGCCACCACAGCCATCAGTTTCGGCGCCGGGCCTTCCACCAGCAGGGCTTTTATAAGGCGCATCCCGGGCGGCAGCGCCTTAGACAAAGCCCCTGCCAATTCCGCCAGCGGCCGTTTTTCCGTCAATTCCACTTCGGCGTATTCATTGCGGCTGGTTGTGCCGACCGCCAGCGCCGATGCCAACGACAATTTCATATGCGGGTTGAAGCCCTCCGAGTAGGCAGCCGGCAATTTGGCCCGCCGCAACGCCCGCTCTAGGGCCTTCGCGTATTCAAGGTGGGAAACAAAGCGGATCGACTCATCCTTGGACAGGCACATTCTTAGCCTGATCGGCTGCATGTTTTTCGCTCCAGTCAATTACTTTCACTCCTAACTTCGGACAAACACCGCACCCCGTGCAGTCGCCATGCCGACAATCTGCCGTCAATTCCCCGCGTTGCGCTTTTTCGTATTCATGCCACAAAAAAGCTCGGCTCACACCAGTATCCAGGTGCTCCCACGCAAACGGCTCCGCTTGGCCGCGCTCCCGGCCGGCATAAAAATCCATATCAACCCCTTGCTCGGCGAACACCCGCGCCCAGCGATCATAATCGAAATACTCCGACCAGCCGTCAAACTTGGCGCCAGCTTCCCAGGCGGCCAGCAAAACGGCGCCGAGGCGCCTGTCGCCGCGCGCAAAAACACCCTCTAAGCGGCTGGTAGTGGCATCGTGGTATTGCAAGGTAACATCACGGCTTCTCAAGCGCTGGCGCAAAATCGCCTGTTTCCGGGCAATCTCTTCCATTGAATTTTGCGGCATCCACTGAAAGGGCGTGTGCGGTTTGGGGACAAACGAGGACACGCTGACCGTTACTTTTGCGCCACGCCGCCCCATGACTTCGCGGTATTTGTCAACAACGCGGTAAGCCATGTCGGCAATACCATGGATGTCCTCATCGGTTTCCGTCGGCAAGCCGATCATGAAATACAATTTGACCTGCGACCAGCCCGCCTTAAACGCGGCCTCAACCGCATCATCCAGATTTTTTTCGGTGACGCCTTTGTTGATCACATTCCGCATCCTCTGGGTGCCGGCTTCCGGCGCAAAGGTCAGGCCGCTTTTTCGCACCGCCTGCACCTGCTTGGCCAAGTCAATCGAAAAGCTGTCCAGGCGCAGCGATGGCAGCGAAACACTGATACGGTCGTTTTTATATTCATCGATAAGGTCCGTTATCAGCGGCGCCAGGCAGGAATAATCAGCCGTGCTCAGAGAAAACAGCGAAATTTCGTTGTAGCCGGTTGAATCAGCAAGCTTTCTGGCCAGTTCTTTTAACAGCTCCGGTTTTCGCTCTCTGACCGGACGAGTTATGACGCCCGCATGACAGAAGCGGCAGCCGCGCGTGCAGCCCCGAAACACCTCCAGCATCATGCGGTCATGGACGATCTCGCCAAACGGCACGATCGGGGCAGTCGGATAATCAACAGCGTTCAAATCCGCCACCACGCGCTTAGTAATCGGCAGGCGGGCTGTTTCCTGTTTTGGGGCAATTGCTTCAAACCGTCCGTCGGCGCCATAGCTTACCTCATAGAAAGCGGGAACATACAAGCCGTCCAACTTGGCTAATTCCAGGAGCACCCCGTGTCTTCCGCCTGGTTTTCCTGCCGCCTTCCAGTTGCCGACAACTCGGGCGGCCTCCACGAGCAGATCCTCGCCCTCGCCGATCAAAAAAACGTCAAAAAAGTCGGCCAGCGGTTCCGGGTTGAATACGCACGGGCCGCCACCGATAACAATGGGCTCCGCCAAGCCCCTGTCCTTTGCCAGCAGCGTCACGCCACCCAGGTCGAGCATGTTGATGATGTTGGTGTAAGAAAGCTCGTATTGCAGGGTGAACCCCAGCAAATCGAAGGATGCCAGGGGCGACTTGCTCTCCAGGGCAACTAGCGGCGCGCCAAGCTGGCGCATCTCTTTTTCCATGTCCGGCCACGGGGCGTAGGTCCGCTCCGCCCAGATATCGTCCTCTTTGTTCAGCAAGTGGTAGAGAATCTTATAGCCCAGGTAACTCATGCCGACTTCGTAAACGTCCGGAAAAGCAAGGGCCACGCGGACTTTGACCGCGTCCGCGTCTTTGATTACCTGCCCGTACTCATTTCCCGTATAGCGGACAGGCCGTTCGACCCGCATAAGTTGTTCCGGTTGAATCTTTCCAGCCATGTTTCCTCCTTGGTTACTTTAGAAAAATAGTTTTTGTCTCCGCACGTAAATGTTTAACAGCAAGGCAATACTCAGCATGTTTGTCGTCAGCGAGCTGACGCCATAGCTGATAAAGGGCAGCGGAATGCCCGTAACCGGCATGATGCCGGCCGTCATGCCAACATTGACCAGCACGTGGAAAGTCAGCATGGAAACAATTCCGGCTGCCAATAGACAACCAAAATCATCACGTGCCCCCAAGGCGATCTGCAAGCTGCGATAGATCAACACAAAAAAGACCGTCAAAACCAACAGGCAACCGATGAAGCCCAACTCCTCGCCGATAACGGCGAAAATAAAATCAGTGTGGTTCTCCGGCAAAAACTTCAGTTGGCTTTGCGTCCCCTCAAACAGGCCCTTTCCGGTCAGCATGCCGGAGCCAATCGCAATCTTGGATTGAATGATATGGTATCCGGACCCCAGCGGATCGGCCCCGGGATCAATGAAAACCGTCAGACGCTGTTTTTGGTAATCCTTTAAAACATGCCAAAAAAGCGGCATAGCCGCGACGCCGGCGCCAAAAATCGAAAAAAGCAGGCGCTGATTGATGCCCGCTACGTAAAGCATGCCGAATAAGATCGCTAAAAAGACGAGCGAAGTGCCCAAATCCGGTTGCTTCATAACCAGCAGGAACGGCACGCCGACATAGGCGAAGATCGGCACCAGATCGCGCCACGTTTGCAGCCGGTCTTTTCTCTCGTCAAGCATCTGCGCCAATGAAATAATCATAATCAGCTTGGAAAACTCCGATGGCTGCAGACTGACGGGGCCGATCTGAATCCAACGCTGGGCACCCAGCGCGGAATGCCCCACAAACATAACCGCCAGCAATAAAATCAGGTTGACGACATACAGCCCCTTGGCCATACGGGCCAGCTGCTGGTAATCCCAATACAAAGAGACCACCAGCACGACAATATTCAGCAAAGCAAACAGGCCCTGGCGCTGCAGATACCAATAACGGTCTTCCGAGGCCGTATTGATATGCGTTGCGCTGCCGATCATAACAAGGCTAATGGCAAGCAATAATAATGTTGCCCCGATTAACGTGTAATCGAGGCTGCGAAGCAGTCGGTTTGTCAGCATCTTACCCTGGCCTGCGGCTCGCCGCGCTTCACTTTGTTGACGGGAATATTAGCTACCAAAGCGACGGAAGAATCGTTTTTCTCCAAGCTGATTTCCATCTCTTCTTCATTAATTTCCAGATAACTTGATATCACACGGATCAAGTCGTTGCGAAGCGCTTCCATGTGTTCCGGCGTAACGTTGACGCGGTCATGCACGAGCACGAGCCGCAGCCGTTCCTTCGCCACCTCTTTGGAGCTTGCGCTTTTATCGCCAAACAGCTTCCGGAATAAGTCCAGCACCAGGACGCCCCCTTTCTATACTAACGAGCAAAAATTTTCTTCATGCGGCCCCAGAAGTTTTGGGGCTCATCGAGGTTCAGAAACGGCACCTCGGCCCCCATCAGGCGCTGCACGATATTTTGGTAGGCTTTCCCCGCCTGCGAGTCGGCGCTGGCAACGGCCGGTTCGCCGCGGTTGGTGGAAACAACGATATACTCATCATCCGGGACAATCCCGATTAGATCAATGGCCAAAATATCGACAATGTCGTCAATGTTCATCATATCGCCTTTTTTCACCATGTGCTGGCGTATGCGGTTGACAATCAATTTGGGCGCAGTCAGCCCTTCAGCATACAACAAGCCGATGATGCGGTCCGCGTCACGGACGGCTGAGACCTCCGGCGTCGTCACTACAATGGCGCGATCGGCGCCCGCGACGGCGTTTTTAAAGCCTTGCTCGATACCAGCCGGGCAGTCAATCAGCACAAAGTCAAACTCTTGCTTTAATTCTTCGCACAGCACTTTCATCTGTTCAGGCGACACGGCATTTTTATCACGCGTTTGGGCTGCGGGCAACAGGTGCAGCGTCGGATACCGCTTGTCGCGAATGAGCGCCTGCTTCAAACGGCAATTCCCCTCTGCAACATCCACAAGGTCATAGACGATGCGGTTTTCAAGCCCCATGACCACATCGAGATTGCGCAAACCAATGTCGGCGTCAACGATCGCCACGTTTTTGCCCAGCAACGCCAGCCCGGTTCCAATGTTCGCGGTCGTTGTCGTCTTGCCAACGCCGCCCTTGCCTGAGGTTATTACGATGACTTCACCCATTGTCGTTGTCCCCCTCATTATCGATTGACCGTTTGAATGACAATTTGATCGCCACTAACGCGAGCACGTTCCGGTCCCTGCGTGTTTTCTTCCTGGTCCGGAGCCCGGGCGATGCAGCCGGCGATTCGGACTTGCCCGCCGGCCAGCCGGCCGGCGGTTATCACTGTATTTTCGTCACCCAGGACGCCTGCATGGAGCACGCCGCGCGTGCTACCGGTCACCAAAATGTCGCCTTCGGCGAAAATCCGGGCGCCGGGATTCACGTCCCCCAAAACAACAACGCTTCCGTGATAGCGGATTTCCTGCCCGCCGCGCAACGTCTTGTATACAAACAAGGTAGGCCGTTCCACCGCTTCCCCGCCAGACAAAAACGCCGGTATTTCATATGCGGGCGCCGCCGTCCGCGGTTGCTCCCTTTCCCGCACCGGCTCAACCCGTTCTTCCAGGCAAAGGCCATACCGCTGCAGCAGTTCGCCAAGCGCCGTCTTTTGTTCCGCCGACAGCAGCGCCTGCCCTTTTAGGCAAATCAACGGCGGCGTTGGCGCCTTGGCGAAAAACTCCGATGCCGAGGTCAGCTTTTTCTCCACGGCTTGCAGCAGTTCGGCAAACTCACCGACGGCATCTACAATCAACTCCAAACCATAGCGGTTCCCTTTGATCAAAACATCGTGCGCCATCTTACAATCTCCCATTTCATGCGAAACTTAAAACACCTTTTTCTAGTTCGCTTCTAATTGGTAAAATCCTGCCCTAATTATATTTTTTTGGCGCTGCCGCTGGCGCAGGCACGGCGGATTTTGCGCCGGGGGCGGAAGATGGACCAATATGGAAGGCTGTTTCCAGCACTTTTTGCGCAATCGGCACGGCGGCCGTCGTGCCATACCCGCCCTGCTCTACCATAACCACCACAACAATTTCCGGATTATCAAACGGAGCATAGCAGACAAACCAGCCATGATCTTTCCCGTGCGAATTTTCCGCCGTGCCGGTCTTGCCCGCCAAGGGGATTGGGAACTTTGCCAATTGGGCCGCGGTGCCGCCTTCCAGCGCTACGCCGCGCAAAGACTGCTGCACCAGTTTGATATAATCGGCCTTAAACGGCAACCGCCCTAACTCGCGCGGCTTGAAAACCTGTATTTCTTTGCCCTGATCGGATACGATCCGGTCGATCAAGTACGGCTGGTAACGGATGCCGCCGTTAGCTATTGAGCTCATCATCACCGCAACCTGCAAGGGAGTCGCCAACTGGAAACCCTGGCCGATGGCAGCATCAAAGGTTTCTGCCAAGTACCAGTCTTCCTGGTACACTTTTTCCTTGTATTTGCGACTGGCGACAAGTCCCTCCGCCTCGTCCGGCAGGTTGATGCCGGTCAAGGCGCCAAACCCAAACTCGCGCGCATACTGCTCCAGCAAATCTATGCCAAGCCGATTGCCCATTTCATAAAAATACACGTTGTCCGATTTTGCCAGAGCGTCGTAAAAGTTCAGCCAGCCCAGCGCTTCGCCGTCGGCATTGCCCTTCGGGACAAGCCAATGCGTGCCGGAGTCAAAGATTTTTTCCTCAGGCGTCACCTTGCCCGTTTCAAGCGCGGCAAGGCCGGTGACGATCTTAAAGGTCGAGCCGGGGGGATATTCGCCGCCAATCGCCTTGTTATCCATAGGATGATAGGGATTGTCATTGATTTTTTTCCACTCGCTGACCGATATGCCTGTGGCGAAAAGATTCGGGTTGTACGCCGGACGGCTTACCATAGCCAGCACTGCCCCATTACGCGGGTCCAGTGCCACGACAGAAGCGCCGTAAGCGTTCGGGCTGCCGCCGGCAGCCCGAATATAGGCAAGGTGCTCGTCAACCGCTTTTTCGGTTGCCACCTGCAATTCATAATCAATCGTCAGCATAAGGTTGTTGCCCGGAATCGGTTCCCGCCGGCCAAGGTCATGCACGATGCGACCGGCTACGTCCACTTCGACGCGGTCACCGCCATCAACCCCTCTGAGTTGCTGGTCATAGAGCTTCTCCAGCCCCATTTTTCCAATCAGTGTGCCCGCTCGATAGTTTTTATCCTTCGCTTCGGCCAGCTCCCGTTCGTTGATTTCACCGACATAGCCGAAAACATGCGCCGCCAGTTCGTTGTAGTTATACGCACGAACCGGTTGGATTTCAATCACAACGCCGGGCAGCTCGTGCCGCCGCTCTTCAATGCGGGTCACCATTGCCGGAGAAATATCGGCCTTGATGCGGATCGGCTCCACAGAGTCTTTGCCGCGTTCCAGCCGCAGCAAAATTTCCTGCTTCGGCACACCCAGCATGGCCGCAAGCTGACTTAGCATGCCGTCGGAATAAGCCAGGGATGGTTGCAAAGAAACCGCAAAGCCGGGCCGGTTCGTGACTAGCGCAACGCCCTTTTTGTCGTAAAAAATGCCGCGCGGCGCCATGATCGGCGTCAGTCGTATGCGATTGCCGTCCGCCAACCCTTTGTAGTGCTCGCCTGCCACGATCTGCAGATAAAACAGACGGGTGCCTAACGCAAGAAAGACTGCAATAACCAGCAGCCCAAGGATTTCAAATCGATACGTAAACTTCTTGCTTAACATTACCGGCCTCCGCCTTATTTGGTCTCGCTTGCCCGGTAAAGCCACCGAAGCAATTCATAAATCGGCCATGCCAACGCCCCATTGCAAACAGACGAAAAGATGAGATTGAATAGCATAGCCCGGCTAAAAACAACATGCTCCCCCACAAAATAGGCGCTGAGCCAATAAAAAATCTGCGTTGCGACCGTGGCAGATGCGGCAGCAACCATTGGGACGAGGAAATTCTCCTTAAAAATTTGCTTTTCCATCAGCCCGCACAAAAAACCGCACAGCATCCGCGTCAGTGTGTGGTAACCGAATAAAAAGCCGCTCAGCAGGTCCTGCAGCAACCCGGCGAAAAAGCCAACCGCCACGCCTTGCTCGCGTCCGGCGAGCAGCCCCGCGCATACCGTGACTACCAACAGCAAGTCGACCTCTGCGCCGGAAAAAAACCAGACCGGCAGCCAGGTCATTTGCATCATCAAGAGAATAAACAGACCAAAGCCAAAAATCAGGATCTGCTTCATGGCGCCGCTTTCCCCGCCGGCGCTTCAACCGGTTTGCCCGGCTCCGCCTCTGGCCGCAGCAGACGCGCATTAGTGATGAGCATGACTTCCTCCAGGCGGTTGAAGTCAACCGTCGGCGCCAGCAACGCGTACTTCAGCAGCCCGCCTTCGGCATTGCGAACCTCGCGCACCACCCCGATGGCAATGCCTTTCGGATACAAACCGCCAAACCCTGAGGTGACAATGACATCCCCTTCGACTACGTCCGCGTCACGTGCCAAATTTTGCAGTTGCGGCGAAAAATGATCGCCAGTGTTTCCGCTCACGACCCCGATTGCGCGCGAAGCGGCGCGCTGCACAACACCACCAACGGCGGAGCGGGGATGCAGCAGCAGTTGGACCTGGGCTGATGAATCATATGCCTGCGCCACGGTTCCAACTAAACCTTTGGCAGTGATCACCGGCATGTCTTTCTCAACGCCATGCCGCCGGCCGCGATCAATAAGAATTGAACCGGCGACTTGTCCAGATTCCCGTCCGACGACAGAGGCAGTCATAAGCTGAAAGGCCGGCTGCTGCCGCTTATAGTCAAGCAGCTGACGCAGCCGTTCGTTCTCTGCCCAGATCTCAGCCGCCTGCAAGTTGGCCGCGCGCAGCGAATCCACCTCCGCGGTCAACTTCTGGTTGTCGCGGTACGTCGTCATGAGGTCGCCCACGGCGCTCGCTTTTCCCTTGGTCCAAACGGCGCTTTTCATAAACAGTGAATTGAAAGGAGCGCATACGCCAGCCAGTACGCGGCTGACCAAAGCGAACTGGTACTTCCCCTGCGCAGCGGAAACGCTAATTGCGACAATGACCAAGACCGCAACGGTTAAAATCATGGTTTTGCGCCGCAGAAAACCTCTCATAGCCTGTTCCTACCCTTTCCGCCGGGAAGAGAACGTGAAGCCGCGTTTCAATGCATCGACATTTTCCACCGCCTTGCCCGTTCCAAGGGCAACGCAAGACAACGCATCCTCGGCAACGTAGACCGGCATGCCGGTTTCCTGGCTTAAGAGTTTGTCCAGATTTCGCAGCAAGGAGCCGCCGCCCGTCATGACGATGCCGCGATCCATAATGTCAGACGCCAATTCCGGCGGCGTTTTCTCAAGCGTTACCTTCACCGCCTCCACGATGCCGGCGACCGGTTCGCTCAAAGCTTGCTGGATTTGCGTAGAGGTAACAACAACGGTTTTGGGCAATCCGCTGACCAAGTCCCGCCCCCGCAATTCATAAGCCTCTTCCTTGTCAGGCGCAATCGCCGAGCCGATCGAAATCTTTACATCTTCCGCCGTTCTTTCGCCAATCAGTAAGTTGTACATCCGTTTGACATACTGCACGATCGCCTCATCCATCTCATCGCCGCCGATGCGGATGGAGCGGCTGGTAACGATGCCGCCCAGCGAAATAACCGCCACTTCGGTCGTGCCGCCGCCGATATCTACGACCATGTTGCCCGTGGGTTCGTGAACAGGCAGACCGGCGCCGATGGCGGCCGCCATCGGCTCTTCAATCAGGTAGGCTTCTCTGGCCCCGGCTTGAATGGTCGCATCGATAACAGCCCTTTTTTCAACTTCCGTGATCCCCGATGGTACGCCGACCAAAACGCGCGGCCGCACAAACGACTTGCCGTCCACGACCTTGCGGATAAAGTAGCGCAACATGGCCCGCGTAATGTCAAAGTCAGCAATAACGCCGTCTTTGAGCGGACGGATCGCCACAATATTGCCCGGCGTGCGCCCGATCATCTGCTTGGCTTCCTCGCCTACGGCCAGCACTTGATTCGTATCTTTTTGGATAGCGACAACCGACGGTTCACGAATGACAATCCCTTTATCTTTCACATGGACCAGCGTATTGGCTGTTCCCAAATCAATCCCCATATCCTTCGACAACGACCGAAACAATCCAAACATGATTAGTTCCCCTTTCTCTTTTCCACCGCTACTGGCTAGCCATACACACTAGCTCTCGGTCATCCACCCTTTTTCGCTAAAACTGACATAACAGCCATCCCCGACGACAAGATGGTCGAGAACCGGGATATCAAAGATCGCACCCGCTTTGATCAGTTTTTGGGTCACGAGATGATCCTCCCGGCTCGGCGTCGGCTCACCGCTCGGGTGATTGTGCACCAAAATAAGCGCCGCCGCATGCTGTACAACCGCCGGGAAAAACACCTCACGAGGATGAACAACCGACATATCCAGCGTGCCAATCGAAATGACCGGCATATCGATCACATGATGCTTCGTATCCAGCAGGAGCGCCAAAAAATGCTCCCTGGTCTCATACCGCAGGCGCGGCATAACAAATGAAGCGACGTCGGCAGCCGAACGAATCGTCAGCTTATCCGGCGTTTTCTGCGTCGCACAACGCTTCCCCAGTTCAAGCGCGGCCAATATCGTAACCGCCTTAGCCGGGCCAATGCCTTTAATCTCGGCCAATTGCGCCGCTGTCAGGCGCGACAGCCCTGCCAGCCCGCCGGGCAGCGCCGCCAAGGAGCGTCCAATTTCCAACGCCGTCTCACCTGCCCGTCCGGTGCGCAGCAGGACCGCCAGCAACTCCGCCGTCGTCAGCGAAGCACTGCCGTGCGCCACGAGCCGTTCGCGCGGCCGCTCCTCGGCCGGCAATTCCCGCAGAGTTTTCATTCGCGCTGCACCCCGCTTTGTTCGAGATGGTCGGCGACAATTGCCAGCGGCAAGCCAACGACATTAAAATAGCAACCTTCGATTTTTTCCACCAGCAGGGCGCCTTTGCCTTGAATCCCATATGCGCCCGCCTTGTCCAATGGCTCACCCGTGCCGACATACCAGTCAATTAACGAATCCGGCAACGCGCGCATGTAAACGGCGGTCGACGCGCATTCCTGCCACTCATTGTGTTCTGCAATAATGGCGACGCCGGTCATTACCACATGGCGTTTCCCGGAAAGCCGCCTCAAAATTGCCACGGCCTCGCTGGCATCCGCCGGCTTGCCGATGATTTCATTTTCCAGGACAACTACCGTATCAGCCGCTAGCACTACGCTTGCGTCCGGCTGCCGGGCCGCGACTTCCCTCGCCTTTTGCAAAGCTTGCCGCTTCACATAGTCAGCAGGATTTTCGCCCTGAACAACCGGTTCTTCCGAAAAATTGCTCGGGCAGGCAACGGGCTTATAGCCCACTTGCCTCAGCAACGACACCCGGCGCGGTGACGCAGATGCCAAAACCAATTTCATCACAGCGATCGACTCCTACAGGCGTTGGAATAAAAACAGCGCCAAAATAATGCCAGCGATGCTGGCCAGGTTGGGGAAAAACGAAAAAGACATCGCCATCTTAACGACATACAAGTTAACAGTGAACGAAGGGATTTCCAACACCGAAAACGGCTTTGTCAAGGAAGCCGAAACAGGCGCCAACGCCGGCGTACTCATCGCAGCGTCCCCAAGCAAGCCGCCCAGAATAGCCCCTGTTACAACAAAAAGAAACAGTGTCAGATTGCCTTTTTTCCCGGCGCGCATTGTCCACACTCCTATCTTCACCGGCAGAAATTCCACCTTGCCCGTAACAAAGAAAAGAAATCCTTGCCGACGACAAGGACTCTATCCCCACATCCATTGTGTGCGTTTCCACAAGGCCCGCGCGCTCCAGCCGGTTACAAAACCGGCCGGTACAGCAAACAGCACCAGCCACGGCCATAAGGAAAAAACGCCTGTAGTTTGCATCAAATAACTAGCTGCCAATAATTGTGCCAGGTTGTGCAAGATAGCGCCGACCAAGCTGACGCCCAAAATCGTTATGTTGGCAGACGCCGTGCGCAATAAAAGCGTCATGCCAACTAAACTGGCGAAGGCGCCAGCCGAAGACAGCCAAAAAGCCGGTCCCAACAGCGTTCCGCCAAACAGCGCCGCCAGCAAAACACGAATAGCCGCAACGCGCATGGCCACATGCCAATCAGCGGCTAGCAACAAATAAACACTGACCAAATTGGCCAAGCCCAGCTTCAAACCCGGTATAGGCAAGGGCATGGGCAGCATGGACTCAAGC
Organism: Sporomusaceae bacterium; assembly: GCA_029265905.1. Taxonomy (GTDB): domain Bacteria; phylum Bacillota; class Negativicutes; order Acidaminococcales; family JAJUGR01; genus JAJUGR01. The sequence continues at coordinate 63,835 of JAJUGR010000005.1, read as the reverse complement.
AGCTGCAGGCTGAGCGCCAACGCCACAAACATGCCCTGCCGGACAACACTATCAACGAATCGCACTGGTTTACCTTGCCAAGGCATCAATTGTTTTTGCCCCTTTAGAGCGAATTTCAACAAGCAATCGATGAGGAACGCACAATAGCTGATCGCCGTCTTTATCCACCCAGCCCTGCTTGACGCAAATTTGGTCCGGACAATCGGCTTTGACGACACGGGCACGGGTCCCCTTGCGCTGCACAACGTTTTGATGTCCAGGCTCGCCCAGCGTCCAGGTTTCTTCGCTGTTGTCGGTTAGCTCAACCCGCAACACCTCATGGTTGTGCTGGCGAACGATCATTTCCGCCCCCGGCTTGACAGGCGACGCCTGCGACCAGGCAATGCCCAGAACCGACACCGCCAGGGCGGCAGCGCCCATCAGGAAATCGGCCCGCTTCATTTTTTTCATCGTCTCTCTCGCTGCTTTGTTTTTCATTGTACCCTATTCGCCCTTATAAGACAAGCGGCGCAGGATCGCTTTTGTCGGGCACTTGGTGACGCAAGTCGGATCGGTGCATTTTTCTTCGCAAAGTGCATGATCGACAACCGGCAAATTATTTTCCATGCGGATCGCGCCGTACGGGCAATTTTTAACGCACAGCGTGCAGGCGATGCAGGCACACGAGCAGGCCTGCTTGGCGGCAACGCCTTTTTCAATCGAATTGCAGTCCACTTCAACATGGGCGGTTAGGGGAATCATGTCGATGACGCTGCGCGGGCAAACCGCCGCGCAAACGGCGCAGCCGGTGCAGCGGGCCGGATTGACGACCGGCAGGTTTTCCTCGCTCAAGGTCAATGCGCCGAACGGGCACTTTGCCACGCACGTGCCTTGCCCCAGGCAGCCGTACTGGCAGTGTTTCGGGCCGCCTTGCAGCAAGGACGCGGCCAGGCAATCCTTGACCCCGTCATAATGAAAATCAAACACGGCTTTACCCACGGTGCCATTGCACCGCACATGCGCCATGCGCGGCTCGGTCGCCGCAGCCTGCTTGCCCGTTATTTCCGCCACCGCCTGCGCGACAACTTCCTTGCCGGGAATGCACAGGTTCGGCGGAACATCCGGATTCAAGACAACCGCCTCGGCGTACGCCTGGCAGCCGGCATAGCCGCACGCCCCGCACTGCCCCTTGGGCAGCACGTCCTCGACAATATGAATGAGCGGGTTCATCTCCACCGCCAATTTTTTGTTGGCGAAGGCGAGGATGACGCCAAAGATAAGCCCCAGCCCCGTCATAACGATTAAAATCAGCATCCATGTACTCACGTGCCTCGGTCCCCTTTCAGCGACTTAGTTACCATTCCGTTTCTAGATTGGAATCATTCCGGAAAAGCCCATGAACGCCAGCGCCAGCAGTCCCGCCAGGATAAAGGCGATGCTCAGGCCCTGGAAGGGCTTGGGCACGTCGGCCAGCGCCAGCCGTTCCCGCAGGCTGGCCATCAAAATAAGCGCAAAGGCGAACCCGACGCCAGAGCCAAAAGCGTGGACGACGCTCTTGACAAAGCCGTAATTCGATTCGGCGTTGATCAGCGGAACGCCCAGGATTATGCAGTTTGTTGCAATCAGCAACAGGTAAATGCCCCACAGGTTATACAACGCCGGAGCAAATTTCCGAATGATCATTTCCAACAGCTGGACAAAGCAAGCGACAAGAATAACGAATACGACTGTCGTCAGGAAATGAAGGTGAAAAGGAACAAGAACATAATTGTACACAACCCAGGCCAGCGTGGAGCTTACCGTCATAACCGAAGCGACCGCCATGCCCATGCCAACCGAGGCGTTCAGACTCTTGGAAACGCCAAAGAAAATGCACAGCCCCAAAAAGCGGGACAAGACAAAGTTGTTGACGATAACCGTGCTCAAAAACAGAAGAACATATTCCATCATGCCGTTTCACCGCCTTCTTGCAGCGCCAGTTTCTCCCGCGCCTGTTTGCGCACTTCCGTCAGATGGTTGAAGAAAGCGATCAACAGCCCGATCGTGATGAACCCGCCCGCCGGCAGGATCATGATAAGGGCGGGGGCATAATTGGGCCCAAACAAGGGGATATCCAAGATGGTGCCATTGCCGATTACTTCGCGGATTACCCCGATCAGCACCATTGCGCCGGCAAAACCTGCGCCCATGCCAAGACCGTCAACCATCGACGGTATGATTGGGTTTTTGGCGGCAAAAACCTCCGCGCGCGCCAAAATGATGGCAAACACGACGATCAGGGCCAGGTATATGCCCAGCTCCTGGTACAGCCGCGGGAAATATGCCTCTAACACCAGTTGCACTACAGTAACGATCGTAGCGATCGAAGTGATGTAGACTGGAACACGCACTTTAGCGTTGATCAGTTTGCGCGTAAGCGAAACTGCCATGTTATTGGCCGTAATGACAAACAGCACGCTCATTCCCATGCCGAAGGCATTATAGACATTCGACGTAACGGCCAACGCCGGACAAAGGCTAAGCGCCAGCCGAAAAATCGGATTTGACTCAAACAGACCGTTAACAAAAATCTGCCATAATCCTCTCACCGCACTCACCCCTTCACGCCCGACTGATAATCGTTGACATCGCCCAAGGCCTTGGTCACGCAGGCCAGAACAGCCTTCGATGTCACGGTCGCCCCGGCAATCGCGTCAACTGATTTTCCACCTGCCAAGTCAGACAGCGACAGGCCGACGAAATTCTGCAGATAGGCAGGCGCCAGCGCCTCATCCGCGCGGCGGATGGTTTCCTTGTGCGCCATTGTTTTCGCCGCCAGCACCTTGCCGTCCGTAGAAACGGCAACCGCCAGCCGCATCACCCCGCCGTACCCCTGGCTTTCTGCCGGCAGCACGTAGGCGAGCAACTGGTCGCCTTTCTCAACTGCCACCCAGGCGGTTTTCCCGACTACCGTATGAAAACCGGTTGCAGCCGGGATTAATTCGCGCAAAACCTGCAACCGCTCCGGATCAGTAATCGGCTGCGTGCCCGCCACGTGATCCGGCGTTGCGCTTGTCTTGGCCGCCGCAACCGCTTCGACCGCCTCGCGAACGGCCACAGTCAGCGCCTTCGAGCTGATCGTCGCACCCGTAATCGCCTCAATGGCCGAACCGTCCGCCACCGGCTGCTTCACGACATTCAACTGGGCCAATGCCTTGCCGGGGAACTGATCCTTGAATTTCGGCTTCTTGATGTTGTCGCCAAGGCCGGGCGTCTCATTGTGGCCCAGCACCTTGAAATCATGGACTTTGCCCTCCGGCGTCACCGCCACCAGCAGTTTGATCGGACCGCCATACCCCTTGCTTTCGCTCGGCAAGACGGTCGCCAGCACCTTGCCGCCTTTTTTCGCCTCAAACCAGCCCGTCTTGCCCGCGATGGGCGCAAACTGGTCGGCCTCCTTCACCAGCTCCTGCATCGCCTGCGTTTTGGCCAATTCCTTCTGCCTCGCCGCTTCCGGCGCGGTGATGCTGTATACCCCGGCGATGACGAGGCCGGAGACCAAGCAGGCTAACGTCAGATTGGCAGCAACTTTTACGACGTTCGTCTCTGAACTCATGCCCGCTCACCCCCTACTCCAAACCGCTTGGGCTGCACAAAACGATCAATCATCGGCGTCACGCAATTCATCAGCAAAATGGAATAGCAAACGCCCTCCGGATAGCCGCCGACCGTCCGGATCAGCATGACCAACAGTCCGGCGCCAACCCCGAAGATAACCTGGCCTTTAACGGTGATTGGAATCGTGACCATGTCTGTTGCCATGAAGAAGGCGCCAATCACAAGCCCGCCGGCCATCATGTGAAAGAGCGCGCCGGTCACGCCCTGCCCGCTGATGAAGAAGGCCAGAATGCCGACCGTGCCGATCATCGACACCGGGACGTGCCAATTGATGATGCCGCGATAAATCAAAAACAGCCCCCCCAGCAGCAGCAAAACGGTCGAGGTTTCGCCGATGCTGCCGTTGCGGGTCCCAAAAAACATGGCTTGCAGCAGGTTGCCGCTATTGCCGAAAACAGCCACCACTTGCTCAAACCCCTGCTGTTTCAAGATGCCCAGCGGCGTCGCCGAAGTGACGCCGTCAAGCACGCTGGGCATGGTTGTCCAGCTTGTCATGGCGACCGGCCATGAGGCCAGGAGCGCGGCGCGGCCAACGTGGGCGGGGTTAAAGACATTGTAGCCCAAGCCGCCCATCGTATGCTTGGCGACAGCAATCGCCATGACGGCGCCAAACAGGCACATAAACCAGGGCAGTCCGGGCGGCAGGCACATCGCCATCAAGAGTCCGGTCAAGAACGCGCTGCCGTCGTCAATGGTGACTTCCACGCCGCGCAGCTTTTGGATCGCATATTCGCAGCCTACCGCGCCGCCGATGCAAAAAGCGTAAACGAGCGCGGCCTTCACGCCGAACTGCCAGATTGAAAACAATACCGCCGGGATTAAAGCGGCAACAACCGTCCACATGATTGAGGCCACCGTTTCTTGCGACCGAACATGCGGCGAGGCCGAAACGATCAGTCTGTTGTCATTTAACGTCTCCATGTCGTCACCCTCATTTCCTTTTCGCCGCGTTTTTTGCTTTCAGCAGCTTAATATAGTGAACCAGATTCCGCTTGGCGGGACAAACATAGACGCAGGAGCCGCACTCCGCGCAGTCGAGCAGGTGCCCTTCCTTAACAGCCGCCTCAACATTGTCGCGCTGCCCCCAAATCGCGAACAGGTAAGGCGCCAGCCCCATCGGGCAAACCTCGACGCAGCGCCCGCAGCGGATGCAGCCGCGTTCTTTGCCGCCGCCGATATCCGACTTGGCCAGCGCTAAGATGCCGGAGGTGCCTTTCACGATCGGAACCTCGAGCCCGGCCTGCGCCATTCCCATCATCGGCCCGCCCATCACGATCTTGGCTGCTTTGCCGGTCAGTCCGCCGCACCACTCGACCGCTTGGGCAAACGACGTGCCCAGGCGCACCAGGATGTTTTTCGGCTCCTTCACCAACCCGCCGGACACCGTCACGACCCGCTCGATCAAGGGCTTGCCGTGCGACACAGCGTCAGACACGGCCGCCAGCGTGCCCACGTTTTGCACGATCACGCCCACATCAGCCGGCAAGCCGCCGGACGGCACTTCGCGCCCGGTAATGGCGCGAATCAGCATCTTTTCGGCGCCTTGCGGATATTTTGTTTCCAGGGCCGCCACCTTGATCGGCTTTCCCTGGCATTTTTTCTCCAGAAACGCCACCGCATCCGCTTTGTTTTTCTCGATGCCGATGACGGCTTCGTTCAAGCCCAGCAGCTTTAACGCAATCTCGATGCCTTCAATCATTTTATCCGGCCATTCCAGCATCACGCGATGGTCCGCCGTTAGATACGGCTCGCACTCCGCGCCGTTGATAATCAGCGTATCGATTTTTTTGTCGGGCGGCGGATTGAGCTTGACGTGCGTGGGAAAAGCCGCGCCGCCCAGACCGACAATGCCGGCGTTGCGGATGATTTCCAGCAAATCGCTGTTTGACAGGCTGCGCCAGTCGCGTTCGACGAGCACGCCTTCCTGCCAGGCGTCCTCTCCGTCTGCTTCCAGGACAATCGCCATCGAGGTTCCGAATACCGGGTGCGGCTGCACGGCGATGGCCGCTATTTTGCCCGAGGTGGGCGCATGCACCGGGCTTGACACAAAGCCAGTGCTTTTTGCGATGCACTGCCCCTTTTTCACCTGCTCGCCTACGGCGACAATCGCCTCGGCCGGCGCGCCAATGTGCTGCCGCAAGGGCAGGACGAGCTTCGCCGGAACCGGCATTGTCTCAATGGCCTTGTCCCGGCTGTACTGTTTTTGATCCTGAGGATGAATACCGCCTCTGAAGCTTTTAAACATGACAATCCCCCTACCTGCTTAATCAATGATGCGGATAATTTCCGGCATGTTGCCGCGACCGTTGCGAAGCTTACGGTCAAAATAAAGCACATAAACAATTCCGCCGGTTGCGCCAAGCAGCGCGCCGATCCCCAACGGCAGCAGCGCAGCCGACTGCGTCAGCCAATAGGCGCCAAGCATCCCTAGCAGGGTTGTGATCAGCGGCAACGCAAACGTTACAAACGCCGCTTTGACCATGCTGGTCTCATGCGCTGCAAAAGCCACGCGCTGGCCCGGTTTTGCCCCCGGCGCATTTAAAGCAACGATGGTGATAGCTTCTGACCCGGGACAAGAACCGCAAGATTCGCAATGCGAGTGCCGGCTGGCCCGCACGCTGGCCTTATCGCCATCAACCGCAAGAACAATGCCAAGCTGTTCTTCCATGTTCATCCTCCTCTTGCGGTATTGAGTCGCGTCAGTCGGTCTAGTGGTCATACCAGCTTTCTGACAAGCAACAATCTTTGCGCAACTCATTTTGTTATGATTCGGCTGAAACGGCATTATTCCTGCCAGAAAAAAGTTTCATTATCAATTAAAATTTTTACAAAACAACAGCCAGGCAAAGTATTGGCTACCTTCACCCGGCCGTATCATTTTACTGCAAAGCGAAAACCAACTGCGCCTCAACGAGCACGCGCATTGTTCCCCCGAAAACCGGCGTATCGCCCCCCTTGCCCGGCAAGCGAAACTGCGCGGCATCGGCGGCCTGCACCGCCGGCGCCGCCCCCACAGACGCCCGAAGCAGGCCGCCCAGGCTCCGTCCGCCCGCTTGCGCGATTACCGCGGCTCTACGCCGGCCGTCCTGCACCGCTTCCCGCAGCAAATCCTCCTGCAACGCCACTTCGTTTTCAACGGCGAACCGAACGCCATTTAGTTGATTGGCTCCGGCCGATAGCATGGCATCGATAACCTCACCAAGTTTGTCAAGATCCCGGATTTCCACGGTGATTTGATTTTGCATGGCATAGCCGCTTATCACGCGCTTTGGCCGGTTAGCCTCGCTGTAAATCGGCGTTATCTGCAGCCGGCTTGTCCGGATCTTGTTTTTCGGAATTCCCGCATTCATTGCCGCGGCCGCCACGCCTTGCATTGCCGCCTGGTTTTGCACCCGCGCCGCCTCAACCGTCGCAGCCTCACTTTGCACGCCAACCGTCACGTAAGCGAAATCCGGCTCCACCTGACGCTCCGCGGCTCCTTGAACGGATACCGCCTGTTCCAATTCCGCCGCCCTCGCCGTCATTGGCCCGGCGACAAAAATAATTGCCAACAGCACCGCCGCAACCGCCTTTTGCGCCAACCCCATACGCTTCACGCCCCTTGCATCGCTTTTAACTTCAGCATACAAGAATCAACGCGGACAGTCCATACCCATCAACATATATTTCTCGCCGCTTGATTAAGGTATAATAGTTTTAGAAGCCATATCAGAGGGAGGGAGTAACCTTGAAAAGCGCTTTTGAATTTCGCGGTTCCGGCTTTGGATATTTTTGGCTCATGTTATGGACAAGCGTGTTGACGCTCCTTACCGGCGGCCTGTATTTCCCCTGGGCGTACGCGGCGCAGCAGCGCTGGATTGCCGCCAACACCTTTGTCAACGGACGCCAGCTCATTTTCACCGGCACCGGCATCGGATTTTTCCTGCAGTGGCTCGTCATCATGCTCCTAACCTTCATTACCTGCGGCCTTTACGCCCCCTGGGCCTACTGCCGCTTGAAAAAGTGGGAAACGGACAACACTGATTTCGCCTGAAACCGCACATACGAAAACAAGCTCTCCGATATCTCGGAGAGCTTGATCATTAACTGGTGCCGAAGGCCGGACTCGAACCGGCACGTGGGGACCACGTCTGATTTTGAGTCAGGTGCGTCTGCCAATTCCGCCACTTCGGCATCTTGTCGCCGGCTTGCCGCCGTCGAACAATATGTATATTACCATCCCACCATGAGCTTGTCAACAACAAATTTTGCGTTTTTAAAAAAGGCGGAGAAGGCCCTGCCTGCCCCGCCCTCCGCGCAGCCGATCAATCAGCGATAGCATTCTTCCTGAATCAAAGCCTGATAGGCTGCCTGGATTTTCCGCGTCACCTGGCCCGGCGTGCCATCCCCCACGGCTTCCCGGTCAATGCTGACGACCGGCATAATCTCCATTGACGTGCTGGTAAGAAAAGCTTCATCCGTCTTCTTAACAAAATCCATCGTGAACGTTTTTTCTACCACATGCAGCCCCAGCGAAGGCGCAATTTTTTCCATCAGAATGCGCCGCGTTACGCCGTTTAGGATCAAATTGTTAGTCGGATGCGTCCACAGCACATCGTCTTTGACGAGATAGAAATTGCTGCTGGTCCCCTCGGTGACAGTCCCGTTGTCACGGACCTGAACCGCTTCATACGCGCCGGCCTCTTTCGCCTTTTGCTTGCCCAGCACGTTGCCGAGCAAATTCAGCGACTTGATATCGCAGCGCAACCAGCGAATGTCCGGAACGGTAATGATTTTCGCCCCTTTGTCGCGCATCAGTTCCCCTTGCGTCCGATCGCCCGGCCTCATCGTCATGGTCAGGCAGGGCACCACCTGTTCGGGAAAGTGATGCGTGCGCGGCGCAGTTCCGCGCGTAATCTGCAAATAAATGCCGCCTTCTTTAAATCCGCTCTTATCCAGCAGAGCCTGATGGAATTCCACAATTTCCTCCGGCGTATATATGCCGGGGATCGCCAGCTCCCGCAACGACCTGAAGAGGCGGTCAATATGCCATTGAAGGGCAAAGCAGCGTCCGTTGTAGACGTGCGTCACCTCGTAAACGCCATCGCCAAATTGATAACCCCTGTCCTCCATAGTGACGACGGGGTCATTCACATCAACAAAATCACCATTAATCATCGCAATCGATTCCAACATTGTCTAGCTCCCTTCTTGCGCTTGTTCACGGCAGGCTTTTATAATAGGATTATCCAAAGACTATGATATCACAAAAAGAATCTGCATGTATCGTCCGCATAAACAATTGCAAAGGAAACAGCATTATGACGAATCGTGTGCACAACATCGAATACATGCGCGGCCTGGCCATGTTCGGCGTTATCGCCATCCACGTAGGGGCGGAAGCCTTGTCCGAACCGGCCTTAAGCCCGCACCTGTTCCTTTTTCTTGAAATCTTCTCGCGTTTTTGCGTCCCGCTTTTCTTTTTTGTCAGCGCCTTCGGCTTGTTTTCCAGCCATCCGTTGACTAAGCCGCTTTCGTACGCCGCTTATTACAAGCGCCGCATGCAAGCTGTATTAGTTCCGTATCTCGTCTGGTCCTTGTTTTACATAGTAGCGATACCGCCGATTGTCGACACGGACGAGCTCTTGTCATCCCTTCATCGCTTGCTGTTCTTCGGAATCGGCGCCTATCATCTTTACTTCATGGTCATCTTGCTTTGGTTTTATTTCTTTTTCCCCGTCTGGCGTTTCTGCTTTTCCTTTTCTGACAAAATCGTCGTCCCCGCGCTCGTGCTGCTGTTCCCGGCACAGCTCTTTTTTAACCAGTACTCAACGCAAATGCTGGACCATCTGGCTGTCAGCCCTTTTTGGCAGCCGTTCTTCTACTACCGGCTGCACACCTGGCCCCTGCATTACCTGTTTCCCTTTTTTCTAGGTGCGTTCGCCGCCACGCGGCGGGCCCAGTGGAACCGCACGTTGGGCCGGCATCGCCTCTTGCTGACCGCCTTTTTCGCCGCGGCCGCCGCCTGGCTTGCGCACGAGTATTACGCCTTGCTGGCGAAGGGCTCCAGCCTCGAAACCGCCGTCAACACCTTGCAGCAGCTTAGCCTGCCGGGCTTCACCTTTTTTCTCGCAGCAACACTCCTGCTCTACTATCTGCTCGCCCCCTCGAGGCTTCCAGAATGGCTGAAACGGCTTCTGACGTACTTGTCCGGACATTCCTACTGCGTCTACCTGATCCATCCGCTCCTGCTCACTGCCTTGAACGCCTGGCGCAGCGCCAACAGCCTGCCCTTCTCCAACTCAGTCACCCTATGGATTTATGCCGGCACAGCCATCCTATCGCTTTTGTCGGCGATTGCAATCGATAAGCTTTCTCGCTTCCCGCTCGGCGGCAGACTGCTTGGCAGGCTCCTCTTAGGCAAGAAATAAACGAGGCCGCTGGATTTCACGCTTGAAACCAGCGGCCTTGCTCATTGTCAGGCTATTTATTTGGCATTAATTTCACCTTGATAAATCAAACCGCGCTGCGCTTCAACGGTGACCGTGGCGCCGGACTGCAGCTTACTCGTCGCATCCTCGACGCCGACAACGACAGGAATGCCGAAGCTAACGCCCAGGATGGCCGCGGGCGATGTCAGCCCGCCTTCTTCCGTCACGATCGCCCCCGCCTGCACAGCGTGCCGCGTAACGGACTCATCCAGGCTCGGCATGACCAAAACATCGCCTGCCCTGAAGAGTTTTTCGAAATCATCAGGGTTTTTAATGACGCAAACCCGCCCGGTTATGGATCGATTGCCGATGCCCATGCCGCGCATCAAAATGCGGCCCACGACGTGAACGCGAATCATATTGGTTGTTCCACCGGTACCAACCGGCAAGCCGGCTGTGATGACCACCAAATCGCCTTCCTTGACGATCCCCGCCGCTTGCGTGCGTTCAACCGACGCCTGTACCAAGGCGTCTGAGTCCTTCGCCTGTGGTCCGAGCGCCACTTGCACGCCCCAGAACAGCTGCATCCGCCGAGCCGTCTTCTCGTGCGGAGTGACCGCGGCAATAATCGCTTTCGGGCGATACTTCGAAACCATGCGGGCTGTATAGCCGGTCTCCGTCATCACAACAATCGCCGCGGCTCCCAAATCCAGCGCGATTTGCGCCGTCGCATGGCTGATCGCGTCGGTTGTCGTCTCTTGAACAGAACTGCCTTTCACCGCCAGCATTTCCTTGTAACGGAGCGCCGCCTCCGTCCGCTTGGCAATCGTCGCCATCATTTCTACCGCTTCAACCGGGTAGTCTCCCGATGCAGTTTCACCGCTCAGCATGATTGCATCGGTTCCGTCAAAGATGGCATTAGCCACATCGCTGGCCTCAGCCCGCGTCGGACGCGGATTCGAGACCATGCTTTCCAGCATTTGCGTAGCGGTGATAACCGGCTTGCCGGCGAAGTTGCAGCGCTGAATGATATCCTTTTGCACAATGGGAACTTCTTCAGTGGGAATTTCAACCCCCAGGTCGCCTCTGGCGACCATGACGCCGTCGGCAACTTGGATGATCTCATTGATGTTGCGCACGCCTTCGGCGTTTTCAATTTTAGCTATAATCCCCATGTCGCTGCCGGCATCCTCAAGCACCTTGCGAATCGCCAATACGTCAGCGGCACGCTGCACAAACGAAGCAGCAACAAAATCCATGTTCTGCTGAACAGCGAATCTCAGGTCAACCACGTCTGTTTCCGACAAAAACGGCAGGTTCAACGCTGCGCCAGGCACCGCCACCCGCTTGCGCGAACTGATTACGCCGCTGTTTAAAACCGTGGTGACGATCCGCTCGCCCTCAACGCTGTCAACCCGCAGGCAAATCAAGCCATCCGCCAGCAATATTTGCATGCCCGGCGCAACATCCTTGGCCAATCCGCTATAATTGACGGATGCCTGCTGGACGTCACCGTCCACCAACTGCGTTGTGAGCACAAACGTCTGCCCGGCAACCAACTCTACTTTACCTTGCGGAAACATTCCCAGCCGCATCTCCGGACCTTTGGTATCCGCCAGCAGCGCTAATGAAACGCCTGTCTCCCGCGCGGCATTCCGCACCATGGCAATGCGTCGGGCATGATCCTCATGGCTGCCGTGCGAAAAATTAAAGCGCGCCACGTTCAGCCCGGCGGCCATCATCTTGTTCAGTACGCCGGCTTTGTCAGTGCTTGGTCCAACAGTTGCTATGATCTTTGTTTTTTTCATCAGCGCACATCCCTCACTTCAGATTATTTAATTCGTTGCTCGCACAATACCTCATAGGCTTCATACACTTCAGAATCCGGCACCAAAATTTCGTAATTGCCATCCCCTTGCGCGGCAGATCGCACCGGCCTAATCTTAGCCAGAAAACCTTCGCCCTCCAACGTGCTTTTCAGTGTTTCCGCCTGTGCGTGGTTCGGTGCAATGTGTACAACCTTCCACATATCGCTCTCCCCCTTCCAGTCGCAGCATTTTTATGCAAGCCGACTACGCCAATCCCTTGGCTTTTTTAATTTCTAAGATCAAATGCGGCAACACTTCCCGAACATCTCCCACTATGCCGTAAGTGGCCGCTTTAAAAATTGGCGCAGCCGGGTCTTTGTTAATAGCGATAATCGTCTCCGACCCGCTCATTCCGGCCAAATGCTGTACAGCACCCGAGATGCCGCAGGCAAAATAGAGCCGCGGGGAAACCGTTTTTCCCGACTGGCCAACCTGCTGCTGATGCGGCAGCCAGCCCACATCGGTCACGGCCCGTGATCCGGCCACCGCCCCGCCGAGCAGATCAGCCAGCTCATGAAGAAGCGCAAAATTTTCGACGCAGCCCATCCCCCGCCCGCCGGCGCAGATGACCGCCGCCTCCTCAATGCGGCAAGCTTCGCCGCAGACGGCCACGACCGCTTCGAGAAGCGTGCGGGATGGCGCCAAGTCAGGCAAATGCACTTTTTCAATAATACCAGCGCGGCCGGGCTGCCGCTCCGGCCTTCGAAACAGGTTCGGTCGGACAGTGCCCATCTGCGGCCGATGCTGCGGGCATAAAATAGTTGCCATAATGTTGCCGCCAAAAGCCGGCCGGGTCCACTCCACCAGCTGTGAAGCACCGCTCACGCCAAGTTCCGTACAATCGGCACACAAGCCCGTGTTGAGCTCGCATGCTACGCGCGGCGCCAGGTCGCGGCCATCAGCAGTCGCGCCAATCAAAATCGCATTAGGCTTTTTCTCACGCGCCAAGCGGCACAGCGCTTCTGCGTACGGATCGGTCTGGTACACCTTCAGCACGGGCTGGTCAACGACGTAAACAACGTCCGCCCCCGCCTCAACGAGGGATTGCGCCTGTGCATCGTCCAATTGCGAGCCGAACAAAACAGCGCAGCAGCGCTGTCCCAGATCGTCCGCCAGCCTGCGCGCAACCCCCAGCAGTTCGAACGCGACCGCGCGAACCGCCCCGTGCTGCTGCTCGGCAAAAACCCACACGTCCCGCCACTGCGTTAAATCACACGCTGGCTTTGCTTCTCCGGTCGCCTCGCGGCTGATAGCTGCTACCGGGCACTCGCCGATGCAGGCGCCGCACATAACGCAGGCTTCGCTGATCGAAGCCTTCCCATCATCCTCTAATGCAATGGCCCCGACCGGGCAAATCGGCAAGCAGTTGCCGCAGCCGATACAGGTCGCCTTGTCGATAATTATCGCCATCTTAACCCCACCTCATCCAACGATTTTTGCTGCTGTCAATTTAGCGACCAGCGCTTTGGCTGCTTCCGCTGCGCTCAGATCGGCTAAGACTTCTCCTTTTGCTTGCGGATGCGCAGGTGAAAAAATGCGGCTTACTTGCGTCGGCGAACCGATTAAACCGATTTTGGCGCCATCGACAGCCAGATCGTCCGCGGTCCAGGTAGGAATCGCCATCCGATTGGCCTTCATTTTTCCTCTGATGCTGGCAAAGCGCGGCTCTTGCTCAGCACGCGTCACCGTGATGACCAACGGCAAAGCGCCAGTGATCACCTGAAGGCAATCTTCATGCTCTCGCTCGATTCGAATTGCATCATTTTCTTTTTTGATCGAAAGCGCATAGGTCACCTGCCCCCAGCCGAGATGCGCGGCAATTTCCGGCCCCACTTGCGCCGTATCGCCGTCAATCGCCTGTTTCCCGCATAGCACGAGATCGACGGGCGCCAACTTTTCAATCGCCTTGGACAACGTGTAGCTTGTCGCCAGCGTATCAGCCCCGGCAAACGCGCGATCGCTGAGCAGCACGGCTTCGTCCGCCCCCATGGCGACAGCTTCCCTCAGCACTTCCGCCGCCTGCTGCGGCCCCATGGAAAGGACGGTCACCTTGCCGCCGTTGGCATCTTTCAACGCCAATGCGGCTTCGAGCGCCTGCTTGTCAAAGGGGTTCATAATGCTTGGCACACCCTGCCGGACCAGCGTATTCGTCACCGGATCAATGCGCACTTCCGCCGTATCCGGAACCTGCTTTACGCATACTACGATATTCATCCAATAGCCTCCCTGTATGCCGCATGTAATAGCGTCAATTTATTCTATCACTCCTGTTGCGCGCGCGACAAGCGCGGGAATCGCTAAACAAGTTTTACCGCCTCCGGCCCAAGCAGCGCGCCTAAGTCGCGCACGGCATCCGGATGCGACAAATCCATCCAGTAACGGGGTTCGGTCTTGATAACCCGCCCCGAATCAACCAAATCCAGGTAAACGACCTGCCGCCCTTTGTACCGGCTGAAAATCTCCTTCAAACCGGCATAAACCTCGGGGCATTCCTGCTCTTTGCGCAACACAAGCCGCAGTTCCTCGCCGGTTTGATTCAGCGTCCGGATGTCATCGGCCAGCAATTTCACTTCTTCTTCATTGACCGACAAACGCCCGCGCACTTCCAGCACTTGCCCTTCCATCAACAGCCGGTTGTGCTGATAAAACACTTTGGGAAAGACAACTACCTCCAACCGACTGGTAAAATCCTCCAGTGTCATGAAGCACATGCTGTCGCCCTTTTTCGTCACCATGCGTTTCACCATGCTGACCATGCCGCCGGTTCTGACTCTCGCCCCGTCCTTGCCTTCTTCCAGCAGCAAGGCGATCGGCGTCAGCGCCGCCAGGCGGGGTCGGAACGGGTCCAGCGGATGACCCGTCACATAAAAGCCGGTCATTTCCTTTTCCATCGCCAAAAGCTGCTCGATCGGCAATTCAGCGATGTCCGGCAAGGTTATGCCCGTCACCAATTCCGGCTCGTCGTCAAACAGGCCCAACTGACCGCAGTCCTTGTCCCGCTGGCAACGCTGCGCCGCCTCTACCGCCTGCTCCAAAACCGCCAGCAACTGCGCGCGGTTCGCGCCTAACGAATCCATCGCGCCGGCCTTGATCAGGCTTTCTAGGACGCGCTTATTCAGTACGCGCATGTCAACGCGCGTGCAAAATTCATACAACGACGAAAATGGCCCGCCAGCCTGGCGTGCCGCCATAATCGCCTCTATCGCGCCGTCACCGACATTTTTCACGCCGGCAAGGCCGAAGCGGATCGCCCCTTCCTTGACGGTGAAGGAGCGCCGGCTCACATTGATGTCGGGCGGCAACACGGCGATACCCATTTTCCGGCACACATCGATATAGCCGCTCATTTTTTCACTGGCGCCCATGACGCTTGTCAGCAGCGCCGCCATGTACTCGACGGGATAATGGGCTTTCAGATAAGCGGTTTGATACGCAACCAGCGCATACGCCGCGCTGTGCGACTTATTAAACCCGTAGCCGGCAAAATGCTCCAGGAGGGCAAAAATCTCCTCAGCATCCGACGCGCCGATACCGCGTTCCTTAGCGCCGTCAATGAAATTTTGGCGTTGGGCCGCCAGCGCTTCCGGCTTTTTTTTGCCCATGGCGCGGCGAAGCAAATCGGCCTGCCCCAAGGTGAAGCCGGCCAACCGGGAAGCAATCTGCATGACCTGCTCCTGATACAGGACAACGCCGAAGGTGTCCTCCAAAAGCGGCGCCAGGGCGGGATGCAAATGATGCAAGCCTTTTTTGCCGCGCCGGCCGGCAATAAAATCCTCCACCATTCCCGTCCCCAGCGGACCAGGACGATAAAGCGCAACCAGGGGGATCATGTCGCTGAATGACTCAGGGGCCAGATCCTTGACCAGTTGCGTCATGCCGGCCGATTCCACCTGGAATACGCCGGGCGTCTCGCCCCGCGCCAGCATCCGGCACGTCTTTTCATCCGCGAGCGGAATCTTGGCCAAGTCGATGTCTACGCCGTGCTGTTCTTTGATCAACTGAAGGGCGTCGCCAATGACGGTCAGGGTGCGCAGCCCCAATAGATCCATTTTCAACAGGCCGATCTCTTCTATCCGGTCCTTGTCGAACTGCGTGGTGACAAAGCCATCGGCCGACAATTGCAGCGGCACGTACTCCGTTAAGGGCCGGGGCGCAATCACGACCCCAGCCGCATGTGTGGAGGCGTGGCGCGGCGTGCCTTCCACGGCCCGAGCCAGATCGACCAATTTCTTGACTGCCTCTTCGGCTTCATAGGCCGCCCGAAAATCGCGGCTGCCTGACAAGGCCTTCTCCAGCGTGATGCCCAGCTCCTCGGGCACCAGTTTCGCCACCCGGTCAACATCGCCGTAGGGCATGTTGAGGGCCCTGCCCACGTCCCGAATCGCCGCCCTGGCCGCCAACGTCCCAAAGGTAATGATTTGACCGACGCGGTCCTGTCCGTAATGCGCGACCAGGTAATCAAACACCTGCTGCCGCCGCTCATAACAAAAGTCGATGTCGATATCAGGCATGCTGACCCGTTCCGGGTTTAAAAACCGCTCGAACAGCAGGCCGTATTCCAACGGGTCAATGTCGGTGATTCCCAGCAAGTAAGCGACAATGCTGCCGGCAGCAGACCCGCGGCCGGGGCCGACGGGAATCCCCTGTTTTTTTGCATAATGAACAAAATCCCAGACGATCAGAAAATAGCTCTCGTAGCCCATCTGGGCAATGACGCCAAGCTCATAGGCGAGGCGGGCTTTTGCTTCTTCGGTTGCGGTTCCATAGCGCTCCGCCATGGCCCCCTCGCACAAGCGCATCAGGTAGGTGGCCGGCGTTTCGCCTTCCGGAACGGCACACGACGGCAGTTGCAATTCCCCCATCGGCAATTCAAAGGTGCAGCGCTCGGCAATCGCAATGGTGTTGGCGATTGCTTCCGGGCAAGCAAGAAACAATTGCGCCATTTCCTCGCCGGACTTCAGGTAAAACTCTTCGGTCGGAAAGCGCATGCGGTCAATCGCGTCGACCGTCTTGCCGGTTTGAATGCACAGCAGGATATCCTGCGCTTCCGCATCGCCTCGGTTGATGTAGTGCAGGTCGTTCGTGGCCACCAGGCCCAAGCCATAACGCGCGGCCAATGCCAGCAGTTTCTGATTCACCGGCTTTTGCTCCGGCAGGCTGTGATCCTGCAGTTCCAGGTAGAAATGGTCCTTGTCGAAAATCGTCAAAAATGATTCCACGGCTTGCGCGGCCGCTTCATCATCTCCCGCCATAAGCAGCGACGGTATTTCTCCGCCCAAGCAGGCCGACAGGCAAATCAAGCCTTCGGCGTGCTCGCGCAGCAGCTCTTTGTCAATCCGCGGCTTGTAGTAAAACCCCTCCAGATAGCCGGCGGAAACCAACTTGACCAAATTTCGATAGCCGGTCAAGTTTTGGGCAAGCAGCACAAGGTGAAACGCGCCGTCTCGCTCCGGCCCCTGCTTGCTAAAACGCGACTCCCGGGCCAGGTAGACCTCGCAACCGATAATCGGCTTGATGCCCGCTTTTTTCGCCTCTTTGTAAAACTCAACCACGCCATACATGCAGCCATGGTCGGTGATGGCCAAGGCGGGCATGCCCAATTCTTTGGCCCGCGCGATTAGCGGCTTGATCTTGCTGGCTCCGTCGAGCAAGCTATATTCGGTATGGACGTGCAGATGCACAAAAGGAACGGCAGCCATTGTCTTCCTCACTTTTTCTGTCTCATATTGCTTTTATTATAACACGGCGTCGGCATAGTTCACGCGCCAATAACGCCGGGCAAAGAAAAAACCACGCCGCGGCGTGGTCTTAACGAAAAAGCCGTATCGCTCTTATCTGAACCAACTGGATCGCGCCGGTTGGCGCACTTCGCGCTCCACCGAAGCCGGACAAGGAACATACAGCAGCACATCGTCCGTCACCTTTTCAACCTGCGCGCCGATAGCATAACTCACGCCATTGAGGTAATCGAACAAGCGCAACCGCAACGCGGAATCAACCTGCGCCAGCGATACCATGACAATCTGCTGATCCAGCAGCCGCGCCGCATATTCTTCCGCGTCCTCGAACGAATGGGCCATAAAAACAGCCACCTGCCCCTGCTGGCGTCGAACCAGATACGGCCGGCCGTTTTCTTGTCCCAATTCGCCATCCATTTCCTTGCCATTCACAAAAGAGCCGACCCTTCGAAGCAAATCCGCTGCCATGTCGACCGCCTCCACTGTTCAAAAATAAGCAAGTCCCCTTGCTGTCAACCCATTATAAGGGAAGAGTTCGACAAGGGGACTGTAATTCCTGCCTTCAGCCGGTACTATTCAACCGCTTTTTTCGCCCGCGCCCGTTGCGTCCGGTCAAGAATGGCTTTGCGGATGCGGATGTTCTTAGGCGTCACTTCCACCAATTCGTCTTCGTTGATGTATTCAAGCGCTTGCTCCAGCGTAAACAGACGCGGGGGCTCCAGACGAATCGCGTCGTCGGCGCTAGAGGAGCGCATGTTGGTGACGTGCTTTTTCTTGCAAGGGTTGAGATCCATGTCCTGATCGCGGGTATTCTCGCCCACGATTTGGCCCATGTAAATTTTTTGGCCCGGCACAACAAACATCGTACCGCGGTCCTGCACGCTGGCAATGCCGTAGCCGGTCGTTTCGCCGTCTTCAAATGCCACAAGCGAACCTTTTGTCCGGCCGGCGATTTCACCCTTGTAAGGCGCATAGCCGTGGAAAACGTGGTGCATGATGCCGTTGCCCTTGGTGTCGGTCAAAAATTCGTTGCGGAAGCCAATCAGGCCGCGGGCCGGAATCAAAAAGTCGATCCGCAAATACCCGGCGACTTCCTGCATGTCGCGCATCTCGCCGCGACGCGAACCCAGCTTTTCCATGACCGGACCCAAAAAGTCGGCCGGAACCTCAATCGTTAAATGCTCGATCGGCTCCTGGAGAATGCCGTCGATCATTTTGTTGATGACCTTTGGCTTGCCAACCTGCAGCTCATACCCCTCGCGGCGCATCGTCTCGATCAAAATGGACAGGTGCAGCTCACCGCGGCCGCAAACAGAATAGCAGTCCGGGCTTTCGGTTTCATCAACGCGCAAACTAACGTTTGTCCGCGCTTCCCGGAACAGTCGATCGCGCAGGTGGCGGGAAGTAACGAACTCGCCTTCCTTGCCGGCAAACGGACTGTTGTTGACATAAAAGCGCATCGACAGGGTCGGCTCGTCGATGGAAAGGCTCGGCAGCGCTTCCGGCTGGGCCGGATCGCAAATCGTTTCACCGATATTAACGTCGCCCATGCCAACCATCGCCACAATGTCGCCCGCCACGGCTTGCTCGGTTTCAACCCGTTTCAGCCCCTGGTAGCGGTACAGTTTGCCGATCTTAGCCTGGCGGACGCCGTTTTCACCGGCGACCGCAACCGCCTGTCCGTTTCGCACTACGCCGCGCACGATTCGGCCGATCGCCACGCGCCCCACGTAGTCGTCATGGTCGAGCGTCGTAACCATGAACTGCAGCGGCTGGTCCACCTCCACGTCCGGAGCCGGAATGTTTTTGCGGATCGACTCAAACAGCGGTGTCAGGTCCTGATCCTCTTCGGCCATGTTCAGTTTAGCGATGCCAGCCCGTGCGGACGTGAAAACGACGGGAAAGTCAAGCTGGTCTTCGTCAGCGCCCAATTCAATGAACAGATCAAGCACTTCGTCCACAACTTCTTCAGCCCGCTGATCCGGACGGTCAATTTTGTTGACGACAACAATCGGCTTCAAGTGCAATTCCAAGGCCTTGCGCAACACGTATTTCGTCTGCGGCATCGGCCCCTCATAGGCATCGACCAACAGCAGAACGCCGTCCACCATCGTCAGGGTGCGTTCCACTTCGCCGCCAAAGTCAGCATGGCCCGGCGTATCAACAATGTTGATCGACAGGTCGTGCCAGGTAACAGCCGTGTTTTTCGCCAGAATCGTAATGCCTCTTTCTCTTTCCAGGTCATTTGAGTCCATTACGCGTTCAACAACAGCCTCATTGGCGCGAAACACGCCGCTTTGCTTAAGCATGACGTCAACCAGGGTTGTCTTGCCATGATCGACGTGCGCAATAATCGCAATATTTCTCACTTCTTCACGAATCACTCGTTTAGCTCCCCTTTCGCATCGGAACAAAGAAAAAGGATGCTCTACTTTAGACGCATCCTTCATCTACAGCATCATAATCTTTCCATACATTTTATAGTACTGCTTGAACCGGTGCTTGTCAACGGGGCAAATGTTAACTGAATTGTTAGAGATCTTCGAAGGTGCGGTCGACCAGTTTTTTAATTTTGTCCAGACGGCGCATGAACTCTGGAAGCTTGTTCGGATCGCGGGTGACGACTTGCTCCATGCGCGCTTTGTATTCAAGATAGTTGCGTTCAAAGCCTTTCATCCGGTCACGCAGCTCCTTGACGGCTGGCAGCTTCTGCAAAACGGCGGTTTCTTCCACGCGCCACTGTTCGCCTTCGATAACTGCCGTTTCACCATACTGCGGTATATAAGTTGAAAAGCCAAGTTCTTTTTGAATCTTCTCGGCAAACTGCACAGCCGCGTCATACTCGCCATGGACAATAAACATATTCGTCGGGCGGCACTCCAGGTTCTTCAGCCAGTCCAGCAGCTGCGCTTCGTCTGCATGGGCTGAAAAACCCTCCAGGTCGTAAATCGTCGCCCTGACGCTAATCAGTTCGCCCAGCACTTTGACGCGCTTTGCCCCGTCCACCAACCGCCGCCCCAAGCTCCCCTCCGTTTGGAAGCCGACAAAAAGCACGCTCGCCTCCGGACGCCATAAGTTATGCTTCAAGTGATGCAATACCCGCCCGGCATCCGCCATGCCGCTCGCTGAGATGATAATCGCCGGCTCCGCCAAGTTGTTAAGCGCCCGCGACTCGTCGCTCGTCCGGGTGAAACGCAGTTGCGGCATATCCATCAGGCGGTTATTTTGCTTTTCGTACAAGCTGGCAGCCTCTTCATCGTATTCCTGCGGATTGCGCAAGACAATATCGGTCGCGTTAATCGCCAGCGGGCTATCGATAATGACCGGAATCGATGGTATCCTCTTTGTCTTAAACAGGTTTTGCAAATGATACAAGATCATCTGCGTCCGTCCGACGGCAAAGGAAGGGATGATCAGCGGCCCGCCCCGCTCAATGCTTTCCTTGACGACCTTGGCCAGGGCTTCTTCGCGGTCATAAATCGGGTGGGCGCGGTCGCCGTAAGTAGATTCCATAATAAGGTAATCGGTCCGTTCGATGACGGCCGGGTCGCGCAAAATAGGCTGGTTCGGCTGCCCGAGATCGCCGGAAAACAGCAGCTTGACCGTCTTGCCCGCTTCATCAATATACATTTCCACCATCGCCGCCCCCATGATGTGTCCGGCAATCTGAAAGCGAATGCGGATGCCCGGGGCAACGTCCACCAGCGTGTTGTACGGGTGCGTGATAAATTGCTCCACAGCCTGGTATGCATCGTCGACGGAATAAAGCGGCGCAACTGGCGGTTTGCCGGCCCGCCTGCCTTTGCGGTTGTAGATCTCCGTGTCGGACTCCTGAATGTGCGCGCTGTCAGGCAGCATGATGCTGCACAATTCCCTGGTAACCTTGGTGGCGTGAATTGGCCCCCCGTAGCCTTCGCGGATCAGCTTCGGCAGCAAGCCGCTATGATCAATATGGGCGTGCGTTAGCACGACCGCCGACAAAGCGGACGGGGTGAATAAGAAAGGTCGCCGGTTCAACTCTTGCACCATGCGGGACCCTTGAAACATGCCGCAGTCTACCAATACTTTGGCCGAACTCGTCTCGATTAAAAAGCTGGAACCTGTAACGGTGCGCGCTGCGCCTAAGAAGGTTAGTTTCATCGCCACTCGCTCCTTTGCCAAAGATTACTGCAGTATAAATTCCACTTTTAGACCCGCTTTTCCTGCAAAAAGCCGCCCCGAAGGACGGCTTTTTCTCTCCTATTCACCTAGCACGCGCACTTCCGGCTCAAGCTTCACGTTGGCCAGCGCAAACACCTTCTCTTGCACCGCGGCAATCAGTTGCAGCACATCCTGTGCTGTAGCCCCCCCGGTGTTGACAATGAATCCGGCATGTTTTTCCGACACCTGCGCCCCGCCGACCGAAAAGCCTTTCAAACCGGCTTTTTCAATCAGCGCCCCGGCAAACTGACCGGGCGGCCGCTTAAAGGCGCTGCCTGCATTCGGAATCTGCAGCGGCTGTTTGGCAAGCCGCCGTTCCGTATAATCATCCATCTTCGCCCGGATCGCGGCCGCATCCCCCGGACGCAACCACAAATCAACGCTTGTCACAATGCACTCGTTCTCCTGCAGGCAACTGTGACGGTAGGCAAAAGCCATGCCCTCCCGGGAAAAGGTTTTTTTCTCGCCCGCAAGCGTAATCGCGCTGACCCGGCCGACAACAGCCGCCATATCGCCGTCATAGGCGCCAGCATTCATAAAAACGGCGCCGCCAAGGCTGCCCGGAATCCCAACTGCAAACTCCATGCCAGTCAGGTTATGCGCAGCGGCAAAATGGGCTACCGCCGCCAAAGCCACTCCGGCGCCGGCCTTTATGCGGTCATTTTCACAGCTAAGATCAAGCAGCCCGCCGCCCATTTTGATGACCAGGCCGCGAATCCCGTTGTCCCGAACCAGCAAGTTTGAACCGTTGCCGACAATCGTGACCGGCACATCATGCCGGCGCCCTAATGCCAGTAAAGTGATGAGCTGGGCCTCCGATTGCGGGATCGCCAGGTAGTCCGCCGGGCCGCCAATCCGAAACGAGGTATGCCGGCACATCGGCTCGTCAACAAGCAGACGGATGTCCGGTAATGCCGCCCGCACGGCGGCTGCAAAGTTTTCACACTGATTATTCAACAATATCCATCCCTTGTTTAACCGCTTCACTAAGAATGCGGCTGATATCCCCCATCAGCACCTGAAACCGCCCGTAGGCTTCAAGATAATCACGAGCCCGAGGATTGGCCGAAACGACGCCTGCTAACTGCTCGAGCTTGGCCACGGCCGCTTTGTCCGGTTCTTTGCCCGCCATCGCCGCCATGTCCGATTCCATTTTCCGGCTCAAAAAATCCTTGACCATTTTTTTAGCCGTGCCGTCGCCGGCAAGTCCCTCTTTGGCGGCTGCCAGCCGCTTGTATTCATCACAGCGCGCAAGCGCCGCCGCTAATTCATGGGCGCGATCATAAACCATTTTTCGTCCCTCCCCAACCGCTTTTTTGCTATTGTACCACAAACCGATGGTTTTGGCAGCTCAAGCCCACGCCTGCTTACCGCAGTCCCGGATAGCCTTGCTGCCGCAGCGCTTCATACGTGACAATCGCCACGGCATTTGACAGGTTGAGCGAGCGGGCCCCGTCGATCATCGGAATGCGAATGCAGGTGTCTTGGTTGGCCGCCAGCAGCGGCTCCGGCAAACCCGCTGTCTCTTTACCGAACACCAAAAAATCGTCAGGGTTATATTGCATTTCCGTATGAGCCCGTTCGGCCTTGGTCGTTAGGTAATAATACCGGCCATCCGGATATTTCGCCTGCAATGCGGCAAACGAGTCATGGTAATGCAAATCCAGCAGATGCCAGTAATCGAGGCCGGCGCGCTTTAAATGCCGGTCATCCGTAGAAAAGCCCAGCGGGCGCACCAGATGCAGCCGCGCCCCGGTCGCGGCGCAAAGCCTGGCGATATTGCCTGTATTCCCTGGTATTTCCGGTTCTACTAAAACAATGTTCATAGCGTCCTCCTTATGTCATAGAAAAAGAGCAGGCATAGCCCGCTCCTTTATAAGCCCCTCGCTTCCGGACTGAGGATAATAAACCGGTTCGCCGCCGCTTCCTTGGTTGGTGTATCGGCAGGTGCGGTAAAAGGGGTGCTGAGCATGCGTTCATAAATGGAAAAGATTTTTGCGCTGTAGGGCCGGCTCGTTGCCCACAGCCCGTCCAGGTCTTCCCAGTGGGGATGTTTTGCATAGCGGTTGGGCATTTGCCAAACTAAATGATACCGCGGGTCAACGATTTCCTGCTGCGGCAACCGCCTGGTCGAATACGCCAGCAGGTGCTGAATATGCGCCCTGACGCCGGTTCTGGGGTCAGGGAAAGCCGCCCCGCGTATGCCGCCGCCCGTCGTCCCCAAGCCGCAAAAATTGTTTTGTTCGGGCTTTACGTCGCCGCCATAGCGAAAAAAGCCTGTCTCAAGCAGCGCCTGGCTGAGGGCCAAATCAGCCCGCACGCCTTCCATCGCCGCCTCCTCGTAATAGTAATGGACGATTTCTTCCACCGAGCAATTCAGCTTCGGAGCGGGATTGACGCGGACAATGAAGGCGACCGCCTGCTCTTTGGGCAAGACTGCTTCGCCCAAAATCGGCGTCGGCGCTTTCGGCTGCGATTGGATGTCAACCCGCTTCTGTGCTGGCGCCGGTGGAATGGACAGACCTTTTTTCCCCGAAGCCAAGGCCAAGCCTGCGCCCGCCAGGCAGAAGGATAAGGTAATCACGGCAAACCGCCAATTCATTTTTTGCTTCATGCGGCACCTCAGACATGCACGACGCGTGCAAAGTAAAAATTCACTTGAAAGTTATTCGCGCCAGTTCAGCCACTTTCCTGCCGGCTGTCCCGGGAAAATACAAGAAGCGACAAAGCCATTAGCAACAGCGACGCCAATATCCCTGTCGATGCTGCGTTTAAAATCCAAATGCCCTTGCCTTGATTGGCAAATTGCAAAAACAAGGTGATGCCTATGCCGCCGAGCGCGGACACAAACGCGCCTTGGCTCGCAGCGCGCTTTGAAAAAAGGCCAAACACCAGTGGCGCTGTCAAGGACACGCTCATCAAGGTATAAAATATTTGCAGCGCCGTCAAGATATTCGGCAGCAGAACCGCGAGCAAAACGCCGACTACGCCGCACCCGACGGTTATCGTCCGGCTGGCTGACAAGAGCGCCTCCTCCGACAGATCCGGCCGGATGAATGTCTTGTACAGATCTTTGGAGATGGAAGTGGCCAGCATATATAAGACCGCATCGGCCGTACTGACTTCCGCAGCAAAAATCGCCGCCAGGGCCAGCGCCGAAACGCCAAACGGCATCATTTCCTTCATCGCCATGGGCAGCGCCATTTCCCGATTTGAAAGCTGCGGAAACGCGGCAAAAGCGCACATGCCGATAATGGCCGGCAGGAAGGCGAAGCCGAACTGGACAAGGCTGTTCATCGCCGTGCCGATCCGCACCGCCTTTTCATCGCGCGCGCCATACACCTTGCCGATCAAGCCGGGAGAAATGCAAAAGGCCGGAATCAGCATGATCAGGTAACCTAAAATCGTTGTCGCGCCCAACCCATCCCAGGCAAAGTACTTGGCGGTCACAGCAGCCTGGCCGTGATTGGCGGCAACCGCCGCCTGCAGCGCGTCCCAACCGCCAACATGCGCCAGCGCGTATGGCGCCGCAATAAGAAAGCCGGCAAAAATCACGACGATTTCCACCAGGTTGACGATGGTAGCCGACAGCAAGCCGCCGGCCGAAAAATACAGCGTGACCACGACAGCTCCCATTATGACGCCCCATACCTTGTCAAGGCCGGCCACCACATTAAGGATCCAGGCTATGCCGATCAATTGGCCGGAAAACAGCGCCAGCGTTCCGAGCGCCATCATCCCGGAAATGAGACCGCGAAACGAACGGCAAAAACGCAATTCCAAATAATCGCCCAAGGTGTATAAATTATGCCGCACGGCAACACGCCAGATTTTCGGGCCAACCCAAAACGCCAGCGCCAGCGAGCCAATCGCAGAACTGCCAATCCACCACCAGCTGGAAATCCCGTACTGATAGCCGATGCCGGCCACCCCCACCGTCGAACCGGCGCCTATGTTTGCAGCAATCAAGCTGGTGAACAGCAGCCCGCTGGTCAAATTGCGTCCGGCAACAAAAAAAGCGCCGGCGCCTGTCACCCGCTTGCCGATGAACCAGCCAAGGGCCACCAAGGCAACGGCATAAACGATAATGGCCGCTAAATACCCGTTCATTCTCATACCTCCCCTTGTCATCCCGCAGCATTCTGCGCGGAGCGCTCCTTCCAAGTATGCCCGCTGTTCCGGGCATCGTCAAGTGCCTTTCTGCCCGCGTCGCCATCCAGCCAGCAACATAACAGCGCTAACCAGCAAACCCGGATAAAGCGGGTCGCCGCTTTCAGGCAAGATGAGTTTCCAGGCCAACGAAGTCAGCGCGCCGCCAGCAATCGCCAGCATCGCCCACCGGCTTTTTATCCGGCCAGGAACAAAAACCGCGGCGCTTAGCGGCAAAAACGTGCCGGCGCCCCGCAACCCCATCGACAGGTAGTTCCAGTCAAGCACCAGCGAACCCAAATTCGCCATCGTCACGGCAACGGCACTGAACGCGACCACAAACACAATCACCCGCGTGACGCGCAATTCCGAATAACCGGGGCGAATGGGCAGCACGCGCGCGGCAATATCACGCGTCAGCATCGTCGCCATGCCTAAAATCAAGCCAGCCGCGCTGCCGATCGAGGCCAGCAGCAGGGCGCCGATTGCCAGCCCCCCCAGCCAGTCAGGCAGGTAGCGCAAGACAAACAAGGGCAACGCGTCAATCGGCACGATATCGGGGTGATGAACGCGCATGAACAACCCGACCAGCACGCCCAGCAAACCGATCGGCAAAGTGATAGCGGCGGCCAACAGCACCCCGCCGCGGGCGGCGCGCACGTCCTTTGCCCCATATACAGCCTGTATGTACGTTTGCGTCGACAAAACCCCGACTACAACCGATAAAGCGCTGCCCACATCAACGCTCCAGCCACGCCCAAACAAATCGAACCACGGACCCGACGGCAAGCTTCCTGTCAGCCCACTTGCCCCGCCGACGCCTTGCCAGGCAATAACGCCCGCCGTGCCAAGAGACGCAATGATCAGCACCGTTTTGAAAACCCCTACCAGCCCCGTTCCCCATACCCCGCCTAAGAAAACGTAAAGTAGGGTGAAGATCAAAACGAGACCAGCCGCCTGCATGGAGGAGAGATGCAGCAAAGCCATAATCAAAGGCACCGCCGACAAAAGGTTCGCCACCAGGCTAAAAAAAATGCCGGCCGATGATGTCAGGCTGCATAAAGGGCCAGCTTCTTTTCCGTAATTGACCACCAAAAACTCCGGCACGGTCGCCAGCCCGCTGTCTCTTAGCGGCTTGGCATAAAAAAAGCCTAGCAGAAGCAGCGCCAGACCACACCCCAGCGTAAACCACCAGGCCGCCAGCCCCACCTTGAATGCCAATTGCGCCGTCCCAATCGTTGCTGCGCCGCCGACAATCGTGCCGATTATCGTTCCCGCAACCATCGTCACCCCGCTTGCCTTCCCGGCCAAGGTAAAATCGTCAGCCGTTTTCACCTTGCGCGAGGCAACGGCTCCCAGCACCGCAACACAGGACAACGCAACAGCTAGTCCAAGCCAATGTCCCCAAAACAACTGCATAGCACGCCCCCCCTTCCTATGCGCCCTCCGCCCGGTTAACCGCAAGCGATTCACTGTCGGCGACCAATTTAGGCATCAATACCAGCCCATAGGCAGCGCTGTATAAAAGGGTCAGCCAGCCAACCGCGGAGAAAACCGTTTCATAACCGGCCGACCCGACAAAAAAACCCATGCCAATCGCGCCGAGCACCTGTCCCAGGTCATTGCCCGTAATAAAAAAACCGTAGGCCGTTCCCCGTTCTGCGGTAGTCGTTTGCTGCGCCACAAACCCGGCCATAGAAGGAAAGGCGAAGCCAAACGCGATTCCGACCGCGACACCGGCAACAGCCAAGGCCGCCGGCGAGTGGAAATACGCTGTGAACAGCATGATCGCGCCGAAGGAAACAATTAAATAGAGCGTAAGCCGTGGTGACGACACCATGTTGCACACGCGGTTTACAATCATGCGGCTAAGAACGACCGCTATCGCATAAGCCACAAAAAAATATCCGATCCCGCCGCCGCCATACAGCAAAATAAACAGCGGCAGGAACGTCATCAGCGTGCTGAAGGCAAAATTCACTATAAACAAATTCACGGCCGGCAGCAGGACGCTCGGTCGCGTAACAACCGGCCAAACGTCTACGGTTTCCCCTTGCGCCTTTCGCTTCGATGCCGTGTTTTTCGGAAACAGCGCCAGACTGGACGCCGTCGCGGCGACCCCGCATACGACAACGCCCCAAAAACCCTGAACCTGGTAAAGTTCAAGCGCAATACTGGTCGCCAGTCCCGAACCGATCATCGTGAACAATGTGTAGAGCGAAACCGCCTCCGTCGTTTTCGACTCCGGAAACAGCATCGACGTTGTTGTCAGCGCCGCTGCACCATAGCCTGAAATGCCGATTCCATGCAGCAGGCGAAAAAACATGACAGCCAACAGCGAGCCGCCCAGCGGGTAGCAGGCAACTGCGGCAAGCGACAGCAGCATTCCCGCCGTCAAAACCGGTTTGCTCCCGTAGCGGTCAATCGCCTTGCCGGCCGAAAACCGAAAGGCCAGCGCCCCCACCGAGAAGGCGCCCACAGCCAGCCCAATTTCGCCCTCGGAAAAACCAAGCTGATGATAATAAAGCGGCAAGACGGGCATAAACAAGCTTGTGCTGAACCAAAAACACATGTTGCCCACTAGCAAGGCAAGAAACGTCCTGCCATAAAGAGACTCTCCGGTCAAACAAAACACCTGCCATTCCCTGGTCTTCTATTCATAATTCCACAAGCAGCAGGGCATTCCTGCTCAACAGGTATGAATAAATTATACATGGCAGTTTTTTGCCACAGACACGGCTTATTCGGTATAATATAAGTAAATCCGCTGGTTTCTTTGCTCGAGAGGTTGTGTTTCCGTATGTATAAGCGCCTGCTTGCTACAGCCATATTGCTTGTCTGCACGCTCCTGCCGGGTTTGCCAACCAACCCCGGCACCAGGTGCGCCGCCCGCCCGCAGACAAGCGAAGCCGCGCCCCCGTCCGCCAGGGAGGAACATCCCGCCAATTATGTCGTCCTCGCCTGGGAGCAGTTTTTGCCCGCAGTGCAGTACGAATTGGAGCTAAGCCAGCAGGCCTCAGCCGATAACAGTGCTCCGCTGCCCGATTCGCCAACGACAAGGCATCTGCGCGGTATTTTTGTTAATGGCGCCATTCTTGACTTGCGTGATTGGCCCACGCGGCGGCTGTTTTTTCGCGCCCGTCCGCTGGACCGCAATGGCCTGCCAATCGGCCCATACACCTACCCCAAGCGCATTCGTCTGAATCACACTGCCACAGCGCCGCTGCGGCCCGTGCTGCAGGGCGACATATACGAAAGCGGACTGCCGGCGATGCTCTACCCCACCTATTCTTGGCTGCCGGTGCCTGGCGCCAGCGGCTATGAGCTGGAAATAACCTCCGCGCCCCCCGTGTCGACGACAAGCCTGGAGCCGGATCCGAGCCGGATCTATTCGACCCTCATCCATCAAAACAACATCGAATACTATGATTGGGAGCCGAAACGGGCGCCTGGCACTTACTACTGGCGCGTTCGCGCGCTGGACGAAGACGATGAGCCGCTCGGCATCTGGTCCGATACCAAGTCGTTTGTCGTCGACACCACCCCCGGCGGCATCGCCGCTTATGGCGACAGCATCACCCACGGCGGCGGCGGCTTGTCCTACGGCCCTTCCGAGGCGTCCTTTTCCTACTTGAACTACCTGTCATTCCCGTGCGTCAACCTGGCCCGCAGCGGCGATACAAGCGAAACCATGCTGGAACGGTTTGAAAGCGACGTCTTGCCGTTTGCGCCCAAGTACCTGCTGATTTTAGGGGGAACAAACAGCTTGCGCGGCGGTGTGGCCGCCGCGCAAGTCATTGATGAGCTGTTTGAGCTTGGAGAAAAATGCCGTCAAAACAACATTCGCCCCATTTACTTAACGTTGCCGCCGATCAATCCCGCCAATATTCAGGCGGCTTTTCAGGAAGGAACGGTGGAGGATTGGCAGGCGCGGCTCGCGGCCGTCAACGCCTTTATTAGGCGGCAGCGCTACTATATCGATATCGCCCCGCCCCTGACGGACAAAAACGGCCTGCTGCCGACGCACCTTTCGTTAGATGGCATTCATCCCGACGCCCCGGCCAAACAGATTATGGGCGAGGTCATCAATCGCAACTGGGCCCGAGTAACACGCTGAACAATGGCAACAAACCCATGAAAATAAAGGAGTGAACAACATTGAAAGAACTTACGTATTACGGTCACGCCTGTTTCCTCTTGAAAACGGGGCAAGCATCCATTTTGTTTGACCCCTACTTGAAAGACAATCCTTTTAAAGTTGCTTCCGCAGAGGAGGTCACTCCCGACTACATCCTGATCAGCCACGGTCACTTTGACCACACAGGCGACGCGTTTGCCATCGCAAAACGCACCGGCGCCACGATTATCTCCACGGCTGAAATCGCCCATATGGCATCAGAGGC
This sequence comes from Sporomusaceae bacterium, assembly GCA_029265905.1. Lineage (GTDB taxonomy): Bacteria > Bacillota > Negativicutes > Acidaminococcales > JAJUGR01 > JAJUGR01. Next base: position 33,431 of record JAJUGR010000005.1, on the reverse strand, counting down.
CGGCTGCAAGGCGCATGCCATGCATCTGGGCGGCAAGCACGATTTCCCCTTCGGTTACGTGAGAATCACGCTTGCCTTTCACGGAGCAGGAGTGCCTGGCGGCCATGCCTGCGGCTTCGTCGTCAACGTCAGCGGCATCACGCTTTACTTTGCCGGCGACACGGCTTTGTTCGGCGACATGGCGCTTATCGGCAAGTTGGAGAAGCTTGATTATGCCCTGCTCCCGATTGGCGACAATTTCACCATGGGGCCGGAAGACGCCGTCGTAGCGGCTGAAATGCTGCAGGCGCGCCACGTCATTCCCATGCACTACAACACTTGGCCGCTGATCGCCCAGGACCCGCAAAAATTCAAACGGGCGGTTGAGCGCAAGTGCCCCACCACGGTGCATGTGCTCCAGCCCGGCGAGACACTGCCGCTTCGCGCCTGATCAGCATTGACGGCAAAACCCATTGAACGGACAAAGCGCACAGTGCGTCAAATCGACCGGGAAGTCGGTTTCCTGCTCGCCGTCGGCGATCGCTTGTCCGGCGGCGAGCATCTCGCTTACCAGCCTCGCCCGTTCTTGATGGACGGGAATCGGCACGACCGCCCCCGTGCGCAAGTAGCAGAGGGAGGCCTCCGCCACCTCGCCGTAGGCCGCTTCCACAGCCAGGGTGTACAGCATCAGTTGATGCTCGTACGCGCTGGCTTTTTCTTGCGCCTGGCTCTCGTCCGGAAGCAGGTTTGTTTTATAATCCAGAACAACATACCGCGCATCGTCCTGTTTCACCAAGCAATCCACCACGCCCGTAAAGCGCAGCTCTCTGCCCGACGGCAAAGGCGCGGTAAAGAAAAACGGTACTTCCGCCTGTGCGGCGCCGCCTTGAAGGTAAGCGCCATATTTGCTGGTCAGAAAGCGAACGACCATCGCTTCAACGAACGCTTCATGCCGCCGTCCTTCCGGCACGCACCGAATTGCTTCCACGATTGCTTCCCGGACCGTTTTTCCGCCAATGACCAGTTCCAAAGCTTTATGCGCCAGCAAGCCGATTGCGCGGGCATCCTCCCCGCTGGGAGCGCCAGTGCCGGCCGGCGTCTTTTTGCACGCAGGCATCCGCATCCGGTACTGATAAAAAAACCAGCGCGGGCACAGATGGTAGACCTGCAACGCAGTGGCCGACAGCATGATCGGCTGTTGCCGCCGGTCATGCGAAAAATCGATCGCCAGCGGATAGACAGCCTGCCAGGAACGCAGGTCTGTTGCCAAACCGGGCGGCTTGCCCAGTTCCGCCGCTTTACCCGGTTCAACTTCCCCGGCGCCAGCTGCCGCCATGCCATTTGGCCAGTGAACCAACAGCCAGTCTAGCCAGGACGCCGCTTCAGCCGGCGATTTTTCGCGCAACGCAGCCATATAGACCTCGTCCAAATTTTTTGGTCGGCATCCGGTCAGAATGAGACGCTCCTTTGCCCGCGTCATGGCGACATACAAGACGCGCATCGCTTCGGCTTTTTCGTCGCGCTTGTACCGCTCCGCCATCTGCTGCTGCGTCCAGTTGGCAACCCATTCATCGCCCAGCCGGACAGAAAAGCCGATATGGCCGTTTTCGTCCACTAGAATCGCCGGCGTCTTCGATGGGAAGCGCACATCCATCTCGGGCAGCACGACAATCGGAAACTCAAGCCCCTTCGCTTTATGGATAGTCATCAACTGCACCGCGTCACAAGTGTCTGTCTGGGCCAATTCCTCACGCACATCGACGGACCGGCATTGCTCGACGTAAGACAAAAACCGGCTGACGCCGCCGCCTGTCTCCCGGCAATATTGCGCCATCATGGCAAACAGCTTGTCGATGTTGGCCGAGGCTTCCGCCCCTCTCAGGCCGGAGGCCAGCCATACGGGCGCCTCTGACTCAGACAAAATCAACTCACCCAGCCTTTGGGGCGAATCAAGCCGCACCGCTTCTTTCAAACGGGCCAGCAGCCTTGCCGCCCGAAGGACCAGGTTGCGCTGGCTGCCCGCAAGCCAGGCCAAATGTTCAGCCTGATGCAGCACCTCCCATAACGGCCCGGCCTGCGCCAATAACAACAGCGTTTCATCCGTCAGCCCAAACAAAGGCGAGCGCAGCACGCCAGCCAGCTCCAGGTCGCGGAAGCGGTTGTCAAGCACCCCAAGCAGCATCAGCATGTCCCGCACTTCCTGCTGTTCGTAAAAGCCACTGCTGCCGACAATTTGATAGGGTACGCCCGCGGCCCGCAAGCTTTCAGCAAACAGGCCCATCCGCTGCCCGGAACGAAACAGCAAGGCACAATCGCCATAGGTTGGCGCTCGCCCTTCCACACACGCCGCCCGTCCCCTTACGAGCCGCTTCAATTCACCGGCAATCCAGTCAGCTTCCGCCTTTTTGCCCTCCTCCCTCGCTTCGATCAGGTAAAAACCGGTTGCAGCTTCCGATGCTTCCTCTCGCCCCGGTTCTAGAGGAATGAAGGTATGTTGTTCGTCCGCTTCATACAATGATTGAAAAAAAGCGTTTACGTTTTTCAGCACGCCCGGTGCGCTGCGGAAGTTCTTGACCAGCTGAAGCTGCCGCTCTTTTGGCAAGCAGTCGTGCTCTTCGCGGAACACCTCCACCTGCGCGCCGCGAAAGCGGTAGATCGACTGCTTGTCATCGCCGACAAAAAAGAAATTGCCGCTTTGCGATTCGCCGTCAAGCAAGTTCAACAGACGCAACTGTGTCTTGTTGGTATCTTGAAACTCGTCAACCATCACATAGCGAAACCGCTGCCGCCAGTATCTGCGCACATCGTCATGGCTTTCCAGCAACGCAATCGCCGCTTGCTCCAGGTCATCAAAAAACAAGATGTTTTCTAGCTTTTGGCGTTCCTTGACCGCCTTTTCCACCCTCGCCAGGAGGTCCCGAAAAACGCCGGCGACGAATTCACTTTTTTTCTCCGCCCAAACCATTTTCGCCTCTTCCAGTGCGCGGCGCAGCTCTTTCAGCGGTTCTTTAATCTTGCCGGCCGCAGAAAAAACCTGAAGCCGCTCCTGCATCGTCGCCGCCGCCCGCTCCTCCAGCCAAAGGGCCGCTAAAAGCGACGCCATATCCGGTTGGCGCGTCAAAAGCTTGTCCAGGTCTTCCTTTTGCTTTTTTGTCGACACCGCCTGCTGCAGCAGCGCCCAGCAATCGCCGATTATCGCCGCAAGCTGCTGCTGCTTGTTTTCAAACCAGGCCTCGTCCCGCACGGCATGTGTTTTGGGCAGTCGGTGCTTTTCCTGCCAGAGCGCTAGCAAGCGCTCGTAGACGGCGCGATGCCGGAAAGCGGCGCACAACTGCATGACGTCCGGTTCCTTGCGGCGCAGAGCGCTTTCAAGCGTATTGTCAACGGCTTCGCGCACCACCAGCAAGGCTTCCGCTTCATCCGCCACGCGAAAAGCCGGATCCAGCCCGCTTTCCACTGGATGCGACCGCAGAACCTTGCCGCAGAAGGCATGTATCGTTCCGATCAGCGCCAGGGGCAATTCGTCAAGCGTGTTTTCCCATTGCTGTTTTAGGGCCTGCGAGGTGGCTTCGGCAAGCCGTTCTTCAACCCGCGCCCGCAACCGCTCCTTCATTTCACCGGCCGCTTTGTTGGTGAAGGTTACGGCCAGAAGCTGACGCGGCGTAGCTTTCTTTTCTTCCAGCAACGCAATGATCCGCTCCACCAGGACGCGTGTTTTCCCCGAACCGGCACCCGCCGCGACGCAAATGCGGCCATCCGTTTTTTGCACCGCAAGTTGTTGTTCCGGGGTCAGTTTAATCGCCAAAGCCTGCATCCTCCTCTGTTTCCATGTTTACAGGCAGCCGGCAAAAGGCTGCAGCTGTGCAAAACGGCGAACATTTTCCTTGCAGCGGCGCGGCCGCAAACCTTCCCTGCCGGATGTTCTCGACCGCCTGTCCCACCAAGGCTTGCGTTGTTTCGCGGAACTGTCCCCATTCCTCCGCCTTCAACTGACGCCGGGCAAAATCGGCCCGCATTTCTTTGATGTCCGGTATCCACAAACCGGTCGCGGCAGTTTTTCGTTCCAACGAATAATAGGTGCCGCCCAACACAGGCGCAGCGGCTTTCGGCGCCAGCAGCGCTTCCACCGCCATCAAATAAATCATCAGTTGAAGATCACCGCCGGATAGACGCTCCTTCGAAGTGGGCAGGCCGTTTTTTTTGTAATCCAGCACCATCAGACCTCCCGCAACGCGGTCGATGCGGTCAACTTTGCCTCGAAGCCGCACCCGCCCCTTTGGCGTTTCCAGGACAAAAGGCTGCGCCAGCGAATCCGGGTCAGTGTCCTCATCCGCCGGCTGCCCAAACGCCCATTCCAGCCAATGGCGCTGATATTCACCGGCAAAAGAGGCGACCTGGTCATCGTAATCCAGCCAAGCGAGGAGGTTCTTTCGCATTTCGAGCAGTTCAAACGGCCAAGCGGCGGCTTGAAAGCAGCCTTGCCGGCGCATCTCTGCCTCCACCTCATGGAAGCAGGCCATCAGCGCCCGCTGTGCCTCGCGCCTTGCCGCCCCTTTCTTGCGGGAGGAAACGTAGCGGGCCAGGACCTTGTGGTACATGGCGCCGATCAATTCCGGCCGGACAACACCGTCCTGGTCCTGCCAGGCAGAAAGGCCGAGCATCGTTTCAACAAAATACTGAAATGGGCAGGCATAATATTTTTCCAGCGCGGTTACGCTGAATATGGCGTCGGCGCGTTTTTGCGCCAGCGCCAGAGCCTCGACCCGCTGCAACTGGCCGTTGTAGGGGCTGTTCGGCGCAGCGCGGCGCGCATCTGCCGCAAACGACTCCGCCGCGGCTTCGCCCAGCAAACCAACGTCCGCCAGCGCTTCAAACGCATGTCCGGCAAACGCCAACGCGGCCGCCAGCTGCCGTTTCGTCACCGCCCGGCCGGCCGCGTCCAGGGGAAAAGTATTAGGCAGCACGACGCTTGCCGTGCTCTCATCTGCCAAAAATGCACCCAAATACCGCGATGGCGTTTTGTTGTCGTCGCGGTTGAAGCTCAAATAAAGCGTGCGGCCAGCAACCGCGAGCACCGAGGCGAAAAACAGGTAGTCTTCCGCTAGCGCCTGGCCCGCACCGCCCAGGTCAACGCCAAGTTCGGCAAGCAATTTCCGTTCTTCCTGCGAATACAGCCAATTTTCTTGCGCGGCCTTGGGAAAACTCTCGTCCTCCACGCCCAACAAAAAAACAATTTCCTTGCTGATTCCGGTCAAGGAGGCAGCCGGAATGACCCAAACCCCTGACGCCGCCTCGTCGACAAGCCGGAAAGCGCACTCTTTGGCAAGCTTGTGGTACCATTCGTAAAAACGGCTTGCGTGTATTCGCGTCTCAAATTCGCCAGCCATCTGCAACGCATAGGCGATTTGCTCGAAGAGGTTTTGAATTGCCTGCTCCGCCAACGCGGCCCGCTTCACAAGGGCGAGGTCTCCATTGCCGTCTTGATACCATTTGGCAACCTGTGTCGGCCAGGAAACCTCCTCCAGCCAGTCCGACAGGCTCTTGATGTAGTCGGCAGCTTTTCCCTGAACCGGCAGCCGCTCCAGCATCGCCTTAACCCGCCCCAGGCGGTCCTTGGCCTCGTCCGGGCAAGCTTCACAGCATTCGTCCAGCGCCATCCGCCCGGGCCTGGTTTCGCAAAACCACCGTTCAAGCAGTTCCCCTGCGGAACCGTCCATCCCCCAGACCGGCGATTTGGCAACATCCGCTACGTCGCTCGCCTGCATGGTAACCCTTGCGCGCAACAAGGCGTCCACTACCCGGCCGAGCGGATCATCCAGCAAGGCCGACATAACCGGCAAACGCACTGAAATGCCGGCGGCGGAAAACTGGTCTTTAATGCCGTTATAGATGGTTAGATCCCGCGCGGTGACGACCACTTCCTCGGGGGCTGTTCCTTCAGCCAGCAAGCGTTTGATTTCGGAGGCAGCGTAAGCAATTTCCTGCCGAACGCTAGCCGCCTCGATAAGGACGACCGGTGGGGCCGCCTCTTTCGGCCGTTCAGGCCAACTAGCCCGCCACCCGGTGGACAGAGCACGCGTTTGCCCAAGCGTCTCGCAGGCTTTTACAGGCAGAAAACCGGCAAGCGCTTCAACGCTTTTTTGCGATGCGCGGAAAACGCGCGGCCGCTGTTTTTCATAGCACATTCCGACCTGCAATTCGCAGACCTTGTCCACTTCGCGCAAAAGGGCAATTTCCAGCGGCGAGAAGGCATAGAAATCAACCGCATAAACCACGTCGAAGGGAATGGCAGCCTCCCCCGCACGCAAGGCGGCAACCAGACGGTAGCAGGCCATATCGACGTCCACTGTTTGCGTCTCTTCCATCGCAAACATGTACGTTTTGTATAGAAGCGCCATTTCACGGTTTTTGGGCGATACGTCTTCTTGCAACGCAATAACGGCTTGCGTAAACTCTGCCGGCTCTACGTTGCCGCGTATCAACGCGCTGATAACGCCTGCCAGTTGCGCCGGCAAGGCCTGCTGTTCGCGGATCCGGGAAAAATACGGAAAGTGATCGCTGTCCAGCAGACTGCGCAGCAAAAATTCCTGCGCCAGGCGCGGCAAAACGGTTTCGCTCCGGCCATGGCCGCAAGCTTCAATGAAACCGTCCAGCGTCATTACGTTTTTCCCCAGTTCCGGGGTTTGCTCCCGCACCAATTGCACCAGCCAGCCGGACGGGAGCAATAAAGCCGCGCGCTTATGCTCAAGCTGCTGCATATCTGCGAGGAACTTCTCCCGCTGGCTGCAGCCAAGCGGGGATAAATGTAACGCCATGATTTGCTGCTCCTTTATCCCATAAACTTCTTTTTTTAAGTCTATCACATCACGACAGTAAGCGGACAATTTTTCCGTCCGGCAGGATTTTGCCCGCCGTTAGCCAATAACTTGCAAAAAAGGAGGTGCCTTATGCGTGCAGCCTATGTATTATACAACGGCCTTACGGTGCTTGACTTCATCGGCTTTTACGACGCCCTTTACCGCCTGCGCACCATGCGCTTTTTGCCGGAATTCTCGTTTCAGCTGTGCGCGCAAACAAGCCAGGTGCAAGACGAGCACGGTCTAACCATCCTAACCACCCCGACCGAAACCTTGCGCGGCTTTGACCTGCTGGTTGTTCCCGGCGGCTTTGCCACGCGCACCCTCCGGCACGACGCCGCCTTTATCCGCTGGCTGCGGACAGCCGCTGACTGTCCGCTCAAAGCCTCGGTCTGCTCAGGTTCGCTCCTATTGGGCGCCGCCGGCTTTTTGACCGGTTGCGCCGCCACGACGCATCCTTCCGCCTACGAGCAGCTGCGTCCTTACTGTCAGGAAGTGCGCACCGACCGAATCGTTGACGAAGGCCCGGTTGTCACGGCGCGCGGCGTTTCTTCGTCCCTCGATCTGGGCCTTCACTTGGTCAGACGCTTGGCGGGCGAGGAAGCCCAAACGGCGATCCGCCGGCAAATGGACTACCCCTACCAATAATAAACACCTTCGCCTATTGTCCAGGCGAAGGTGTTTTCTCCCCATAGGGGCATATATCGTTCAAAAAGCATTCCGGGCAATTCGGTTTGCGCGCATGACACAATTTGCGTCCATGCCAAATCAGCCAGTGATGGGCGTCCGACCAATCTTGTTTGGGGATAGCCGCCATTAGCTCCTTTTCCACTTCCTCAGGCGAAGCCCCCTTTGCCAGGCCCAAACGATGGGCCGTGCGAAAGACATGCGTATCAACCGCGATAGCCGGAACGTCGAACAGGTGGCTCACCAACACGTTCGCTGTTTTGCGCCCTACGCCCGGCAGCGTCATCAGTGCCGCCTGCGTCCGCGGCACATCGCCGCCATACTGCTGTTGAAGCCTTGCACAAGTCAGCAGCAGGTTTTTCGCCTTTGTCCGGAACAGGCCGCAGTCGCGAATCAGCGCTTCTAGTTGTGCCTGCGACAGCGCGCCGAGCTTTTCCGGCGTGTTGTACGCCGGAAACAATCGCGCGGTCACCCGGTTGACCCGCTCATCCGTGCATTGCGCCGACAGCACCACCGCCACCAGCAGTTCGAAGGGAGTTTGATAGGAAAGCGCGGTCGCTGCGCCGTGGTAATGAACGGACAAGCGGCGCAAAATCTCGCGCGAACGTTCCTGGCTCTGCATCAGTTGGTCAGGCTCCGAACCGGGGCGGGAATGCGTCCGCCGCGAGCGATAAAATCATCGGCCCGGAAAGAGTTGACCTTCATGATCGGGCAATGCCCCAGCAGGCCGCCAAACTCAACATTGTCGCCCACTTTTTTGCCTGGTACGGGGATAATCCGCACCGCCGTCGTTTTGTTGTTGATCATGCCGATCGCCGCTTCATCGGCGATAATAGCGGCAATTGTCTCAGCCGTCGTATCGCCGGGGATTGCAATCATATCGAGGCCGACTGAGCAAACGCACGTCATGGCTTCTAATTTTTCCAAGGACAGGCAGCCTTTTTCCACGGCGGCAATCATGCCGGCGTCTTCGCTGACCGGAATAAACGCGCCGCTTAAGCCGCCGACATAGCTGGAGGCCATCAGTCCGCCCTTTTTGACGGCGTCATTGAGCAAAGCCAGCGCCGCCGTTGTGCCCGGCGCGCCACAGCACTCCAGGCCCATCTCCTCCAAAATATAGGCAACGCTGTCGCCGATCGCCGGCGTCGGCGCGAGCGAGAGGTCGATAATGCCGAAATTGGCGTTCAGCCGCCGCGCCGCTTCTTGGGCAACAAGCTGTCCGACCCGGGTAATTTTAAAGGCCGTTTTCTTGACCGTCTCGGCCACAACGCCAAAGTCAGCCCCTTTTACGTCTTCGAGGGCGCGTTTGACTACGCCGGGGCCGCTGACCCCGACATTGATTACCAGTTCCGGCTCGGTCACGCCATGAAAAGCGCCGGCCATAAAGGGATTGTCCGGCACAGCATTGCAAAACACGACCAGCTTGGCGCAGCCGATGGCATCGCGGTCAGCAGTGCGGAGGCTCGCCGCTTTGATGACCTGTCCCATTTCCCGCACGGCGTCCATGTTGATGCCGCTTTTTGTCGAACCGACACTGACCGAAGAACAAACGATATCGGTCGTCGCCAGCGCCTCCGGAATCGCCCGGATCAGCTTTTTATCGCCGTCGGTATAGCCCTTGTCCACCAACGCTGAAAACCCGCCGATGAAGTTGACCCCGACCGCTTTAGCCGCTTTGTCCAGCGCGGCGGCAAACGGGACATAGTCTTCAGTCTTGCTGCTTTCGGCAACCATGGAAATCGGCGTCACAGAAATGCGCTTGTTGATAATCGGCACGCCATATTCGGCTTCCAGTTCCTCGCCGATGCGCACTAGTTTTTCCGCCCGGTGGGTAATCTTCTCGTAAATGCGCGCTGTGGCCGCTTTAACATCCTCATGCGCGCAATCTCGAAGGCTGATTCCCATCGTAATTGTTCTTACATCCAGGTTGTTTTCCTGAATCATCCGGTTCGTTTCCAGCACTTCCCGAATATTAAACATCGTATGCCTCCTTAGATTCGATGCATGGCATGAAAAATATCTTCATGCTGAGCCTTGATCTCAACACCAATTTCTTCGCCTTTTTTCTGCAAAATTTGCTGCAGCTCGCGCAGGCTGACCGTCGCTTTTTCCATGTCCGCCAACATCACCATGGTGAAATACCCTTCAAGGATGGTTTGGTTAATGCTCAGAATATTGACATTGTTCTCCGCCAAGAGAGAACTGACCTTTGCAATAATACCTACTTTGTCCTTACCAACAATCGTCAGTACGATTTGCATGACGGACCCTCCATTCATTTGTTGATTTTACCATTGTAACACAAAGATGCAAAAGAGAAAACCGGGTCGCCAAAAAACAACCCGGCGTCTTTTTGAAACACACAATCTTCCATCAATTCACCCTGTTCACCGGGTGCTGCTTGGCCCAAAAGCCCCTTTTCTTGCCACCTGCGTTCATCTTTGCTATGATGAACACAATTATAGCGCATTGCTTTTATTAGAAAGGCGGTCTCGGTTATGAATGATATTGAAAAGCTGCTGGCGCAGATCAATGCCCTTGCCCATAAACAGCGCACCTGCGGTTTGAGTGAAGTTGAAAAAGCGGAACAGGCAATGTTGCGCCGGACTTACCTTGATTATATCAAGGGACAGGTTAAATCACAATTGGATAGCATACGGATCGTGCAGGTTGATGACGCGCCGCCGAAGGGTCACTGATTATGCCTTCCTATCCCGTGTTTCGCCGCAAGGGATTGGCGGCCCTTACCGCCGGCCATTTCGCCAGCGATTTTTACGCCACCTTTCTCCCGGTCCTGATTCCTTTGCTGATTGCGCAAAAGGGACTCTCGCTCACCGCCAGCGGTGTGCTTGTCCTTGTTTCTTCGCTAACTGCCAATGTGATGCAGCCGGTCTTCGGCTATATCGTTGATCGCAGCGGGCACACGGCTTTGCTGCTCTGGAGCCTGCCTCTTTCCGCCGTCTTTATTTGCACGACCAATTTCGCGCCCTCTTTTGAATGGCTGCTGCTGCTGGTTGCCGTCAGCGGTGTCGGCACCTCTTTGTTTCATCCGATCGCCTCAAGCCTGACCCACAAAATCGCGTCGCACCACAATCCAGGTCTTAGCCTCTCGCTGTTTATCAGCGGCGGCAACTTCGGCTTCGCCGTATCGCCGGCCATCGTTGCTTTTTGGCTGAGCAGACAGGGCTTTCACGCCCTCCCCTGGCTGATGGCGCCGGCGCTTCTTCTCACCGGCATCCTTCACCAGACGAAACTGCATCGCCTGCAATTGATCAGAAAGCCCCTGCTCGCCGCAGGCGCCGACAACAGCGCTTGGTACCGCAAACCAAGCATTTGGCTTCTGAATGCGGCCATGGGTCTTCGCTCGTGGACTCAGGTAGCGCTTATGACCTTCTTGCCGGTTTTTCTGATCCAGCAGGCCGGTTTTTCACCCTTGGCGGCCAGCGCGTACCTCACCGTTTATTTGATCGGCGGAGCTTTCGGTGGATTAGCCGGCGGCTATGTGGGCGATAAAATCGGCCACAAGCGTTGCGTAGCCTTCTCGTTAGTGCTGGCCATCCTGTTTTATGGCGCACTATATTGGCTGCTGTCAGTCAACCACCCCGCTTTTGCCGTCCTGTTGCTTCTCACCGGCGCTACGCTGCAAGCCAGCATGCCTTCGTCAATCGTCTGGGCCCAGATTTTGCTGCCGCAAAACCGCTCCCTCGCTTCTGGCATGATGCTGGGCCTCTCTAATGGCCTGGGCGGCCTGGGCGCCGCAGGTTGCGGCTGGTTTGCCGATTCGTACGGTTTGCAATTGATGCTGCTCGCTACCCTTGCGCCCTTGCTGTTGGCTGCTTGCCTGACGGCCAGAACACCAGCGGCCAACTTCCCCGATTAAAAACTTCCATAATTAATTCTAAATGCAAGGAGGAATCATCATGAACGACTATGGCCCGATCCGCTCACGCGTACTCCTTGAGGTGGCCAAAGCAGCCTGGCATGGCGAGCTGGCCGATTCAGGCCGCACCCTGGCCGAACGTTTGTCGGCCGAGTTCGCAGGCGCACTTTCCCATCGCGCGGTTGTCAATGAAATCCGCGTCGCAATGGGCTTGCGTCCCTTGCAGCCAAATGAAACCGGTGACGATTTTGATCCGGAAACGCTGATCGGCGTCAGCCATCCAATCGTCATCGCCCATCCCGAAGACTGCGTCAACTGTCCGCCTGGCACCTGCGGTGAAAGCTGCCCGACTGGCGCAATCATTCGCAGCAGCGCCGGCGTTGCCCAGGTCGATGAGAGCCGTTGCTTGTCGGAAGGCCTCTGCCTCTCCTGGTGTCCGGAAGGCGCCATTGCGGCAAAAACCGAAATCGTGACCTTGATTGAGCTGTTAAAAAGCGGCGCGCCAGTCTTCGCTTCCGTTGCGCCGGCCTTTGCCGGGCAATTCGGGCCGCAGGCATCCTTGGGGCGCCTGCAGCGCGCCCTAAGAATGCTCGGCTTCACGGACATGGTTGAAACGGCCTTAGCCGCGGACATGCTGACCTTGAAAGAGGCGTTGGAATTTGCGGAACATGTCCACCACGAAGGTGATTTTTTCATTACCAGCTGCTGCTGCCCCGCTTGGATCAAGCTGCTGCAGAGCCGCTACCCGGAGCTGCTTTCACACGTTTCCGGCTCGGTATCGCCGATGGTCGCTTCGGGGCGGCTGTTGAAAAAGCAAATACCGGAGGCAAAAGTCGTATTCATCGGTCCCTGCCTGGCGAAAAAAGGCGAAGCGGCCATGCCGGATGTCGCCGACGCTGTTGACCTGGTGCTTACCTTCAAAGAGGTGGAAACAATTTTTCAGGCAGTCGGCATTGATTTTGCCGCGATCGAGGAAGACGCCAAAGGCACGGCGTCGGCCTGCGGCCGGATCTACGCCCGCAGCGGCGGCGTCAGCGAAGCGGTGGCTGAAACAATCCGCCACCTGATGCCGGAAAAAGCCGCTTTACTTTCCAGCCACAAGGCCGACGGCATCCCGGAATGCATCCAGTTGCTGCAATCGCTGCCAAACAATCCGCATCCAGCCACCTTCATCGAAGGCATGGCTTGCAAAGGCGGCTGCGTGGGCGGACCCGCGCGCCTTATTTCCGTCGAAGAAGGCTGCGAAGCCGTCAACCAATTGGCCGCCGCTGCGCCCAGCGCCACCCCGGCGCAAAACCGCCACCTATACGCAGATCTCTTGGCACTGCAGCAAGCCGGGGACTGGCGCGGCGTCAAAGGTGAAAGCGTTGTCGGACGGCTGCTCGACCGTGATCTTTCTCTGCCCGCAAAGGGAAAATAGGTTGCAAGAAAATCTTGCATCTTGTATACTAAATTCAGAATTGGTATGCCGTATGCAGTTCAGTAAATAACGTATACCGTTTGCCAAATAAGGTATGCAATTTAACAATATGCACTATTCATATTCAAAAAGTTGAGAATATGTTAGAATCAAGTGACATATTGTTGAATAATAAAACAAGGGAGAGATGAAAGCATGACCAACAGCACCCCGGTCAAAATTGTTGAGACCGTATTGCGCGACGGACACCAATCGCTAGCTGCTACGCGGATGCGGATGGAAGACATGATTCCCGTTCTAGAGCAACTGGATGAGGTTGGGTATCACGCACTCGAAGCATGGGGCGGTGCTACTTTCGACAGCTGTCTGCGGTTTTTGAACGAGGATCCGTGGCAAAGATTGCGTACCCTTCGCAAACACCTGACCAAGACCCCGATCCAAATGCTCTTGCGCGGACAGAACATTCTCGGCTACAACAACTACGCTGACGACGTTGTGCGCGAATTCGTACATCGCTCGGTAGACAACGGCGTTCGCATTATCCGCGTGTTTGACGCACTCAATGACGTTCGCAACCTGGAGTGCGCCATGAAAGCGGCAAAAGAATCCGGTGCGCATGTGCAAGGCGCCCTTGTCTACACGATCAGCCCTTACCATAAGGACGAAGACTTCCTGCGCGTGGCAAAAGACCTGATCAGCCTGGGTGCAGATTCCATCTGCATTAAGGACATGGCCGGCCTCTTGTCGCCTTACGCTGCCTACAGCCTGGTGAAAACCCTGAAAGCTGAAACGACCGTGCCGATCGACCTGCACACGCACTACACGAGCGGCATGGGCTCGATGACTTACCTCAAGGCGATCGAAGCTGGCGTCGACATCATCGATTGCGCCCTCTCCCCGTTTGCTTTGGGCACGAGCCAACCGGCCACCGAGGCGATGATCGCAGCGTTGGAAGGTACGGAGCGCGACACCGGCTTGAGCAAAGACAAGCTCTTCCCGATTGCTGATTTCTTCCGCGGCGTTAAAACTTCTTTGGAAAAAGACTTCAAACTCAACACCAACATTTCGATCGATACGAAAGTCTTGACCTACCAGATTCCTGGCGGCATGCTTTCCAACATGCTGAACCAAATGAAGGAGCAAGGCGCCGAAGACAAATATCCGCTTGTTCTGGAAGAGATGCCGCGCGTCCGGGCCGAGCTCGGCTACCCGCCGCTCGTTACTCCGACCAGCCAAATCGTCGGCTCCATGGCTGCTTTCAACGTCATGGTCGGCGAACGCTACAAGATCGTTCCGCGTGAGGTTAAGGACATCGTCCGCGGCAAATACGGCCGTACGCCAGGCCCGATCGATCCTGAATTGATGAAGCTCATCTTGGGCGATGAGCCGCGGATTGACCATCGTCCGGCTGACGACATTCCGCCGCAGCTTGAATCCCTAAAGCAGGACCTGGCTGCAAAAGGTTTCCCGAACGCTTCGATGGAAGACGTTCTCAGCTATGCGGTCTTCCCCGACGTTGCCCTCGCATTTTTTGAGAAAAACCGCAGATAGTAATAAACAAGGCGCGCTGACTGCAATCAGCGCGCCTTGTTTATTGTGCAAACCATGAGTTGCCGATAAATTCCCGCAAAATTGAATTGGGCGGAATTGCTTCATCCGGCATGGAGCGGATGTGATGCAGAAAGTTGAGCAACCGGTGCGCCTCGTCAAACTCGGGCTCTTCCCGGCGGATCGCTGCCAGCAACGGCACGGCATATTTTTTCAGTACCGCCAGTTCGTAAATCAGCGCCGTGTTGAACATGACATCGGCTGACTCCTGGAACGGGAAAATGTTGCGTTCCTCCCCTGCCCGCACATCCGGCCACATGCGCAGCGTCTTCAAGGCGTCCTGCGCGCGAAACTGGCTGTCGCGAACAATCCTGCGCAACAGCCGCACATCCGTCGTGGGAATGCGGTTATGCTCATCCAACGTTATTTGCGTCAGCGCGCTGATATATATCTTGATTTTCTTCCACGCCGGCACGCCTACGGTCAGGCGGTCATTCAAGCCATGAATCCCTTCGAGCATAATCGGCTGGTCATCTCTGAGGCAGATTGTATGGCCCCTGTACTCGCGCTGTCCGGTCATGAAATTATAGCGCGGCATTTTCACCGCATCGCCGGACAAAAGCAGTTCCAAATGTTCGTTGAGCAACTCCAGGTCCAGCGCGTCAATTGACTCAAAATCGTAACCGCCGTCTTCCTTGCGCGGCGTTTGGCTGCGGTCAAGAAAATAATCGTCTAGCGATATGGGCACCGGCTTCACGCCATTGACCTGAAGCTGCACGCTCAGCCGTTGGGCAAAAGTTGTTTTTCCTGACGAAGACGGCCCCGCAATCAAAATGACGCGCGCCGCCTCCCGGTGATTGGTAATGAAATCTGCTGTCTGCGCGAGCTTTTTTTCATGGAGCGCCTCAGCCACGCGCACCAGTTCGTGGACATCCCCATTGTCTATCAGCCTGTTTAACCGGGCAATGGAAGCGCAGCCGGTAATTTTCCCCCATTCATCGGCCTCACGGAAAATCTTGCCTAAACCCGGCTGTTCTACATAATGCGGCAGCACCGATAAGTTGTCCGCACTCGGATAGCGGATTAAAAGGCCATCTTGATGCGGCTCAACCGCAAAATGCTTCAAATAGCCGGCATTCGGCGCCATCACGCCAAACAGATAATCGGTGGCCTGCCCGCAGTGATAAACAACGACCGTCTCCCGTTCGAGCTGCTCCAGCAAGGGCAGTCGCTCCACCAGCCCTTGCCCTTCAAACAGCACCATCGCTTTTTCCCGTTTGATCACTTCTCGCCTAATTGGCCAAGCCGCCTGGACGATCTTGCGCATTTGCTGCTCAATCGCCTTCACCTCATCGGCATTCGCCCCTTCGAGCCGACAGTAAATGGCATAATCAAGCGGATTTTTGACAATAAGCCGCTCCGGCTCGATATCGCGCTCGGCCAAAGCCGCCAGCAAGACTAATAGCAGACTGCGGGCATACACCTTCATCCCCTTTGCGGACGCGGTCGCGACCCCTCTGACTTCAAAGCTGCCCTCGCATTCCAGCAGCGTGGATAAATCCCGCTCCTCGTTATTAACGGTTGCGGCAATAAACACCCCGTCGTCCAAACCAGCCTGATTAAGCGCCGCCCCCACTGTAAGCGGCCCCGACAGCTCGACCTGCCCCCCGTTATTATGTAGGACGATGATGTTCGCGCGTCCTGTCATATCCTAGCCCTCCTTGCGGTTGCTACCTTAACTATACCACCCAACGACATGCGCGCCAACACCGTAATAAAGCCCCCTTTCCTCGCCAAGCGGTTGGCGAAAAATGCAACAAGCCCGCCGCACTGCCGACAAACGACAATCCGACGGGCTGCTCAGACGTTGCTTTATTGGGCTTGGCTGCCGACTGCATCCATCGCCGCTTTGATTTTCGCGGCAATTCCCTTCATTTTTTCCAGGGGAACAGCACAAACAGCCACCCGGATTCCTTTTGCCAGCGGAACGGCGAAAATATGGTCCTCATGCAGCTTCTCGCAGACAGCATCGGGCTTCGTTGCGGGAATGGAAAGGAAGAAGCCCGCAACATACGGCAGCATCGTCAACCCAACTTCCGCCGCTTCTTTCGTGAAGAGTTCCGCCCGCGCCTTAATCATCCGGTAATAATAGTCGCGTTCGCTCTCCACTGCTGACAGCAAGGCTGGATCCCGATAAATCGTCGCCAGCGTCTTCATGCTGGCGCGGGAAATATTGGACCAGGTGGCCCGGCTGGAATACTGGTTGATTTCAGCAAATTCCTTAATCACATCCGCACTGGAGGATACGCCGATCATCGCCCCTGTGCGCTGCCCGTACAAGGTAAAACCTTTGGACATGCTGTAGGCGACTACGGACAGAATTGATTCCGGCAATCCGCCCAGTTTAGACAGAAAAGCGCGGCATTCGTCCTTTTGGCCTGCGTAATCCAAATAGGCAACGTCGACCAGCAAGACAATCTTCTTGCCGGTCTCCTTCGTCACTGCTGTCAGCATGTGCAAGACGCAGTCCCACTCTTTATCCGACAGGCTGTAGCCAGTCGGGTTGTGCGCCGGCGAGTTGATGATCAAAATAACGCTGTCTTGCTTGGCGAGCACTTCACGAACTTTTGCTTCGCAAGCGACAACATTAAAGCGCCGTGCGTCATCAAACAGCGCAAACGTATCCAATTTGCGGTGCATTTCGTCGCAAAGCACGCGGTAAGGGCCCCAAAACCAGTCGGAGGTAAGCACCACATCCCCTTCGGAAGCATAGTTCCAGATAACGTGATGCAGTACGCCCGAACCGCCGGACGTCGCTACAGCGTCAATATAGCCGGCCGGCCGGGATTTGCCAAACGCGGCATCGAGCACCGATTCCAGGTATTCCGGCAGCCCGGCGATCGGCGCGTAGGCCGCTATATCATTGGTCGGCAACGAGCGGAACACCTTTTCCACCGTGGGCAGGCAAACCAGCTTTTCCTCGTCATCCAAAATCGCGCCGATGGTCGCATTCACTACTTTATCCTTGCCCACCGCAGCTGCGTCTTTAACAGCCGCAGCATTAGCTCCGAAAATTTTGTCAACAGCAGATTTGCCTCTGGCGTGAGGCGCCGCCATGCTCATCGTCATTCATTAAACATCCTTTCTGTTTCCAATGTTACTCGAGTTCACCCTGCCAAATAAAATTAATTCGCTTTGACGCAGGATTTTCCTGCTCAAAATGAACGAAATACATAATACTTTATTTTTCTTCCGCAAAAAACCGCTTGTGTATCACGTTTGCCGCCTCTTTCACCCGGTCGGCTGGAATCAGGCACGAGATGCTGATTTCCGAGGTGCTGATCACGCCGATATTGATCCCGGCCTCAGCCAGCGCGCCAAACATGGTTGCGGCAATGCCGGGATTCCCCAACATGCCGGCGCCGACCACGGATATCTTGGCCACATTTTCATCCACTTGCACGCCCAAAAAGCCCATTTCGTCTTTCAGTTGCCCGACTAGAGCGACGGTTCTCGATAATTCGGGCTTGGAGACCGTAAACACCAGATCGATGATGTTCTGTTCGCTGCTGCGAACGCTCTGGACGATCATGTCAACATCGATATTGGCGTCGGCCATCCGCGAAAAAATTTTATAAGCAATTCCTGGCTGGTCCGGCACACCCAAAACAGCAACCTTGGCCACATTGGCATCATGCGCGACGCCGCGAATGATAAACTCCTTCTCCTGCATGGTGTAATCCCTCCTTATCATCGTGCCGCACTCCTCACAAAAAGTGGATCGGACATGAATCACCACATCGCCGCGCTCACCTAATTCAACCGCCCGCGGCTGCATTACCCCGGCTCCCAAGCGTGCCATCTCAAGCATCTCCGAATAGGTAACCTCTTTCATCATCCTGGCCTCCGGAACTATGCGCGGATCGGCGGAGTAAATTCCTTTCACGTCGGTAAAAATTTCGCAAACGTCCGCTTTCATCGCGCCGGCTAAGGCGACAGCCGTAGTATCAGATCCGCCTCGTCCGAGCGTCGTTATCTCGCCCTCTGCCGTTATGCCCTGGAATCCGGCCACAACCGCAATCTTCCCTTCAGAAAGAGCGTCTCTCACCCGCGTCGGGTCGACCGACAAGATGCGCGCCTTGGTGTGATTCTTGTTGGTGCAGATTCCTGCTTGCGCGCCGGTGAAAGATTGCGCCGCTTGTCCAAGCTCCGCAAACGCCGCGGCCAGCAAAGCGATCGTGACCTGCTCGCCGGTTGCCAGCAGCATGTCCATTTCTCGGAGCGGCATGGCGGTTGTTATCTGCTCCACTAACGCCAGCAGGTCGTCAGTAGTATCGCCCATCGCCGAAACGACAACCACGACCTGGTCGCCGGCCTGTTTGTCCCGCAGAACCCTTTTTGCCACTTGCTTTATCTTTTCCGGTGTGGCAACAGAACTGCCGCCAAATTTCTTGACAATTAACGCCATGCTATCCCTCCTCATATTTAGGGCAACACAATTATATTCTCTACAAAAAAACAAAGTCCTTCTTATGAAGGACTTTGTTGGGAAATCAAATTTACGCCTCGGCCACAATCGGTTTCGCACTTTCCCACAAGCCATGAATGTTGCAATATGCCACGGCGACCAAGGTGCCTGACGCCGTCAATTTGGCGCTGAAGCTGGCAAAAGGCTCTGTAAACAAAGGGCCTTTGTTCGCCCCTTCGATTGACTCCCCGTGTGCGGAAAATTCGACTTGTCCCAAATCATGGGCGAATTTTCCAGTTTCAGGTTTAAAGTATAGCTTTATCCAACGGATATGATGCTCTGTTGTGTTCGGGTGTGGAATTTCGAGTCCAACGCAGGCCTTAACCGTAAACAGTTCGCCAGCCCTCACTTTGTCCGGCGCCTCGATGACTGGGACATGTTTTTCCGATTTCCAGTCCGCGCTTTGGGTTAAATCCGCCATTTTCATCCATATCACTCCCCTGTAGCTTCTCACGCTTGGATAAAGTTAGTTATTCCTTATCGCCCGCCCAAAATCCTTTTTTTATTAAAAGATTGTTGCCCTGGCAAGGGGGAAATTCATTGCTCTGCGTTCGCTGCTCCGCTTGCGAATTTATTTTCCTATTTTCTTGAGACGGACTGTCGCGCATGTGTAGACAAAGCGATGGAACAGTGATATAGTAAATAAAAAATTACCTTTAACTTAGTCCCGAGAGGCTAACAAGGTCACTATACGCGCAACGCGATTTGTCGCCGTTATACCCTTGCCACCGGGCAAGGGTTTTGTTTTGCCCATGAAAAAGGAGGTTGTCGCATTATGCAAAGACGAATTATCCAAGTTGAAGAGCGCCCGCCCCTGCTGCAAGCCATACCGTTAAGCCTGCAGCACTTGTTCGCCATGTTCGGCGCCACTGTTCTCGTGCCCTTTTTGTTCAAGGTCAATCCGGCCACCTGCCTGCTGCTGAATGGCATCGGCACATTGCTTTATCTGCTTCTCACGAAAGGTAAGATTCCTTCCTACCTCGGTTCAAGCTTTGCCTTTATCTCGCCGGTTCTTGTCATCATACCCCAATTCGGTTATGCAGCCGCGCAAGGCGGATTCATCGTCTTCGGCCTGCTTTTTTGCTTGTTTGCGCTGATTATCCGCCTGGTCGGGATCAGCTGGATCAACGTCATTTTCCCCCCGGCCGCCATGGGCGCAATCGTCGCCGTTATCGGCCTGGAGCTTGCACCTGTGGCCGCTGACATGGCCGGACTGACAGGCGACAAAATCAACCAATCGGCCGTCATTGTCTCCCTCTTTACCCTGGCCGTTACGGTAATCGGCTCAATTGCCTTCCGCGGCTTTATGTCCATCATCCCTGTTTTGATTGGCGTTATCTCCGGTTACGTCCTGTCTTTCTTCCTGGGCATCGTTGATTTAACCCCGGTAGCGCGCGCCGCTTGGTTTCAGGCCCCAACCTTATACTCTCCCGCCTTTAACCTGAATGCGATCATGATTATTGCCCCGGCCGCATTGGTCGTTTTGGCCGAGCACATCGGCCACCTTGTCGTGACCGGGAACATCGTGGAACGCGATTTGGTCAAAGAGCCTGGCCTCGGCCGCTCTCTTTTTGCCGACGGCCTGTCAAACGTCATTTCCGGCTTTTTCGGCGCGACACCGAACACGACTTACGGCGAAAATATCGGCGTAATGGCCATTACCCGCGTTTATAGCGTTTGGGTCATCGGCGGCGCCGCAACGCTTGCCATCATTTTGTCCTTCGTCGGCAAACTGACGGAAGCGATCCGCACCATCCCGGTTCCGGTTATGGGCGGCGTGTGCATCCTGCTGTTCGGCGTTATTGCGGCTTCCGGCATCCGCATGCTGGTCGAAGCGAAAGTCGATTACAGCAAATCCCGCAACCTGATCCTTACCTCCGTCATTCTGATTGTCGGCATCAGCCGGGCAAAGATCGACATCGGCTCGATCAGCCTGCAAGGCATGGCGCTGGCCACAATTGTCGCAATCTTGATGAGTCTGACCTTCACGCTGCTAGACAAATTCGGCCTCACCAACGACCGGGTAAAATAAGCATTGGGCACAAAAAACACGCCTGCATGGTTGCGGGCGTGTTTTTTGTGCTATTCTCCTCCGCGTCTGGCAATCCGAATAACGATCCGGCTGAATTGATAAAAAAAAGCCAAACCGCCGCCAACCATGAAGTAAAAAGGCAACGGCTTAACCATGATCAATTCAGCTGTTGCAATCAACAGGACCATCATGGCGGTCAAATACGCCAACAGTCGGTCGAACGCCCCTGCGCGATTCATTCGTGGCGCCAATGTCCACCAAACAATGAAACCGGCAAGCACAGCGGTTCTATTCGCCGCACCCCAATCCATTCACTCACCACCTACACTTTTCGAATCTTGATATATTCGCGATAAGTTGCTAAAATCCTATCCACACGCAATTAAATTTTCTTTTTTGTGAAGCAGCTGTTATGATAAAGGTATTAATTAATCCGGGAGGCCTTGCACGATGTGGCATTTCTCTATTCCGGCGCTAGAGCGCCCCACCACGCTCAGCGCCTTTTTGCGCCAACGCCATTTTTCGCTCACGCTCCGACGGCGCATAAAGCGAGAAGGAGCCATCCTGCGTAACGGCATGCCTGCCAGCTTAGGCGACTTTCTCGCCGCAAACGACGAAATCACCATCACGCTGCCAACCAGTTCGCTGCCGCCAATACAAGGTAAAATCGAGATTGTTTTTGAAGACGATTTTTTGTTGGCCGTCAACAAGCCGGCTGGTCTAATCACCCACCCTTTGTCGACTGGTCCGGAGCCGTCCCTGGTTAACTACGCGCTCTTTTATTGCCAACAACAAAGTCCGGCTGCCAGCGTTCACCCCGTTACCCGGCTCGACCGCAACACCTCCGGCCTGCTGTTGTTCGCCAAAAATCCCCGCGATCACCATTATCTGCAGACCCATCCTCTTTACAAAAGTTATCTTGCTTTAGTCGACGGCCTCCCCCCCGTGCAAGCGGGAGAGATCTTTCTGCCCATCGCCCGCAAGCCGGGCAGCATCATCGAGCGCGTGGTCAGTGCCGCCGGGCAGACAGCCCATTCCAGCTTTCGTGTCCTGAAACGCTGTGCTGATCGTTCCTTGCTCCGCTTTGAGCTGCATACGGGACGCACGCACCAAATTCGTGTCCACGCCGCCGCCTGCGGCTTCCCTTTAACAGGTGATGATCTGTACGGTTTCGCCAAAGCGCCTCCGTTGCCGGGGCAGGCGCTTCATGCCTGGGAACTGCGCTTTTGCCATCCGCATACGCATGAGTGGCTGCGGTTGCGCTGCCCCCTCTCGGCAGCCTGGCAGGCGTTGCTTAAATAAGCGCAATTTCGCCAGCAGCGTACACTATTTTTCAAGCTAGTGTGGTATAATAGGCCTGTATGAAAATAAGATTCGGGAGGTAAAATCATGCCATTAGTCACGTCCAAAGAAATGTTCGAGAAAGCTTATGCCGGCAAATATGCCATTGGCGCTTTCAATGTCAACAACATGGAGATTATCCAAGGCATCGTCGATGCGGCCAAGGAAGAACAATCACCCATTATTTTGCAAGTTTCCGCTGGCGCGCGCAAATACGCAAAACACATTTATCTGGTTAAGTTGGTCGAGGCTGCGCTCGAAGACTCCAATTTGCCCATTTGCCTTCATCTCGACCACGGCGAGGACTTTGAAATCTGCAAATCCTGCATCGATGGCGGTTTTTCCTCCGTCATGTTCGATGGCTCTAAATTGCCGTTTGAAGAAAACATCGCCATTACCAAACGCGTCGTTGAATACGCTCACGAACGCGGCGTTGTCGTCGAGGCCGAATTGGGCCGCTTAGCCGGCATTGAGGACGCGGTGAGCGTCAGTGAACAAGACGCAATTTATACCGATCCCGATCAGGCTGTTGAGTTTGTTGAGAGAACCGGCGTTGATTCTTTGGCCATTGCCATTGGCACGAGCCACGGCGCCTATAAGTTCAAAGGAACGCCCCGTCTCGACTACGAACGGTTGGATAAAATCTCCTCTCTGTTGCCTGGCTTCCCGCTTGTTTTGCATGGCGCTTCCACTGTTCTGCCTGAATTTGTTGCGCTTTGCAATGAGTTCGGCGGCAAAATTGATGGCGCGCAAGGTGTTCCTGAGGACATGCTCCGCAAGGCCGCGCTTTCCGGCGTCTGCAAAATCAATATCGACACTGACCTGCGTTTGGCGATGACCGCCTCGATCCGCAAGCACCTGGCGCAGCATCCCGGGGACTTCGATCCGCGCCAGTACCTGAAGCCAGCCCGTGAAGCCATTAAAAACATGGTCCAACACAAAATCCGCAACGTGCTTGGTTCCAGCAATAAGCTTGATTAATTTGTGTATTGACAAATACGCAAACTCTCCCGTATACTAAGATCACTAAAGGGGAGTAGCCTCCTAAACAAAGTCGTCATTTCAGGGCAATGGCGCCTTCGGCTTTGTTGCAACGCGAGTTGTTGGCAAGACCTTTACCATTCCGGTGGTAAAGGTCTTTTTCTTTTACCACTAACTCAAATTGAAGGGGGACTGACGCATATGCCTGAAACTACCATCCTGGTCGAGTATTTATGGGTACTCGCGATTCTCGTGGTCTTGGAGGGAATTCTGGCTGCCGACAATGCCTGTGTAATGGCGGTCATTGTCAAGAGGCTGCCGGAAAAAATGCGCCAACGTGCTTTATTCTTCGGCTTGGCTGGCGCCTTTGTCTTTCGCCTGTTGTCCTTGTTCGTCATTTCCTACATGATCGACATGTGGCAAATTCAAGCGATCGGCGCTGCTTACCTCCTCTTTATGAGCGGCAAGCACTTGCATCAAAGCTTTGCAGCCGATAAGAAAGACGCCGTTGCGGCAGTACAAGCCGAAAGCACACCGATCTCAAAGAAAGATTTTTGGCTCACTGTGCTGAAAGTCGAGTTGGCTGATCTAGCCTTCGCGGTTGACTCCATCTTGGCGGCCATCGCACTGGCCATGTCACTCCCCTCTTTGGGTATCGGCGGACAGATCGGCGGCATGGATACCGCGAAATTCGCCGTGATTTTTATCGGCGGTTTTGCCGGTTTAGTGCTGATGCGGTTTGCCGCGCAAAAATTCGTCCAACTGCTTGATAAACGGCCAAGCCTTGAGACTGCCGCTTATCTCTTGGTCGCCTGGGTCGGCGTGAAGTTGCTGGTTTATACGCTCGCCCACCCCGGGGTAGCCTTGCTCTCGCATGGCTTCGTTGAGTCTGTCGCCTGGAAAGGCCTCTTCTGGAGCGTGTTTCTTGGCATCTGCGCTGGCGGCTGGATCTATTCCGAGCGGCAAACGGTCTCCACAGTTAACGACTAACGCCCGGAAAATTTCTTGACAGTTGAAAAGCCCCCAGGTAAACTGAAGGTGAAAGAAGTAAATACGCCTTTCGTGGTAGTACGACTGCCGGGTAGCCTTAAAGCTCCGCACGGCAAAGGGGAGTAGCCTCCTGCTGCAAAGTCGTCAACACAGGCATAGCCTCGGCTTTGCAGGCAACAGCGAGACGTTGTAGGCGAGACCTTTACCAATTTTTATTGGTAAAGGTCTTTTCTTTTTTAGGTTGTCCGGCAAAAGCCATGCAAAATCACATTTAAAGGAAGTGATTACCATGCCGGATGCCCCAGTTTTAGTCGAGTACCTCTGGGTCTTTCTTATCCTGATTTTTCTTGAAGGCGTCTTAGCTGCCGACAATGCTTGCGTGATGGCCGTGATCGTCCGCGTTCTACCGGAAGCACAACGAGGTCGAGCCCTCTTTTGGGGCTTGGCCGGCGCGTTTGTATTGCGTTTTTCCGCATTGTTTCTTATTTCATATCTGATTGACATGTGGGAAATTCAAGCGATCGGCGCCGTTTACCTGCTCTTTTTGAGTCTCAAGCACCTCTATGGTCGCCTTGAAGCGAAAGCCATTTCCCAGCATGAAGAACCTGGCGGCCCCGCCAGCTCCCCCGCCAGCGCAAAAGAATTTTGGCTCACAGTGCTGAAGGTGGAAATTGCCGACATCGCATTTGCCGTCGATTCGATCATGGCGGCGCTCGCGCTGGCGCTCACGCTGCGCCCCCTTGATCTAGGCGCATTGATCAGCAAGCAGATCGGCGGTTTGGAAACAGCCAAGTTTCTGGTTGTTTTCGCCGGCGGTTTTATCGGTGTCATCTTGATGCGCTTTGCGGCACAAAAGGTTGTCGAGCTGCTCGATCGTCGTCCAGCCTTAGAAACCGCAGCTTATGGTCTGGTTGGCTGGGTCGGCGTTAAACTGATGGTGTACACAATGGCCCATCCGGCCGTCGCGATGCTCAACCACGGTTTTGTCGAATCGGCCGAATGGAAAGCGACCTTTTGGAGCGTTTTTCTTGTAATCTGCATCGGCGGCTGGTTTTTTTCCGGCAACGACCACACCCATCACCCCTTCTCGTAACGGGCATAAAAAATCCTGTTGAAGCCCAGGCCGGGACTCAACAGGATTTTTTTATGCCTTCAGCTTGGGCACCGTGTTGGCGCCGTGCGTCATAACAGTCACTTTATAATCAGCTCTTCCCGCCATCTTTTCTTGAGCGATCGCCCACGCCTCATCCAAGGTGGCGACAGGAATCATGCCAGTCCGCTTGATGAATGCCGCATTCTCTGGCTTTGTGACAACAATCGCGGTCAATTTGCTGGCAATGTCAGCACATTTAAACGCGATGAACGCCGGAATGGAGAAATCATCCCGCACCGCCTGCTCAAACGTCCGAATGTCATCAAAGCGGAACCAGGAGCTGAACACCGGCGGTTCTTGAATATCCGGGCATTCCAAAAGGCAAATGATAACCCCGTCTGGTTTGGCGGCCATAAACGCGTTGTCGATCGTCTTTGACCCCTGGTAAAGATTAATGTCCTTCGGGAAGCCGCCGGCCGAGGCAATGACCACATCCGCTTTCTCCTGAATCGGAATACCGAAAATGCCGTCAACTGCCTTGCAGCCTTCTTGCCAAGCCTCGTACCAATGGCCGGCCATGATGCGATGGAACTTTCCTTCCGCCGTATACACCCCGTTGACCAAAAAGGTCGGATTGACCATCGCCGCAACTTCAGTCATATCCTCATGCAGCGGGTTGCCGTCAAGCTTGCCCGACTCGCACAGCGGGTTGGCGCCCAAACCGACAGTCGGATGCAGCGCAATGCTGTGGTTGCCTTGAATCGTCACATCACCGCTGACCCCCGGCATGATGCTCTTGCGGCCGCCGCCGTAGCCTGCCATTAAATGAAAAGCGATGCCGCCGGTCAAAATAATGCGGTCGGCCTTCATGACGTGCGAATTGACATAAGCTTCCGTACCACGCGTCGTTTTGCCTAGATAGGTTAGCTGTGACGCGTCCAACCCGTCATGCTGCAAAATCCGGACCCGCTTGACGACTTCCTCGCCGCACACCGCCAGGTCCTCTTCCGGCGTATGCGGGCGATGCGTGCCCAAAGCAATGACAATAAAAATATCCTCATCCGGGATGCCGACACTATTGAGTTCGTTTAAAATCGTCGGCAGGAAAGCATAGGATTTTATCCAGCCGCGCGTAATGTCGCTGACGATTACGGCAACCGTCTCCCCTGCTTTAACCAATTCGCGCAAAGGGGGGGATCCGATCGGATTGCGCAGAGCCTCGAGCGTCGCCGCTGCCACGTCGTTGATTTCGGTCGCAGGAGCGCCTTCTATCTCATACAAAATGTGTTCTTCAGGCAACGTAAGCGCCATCATCTTCCGGCCGAAACCAAACTGAATCGTTTTGTCCATTTTTTACCCTCCAAAGCTGTTTTACACCACAGCTTTCATTATAACGCCTGCCAAGCAAATATGACAACTTATCCCGGCAAAAACGCAAAAAAAGCGTCTACTTGCCGCTTTTTTTTGCGTTTTCCGGGGAAACCAGCGGGAAGCAACCATCATTCAGATCGCATAGAACCAACCGTTCCCCCTCAACAACCAGGCGGCCAATTTTCAGCCGCTGTGCTTTAGCCACATTCTCGTATTCAACTTGAAACATCGTCGCTACAGGCCCAGCGTCCAACGCCTCCGCAAACTTGCGCCGATTCTTCCCGCCAAAAACGCGCAAGTTGTATTGCTGCCAGGCAAAAATTGTCAAGAACGCCGCAAGCGCTACAAAAGTCAGCGTAATCATCACCTTGACCGTACGGTCAAAGTACTGGGGAGCAAATAGCTGATCACGCAAATACCAACCGGACCCAATCCATAAACCAATCGTTAGCAGCAGCACCACCGCCAGCAAAAGGATCGTCAACAGGCCTTTGATCGTGCTTTCAACCGTGCGCTGCCCCCTGGTTTGCGCACGGGGAGAAAAGATCACAGGCGGTTCAGGCTTTTTTCTCATCCGGCTCCACCACCTTCAACCCTCGATCGGGGCTAATCCAAACAGCTGTCTGGCCAAATTTCTTTATCAGCCCTTTCGGCACAGCCAGCAAAAGTGTAAACGCATTAAACAGCCAATAAACAATCGGATACCAAATAACCCAAAAATACGTCAGCCAGAGCCGCTGATCGTACTTGCCATCAATAAACAGGCTGACTGCGAACTGCAGCAGACAAACAAGCGCGATAACCGAACCGTTCCACTGGACAATCGGATTGCCTAGCTGGGCAATTGCATGCCAGTTCCCGGTCAGAAAGCAATATGCCCAAAACAGCATGGAGAGCAGGAACAGGTACGCCCAGCTAATGCTCAATATGTAATCAAGGTACAATGGCCAAATCCGCCGCTGCCGCCAATCCTTCCAGACATCTGCGTGACGCCGCAGCACCTCTACCCCGCCCTGCGACCAGCGGCACCGCTGCCGCCATAGTCCCGTCAGCGTCTCCGGCACCAGCATCCACCCCAATGCACGCGTTTCGTAGCGGACATCCCAAAAGCGCTTTTCCATTTTCCAAGTCATATCAATGTCATCCGTCACCATGTCGCTGCTCCACAGCCCGACATCGATGAGAGCCTCGCGCCGCCAGCCGGCAATGACGCCGGATACGGTCAGCACCTTGCCCAACAGGCGCTGGGTACGCTTGATCAAACCGATGACGCTAGAATATTCGGCTGTCTGGATCTGGGCCAGCAGACTGGTGCGGTTGCGTACGCGCGGATTGCCGGTCACAGCACCGACGCGCGGGAACGTGACAAAGTGCCACGCTATCCAGTGCAAAGCATGATAATCGAGCAGACAATCAGCATCAATCGTCACGACGATTTCGCCCCGGCTCATTAAAAATGCGAAATTCAAGCCGTTGGCCTTGCCCATATTTGTCGTAAGCTCCAACACGCGCACCTGCTCATGCCGCTCTGCCAATGCACGGACAATTTCGCCTGTCGTGTCCCCGCTGGCGTCATTGACAACGATGACCTCATAATTCGGGTAAGCGGTTCCCAGAATCGCTTCGACCGTTTCTTGAATATGCGCTTCCTCGTTGCGAGCGGGGATCAGCACTGAAATCAGCGGATACCTCGGCAAGGTAGGAAATTCCGCCTGCTGGCGTTCTTTCCGAAAGTGAAAAAACAAGCCGCCAATCATCCACACCAGGCTCATCACCAGCGGATAATAAAAAATGTATGCGCCGATCCAGTCAAAAATGTTCATGGCTGATCATACGCCCCCTTATCTACAACAGGCAAAGGCGCAATCTTCACATCAAACACGGCTTCCGGGTAATAACCGATGTGCCTGGCGCCGCCCTTTCTCAGCGCCGCCACCTGCTGCCGCATCTCCTTGTCGCTCAGCCAGCGTTTCTTTTCCCAATCGTATGTTTGGAGTTTAAAAATTACCCGCTGGGCGTCATCCTGGTTGCGCAGCGCCGTCCGCGCCAGTTTTTCCAGCCATTGGCCCGCCGCATCTCCCTCTTTTTCCATGTACGGATAGGCCATGATCACGGTGTAATCATATTCACTTAAAAAGTTGCTGTAGCGCTGGGAAAACCACTCCTCGGCACCAGGCTTGAGAACAGGCATGGCGTAAATATTGCGCAAGATTAACGCATCCGGACGCCTGTGCCGAATCGTCCTGGCCAACTCAACCGTCAGTTGATTGATCGCACTTGTTTTCCAGGCCGTCCACTCCGCCCTTAGCGCAGGATCTTCCTGAACAGCAGGGGTCAGCGCGTGGCCGAACGAATGCGAGTAGGCAACTTTTGCCGCCGGCGAAAAATCCTCAAAATCATTCAAATACAAGTCGTCCTGAAACAGTACGCCATCTACCCACGCGTACGTAAATAGATCATCAACTAATTTGTGCAGTTTCTGCTGTACACGCCCGCTAAACGGCGTGGCGCGCCTGTACCACCCCGCCTTGGAGGCTTCGCTAGCCACCACCTCGTCCTCGGGGTTATCTGTCAGGAGCCACTGCCCGGCTAGCGTTGGCAGCCAGGCAAATACCCGGTAACCTCTTTCTGCCAAACGTCTGGAAACGTGGCTGAATACGTCCGCTTTGACCGGTGCCTGGCGTGTCCAAAAATAAGCTTGCTCGACATTGCCGTCGCCATTGGGGTCGGCAAAGCTCTGCAGGGCTACGGCATTAACCTCTGATCTGGCCAATCTTTCCAACAGCTGACGGATATTTTCGTCCATTTGCCTGCGATCCGGGTCGTAGATTAGATCCAAATCTACTTGCGCCAAGCGCATCGGCCGCTTGCGCCACTCGGCCATACCGCTATCTAGAAACGTGGCAAAACGCTTTTCGTCGGGGTTGCCGTAAATGATTCCGCGTCTAACTACCGGCAGGCTGTTCTCGCCCGTTGTCTTCGCCTCGCCGTCCAGGCCGAAGGTGGCCAAAAATCCCGCACGCTTCGCAAGGCGCAAAGCGTCGCCGCTGTAATGGCCGTACGGCCAGACAAGGGCACGGGCCGTATGGCCAAGTTCACGTCGAAAAGTTTCTTGCACCAGCGAGAAATCAGACGCGATGCGGGCCTCAAAATCGGCTTGCGTTTCATACTTGTCGCCGACATATAGCCGCTGCTTCGCCAAGTTGGCTCCGTCTCCCTGCGGCGTCATGGTGCCCAGGCGATGAAGGTCGTGCGAATGAGATACTACCTCTACCCGTCCGCTTGCTTCCAGCGTCCGGAGTTGAGCCCAGTTGAGCAGCTTCCCCACGTCATCCGGCGGCGTACCATCGATCCAGTTGCCGACAACCGCGAGCACCGCCGAATATTCATAACGGTGCAGCAACGGGAACGCTTTTTCATAAAACGATACGTATCCGTCGTCAAAGGTGAGTAAAACGGCCTTCTCCGGCAGAACTTTCTCGCCGTTGCCTGCAGCCAGATAATCAGCCAAACTAATTACTTGATAACCGTTGTCGCGCAGATAACGGAAATGACTATCCAAAACGTCTTCGGTTACCGTCCAGGGATTGGCGGCGCCCGCCTCATCCCGGCTGGCAATATCGTGGTAGCAAAGTACCGTCAATGAGCCAGCCCAAGCGGGTAATGGCGCAAGAACAAAGAGAACGATACTTAAGGCCGCCAACCGCAAAAAGGACTGCAAATACTTTGCCAACATCCTCATTCCCCCTACCATGCAATATCATACCGGACGTCGAACTGCCGATAACCATACAGCATACCATGTCGGTTGTTCAGCCGATTCGTTCGACCGCCGTATTCAATCCCTGCCACCAACTTGTGCGACGGTGAAAAACTGTAACCATGCTCCAAACGCGTGTAAGGCGAGAAGTCAGTTGGTTCCGGTTTGTCATAGCCCCACCCTAGCCCATTGGTCCATTCCCAATAACCGTTTGGAATTTGCCAGCGCTGGACCGTGCCAACACCATAGCTGATGCGAGCGGCAGGACTCTCATAGTCCGGTGATTCGTAGCGGTAGCGCCCGCGGCTGGCAAAAGCAAACCAATCCAAGCTTTTCTTGCCACGCTCGAAAATATTATGCGAATAGTTGGCCGACCAGCCATAAAAACGGTTCCCGTCTGAATAACCGTCCCAGGTGTACGAGACTTCATAATAGTCGCCATGGCCGACACGATGGTTAAGCGTTGCCGTCCGCGACAGCGCCATGACAGGGCCGTTTTGCCATGCCTGCACGTCCTTTAGCGGCTGCTTGGCGATGGCAAAATTAAGCTTCGTAAAATCACGCAAGTAGAGATCCGCATCCCAATGACCGCCCACTTCGCTCTGACCGGCCCCGCGATAGTCGGACACCCAAAATCGCGAGGCCCACCAGTGCTCTCGCGCCGCGAATCCGACTCGCTTGGCATTAACCCGAATGTGTTCAAGGTCATCAGCAACTCGATTGACCTCATCCCCCCACAAAACAGCCCAACTGTCACGGCCTAAAGCCAGATCGCCGGAATGATCCCAGGCAACGATATGATTTCCCTTGTAGTCATCAAAGGCCCGCAACCCGAAAGTCGCACTGCCAGCGTACCGTTTGCCGTAGGCCTGCCCGGCCTCGGCCGTCAAGGTATGCCGGGGAAAACGAATCTGCAAATCAGCCAGTGCCGTCTCGGCGGCGCGATAATCGCCGGCAGCCACAGCGGCTTTCACTTGACCGGATAATCCGTACAACGCCCCTTCCGGCATCACGGCCAAACGGCGGTAAACGCCGTAAGCTTCGCGGGGCATGCCGTGCCGAAGCAAGCTATTGGCAAGCTCGCGGTAATAGATTGGTTTGCTCGGCTCCAGCACTAGCAGCAAGTCATACAGCGCCTTGCCGGCTGTGAAGCGCCCGGCATCAAAGAAATAAGCGGCGTCGGCGGCAACGATGCTCCCAATCCGTTTGTCCTGATGCCAGGCGTCTTTATATAAAGCTAAACCATCATCCAGCTTGCCCCTCGCAACGAATCCGTAGGCGCGGCCCAGCAGCGCCGCGGTCCGAGACGGTTCGCGCTCCAGTACCAAAGAATAGATCCGCTCCGCCTGATCATATTCGCCTAAGCGCAAATATGCGTCCGCGACCGCTTGGAGTCCGTACGCCGGCACATCGCGCAGATCAGGCCATAAACGCTGCGCCTCCGCTATTGCCTGTCGATAATCGCCCCGCAAACGCAAAGCGAGAACGTAATCGCATTCCATCGTGCGGGTTGCAGCTCCAGGCTTCATATAAGGCCGCAACAGCTTAATTGCGGGCGCGAGCTCATTTGTCCGTATGTAAATCCCTGCTCGGTTTGCGTCAATCTGCCGTTTGCGCATGGCCTGGTCCTCATCATCAGGCAGCAGGGCCAACGCTTTTATGTAATCCAGGTCAGCTTGGGCAAAATTTTTCCGATAGATGGACATCTCCGAACGACTCAAGTAGGCGGCAATATTGCGCGGGTTTTCGAGCAGCAGCGCCTCATAAAGAGAATTTGCAACTTCAATATCGCCCGCCCGCATCGCCGCTTCAGCTTGCGGCAAGCGGGCCGCCCCCTCACCTTTGGCGACAGCCATGGCGTAATACTGCTGCGCCAGTTCAAACTGCTCTAGCTGATAGTAGGCGCCGGCAATCGAGCGCAATAAATATCCGGGCAATAAGTTTTCCTGTCCGGCGTAACGCTGCTGATACAGGTCAAGCACGGTCCGATTGCTCCCTGCCCATTGCAAAACCGTCAAGTAATCGTGCCAAGCCTTTTCCGTAGCGCCAGCGCGTTCGGTCAACATCCGCAGCGCCACTACGGCCTCCGCCACCTTGCCGCTGCGGGCCAGCCCTATCCCTTTGCTATGAAGCTCGTCATTGCCTAGGTTAGCGATTGATTCATATGCAATTGATTCAACCGTCGTCGCGCTAACCGGCAAAGCGGCGGCAACGGCAATGTTCAAGCAGCCTGCCCCAATTAACAAAGCGATGCCGACCGACATTGCTTGCCTGTACATACGCACTCCTCCACCTTAAGTAATCACTCGCAATAGACTTTAATTATTATTAAATCATAAGTAGGCTTTTATTTCCACATATTTTTAAAAACACCTGCATATTGGCAAACAAATAGAATTGGCCCGAGTTTGCAGAATGTCCTCCCAGGGCGTCGCCACCCTTTGCGTTTAGCGGGATATGCAGCTGCCTTTCCGCCCGCCCCCTAAATGACGGGTCGGCAACGTGCCCGCCAAAAAGGCGCGGCACGAGCGGCAAATAGGTCACGGATGACCGCTTAGGCATTCAGCGCAGGAGGCGCGTTAATGCCGGCCGCTTGCGCAAGCCTTAAGGCGCCGGCATGTTCGGCCGGGCATTTCCCAGGGCGGCGGAAGGGCAGGTGCATGACCGCGACTCTTGCCGCCCTCATCTTCTTGTACGAAAGTACTTGGGCGGCCTTTCGCCTCCTGCCGTGCAAATGCAAAGAGCCCAGCGCCAAATGGCACTGAGCTCTTTATCCGGCCGGCAACGGCTATCCTCCCAGGGCGTCGCCACCCTTTCGGGCGACCATCCGCGTCGTCTGGCTTTGTCGTCGCGAGCTCCCCTCCTCGACGTACCTTAGGGTACGCCTGCGTCGCATCGCGCGCTGCCTTCGCGCCAGTCTCGCGCCTTGCCGCCCTCATCTTCTTGTGCGAAAGTACTTGGGTG
>JAJUGR010000035.1 GCA_029265905.1 Sporomusaceae bacterium | reverse complement strand
ATGGTAATGCCTGGTGACAACATCACCATGGACATCGAGCTGATCACGCCGATTGCTATCGAACCGGGCCTGCGCTTCGCGATCCGCGAAGGCGGCCGCACGGTTGGCGCTGGCGTCGTAACCGCTATCAACGAGTAAGACAACGTTTTTCACTTGTTTCGTCTGGAGCCGGCTCCTGGCAGCCGGCTCTGCTTTTTTTGCGGGGCGTTGACAGAGAAAAATTAATATGCTACAGTATATTAGCGATATTTTGCGAGTCGCATTTTGTTTTGTTGACGCGAAATACTGCGACTGGTAACAAATATAGTGATGAATAAGTGAGGTGTAGCAATATGCGCGTTGCTGTGACGATGGCTTGCACTGAGTGCAAACAACGTAACTATCAGACCAACAAGAACAAGAAAAACGACCCGGAACGCATCGAACTCAATAAATACTGCAAGTTCTGCAAAAAGACGACTTTGCACAAAGAAACGAAGTAATCTGAGGATGTGAAGCGATGGCCATGCAAGAAACTGTCGCAACCAATGCGGCGGGCTGGAAGAAGTTCCTGCGGGAAGTTCGCGGTGAACTGAAAAAAGTATCCTGGCCTACACGAAAAGAACTCATGACCCATACGGTCGTTGTGTTCGTGGCCGTCTTGCTGGTGGCGCTCCTGATCTGGGGGATGGATACTGTTTTCAGCTATCTGTTCCGGTGGATTTTGAAGGGCTGAACGAACACGGCTAAGGAGGAAGAAAAGCTCATCGGGCTTTTCGACAGGTATGGAATCGGAAAAGAATTGGTATGTAATCCACACGTATTCTGGCTATGAAAACAAGGTGAAAGCGAATCTGGAGCGCAAGGTTCAGTCGCTGGGCATGGGAGACGAGATTTTTCGCGTGCTGGTGCCGATGGAAAATGAAGTCGAGTACAAGGACGGCAAGAAGAAGGTCATCCCGCGCAAGGTTTTCCCAGGCTATGTGCTGGTAGAAATGATAGTGAACGACAGGTCTTGGTATGTTGTGCGCAACACGCCCGGCGTCACTGGTTTTGTCGGTTCCGGTACCAAGCCGATTCCGCTGACTGACCCGGAAGTTCGCCATATCCTGAAAACCATGGGGATCGAGGAGGCCAGACCCAAATTTGATATCCAGGTCAAACAGCTCGTGCGGATTAAGACCGGCGCTTTCGAGGGCTGGACCGGCGTGGTTACTGAGGTGGATCAGGACCGGGCCAAGGTCAAGGTGCTCGTAGAGATTTTCGGTCGGGAAACGCCCGTCGAACTGGATGTGACTCAGGTAGATATTTCCGTATAAGGAGGTGCGATGATGGCAAAGAAAGTTGTTAAAATGGTAAAGCTGCAAGTTCCAGCGGCTAAAGCGACGCCGGCCCCCCCTGTAGGTCCTGCGCTCGGCCAGGCTGGTGTGAATATCATGGCGTTCGTAAAGGAATTCAACGAGCGTACCGCAAAACAAATCGGGCTGATTATCCCGGTTGAAATTACGGTATTCGAGGATCGTTCCTTCACGTTCGTTACGAAGACACCGCCTGCTGCTATCCTGCTGAAAAAGGCAGCTGGTATTGAAACCGCTTCTGGCGAACCGAACAAGAAAAAGGTCGCTAAAGTCGGCCGCGACAAAGTTCGCGAAATTGCAGAAAGCAAAATGGTTGATCTTAACGCAGCCAGCGTTGAGGCGGCAATGCGCATGATCGAAGGAACGGCCCGCAGCATGGGCATCGAAATCGTCGACTAATTACGCGCTTTGTCGGTGGGAGGATTGAGTATCCGCTCGTACCACGTAAGGAGGAAAGAAAGAAATGGCTAAGTATGGCAAGAAGTACCAAGACGCCGTTAAGCTGATCGAGGCTGAAAAAGCGTACGATCCGGCTGAAGGCATTGAGCTCGTGCAAAAAACTTCCGTAACGAAGTTTGATGGGACAGTTGAGGTCGCTGTTCGGCTCGGCGTTGACCCGAAATACCCGGACCAACAGGTTCGCGGTGCAGTAGTTTTGCCGCACGGCACAGGCAAGAGCAAAACCGTTCTTGTCTTCGCTAAAGGCGACAAAGCGAAAGAAGCTGAAGAAGCGGGCGCTGATTTTGTCGGTGCCGAAGAGCTGGTCAGCAAAATTCAGGGCGGTTGGACTGAATTTGATGTGGCAGTCGCGACGCCTGACATGATGGGTACCGTTGGTCGCCTTGGTAAAATCCTTGGACCGAAGGGCCTGATGCCGAATCCGAAGGTTGGCACGGTAACGCTTGACGTGACCCGCGCTATCAACGAGATTAAGGCTGGTAAGATTGAATATCGCACTGACAAAGCCGGCAACATTCATGCGCCGATCGGCAAAGTGTCCTTTGAAGCTGATAAGCTGATGGACAACTTCCACACCCTGATCGAGACGCTGATCAAAGTGAAGCCGTCTGGTGCGAAAGGTCAATATATTAAGGCTATCACCTTGTCCACTACGATGGGTCCTGGTGTGCCGGTCAACATCCTGAAGGCGACTTCCGCCAAGAAGGATTAATCCCTTTGGCAACTGAACAAGACAGCCAGGCTAGAGACAGCCGGTACGGGTTTTCCGTTTAATCCGCCGATCAGGCGGGCCAGCCGAGGCCGGAGCGGTTAGTTAGGATAGAGCATCCTTGCGACCTCCGGTGTTTTTAGCCGGAGGTCTTTTGTTTCAGCGCGTTCCATGACGGAAGACAAGGAGGTGGCAACAAAATGGCAGTTATTAGACCTGAAAAAGTAGCCGCGATTGCTGAATTGAAAGAGAAACTGAGCACGGCGAAAGGCGCAGTGCTGGTTGATTATCGTGGTCTTACCGTGGCGCAGGACACGCAACTTCGCCGCAAATTGCGCGAAGCTGGTGTTGAGTACAGCGTCGTCAAAAATACGTTGACGAACCTGGCTGCGAAAGAAGCCGGCATCGAAGGGTTGGAACCGTACCTCTTCGGTACGACCGCTCTGGCGGTTTCCACGACCGATGCAGTGGCTCCGGCGAAAATCCTTTCGGACTTCCAAAAGGAAATCGCTAAAACGGTGAAAACTTTCCAAATTAAAGCAGGCGTGCTGGAAGGCCGCGTCATCGACGTGGAGGGCGTCAAAGCCCTGGCGGAACTTCCGTCCCGCGAAGTATTGCTCGCAAAAGTGGCAGGCACCATGCAAGCACCGATTTCCGGTCTTGTTTCGGTACTCGCCGGCACGATCCGCAAGTTCGTGTACGCTGTGGACGCTGTCCGCCAACAAAAAGAATCTGCGTAAGCAGTTCTTACCCCTTGCCGCAGCGTGAGTTGCGGCGAGCATAACCACAAAAAAGATAAAACGAAAGTATATGGAGGGTTTTTAACATGACGAAAGAACAAATTCTCGAAGCCATTGAGCAAATGACGGTTCTCGAACTGTCCGAATTGGTAAAAGCTATGGAAGAAAAATTCGGCGTATCGGCTGCTGCTCCGGTAGCGGTTGCTGCCGCTGCTGCTCCGGCCGCTGCTGCTGCTGAAGAAAAAACCGAATTCGACGTCATCCTTGCTAACGCTGGCGCTAGCAAAATCAACGTCATCAAAGTTGTTCGCGAACTGACTGGCCTCGGCTTGAAAGAAGCGAAAGACCTCGTTGACGGCGCTCCGAAAGCGATCAAAGAAAAAGTAGCGAAAGCTGACGCTGACGCTATCAAAGCTAAGCTTGAAGAAGCTGGCGCAACTGTAGAAGTAAAATAATCTCCGGTTGGAGATGGGAGGCGGCCCTTGCGGGCCGCCTTTTTTTTGATCGCTTGCTTGACAAAAAAAACGCCTGATGATATCATTATAAACTGCGACAGAAGTTTTTAGCTCGCTTTTTCCGTGTGGGACTTCGCTTCGGGGGTTCAGTGGTTGGGCACCGCAAGTGCATCATATTGGAGGATGAAGGCTGATTTCATTCATATAAGAAGGCAAGGACCGAGCGCGTGGTGTGCAGGAAGGACTTGCTCTTTTTTCGTCTGTTCAGCCGGATCTTGTTGTTCCATCGAGGTAGAAAAGATAAGGGGTGGATGTGTGCATGTTCAGACCTGTACCGGTAGGTAAGCGAACACGGTATAGCTATGCCAAGATCAACGAAGTGCTCCAGATGCCAAACCTGATCGAGATTCAAAAGAACTCGTACAACTGGTTTTTGCGCGAAGGGCTCGAAGAGATCTTTCGGGATATTTCTCCCATCCAGGATTTTACTGGCAACTTAGAACTAACCTTTGAAGGCTTCACCCTGGGTGAGCCGAAGTATGAGGTTGAAGAGTGCAAGGAGCGGGATGCCAGCTATTCGGCGCCGCTGAATGTCAATGTCCGCCTGCTGTACAAGGAAACCGGCGAAATTAAAGAATCGAAAGTCTTCATGGGCGACTTCCCGCTGATGACGGACACCGGCACGTTCATTATCAACGGCGCCGAACGCGTTATCGTCAGCCAGCTCGTCCGCTCGCCTGGCGTTTACTACAATGAATCGATCGATACGAGCGGCAAAAAGCTCTATGGCACGACGGTTATTCCGAACCGCGGCGCCTGGATCGAGTTTGAGACCGACGCCAACGAGGTGATTTACGCCCGCGTTGACCGGACGCGCAAACTGCCGGCCACGATTCTCCTGCGCGCCTTTGGCTTGTCGTCCAACGGCGAGATTGCCGACTTCTTCAACAATGATCCGCGCATCCAGGCGACCTTGGAGCGCGACAGCACCTCGAGCCGCGAAGAGGCTTTAATTGAAATTTACAAGCGCCTGCGTCCGGGTGAACCGCCGACGCTGGAAAATGCTGCGCAACTGATCGAAACGACCTTCTTTGATCCCAAACGCTATGACTTGGCAACGGTCGGCCGTTACAAAATCAACAAAAAGCTCGGCTGGCGCCGCCGCCTCATGGGGCGCATGACGGACAGCCCGCTGATCAATGAAGAAACCGGCGAAATCGTTGTTCCGGCCGGAACGATCGTTGACGCCGACTGGGCGAAGAAAATTGACGAAAGCGGGATTTTCAACGGCCCTGAGAACAAATCCTTCAGCGTCCGGCTGAAGGACCGGGCGGTCAAAATCGTCGTCAACGGCGATCTGCCCTTCCAGCACCGCACGCTGACGGTGCCGGACGTGTTTGCTTCGATGAGCTACCTGTTGAACATTATGGACGGCTTGGGCCATGGCGATGACATCGACCATTTGGGCAACCGCCGCCTCCGTTCGGTCGGCGAGCTCTTGCAAAACCAGTTCCGGATCGGCTTGGCCCGTATGGAGCGGGTGGTCAAAGAGCGCATGACGATTCAGGACGTAGACGTGATCACGCCGCAGGCGCTGATCAACATCCGGCCGGTCGTGGCCTCGATCAAAGAATTCTTCGGTTCCAGCCAGCTATCGCAGTTCATGGATCAGACGAACCCGCTGGCCGAACTGACGCACAAGCGCCGGCTGTCGGCCCTGGGTCCTGGCGGTCTCAGCCGTGAGCGCGCCGGCTTCGAAGTCCGCGACGTCCATCACTCCCACTATGGCCGCATGTGTCCGATCGAGACGCCGGAAGGTCCGAACATCGGCCTGATCGGCTCCTTGTCGACTTTTGCGATTGTTAATGAATTCGGCTTCATGGAGACGCCGTACCGTCGGATTGACAAGGTCAACCGCCGTGTGACGGACGAGGTTGACTACCTCACCGCCGATGAAGAGGACGAAAATATTTGCGCCCAGGCAAACGCCTTGCTGAACGAAGACGGCTGGTTTGCCGAGGACAAGGTAACGTGCCGTTACCGCCATGAGACGATCGTTGTGCCGGCGGAAAAAGTCGACTATATGGACGTTTCGCCGAAGCAGGTTGTTTCAATCGCAACGGCCCTCATTCCGTTCCTGGAAAACGACGACGCGAACCGCGCCCTCATGGGTGCGAACATGCAACGTCAGGCGGTTCCGCTCTTGCGGACCCAGTCGCCAATCGTCGGCACGGGCATGGAATACAAGGCGGCGATTGACTCGGGCGTCTGCGTTCTGGCCAAAGAGCCGGGCGTCGTCGAATACGTCAGCGGCGACGAAGTGCGCGTCCGCAATGACAAAGGCGGCCTGGACCGCTATAAAATGTTGAAATTCCGCCGCTCCAACCAAGGCACCTGCATCAACCAGCGCCCGATCGTCTCGCGCGGCGAACGCGTGGAGCGCAACAGCGTGCTGGCCGACGGGCCTTCCACGGACCACGGCGAACTGGCCCTCGGCTTCAACGTGCTGGTCGCGTACATGCCGTGGGAAGGCTACAACTACGAGGATGCTATCTTGCTTAGCGAAGACCTGGTCAAGGCCGACATCTTCACGTCGATCCACATTGAGGAATACGAGTGCGACGCCCGCGATACGAAACTGGGCGCGGAAGAAATCACCCGCGATATCCCGAACGTAGCGGAAGACGCGCTGAAGGACCTCGACGAACGCGGCATCATCCGCGTCGGCGCTGAAGTACGCCCCGGCGACATCCTGGTCGGCAAGGTCACGCCGAAAGGTGAAACGGAGCTGACGGCGGAAGAGCGCCTGCTGCGCGCCATTTTCGGCGAAAAAGCCCGCGAAGTGCGAGACACGTCGCTGCGCGTGCCGCACGGCGAAGCCGGCAAAATTGTCAACGTGAAAGTGTTCCGCCGCGAAAATGGCGACGAATTGCCGCCTGGCGTCAATGAGCAGGTGCGCGTCTATATCGCGCAAAAACGCAAGATCTCCGAAGGCGACAAGATGGCCGGCCGCCACGGCAACAAGGGTGTCGTGTCCCGCATCATGCCTCGCGAGGATATGCCGTTCTTGCCGGATGGCCGTTCCGTACAGGTAGTCTTGAACCCGCTCGGCGTACCGAGCCGTATGAATATCGGTCAGATCCTGGAGACGCACCTTGGCTGGGCAGCCGCTGCGCTTGGCATGAAAATCTACAATGAGGATCCCAGCGTGAAGGACGCGCTGCGTTCCATCGATTATGACGTCGATCAATACGGTCTGCCGCAGCTGAACCCGATCGGACACGATTATGCGCCGGTTGGCGTCAAGCTGGCGACGCCGGTCTTTGACGGCGCGCACGAGGAAGACATTGTGGAAACGCTGCAGGCGGCGGGCCTGCATGAAGATGCCAAAACGCAACTTTATGACGGCCGCACCGGCGAACCGTTCGACAACAAAGTCACGGTTGGCTATGTGTACATGCTGAAGCTGCATCATTTGGTCGACGATAAAATCCATGCCCGCTCCACGGGCCCGTACTCCCTGGTTACGCAGCAGCCGCTGGGTGGTAAAGCCCAGTTCGGCGGACAGCGTTTCGGCGAGATGGAAGTGTGGGCGCTGGAAGCATATGGCGCTGCTTACACCTTGCAAGAGCTGCTCACCGTTAAGTCCGACGACGTGGTGGGCCGCGTAAAAACCTACGAAGCCATTGTCAAGGGAGAAAATGTACCGGAACCGGGCGTGCCCGAATCGTTCAAGGTATTGATTAAGGAATTGCAGAGCATCGGCCTTGATGTCAAGGTGTTGACGGAAGACGAGGAAGAGATTCCTATCCGCGATACGGAAGACGACGTGCATGAAACGGCGCGGGCGTTGGAGCTTGGCCTCGGCAATGATCTGCCCGTCGAAGCGCCGTCCCGCAGCCATGTCATTGAACCCGACGAAGGAGCGGACGATACGGCGGACTTGATTGGCGAACCGGAAGATGACATCATCCGCGCCATGGGCCGCATGGGCGACGACGATCTTGATGATCTTGACGATTAGAAGGGAGTGATCAGGCTTTGTTGGACGTGAATAATTTTGACTCAATGCGGATTGGCCTGGCTTCACCGGAGCAAATTATGAAATGGTCGCACGGCGAAGTAAAGAAGCCGGAGACGATCAATTACCGCACCCTAAAACCGGAACGGGACGGTTTGTTCTGCGAGCGGATCTTCGGACCAACGAAAGACTGGGAGTGCCATTGCGGCAAATACAAACGCATCCGCTACAAGGGGATCGTTTGCGACCGCTGCGGCGTCGAAGTAACCCGCTCGAAAGTCCGCCGCGACCGCATGGGCCATATTGAACTGGCGGCGCCGGTTTCGCATATTTGGTACTTCAAAGGTATTCCGAGCCGCATGGGGCTGATTCTTGACATCTCGCCGCGGGCGCTGGAAAAAGTGCTGTATTTCGCTTCTTACCTGGTTCTTGATCCCGGCGACACGCCGCTGATGAAAAAGCAGATTTTGTCGGAAGCGGAATATCACGACTATCGTGACCGTTACGGCAATGCGTTTAAAGTCGGCATGGGCGCGGAGGCGGTGAAACGCCTTCTGGCCGAAATCGACTTGGAAGCGATGTCGCGCGACTTGCGCAAGGAACTGACCGAGGTGAGCGGACAGCGGAAAATCCGCGCCGTTCGCCGCCTGGAAGTCAGCGAAGCCTTCCGCAAATCCGGCAATCGTCCGGAATGGATGATTATGGACGTCGTGCCGGTCATCCCGCCGGAACTTCGCCCGATGGTGCAGCTTGACGGCGGCCGTTTCGCCACGAGCGATTTGAATGACTTGTACCGCCGCGTGATCAACCGCAACAACCGCTTAAAGCGCCTTCTGGAGCTCAATGCGCCGGACATCATTGTCCGCAACGAAAAACGCATGCTGCAAGAAGCGGTCGACGCGCTGATCGACAACGGCCGCCGCGGCCGCCCGGTAACGGGGCCAGGCAACCGCCCGCTCAAATCGCTGTCGGACATGCTCAAGGGCAAGCAGGGCCGTTTCCGCCAGAACTTGCTCGGCAAGCGCGTCGACTACTCCGGCCGTTCCGTTATCGTCGTCGGCCCGGAGCTGAAGATGCACCAATGCGGTCTGCCGAAGGAAATGGCGCTTGAACTCTTCAAACCGTTCGTAATGAAAAAATTGGTCAACGACGGTCTGGCCCACAATATCAAGAGCGCCAAACGCATGGTTGAGCGGGCCCGCCCGGAAGTATGGGATGTGCTGGAGGAAGTCATCCGCGAGCATCCGGTCCTGTTGAACCGCGCTCCGACGCTTCACCGCCTCGGCATTCAGGCGTTCGAGCCGGTTTTGTCCGAAGGACGCGCAATCAAGCTGCATCCGCTTGTCTGTACGGCGTACAATGCTGACTTTGACGGTGACCAGATGGCCGTTCACGTGCCGCTGTCCGCCGAAGCGCAAGCGGAAGCACGCCTGTTGATGCTGTCTGCGCACAACATTTTGGCGCCGAAAGACGGCAAGCCGGTGGCAGTGCCGACGCAGGACATGGTCTTGGGTGCTTATTACCTGACAATCAACAAGGATAACGCCAAGGGCGAGGGTTCTGTTTTTGCCAATCCGGACGAAGCGTTGCTCGCTTATCACCATGAGGCGATCGACCTCCATGCTTATGTCAAAGTCCGCTTCCAAAACAGCGAGATTTTTGATGAGCCGGACAAAACGGGGCACAGCCTTGTCACAACAACGGTCGGCAACGTTATCTTCAACGAAGTGCTGCCGCCGGAACTTAAATACTTCTACAAAGAGAACGGCGTTTGGCATTTGGGCAAACGCATGGATAAAAAAGAGCTGGGCCGCCTGGTGGCGAAATCCTACAAGCTCTTTGGCAACACCCGCACGGCGGAAGTGCTGGATGCGGTGAAGAAAATGGGTTACCACAATGCTTGCCGCGCTGGCATCACGGTCGGCGTCGCCGACATCAAGGTGCCGGAGCGCAAGAAAGAAATCCTCGCTTTGACGGAAAAAGAGGTCGAGAAGGTGGAGGGCATGTTCCGCCGCGGCTTATTGTCTGAAGACGAGCGCTACCAGAAGGTCATTAAACTTTGGAGCCAGGCGACGGACGATGTCACGAAGGAACTCATGCAGAGCACGCTCGATCAGTTTAATCCGGTTTATATGATGGCCAACTCCGGCGCGCGCGGCAACGTGCAGCAGATCCGCCAGCTGGCCGGCATGCGCGGCCTGATGGCCGATCCGTCCGGCCGGATCATCGACTTGCCGATCAAAGCGAACTTCCGTGAAGGCCTCAACGTACTGGAGTACTTCATCTCCACGCACGGCGCCCGCAAAGGCTTGGCCGATACGGCGCTTCGTACGGCTGACTCCGGCTACCTGACCCGCCGCCTGGTCGATGTGGCGCAGGACGTCATCGTCCGCGAGGATGATTGCGACGTCGTGACGATCAACCTGGTGAAGGAAAAAACCAAGCTCCGTAAAAACGCCGTGGGCCGTTCGGCTAACAAGCTGCGCGAAACCTTAGTGGGCCGCGTGCTGGCGGAACCGGCTTACGACTCGAAGACGGGCGAACAGGTAAGTGAGTCGGAAACGCTGATCGACGATGAATTGTTCGATACGCTCAACAGCCATGCCGTATTGGAGCTGGTTGTCTACAAAGAAGAAGAAGCGGAGCCGGAAACGATTCCCTTCAATATGCCGGAAGAGGACGTGCGTCGCGCGCTCTTCACGATGACGAAACGTTACATCGGCAAACCGGTGGCGCAAAATATCATCAACCGCGATGGCGAAGTCTTGCTGGCTGACGGCGAGGCGCTCACCGCCGATACCTTGAACGCGATTTTGACCTCT
Organism: Sporomusaceae bacterium; assembly: GCA_029265905.1. Taxonomy (GTDB): domain Bacteria; phylum Bacillota; class Negativicutes; order Acidaminococcales; family JAJUGR01; genus JAJUGR01. Next base: position 5,180 of record JAJUGR010000035.1, on the reverse strand, counting down.
GATGCGCGGGAACTTCGCGTGCGGATGAATGAAATCCAAGGCATTACCGTTGAGGCGATCACCGAGGGCCGCGAGAAGAAAACGGTGATTGAATCGCTCCGCGACCGTCTGGTTGGCCGTATTCTGGCTGAAGATATTTGCGATCCGGAGACCGGCGCCGTGCTGTACCGCATCAACGACGAGATCGACGAGGAGACGGCCGACGCGATTGCGGCGATCCGCAAGAGTGTGTCGATCCGCTCCGTCCTCAACTGCAACGCCAAATACGGCGTCTGCAAAAAGTGCTACGGCCGCAACCTGGCCACCGGCCACAACGTTGATGTCGGTGAGGCCGTCGGCATCATCGCTGCGCAGTCCATCGGCGAACCGGGCACGCAGCTCACGATGCGTACGTTCCATACGGGCGGCGTCGCCGGTGACGACATCACCCAGGGTCTGCCGCGTGTCGAAGAACTGTTCGAAGCGCGCAAACCGAAACGTCCGGCGCTGCTCAGCGAGCACGAAGGCGCTGTTCGCGTGTACGACAGCAAGGGCGCCCGCCGCGTAGTTGTGGTGACTCCGTCCGGCGAGGAAGTGTCCTATGCGATTCCGTACGGCGCGAAGCTCAGCGTCGAGGAAGGCGACCATGTATCTGTGGGCGATCGCATCACGGAAGGCGCCATCAATCCGCATGACATTATCCGCATCAGCGGCGTGCGTGAAACGCAGCGCTACCTGGTGCATGAGGTGCAGAAGGTTTACAAATCACAGGGCGTTGAGATCAACGACAAGCATATCGAAGTTATGGTTCGCCAGATGATGCGGAAAATCCGCATCGAAGAGGCGGGCGATACGGATATGCTCCCGGGTGATTATGTCGACATGACCGAGTACGAAGAGAAGAACCGCACGGCAGTGGATGAAGACCAGATGCCGGCGGACGGCCGCACCGTCCTTTTGGGCATCACGAAGGCCTCCCTGGCGACTGATTCCTTCTTGTCGGCCGCTTCCTTCCAGGAAACGACGCGCGTTCTGACCGACGCGGCGATCAAGGGCAAGGTTGATCCGTTGCTCGGCCTGAAGGAAAACGTCATCATCGGCAAACTGATTCCGGCTGGCACGGGCATGAGCCGCTACAGCCAGATTAAGGTCAAAAACGACTAGTTGGTTTAGAACCTGTTGGAGCAACCCTCCAACAGGTTCTTTTTTTCTCGGCGCCGCGCGCTGGCGTTCCCGCTTGTCCAAAAACAAATTTCCGGACAATCTTGCTTTTTTTATTTTCATAATTATTGAGCCCTTGCAATGTGGCGTAAAGCGCCTGTGATTGTGATAAAATATTTAGTGCACAGGCGCGATGAATTGTCGGACGTGTATACAAAACAACGATGATCGGCGAGAAAAATAATTTTTTCTCGCCGAAAGTAACACAATGAAACACTAGGATGCGTGGACATGTGAAAGCCTGAAATAGCAAGGGTTTTGGCGCGAAAAAAGAAGTGAAAAATGTTGACATGGGGCGGGAGCAGTGTTAAACTAATAAAGTGTCTCGGGGTAGATTGCGCGTTTTTTTCGGAACAGGAGGCAAAAACATGTTGCCGGAAGAGAAGCTAAAACAGGCAGCCAAGAAAGTTGTCGGCCTCAAGCAGACGGCCAAAGCGGTTGAAAAAAGAACGGCCGCGATGGTGTTTGTGGCGCAGGACGCTGATGAACGGGTGGTCCGTAGCATCATTGAAGAGTGCGCTGCCACCGGCATTCCGTGTCATAGGACTTTGGGAATGGACGAGCTGGGCAAACTTGCCGGCATCCAAGTGGGTGCCGCGGCGGTAGCGATCCTAGCCGATGAAAGCCGGTAAGGGCTCCGCCCGCCAAGCTGGCGGATGTGAGTTTTTATACTTTATCAATCTGCAGTTAAGTAGGAAGGAGGTGCCAGCATGCCTACAATTAGTCAGTTGGTACGCAAAGGCAGAGAAGTTATCGAGCAAAAATCGACAGCTCCAGCATTGAAGAGCTGCCCGCAAAAGCGGGGTGTATGTACGAGAGTATATACGACTACGCCGAAAAAACCGAACTCCGCGCTTCGTAAAGTTGCGCGTGTGCGGTTGACGAACGGTGTAGAAGTGACCGCGTACATTCCCGGTATCGGCCACAACCTGCAAGAGCACAGTGTTGTACTGATTCGCGGCGGTCGTGTAAAAGACCTTCCGGGTGTCCGTTACCACATTATCCGTGGTGCGCTCGATACGGCCGGTGTAGCAAAACGCAACCAGGGTCGTTCCAAGTACGGTGCAAAACGCGCAGTGAAGAAATAATGCGCGCAAAACGGATGATTTGATCGAAGGAGGGGAAGTAAATGCCGAGAAAAGGGCCTGTTCCGAAAAGGGACGTGTTGCCGGATCCGGTGTACAATTCGAAGCTGTTGACTCGCTTCATTAACAAGCTGATGTATGACGGCAAGAAGGGTTTGGCTGAAAGGGTTGTGTATGATGCGTTCGACATCATCCGCGCCAAGACAGGCAAGGATCCGTTGGAAGTTTTTGATACAGCATTGAAAAATGTTATGCCGGTGTTGGAAGTCCGCGCTCGCCGCGTTGGCGGTGCTAACTACCAAGTTCCGGTTGAAGTTCGCGCTGATCGCAAATTGTCGCTGGGTATCCGCTGGTTGGTCAACTACTCCCGTCTCCGTGGCGAACGCACGATGTGCGAGCGCGTTGCGGGCGAGTTGATGGACGCGGCTAACAGCACTGGCGCAGCAGTCAAAAAGCGTGAAGACACGCACAAGATGGCAGAGGCGAACAAGGCGTTTGCACATTACCGCTGGTAATTTGAACGGCCTGCCCGCTGCTTGACTCAATTAAGGGGTGAATAGAAGTGGCCAGACAGTTTCCTTTAGAGAAAACAAGAAACATCGGCATCATGGCCCACATCGATGCCGGCAAGACCACGACTACTGAACGTATCCTCTTCTATACCGGCCGTACGCACAAGATTGGCGAAGTGCATGACGGCGGCGCGACGATGGACTGGATGGTCCAAGAACAAGAGCGCGGCATTACGATCACATCGGCTGCCACGACTTGCCATTGGAAAAACCACCGCATCAATATTATTGATACGCCAGGCCACGTTGACTTTACGGTAGAAGTTGAACGCTCTCTGCGTGTTCTTGATGGATCCGTTGCGGTCTTCTGTGCTAAAGGCGGCGTTGAGCCACAGTCCGAGACTGTTTGGCGCCAAGCTGACAAGTACAATGTACCGCGTATGGCGTACGTCAATAAAATGGACATCACCGGCGCCGATTTTTATCGCGTGGTGGACATGATGAAAACCCGCCTTGGTGCGAACGCTGTGCCGATCCAATTGCCGATCGGCTTCGAGGATACGTTCATCGGCTTGGTCGATCTCGTTGAGATGAAAGCGATCGTGTACGAAGACGACCTCGGCAAAGTTGCCCATGCGACGGATATCCCGGAAGATATGAAAGATAATGTTGAGCTCTACCGCGCCGCGTTGCTTGACGCTGTTGCTGAAAGCGACGACGAACTGATGCTCAAGTATCTGGAAGGTGAAGAGCTGACGGCGGAAGAAATCAAAGCCGGTATCCGCAAGGCTACCCTGGCTTGCAAAATGACGCCGGTTCTGTGCGGCTCTTCCTATAAAAACAAAGGCGTACAGCCGATGCTTGACGCCGTTGTTGACTTCATGCCTGCTCCGACGGATATTCCGCCGATCAAAGGCGTTAACCCGACGACGGAAGCTGAAGATGAACGCGCAGCTGATGACAGCAAGCCTTTCTCCGCCTTGGCGTTCAAAATCATGTCCGATCCGTATGTTGGTCGTTTGAGCTTCTTCCGCGTATACTCCGGCACCTTGTCGTCCGGTTCGTACGTGTTGAACTCGACGAAAGGCAAGAAGGAACGCGTTGGCCGCATTCTGCAAATGCACGCTAACCACCGCGAAGAGATCGATATGGCCTACACCGGCGACATTGCCGCTATCGTTGGTCTGAAAGACACGACGACGGGCGACACGCTGTGTGACGAGAAGTTCCCGATTATCCTCGAGTCGATGGTTTTCCCGGAACCGGTTATCTCGGTTGCGGTTGAACCGAAGACGAAGGCTGACCAGGAGAAAATGGGCCTGGCGCTGCAGCGCTTGGCAGAAGAAGATCCGACTTTCCGGGTTGCGACCGACCACGAAACTGGTCAAACGCTCATCTCCGGTATGGGCGAGTTGCACTTGGAAATCATCGTTGACCGTCTGCTGCGCGAATTCAAAGTCGGTTGCACCGTGGGTAATCCCCAGGTTGCTTACCGCGAAACGATTCGCAAAAAGGTTGAGAGCGAAGGCAAGTTTGTCCGTCAGTCCGGCGGTCGCGGCCAGTACGGCCACTGCTGGCTCACGCTTGAGCCGCAAGAACCGGGTGCCGGTTTCGCCTTCGAAAACAAGGTTGTCGGCGGTGCGATTCCTCGTGAATTCATCAACCCGATTGAAGCAGGTGTTAAAGAAGCAATGGAAAACGGTGTTATCGCCGGTTATCCGATGGTTGACATCAAGGTCACCGTATTCGACGGTTCCTACCACGATGTCGACTCCTCGGAAATGGCGTTTAAAATTGCCGGCTCCATGGGCTTCAAAGCTGGTGCGGCAAAAGCCAACCCGATCCTCTTGGAACCATACATGAAGGTTGAAGTGCTTGTGCCGGAAGAATACATGGGCGACGTTATCGGCGACTTGAACTCCCGCCGTGGCCGCATCGAAGGCATGGAAGCGCGCAGTGGCGTGCAATCCATCCGCGCATTCGTGCCGCTTTCCGGGATGTTCGGTTACGCAACCGACCTGCGGTCCTGCACCCAAGGTCGCGGCAACTACTCCATGGAATTCGACCATTACGAAGAAGTGCCGAAGAATATTTCCGAGGCCATCGTAGCCAAAGTCAAAGGATCGCAGTGAGCCTAGCCTCGCGGCGTCCAATATAACAAACCGAATTGTTAGGAGGCAAACGAATAATGGCAAAGCAAAAGTTTGAAAGAACTAAACCGCATGTCAACATCGGAACGATCGGTCACGTCGACCATGGCAAGACCACGTTGACGGCAGCAATCACGAAAGTCCTGTCGCAAACCGGCGGCGCAACCTTCACGGCCTACGACATGATCGACAAGGCTCCGGAAGAACGCGAACGCGGCATTACGATCAACACT
>JAJUGR010000001.1 GCA_029265905.1 Sporomusaceae bacterium | reverse complement strand
TCGTCGGTGCAGGACTTTGCCTTCAGCTTCCTTCAGATTCCACCTCACGATGGACACCCTTGCTGTTCAGCTAATGGTTCCCACTACCAAGCCCATAGCGGACTTTCACCGCCAAGTTACTGCCCATGCCGGGCAAACCAGCAAAAAAAAGCATTTCCGCGTTCGCGGAAATGCTTTTTTTGCTGTTATAACTTGATTAGCGCTTGGTCACATTGGACGCTTGCGGTCCTCTTGCGCCTTGAACTACGTCAAATTCAACTTCTTGGCCTTCTTCAAGCGTCTTGAAGCCTTCGGTTTGAATAGCGGAATAGTGAACGAAGACATCGCCGCCGCCATCTTGTTCCAAGAACCCATAACCTTTTTCTGCGTTAAACCATTTTACTTTGCCGATCATAAACAACGGCCTCCTTAAATGAAAATACTACAAAAACGGGGGGTGATAACCCGTGCTGCGACCAGGACTACAGAGGCCGCCAAAGTGATACGGTGTAGTACAGACCCCTTTTTCGCTTTGTTTATTATAGCATACATCCCTAGGGATAGCAAATATACCTAATATTTACCATCCCATTTTTCTGCCAATTGATGCTTTTCCATGTGATTGCACTGCTTCATGGCCCACTCACGCTGCATCGCCGCCCGCTTGTCGTCCGCCCGTTCTACATAAGCCAGGCGCACCGGCAAATGCGCGCGCGTATAGCGGCTGCCCTTGCCGTCAGCATGCTGTTTTACCCGCTTATCCAGATCGTTTGTCCATCCGGCATAATAACTGCCGTCTCCGCAGAGCAACAGATAAACGTACGCCATTATGCGCCCTACTCGCTCACCGTGACCGACAGCATAATGACCGGTTCAACCGGCCGATCGCGGCGGTCAACGGGCGTTTTGCCGATTTTTTCCACAACGTCCATGCCAGTGAGAATCCGTCCGAAAATGGCGTGCTTCCAGTCGAGCCAAGGCGTTTCTGCCAGGGTGATGAAAAATTGCGAGCCGCCAGTGTTGCGGCCGGCATTGGCCATCGAGAAAATGCCAGGCCCCGTATGCTTTAAGTCCGGATGAAATTCATCCGCAATCGTGTAGCCAGGACCGCCGGCGCCTGTTCCGGTGGGATCGCCGCCTTGAATCATGAACCCGTCAATTACCCGGTGAAAGATAATTCCGTCATAAAAGCCCTCTTTGGCCAGTTTAATAAAATTGCCCGCTGTAATCGGCGCTTTATCCATAAACATTTCTGCCGTGAAATCCCCCAGTGTGGTTTTAAACGATACTGTAGGGTTCGTCGTTGCCGGTTGCGCTGGTTGCGTCATGATTTTTTCCTCCCGCTTCTTTATTTTTGCCGCTCCGTTCGGTATGATGGTGAGGAGTGCTCCCACCATCTGTTTTATCATATACGACTATTGGCCCGAGAGCAAGCCTGTTGCAAGCAGCGAGTCACTCGGCGCCTGAGTTATGCAGTTATGTGGAGCCTGACCCCGGAAGGAGGAAGCGCCCATGTCCGCAAGCGCATCGCTGTTTCAAGACTATCACGATTGGTTCATCCGCTATGCGAACCGCTATATCGAGCAAGCAAACGAGCAAGACCGCCCAGGTTTTGAACTGAAACTGACCCATACGCTCAACGTCGTAAAAGAAAGCCTCTGGCTCGCCGGACACAGCCGGCTTCCAGCCGCAGACCAGCACTTGTCCGGCATTATCGGCTTGCTGCACGACGTCGGTCGCTTTCCCCAGTTCAGCCAGTACCATACGTTCAACGACCGCCTATCCTGCAATCATGCCGCGGCCTCGCTGGCCGTTCTCCGCGAACAGCGGCTGCTCGACCGGCTGGTGCCGTCTGACCAGCAGTTGGTCCGCACCGCCGTCGTCTGGCATAACCAAAAGGACCTGCCGGCGGCCTTGCCGGCACGGCTGTTCCAATTCGCCGGTCTGGTGCGCGACGCCGACAAGCTCGACATTTTTCGCACGCTGCTGGCGGAGTACGCCACGCACGACCGTTCGCGCATCCTGACGGTCGACCTGGATCTGCCCGACGGAGAGGACTGTTCGCCCGGGCTGCTGCAAACAATCGCGGCCGGACAGATGGGCGACGCCCGCGATGTCCACAGTCGCGTCGACCTGCACTTGATCCGCCTGTCGTGGGTCTTTGCTTTTCACAACTCCGTCGCCTTGCGCCGTTTCCACGAGCACGCCTACCTGGAGCAATACCGCCCCTATTTGCCGAACACAGCCAGGATCGAAAAAGCCCTTCGCCTGCTGCAGCAGCACGTGGACAAGGCGCTTAAAACCGCTTGAAGACCAAGACAGCCCGTTGCCAAAAAGGCGGCGGGCTGTCTTTTCCTTTTACAGCGGCCAGCGGCGCGCCGTTTCCTGAATAAACAGGGTCAGCGCCAGCGTGCGCGGCACTGCCGTATTCAAGTCGACCGACTCATGATCGGTATGCTCGTCATAGTTTTCCACGCCCAGCGCATCAATTGTGGGCACATATTTCGCCGAACGGTTGCCGTCCGTCAAACCGCCGGCCACCCATTCCACAACCTCCGCCTGGTAGTTTTCCTTGACAATCGACTTGTAGAGGTCGACCAGGCGCTGCACCTGTTCCGTCTTTTCCATCGGCCCGGTTTTAATGCCGCCCGTGATCGTCACCTTTGTGCCAGGCACGAAGGTTTTATCGGCCAGCGCTTTAATTGCCGCGTCAAGGCGCTCTTGTTCGGAAACCTTGAAGCAACGAACGTTGACGGAAGCAAACGCATCTTTGGGGATGACATTAATCCGACGGTTTTCGGTGCCGATGATGCCGACATTAATCGTGTTTTCCGGAATGAATTGGCCATGGTCCTGTATTCCCTGCTCCTTCAAGCGGGCGTGCGTGTAGTCGGCCGGATTGGCCGGCAGCGGGCTGGCCATTTCGTACAAGGCGTTGATGATGCGCCCCAGCGCCATGACCGCGCTGGCTGCCGACTGCGAGGCGTTGCCGTGATGGCCTTCCATGCCTTCAACCTTGATTTCGTAGTTGGCGCTGCCTTTGCGCTGCGTGACAATCCCCCAATCCGGTCTGGCCGTGTCCATGACGATCGCTACGTCAACCTGCGGGGAAAGTTCGGCGACTATCCCCTCGGCCGTAGGCGAGCCACCTTCTTCCTCGCCGTTGAAATAAAGGATAATTTCGCCGTATTCGTCAAAGCCCAGTTCCTTGAGCGCCTTCATCGCATAAATGGTTTGGATGACCGTCGCCTTGTCGTCACCGACGCCCGGGCCGTAGGCGAAATTCTTCTCATCGATGCGGAAGGGCCGTTTGGCCGCCTCGCCGCGGCTAAACACCGTGTCGACATGGGCGATCATCAGTATCCGAATGCCGCCCTTGCCTTTAAAGCGTACGATCGTGTGGGTCGCCCGGTCATTGCGCCTGAACTCTGCCTCGCCGCCGAGCGCCGCCAGCTTGGCCGCTACTACTTGCGCCACCGCTTCGGTGCCGACGGGATCGCCGTTGCCGGAATCAATGTTGGTTATCTCTTCCAGGTCTCGGATAAAAGCCGGGAAATAGCCTTCGATCAATTCTTTGGCCGTTGTTTGTTTGACTGACATATGAAAATACCCTCCTTGTCGCCTTTTGCGCTATGCTGGTTTATTCGCTAAGCAGGAGGAAAAAACCTCTCTTTGTATTAGACAAACTTGAATTTTTCCACCACAGGCGGACTAGCCAAAGGGATTTAGGCTTCTCACTGCCTCAGCAAACAAAAAAAGAGCACGAGGCAGTTATCACCTCATGCCCTCTTGCGTATGCATATTAGGCAGGCCTTTGTCCAGCCATGCATGAACACGTCATCCGACAGCTGTTAGTTTTTCCAGCAATTCCTTAATCGTCGCATGCAAACGCGGATGGACCAAATCGGGCGCGATCTCCGCCAACGGCTGCAGAACGAAAAGCCGGTTGTGCATATCCGGATGCGGCACGACGAGGCCTGGCTCCGCCAGCAGCAAGTCGCCGTAAAGCAGCAGGTCAAGATCAATCACCCGCGGACCCCAGTGCCTGTTCCGCACCCGCCCCATCTGCGCCTCGATCGCCAGCAGCAAATCAAGCAGCTCCCGCGGCGCCAGCGACGTTTGCACGGCACACGCGCCGTTTAAAAAGGCCGGCTGATCCGTTACGCCATAGGGGGCTGTTTCGATAAAGGCCGAAACTTTTTCCACCCGGAGGCCTGCTTCTTGCATCGCCGCCAGCGCCGTTTCCAGCTGTTTTTGGCGGTCGCCCAAATTGCTTCCCAAGCCGATGTAGGCCATCGTCATGCGCGGATCGCCTCCAGCATGCGGACTAGCCGCACATGCTCTTTCACGTCGTGGACGCGAACCATATGGGCCCCAGACACCACAGCCTGCGCCGTCGTCGCCAGCGTGCCTTCCAGCCGTTCTTCCGGCGGCAGTCCGCCCAGCACCTGGCCGATCGTGCCCTTGCGCGACGCCGCCAGCAGGACCGGCAGGCCAAAGCTGGTGAATTCCTGCAGCCGCTTCATCAGCGTCAGGTTGTGCGCCGCTGTTTTGCCAAACCCGATGCCCGGGTCAACCAGCAGTTGGTCGTCACGCAGCCCTTGCGCCCGGGCGTAGTCGATCCGCCCTTGCAGATAGGCGGTCACGTCCGTCGTCACGTCCCGGTAGGTCGGATTGTCCTGCATCGTTTTCGGCGCGCCCTGCATATGCATCAAAATCACCGGCGCCTGCGCGGCTGCCGCGACGGCCGCCATGCGTTCGTCCGCTTCCAAGGCGCTGATGTCGTTGATGATGTCGGCGCCGGCCGCCAGCGCCGCCTGCGCCGTGCCGGCCCGATAGGTATCAATTGAAACGATCGCCTGCGGAAAGCGCTGTTTGATCGCTTCGATCAAAGGCACGACCCGCCCGCACTCCTCCGCTTCCGGAACGGCCTCGGAACCGGGGCGGGTCGATTCACCGCCCACGTCCAACAGGTCAGCGCCGTCTTCGAGCATGGCCGCCGCCCGGGACAAGCCGGCTTCCACCAGCTGCGCCCGCGAACTGGCAAAAAACGAATCCGGCGTCGCATTGATAATCCCCATGACTTTCAACCGCTCGTAGGTCAGCTTCCGCCCGTCCGCCAGCGTCGTCACCGGCGCGGCCTGGCCTAAAAACGCCGCCAGTTCCGCCGCCAGCGCCGGCAGGCCCAAAAAGGTCATCGGGCGCAGCTTGCGGAGCAGTTCGTAATAGTGCTTGCGCGTCCCCAAGAGCAGCACGTCGGTTTTTTCTTCCTTGCAGTCAACCGTATGGCAATGCACGGCGCAATCGGCGCCGGCGCTTAAGATTTCCTGCTTCAAAATGTTCGCGGCCGGCGTTCTGACGCCGAACAGCTTCAGCGGCTCAATGACGCTGCGCTGCCGGAAAATGTTGATGCTGGCCTCATGCACGCCGATCTGGCGCAGTTCGGCTTCCAAGGCCGAGGCCGTAACGCGTAAAATCACGGTTTCGCGTCCTCCCAGTCTTTTTCGATGCAGGCGAACGCATTGTGGTTGTGAATGCTCTCAATGCTGTCCACACTGACGCGATACCAAGCAATGCGCGGATGCGACTCCAGCCGGATTGCGATTTCCCGCGCGGCATCCTCGACAAAGCGCGGATTTTCAAACGCTTTTTCCGTGACCCACTTTTCGTCTGGCCGCTTCAGCAAGGGGTAAATCGCCGTGCTGCCGCCCGTCTCCGCCAGCTGCACGAGCTCTTCGATCCAAACAAAGCCGTTCGTTTCAACTTCGACCTTCGCCGTTGCCCGCTGGTTATGGGCGCCATAGGCGCTGATTTCTTTTGAGCACGGGCACAGCGTATGAATCGGCACGGCCACCTCCATGCGCAGCCGCATCGCATCCGCCTTTTGCGCCCGGTAGACGCACTCGATGTCTAAGAGCGAACGCTGACCGCTGACGGGCGCCTCTTTGGCGATAAAATAAGGAAACTGCAGGGTCAAAAAGGCCTTTTGGGCCTCCAGTCGCTCTTTGAGCGCATCGAGAACCCGTTCCAGCGATTCCGGGGAAATGGCCTCCAGGGTCTGCAAGCTCTCGACAAACCGGCTCATATGGGTGCCCCGAATGTTGTGGGGCAGATCAACCGCCATGGACACCTTGGCCACCGACGGCTGCACGCCGCGTGTTTTGTCCTTTAGCAAGACCGGCCAGCGCAACTCCCTGATGCCAACCTGCTTGATCGGTATTTTACGGTAATCAGCATCGCCTTGTACGTCACGCATTGTGCTGTTCCCCCTGATAGAGCACGCCGCTCGTTTTTGTCTCCCACACTTCGACCGCGGATAAGCGCGCGTTGTCGCGCCGCAGTTCGTCAGCGAGCTGGGACCAAACCCACATCGCGATGTATTCCGCCGAAGGCTGGGGCAGCACATCATTCAAACAGGCATGATCAAGAACGGACAGCACTTTTTCCGTGACAATCCGTTTTAGGACTAAAAAGTCCATGATCATGCCTTCTGCATCAGGTTGTCCTTCCAGTTTGACAACCAGCTTATACGTATGCCCATGCAATTTTTCACACTTGCCATGATAGGCCGGCAAATAGTGGGCAGCGTCAAATTCAAATTCCTTTATTAAAATCATGGTATCCCCCCGCTCGCGCCTTTGTGATATCGAATTTAGTGTATCATACCGTTGCGGCGCGGTAAACAGGCGGGCTCCCTTGCCATAAGGATCAGGCTGCGGCGGCCAGGGCAAAAAAGTTGTCAAGCAGCTTGGCCCCGTCCGGCGTCAAAATCGATTCCGGATGAAACTGCAGGCCAAAAACGGGATATTTCTTGTGGCGCAGGCCCATGATCAGCCCCGCTTCGTTGTGGGCGGTCACCTCCAGGCAGTCCGGCAGCGACGAGGCATCAACCACCAGCGAGTGATAGCGGCCGGCTTGAAAAGGCTGCGGCAGGCCGGCAAACAGATTCCCGCCGTCGTGCTCGATCCTGCCGATTTTGCCGTGGCATGGTTCAGGGGCGCGCACAACGCGGCCGCCGAACACCTGGCCGATAACCTGATGGCCGAGGCAAATGCCAAGGATCGGCAGCTTGCCGGCGAACCGCTCCACCACCTGGCAGGAGATGCCGGCGTCATCCGGCGTGCCGGGGCCGGGGGAGAGGACGATCATGTCATAACGGCCGCTCCCGATTTCCGCCAGGGTAACCTGGTCGTTGCGGCGCACCTCGACCGCCTGGCCGAGCTGACGCATCAGCTGATATAAATTATAGGTAAACGAGTCGTAGTTATCGATCAGCAAAATCATCCTATTTCGCCTCCAAGGCCGCAAACAACGCCGCTGCTTTGGCCTGAATTTCGTCATACTCTTTGTCCGGATCGGAATCCGCCACAATGCCGGCGCCGGCCCGCACGCACAGGACGTCTCCTTCCTGGTAGGCGGTGCGGATGGCGATGCACAGATCCAAATCGCCCCGGGCCCCCAACCAGCCGAAGGCACCGGCGTAGGGACCCCTGAAATCCTGCTCCAACTCATGGATGATCTCCATCGCCCGTACCTTCGGCGCGCCGCTTACGGTTCCAGCGGGAAAGCAAGCGGCCAGCACTGCCGTCGCGGACGTGTCCGCCTCCCGTTCGGCCACCACATCGGAGACCATATGCATGACCCGGGCAAACCGTTCGACCCGCATGATGTCATGCACCGCAACCGTGCCGGGCACGGCAATCCGCCCCAGGTCATTGCGGCTCAGGTCAACCAGCATGGCGTGCTCGGCCCGTTCCTTTTCGTCCGCCAGCAGGGACGCTTCGGCCGCCCGGTCCTCAACCGGATCAGCGCTGCGCCGCCGCGTGCCGGCAATCGGCCGGCTGTAGACCCGGTTGCCGCGCGCTTTAACCAGCATTTCCGGCGACGTGCCTAACAGCGTCCTGACTGCGCTGGAGAAATAAAACATATAGGGTGAAGGATTGCTTTTTTTCAGTTGCCGGTAGCGAAACAGCGGCGAGGTTGTTCCGGCCGGACAGGTGAAGGGATGGGACAAAACGATTTGAAACGCATCGCCGGCTTTGATATGCTCTTTCGCCGCCCTGACGGTTTGCGTGTACCGCGCCCGCGCCGCCTCACCCTGGGCAACCGCAAACGAGACCGGTTCGCCCTGCAGGGGCGCTTCCTCGCCGCTGGCCAAGAGCGCGGCAATCCGGCGCACGCTTTTGGCTGCCGCCTCATAAGCAGTCGCAGCCTGGCGTTTTTCTGTGACCGGCACTTGGCAAACAATGGTCGCCTGCTGCGCGCCTGGCGCATAAAAGACCAGGCTGCGGCACAACAGCCACTCGCCGAGCAAGTGGTCCTCCGGCAGCGTGACGCCCCTGACGCGCTCAAAGGTGGCTACGGCGTCGTAGTCCAGGTAGCCGAACAGCGCGCCGGCCACCGCCATTTCCGGCGGCTGCTCGGGACAGCGGATAACGTCCAGCGCCTGCTGCAGGACCGCCAGCGGCTTGCCGTCCAGCCGACGCCGCCGGGGCCCGACCTTCAGCTCCGCCGCCGTTGGAAACAGCGACAGGCGCACCAGCGGGTCAAACCCGATTACCACCCGTCCGCCCGTCTCCTCGCCGAAGGCATTGCCCTCCAGCAAAAAGCCGTGTCCCGCGCGCGACAGGCGCCCAAACATGGTTTCGACGACAACGCCGCCAACCGGAACCGCTTTGTGAACGGGAATCAGGTTGTAGCCGGCCGCTGCCAAATCAATAAACGCTTCTTTTGCCGGCGACAACGCTTTCATGCTCCCACTCCTTTGTCCATCGCCTGGCGGATGCTCGCCACAAAGCGCATCGTTCCCGCCACGCCTTCGCATTTGAGTTTTTCCAGCACGGCGCTGCCTACGATCACCGCATCAGCTTGCGCGGCGGCTTGCGCGGCGGCCTCCGGTCCGCTGATGCCAAACCCGATTGCCAGCGGTGTCTTGGTTATCTTTTGCGCCGCCGCAACGATCATCGGCCCCTCATTTTTCACGGGCTGGCTGCTGCCGGTTACGCCGGCGTGCGCGACGCAGTAAATAAAGCCCGTCGCGCCGTCGCAAATATTCATCATCCGCTCAGGCGTCGTCGTCGGCGCCAAAAAGCGAATGAGGTCAAGCTGTTTTTCCCGGCAGATGGCGTCAAGCTCATAGCTTTCTTCCATCGGCAAATCGGGAACCAAGAGCGCATCCCCGCCGGCGGCGGCCAAGCGCTCGGCAAAACTCTCCAGACCCGCTTGCAGCACCGGGTTGTAGTACGTCATGACCGCCAGCGGCTGCTTAACCGCGCGGCGCAAGTCTGACACCAGCTCCAGCACGCTGTCCGTCGTCACCCCGGCCGCCAAGGCTGCGGTTGACGAAGCCTGAATGACCGGCCCGTCGGCCATGGGATCAGAGAACGGCAGTCCGATTTCAAACAAGTCAACGCCGGCCTCGGCCAGTTCAAGAACAAGCTGGCGGCAAGTCTGCGGATCCGGGTAGTTGGCCGTCAAATATACAATCAGCGCTTTTTTCGCTTGCGCCCGGCGGGCGGCAAACAGCTCGGCAATTGTCGACATCAGTTCATCCCTCCCATGGTCTCAATCACTGACGGCACATCTTTATCGCCGCGGCCGGACAGGCAGACAACCACCACTTCGCCCGGCCGCGTGTTCGGCATGAGTTCTTCCAGGTAAGCCAAAGCGTGCGAGCTTTCCAGCGCCGGCAAAATGCCTTCCGTCCGGGACAGCAGCGACAGCGCCTGCAAGGCCTGCGCGTCGGTTACGGCGGCATACTGCACGATGCCCGACTCCCGGAAGTGAGCATGCTCCGGACCAACACCCGGATAATCCAAGCCGGCGGAAATGGAATGGGCCGGCAGCACCTGGCCGTCCTTATCCTGCAGCAGCATGCTGAGCGCGCCGTGCAAGACCCCGGCCCGCCCTTTGGTCAAGGTGGCGGCGTGCTGTTCCGTGTCAACGCCCAGGCCGGCCGCCTCAACGCCGATTTTTTTCACCTCGGGCCGATTGCGGAACGGGTGGAACAGGCCGATCGCGTTGCTGCCGCCGCCGACGCAGGCGACCAGGTAATCGAGCCGGCCGATTTTTTCGGCGGCCTGCTCCATTGTTTCCAGGCCAATCACCGACTGAAAGTCCCGCACGATGGCCGGGTACGGGTGCGGCCCGACGGCCGAGCCGATAATGTAGTGGGTGTCGCGAATATTGGCGACCCAGTAGCGCAGCGCCTCATTGGTCGCATCCTTCAAGGTTTTCGTTCCGCTCGTTACGCCGACGACCTCCGCACCCAATAAACGCATCCGGAACACGTTCAGCGCCTGGCGGGCCATGTCTTCCTCGCCCATATACACCCGGCATTCCAGGCCAAACAGGGCGCAAACCGTAGCGCAGGCAACGCCGTGCTGTCCGGCGCCGGTCTCCGCAACAATCCGCTTTTTGCCCATCCGCAACGCCAGCAGGGCTTGCCCGATAGCGTTGTTGATTTTATGCGCGCCGGTGTGGAGCAGATCCTCCCGCTTCAGGAAGATGCGGGCGCGTCCGTAATGGGCGCTCAGGCGCTTTGCTTCATATAAGCGCGTCGGGCGGCCGGCATATTCCTCCAGGTATTCTTTCAGTTCCCGCTGGAAGCTTTCGCTCGCCAGCGCCGCTTCATAAGCGGCCGTCAGTTCGGCCAGCGCCGGCATCACCGTTTCCGGCACGTATTGGCCGCCAAATTTACCGTAACGTCCTCTATTTTTCACAGGTTTTCTCCACCTTTCATTTCACTTTCAAGGTATCCGTCAAGGCCAGTTGCCGGACTTTTGCCCCGACATCCGGCGCCGTTACCAGCCCTTCCCCGACCAGGCAGCCCCGCACGCCGAGCGTTCGCAGCCGTTCGGCCTGCTTTGCCTCAAACAAGCCGCTTTCGCTAATCACCAGCGTATCCGGCGGACAGAGCGGCAGGAGGCGCGCGGTCTGTTCCACATCCGTCTTAAACGTATTCAAGTCGCGATTGTTGATGCCGATAATCGGCGGCTTCAAGAGCGCGACCCGCTTTAGTTCCTGCTCTGTGTGCACCTCGACAATCGCATCCAGGCCGTAGGAAGCCGCCAGCGCCAAATAATCGCCCAGCGTTTTTTGCTCGAGCACGGCGGCAATGAGCAAGATCACATCCGCCCCGGCGGCGGCGCTCTCAACGATCTGATACCGGTCCACCACGAAGTCCTTGCGCAACAGCGGCAGGCTTGTCTGGCGCCTTACCGCCAGCAAATGCGCCAGGGAGCCGTTAAAGTGCTTGTCGGTCAGCACCGACAGCGCCGCCGCCCCGTTCGCCTCATAAAGCGAGGCCAGTTCCGTCACGCTCTTGTTGCCGGGCAGCACGCCCCGGCTGGGCGACGCCAGCTTGCACTCCGCGATCAGCGACCAGGGATTTTGCCGCAAGCGCCGCTGCAGCCGAAACGGCTGCTGGTTCGGCACGACCGCCAGCGACTGTTCGGGCGCGGCAGCCTGCTGCCGCGCGACCTCCGCCCTTTTTTCCGCTACAATTTGTTGCAACATGATTTATCCTCCTTGCCGCACCGTCCGAATAAACGCGGCGATTTTGTCCAAATCCTTTTCGCCGTTTGTTTCTACGCCGCTCGACACGTCCACGCCAAGCGGCTTGGCCGTCCGTATGGCCGCCTGCACGTTTTCCGCCTGCAGCCCGCCGGCCAGCAACATGCTGCTCATCCGCAGCGCTTCCGGCAACGCCGCGCAGGCCTGCCAGTCAAAGGGAACCCCGCTGCCGCTGCCGCTGTCCACCAGAAAAAGCCCGTTTTTGTATTGCGCCAGCGCGGCTTCAGCCGGCAGCTGCTTGTCAACCACGAAAGACTTGATGTAGGGGATACCGATCGCCTCGCAGTAATCGGCCGACTCCCGCCCATGCAGCTGGACGCGGTCAAAGCCGCAGTAGGCGGCGAGTTCTTTCACTGCCGCCAGCGGCGCGTCGACAAATACGCCCACGCGGTCAACCCGTTTTACCTGGCGGCAGATGCGGCGGGCGGCATCCGGCGCGATCTGCCGGCGGCCGGGCGCCATGATAAAACCGACATAATCAGCGCCGCTTTCCTCCGCGGCGATTGCCTGCGCAATTGTTTTCAGACCGCATATTTTAACAAGCAAGCATATCCCCCGCTTCGCGTTGCGTAAACGCCTTTAGTTGGGTCAGTTTGGCAAGAGCGGCGCCGCTGTCGATGCTCTGTTTCGCCAGCTCAACCCCCTCCGCCAGGGTAGCGACCCGTCCGTACACCAGCAAGGCCGCCGCCGCATTCAACAGCACCATCTTCCGCCGGGCGCCGCCCTCACCCCGCAGCACGCCCAGCACGCAAGCGGCGCTCTCCTCCGCGCTATTAGCCAAAAGCGCCGCCGCATCGCAATCATCCAGTCCGTAGTCCCGAGCTTCAATCACTTCGTAGGCCACCTGGCCATCCTTGACATGCGCTACATAGTTTGGCGCGAACAAGGAGAGTTCATCCATGCCGTCGCCGGAACAAACGACCATGGCCCGCTTGACGCCGCCCAGGACCGCCAGCGTGTTCGCCACCTTTTCGACCAGCGGCCGCTCATAGACGCCGAGCAGTTGGCAGTCGGCGCCGGCCGGATTGGCCAGCGGTCCCAGTACATTGAACACGGTCCGCATCGCCAGTTCCCGGCGCGGCTTGGCAACATAGCGCATCGCCGTGTGGAAGGAGGGCGCGTACAGAAAGCCGATGCCGATTGTATCGATTGAGCGGGCCACAACTTCCGCCGGGAGATCCACCTTTACCCCCAGGTTCTCTAGTACGTCGGCACTGCCGGAAGCGCTCGACACCCCGCGGTTGCCGTGTTTCGCCACCCGCACGCCGGCCCCGGCTACGACAAAGGCAACCGTCGTGGAAATATTGAACGTCCTCTTCCCGTCGCCGCCAGTGCCGCACGTATCGAGCAGCGGCGCGCCGGTCTTCGTCACTACCGGAACGGCAAACGCGCGCATCGTTTCCGCCATGCCGGCCAGCTCCTCGCTCGTCTCGCCCTTTATTTTCAAGGCGGTGAGGAACGCACCCACCTGCGATTCGCTAGCCTCGCCTGACATCATCACCCGCATAGCCGCACTGGCTTGCTCCCGCGTCAGGTTTTCTCCCGCTACCACTTTTTCCAAGCACTCACGCATTGTTTTTTCCTCCCTCGCCTATCACGCTATTTTTTTCCGCCAACAAAAAAAGACGCCTCTCCCTAGCAAGGGACGAGACGTCTCGTGGTGCCACCCTAATTCAAGCCGCTTTCTGTCGCAGAATGCCGCCGCGATAAATAAAAAAACACCTCTCCCCGTAAGGGGCGAGATGTCTCGCGGTGCCACCCTGTTTTGAAAGCCAAGCTTTCTCTTGTTCAGATACGGGAATCAATCCGATATCCTAGTCGCGTAACGGTGACAACCGGCCCCGCTTACTGTTAAGTTCAGCAGGCAGCTCGCAAGGCCATTCAACACGTTCTCCTGGCTGGTCATCACACCTCCGGTCGCCCGGTCACCAGCTCGCTGTACAGGACAAATTCATGCCTACTCTTCTTGCTCATCGCTATTGTTGTTTGCTATTAACTTGATTTTAATCTAACAAAAGCCACTCTGTCAACTGGCTTTTTAAACATTTTTGTTTCACCTGGCAAGGCGCACGCCTCAACGGTTGTCAACTGTCTCCGGATAGAGGTCGTGCCACTCCAGGCGCCGCCTGGCCACCTTCGCCCAGCGCGTTCCCGCTTTCCCGTAGTTCACATAAGGATCAATGGAAATGCCGCCGCGCGGCGTGAACTTGCCCCACACTTCGATATACAGCGGGTCCATAAGCGCCACCAGGTCGTTGACAATGATGTTGACGCAATCCTCATGGAAATCGCCGTGATTGCGGAAGCTGAACAAATACAGCTTCAGCGACTTGCTTTCCACCATTTTTTTATCAGGCACATATGAGATATAGATGGTGGCAAAATCAGGCTGCCCGGTCATCGGGCACAAACTGGTGAATTCCGGGCAATTGAATTTGACCATGTATTCACGGCCGGGATGCTTGTTATCAAAGGCTTCCAGCATGTGCGGGGCGTACTGGTCCGGGTACCTGGTTTCAGCGCTGCCCAGCTGCTTAAAGCTCCGTTCTTTGTCGTTATTCATACAACCGTCCTCCTTCTTCGCTTTCGCGCCAGCCTTCCAGCTGCTTGACCAGCAACACGCCAATCACAGCCGGCAACAGCTGTCCCATCACAAGACTGATCGCTAACACGCCATACGGCAACTTGAGCAAAACAGACAGCCATACCGGCACCAGCAAGCCAGGGCCCAGTACGATCGGCACAGCCAGCAGCCAGTCCGGCAAACCGCGACCGCGCACCCAGCTCACGGCCTGAGTCGTAATCAGGCCGACGCAAAAACCGCCGACCATGTCCAACACGCCTAAGCCGCCCAAGAGCGCATTGCTGACCAGGTTGGCCAGCGCCAGCGGCAGCGCCAAAAACGGATATAGGGCGCCAAGTGCGTATAAAGCTGTCGCCACGCGAATCTGATATTGCCCAAAGGCAAACCCTTGCGTCATCGCCATAAGCACGACATATAAAGCGAGCACAACGGCCGACACGGTCAGTTTTTTAACGGACTTTTGCATAAGACACGCTCCTTTTTCGTTCGCACCAGCAAACCCGCAAACAAAAAAGAGGCCCTACGCCTCAACGAAAGCCATCCGCACCGAATGACCCGTTCCGTAGTTTTGTTTATAGACAGGATGGTTACGAACTGTCTGGTATTGATTTTCTACCTTAGCGTATCAAGTGCGCCCCGCCTTGTCAACCGCTATTAACCGATATTCGGGGCAAATTGTGTGATTGCGTCCCGCCGGCAGGAATACCACTTTTTATTGCGAATAAGTATTAAGTTGTAAGACTAAACAGCCGCGAAAGGTTGGATCAGCGTTGGACTCACACAATCGAATCTTATCGTTGCCGGCGCTGTCCGCCATCTTGAATCCGCGTCTGCCGGTGACGGAAGCGTTGTCCGAGCTAGTCCGGGAAGCCAAGCGGCTGACTGCCTCCGACCACGTTTTTTTAAGCCAATACGACCGGAAAGCGCGCTTTTTCAGCTCCGTGGCGTTCGACAGCCTGATCGCGCCAACCAATGTTTCGCTTGAACAAAAATTCCGCGGCGAGCAATATGCGTCATTGCAAACGGTTTTTATCCCGGATCTGCCGTACTACAACTTCCGTCTCCGGCCGAATGCGGCGCGCCTCGGGCTCAACGCGATGGTCGGCCTGCCCATCGCCGACGCCACCGGACTCATCGGTCTGTTGGAGTGTTTTTCGCACAATATGAACCACTATTCCGAGCAGGACGTGTTTAGCCTGTCGCTGCTGGCTAAACAGGCCGGCCTTCTGCTGGAAAAGCAAGCCTACACGCAAGCAGGCGAACGTTGGCAAATTGAAAACGCCTTTTTATACGAACTGCAGGAGCTTGAACACGCCTCCGACGGCATGCTGCTCTATCGTTTCGGAGAAAAGCTGGCCGCGCTGTTCAAAGCAGACGGCTTGGCTGTTTTCGGCTTAGAACCGACTAAAGAATACGACTTGCTGCAGGAAGTGTTTGCCAACGGTTTTTCCATGAATGACATCCAGCTGTTGAAAGACGCTTTTTCCCGTGATTTTCTCAACCAGGCTCTGCTCACACCGACCAGCGGCGGCAAACCGACTGTCATCCGCCAGCCGCTTGGCGCTAGCGAGGGGCGCAAGCTTATTAACATCGTGCCAATTGCCATCCGCACCAACCTGCACGGCATGGTGGTCTACTACTGGCGACAGATCGCTGCCGAATCACAGATCCGGCAGGTAGAGGAAGCCGCTGCGCGCCTGATTCAGCACGTGGCCAACGTATTGGAAAAGAAAGCCCAATACAACAACATCCAGCGCCTAACCTTCACGGACCCGCTCACTCAGCTCGGCAACCGGCGTTTATTCGACTACGTGCTCGGCCGCGAGTTCGACAAGGTGCGGCGCAATAAGCTGCCGCTTAGCTTGCTGATGATCGATATCGACCACTTCAAGCAACTTAACGACCGGCATGGCCATTTGGTCGGCGATGCGATCTTGGAGCAATTAGGCCAGCGGCTGCGGACCAGTTTCCGGAGCATTGATTGCCCGACTCGCTACGGCGGCGAGGAATTTGCCGTTATTTTATCCGGCCAACCCTTGGAAAAAGCCGTGGCAGCAGCGGAGCGTCTGCGCCGCTTGATAGCGAATGCGCCGTTTGTTGTCGGCCATCAGACTTTGCCAATTACGATCAGCATCGGCGTTGCGACGCACAATCCGCAGCTTGGTCAGCAATACGCCGCCAAGGTTGCCTTCATCCAAGCCGCCGACCAGGCACTCTACCGCGCCAAGCAGCAAGGGCGAAACCGGATTGTCGCAGCAAAATATTCAGAACAGCCATAAAACAACAAGACCTGCCGTTTTCAGCCAGGGCGCTTTTGGCAGCCCGGCAAAACGACAGGTCTTTGTTTTTCGATTGGCGCTAGCTTTTCCGCCTTTTTAGCCAGGCAGCGTACTCCGCTTCGACCAACGGCCGGCTGTAATAATAGCCCTGGATGAAATCGCAGCCGCTGCCGCGCAAAAAGGCAACCTGCTCCTCGGTTTCCACGCCTTCGGCGACAACCTGAAGCCGCAGTTGGTGCGCCAGCGACAAAATCGTCGACAGGATTTCCGTCCGGCCGCCGATGTGGCCAATTCCCTGCACAAAGGCGCGATCCACTTTCAAAACATCAATCGGCAATTGGTGCAAATAGGTCAGCGAAGAATACCCGGTGCCGAAATCGTCCAAGGCAATCCGCACGCCCATTGCCCGCAGTTGCCGCAACTTATCGATGCTGTCCTGCCAATCGGCCAGCATGACGCTTTCGGTGATTTCCAGTTCCAGCAGCGAGGGCGGCAAGCCCGTATTTTCCAATACCCGAGCGACGCCGGCGACAAAGTCGGCGTCCGCCAGCTGCACGGCGGAAATGTTAACGCTGATGGCGCTTTCCGCTCCCTGACGCTTTGCCAGCCGCAGCGCAAACAGCGCCGCCTGCTCCAATATCCAGTAGCCAATTGGGATAATGAGCCCGGTTTTTTCCGCGACGGAAATAAACGCATCCGGCGAAATCAGTCCGTCTTCCGGATGCTGCCAGCGGAGCAGGGCCTCGCACCGGGAAACGGTTCCATTCACAGCGTTTGCCTGCGGCTGGTAGACAAGAAACAATTCGCGGCGCGCCACCGCCTCGCCGAGATGGGCTTCCAGGCGGCGCCGCTTCCGCAGCGCCTCATCCAGCTCAATGCCGAACACGCGCCACATGTTCTTCCCTTTTTCCTTTACATCATAGAGCGCCAGCTCGGCGTGCCGCATCAAGGTGTCAGCATCTTCGCCGTGCGCCGGCCAACTGGCAATGCCGATGCTAAAGGAGAGGTAGTGCCGGCTGTTATCAAGGTAAAAGGGCGTCAAAAACGCGGTCTGGATCGCCTCCACCGCCGCCATGACGGCCGTCGTGTCAGCTGAATTCATCAGCACGGTGAACTCGTCGCCGCCGATTCGCGCCACGGTCGTCTCTTGCGGCGTGGCCGCCAAAAGGCGTTGTGAAACCATCTGCAGAATCTTGTCGCCATAGGGATGGCCGAACGTATCGTTGACTTCTTTAAAATTATCCAAATCGAAATAAAGCAGCGTGCCGGTGCCGTCCGGCTCAAGCAACCGCTGCTCAAGCACCTCTTTAAACCGCGTCCTGTTGATCAAATGCGTCAGCACATCGTAGTAAGCCAACGTGCGGTAGCGTTCTTCACTTTGCAGCAGCAGTTTAAATTGCTCATGAAGGGTCTCCTCGGTAGCCGAAACCTCCTCATACAAAGCCGACAGTTCTTCGTTTTGCCGGACGAGCGCAATTTGCCGTTCTTTGAGGGCGCCGGTCATCTGCGCAAAGGCGAAGGACAGCTCGCGCACCTCCTCCACGCCATCCGCCTCAGCCGGATATTCGCTCGGCCGTCCCTCCGCCTCGGCGCGCATGCGATTCGCCATCGCGCGAATCGGCGCCGCAATGCGCCGTCCAAGCAACACCGACATGCCGACCGTAACCAGCAGGCCGACCAGGCTGATTGCGACAAAGCCGATCAAATCGCTGCGCATGTCGCGCTCTTTTTGCTGCTGCCGCGCAGCGGCCTCACGTTCAATGTCGTCAATCCAGCGGCCCGTTCCGACAACCCATTCATAGGGAGCGAACGCCCGCGCGTATCCCCGCTTCGGCATCGCCTCGCCCTCGCCCGGCCTGGGAAACCAATAGTCAAAATAACCGCCGCCAGGCTGCCGCCCAGCTTCCAGAGCCAGTTGCACGGCGGGCGTTCCCTTGTAATCAAGAAAATCGTAGCGGTTCTTGCCTTCCGCTTGCTGGTCGATCGGCAAAACGACATTCGTCCCTTTGTAATCGTCTATCCAAAAATAGTTGTTCTCCTCTCCGTAGCGCAAGGAGCGGACCAACTGCGCGGCCTGCGCCTTTGCCTGCGCAGGCGGCAGCTCGCCGCGCACCTGCTGCTGGTAGACGCCTTCCAGCAAGGACAGGGCGATTTCCACCTGCATCCGAATTTGCCGGTCGCATTGCTCATACAGCAGCAGTCGATTTCTTTTCATGTCCGTTTCATGCGCGCTGCGCAAATTGAACAATCCAAACAAGCCCATGCTCAAGGCCAAAAGCCCGGATAACAAGGCCGTCAGCAAAACAATCTGTCTATCCAATCGCATTACATTGCCTCCACCGTATGAAAAAGCCATTATTATTATACATTCGCCGCAAAAGGAAAAGCACCTGCCAGACAAGCAGCGCCGCCCTTTATCGCCGCGCGTTTGGCCAAACAAACCAGCACTCGCAGATCAGAGCGGCAATACCGTTTGACGCGCGCCAACAACCTGTGATATGTTTAATTAGTATGCTTATTAGGAAGGCGGAATCAACACGTGATTAGTGCAAATAATATCAGCCTGCGGTTTGGGAAGCGGGCGCTCTTTGAGGACGTAAACCTGAAATTCACGCACGGCAACTGCTACGGCGTCATTGGCGCCAACGGCGCCGGCAAGTCTACCTTTTTGAAAATCCTCTCCGGCGAAGTCGAGCCGTCTACCGGCAGCATCGACATCACGCCCGGCGAACGCCTGGCCGTTTTGAAGCAGGATCACTTCGCCTATGACGAACACCCGGTCTTGCAGACGGTTATCATGGGCCACGAACGCCTCTATTCGATCATGGTGGAAAAAGAAGCCCTGTACAGCAAGGCTGATTTTTCGGACGAAGACGGCATGCGCGTTTCCGAGTTGGAAGGCGAATTTGCCGACCTGAACGGTTGGGAAGCGGAAACGGAAGCCGCTAAGCTGTTGAACGGCCTCGGCATCCCGGTTGAGCTGCACGAACAGCAGATGGCCAGCCTTTCCGGCGACGAAAAGGTCCGCGTCTTGTTGGCCCAGGCCCTGTTTGGCTCGCCGGACATTCTGCTCCTCGACGAGCCGACCAACCATTTGGACGTCGCGTCAATCGCCTGGCTGGAAGAATTTTTGGCCAACTTCGACAACACCGTCATCGTTGTCTCCCATGACCGCCACTTCTTGAACCAGGTCTGCACGCACATGGTCGACATCGACTTCGGCAAAATCCAACTGTTTGTCGGCAACTATGATTTTTGGCTGGAGTCCAGCGAACTGGCCTTGAAGCTGGCCCGCGATGCAAACAAAAAGATCGAGGAAAAAATCAAAGACTTGCAGGCTTTTGTGCAGCGCTTCAGCGCCAATGCCTCCAAGTCGCGCCAAGCCACCTCGCGTAAAAAGACCTTGGAAAAGCTTACGTTGGAAGACATTAAGCCTTCCTCCCGCAAATACCCGTACATCGCCTTCAAGCCCGACCGCACGGCCGGCGATGAGCTCTTGTTTGTCGAGGAACTGTCCAAATCGCTCGAAGGCCAGCCAGTCTTCCAAAACATGACCTTCCGCTTGGAAAAAGGCGACAAAATCGCCTTCATCAGCGAAGACAACATGGCCCACTCTGTCCTGTTTGACATTCTGACCGGCAAGACGCAGGCCGACAGCGGCCAATTCAAGTGGGGCATCACCACGACGCAGGCCTATTTCCCCAAGGACAACAACGAGTTCTTTGACGGCGTCGAACTGAACTTGGTTGAATGGCTGCGCCAATTCTCGCGCGATCCGGACGAAACCTTTATCCGCGGCTTCTTGGGCCGGATGCTGTTTTCCGGCGAGGAGACGCAAAAATCGGTCAGCGTCCTGTCCGGCGGCGAAAAGGTGCGCTGCATGCTGTCGCGCATGATGCTGAGCGGCGCCAATGTGCTGCTGCTGGACGAACCGACCAACCACCTGGACTTGGAGTCGATCACCGCCCTGAACAATGGCCTGATCAACTATGAAGGCACAATCTTGTTTGCTTCGCACGACCACCAATTTGTGCAAACGATCGCCAACCGCATCATCGAAATCACGCCGTCGGGCATCATTGACAAGCGCATGTCCTACGACGAATACCTCGAAAGCAAGAAAGCATAAAAAAAGCCGCCAACTGGCGGCTTTTTTTATGTCTTGGTGGCGGTCATCCCGATGAACAGGCGCACGAGTTCCGGATCAAACTGCCTGCCGGCGCGCCGCTCGATTTCCGCCAGCGCCGCCTCGTCGGACAGCGCTTTGCGGTAAGGCCGGTCGCTGGTCATCGCATCAAAGGCGTCAACGCTCGCCAGCATGCGGCAGGCCAGCGGAATTTCCGTGCCGGGCAAGCCCAGGGGATAGCCCTGTCCGTTCCACCATTCATGGTGCTTCAGCACCAAATCGGCTACGGGCGCCAGATCCGGCGACGATAATGCAG
Organism: Sporomusaceae bacterium; assembly: GCA_029265905.1. GTDB lineage: Bacteria > Bacillota > Negativicutes > Acidaminococcales > JAJUGR01 > JAJUGR01. The sequence goes on along the minus strand of JAJUGR010000001.1, from coordinate 205,418 downwards.
TCGCGCACTTGTTCCATTGCCAAACGATAAAACTGTTCTTTTTCCGCCATCTGCTGCCCTCCTTTGCTTCAGATTCCCGCCTGCCGGAAAATAGCGCTGATCATGCTTTGCGCTTCCTCCTGGATTGCTTTTAAATGCGCTTCCCCTTTGAAGCTTTCGGCATAAATCTTATAAACGGCCTCGGTCCCGGACGGACGGGCGGCAAACCAGCCGGCCTCCGTGACGACCTTCAAGCCGCCGATCGCGGCGCCGTTGCCCGGGGCGTGGGTGATTTTATTGACAATGGCGTCGCCTGCCAATGTGGAGGCCGTCACCTGTGCTGGCGAAAGGGCCGTCAGCAGCGCCTTTTGCCGCCGGTCAGCCGGAGCGTCAAACCGCGCATACACCGGCGCGCCATACTGCTGTGTCAGCGCCTGGTAATGGTCACCCGGATCCTTGCCGGTCACCGCCATCATCTCCGCCGCCAACAGGCACAGGATGATGCCATCCTTATCCGTCGTCCAAACGCGCCCGTCCTTGCGCAGGAAGGAGGCGCCGGCGCTCTCTTCGCCGCCGAAGCCAATACTGCCCGACAGCAGGCCGTCGACAAACCACTTGAAGCCGACCGGCACTTCCACCAGCCTGCGCCCTAAGCCGGCCGCCACGCGGTCGATCATCGCCGAACTGACCAGGGTTTTGCCGACGCCCATTTCCGCCCCCCAGCCGGTGCGGGTCCGGAACAGATAATCAATGGCAACCGCCAAATAATGGTTGGGATTCATCAGCCCGCTTGCTCTGGTCACAATGCCGTGACGGTCAAAGTCCGGGTCGTTGCCAAACGCCAAGTCGTACTTATTGCGCAAGTGGATCAGGCCGGCCATGGCATAGGGCGACGAGCAATCCATGCGAATCGCGCCATCCTTGTCAAGGTGCATAAAACTGAAGGTCGGATCAGGCACGGCGTTGAGCACGCGCAAATTCAAGCCGTACCGCTCGGCAATCGGCTGCCAATAGCCAAGACCGGCGCCGCCCATCGCATCCGCCGCCAAGTGCAGCCCGGCGTCACGGATCGCATCCATATTGATGATATCCGCCAGCGCTTCCACATAAGGCGTCACGTAGTCAAACTCCCGAATGCAGGCGCACCGTTTCGCCTGCGAAAAAGGCAGGCGCTTGACCGCCCGATTGTTGCCGCGCAGCAGTTCGTTGGCCAGCGCGGCGATTTCGTTCGTGATAACCGTATCCGCCGGGCCGCCGTTAGGCGGGTTGTATTTGATGCCGCCATTGTCCGGCGGGTTGTGGGAGGGCGTAATGATGATGCCGTCGGCCAACCCTGACTTGCGTCCGTTGTTATAAGTCAAGATAGCGTGCGAGACGGCGGGCGTCGGCGTGTATTCGCCGCCCGCAGAGACAAACGCCGCCACCTGGTTGGCCGCCAGCACTTCGATCACTGAAATAAACGCGGGCTCCGACAGGGCATGCGTATCCATGCCGACAAAGAGCGGACCGTCCACCCCGGCACGCTGCCGGCAAGCCACGATCGCTTGGGCAACGGCATGAATGTGCGCTTCGTTAAAGGTGTGGTCAAACGATGCCCCCCGATGGCCGGAGGTGCCGAACACAACCTGCTGTTCCACCTGCGACGGGTCCGGCTGATTGACGTAATAAGCGCTGATCAGCCGGGGAATATTGACGAGCGACGCGTGCGGCGCCTTTTCACCTGGTTTTCCTGCCATAATTTGTTCCTCCTCTAAAGAAAATAATCTTGTCTCTTCCTGTCTAATCGCCTATGATAAGACTGATACCCGACTGAATTTATCGAAAATAGAGAGGATTTTCCTGTTATGAACTGCGCTGACACCTTATACTACAACGGCCGCTTTTATACAGCCAATAAAGAAAACCCCTTTGCCGAAGCGATGGCCGTCGGCAAGGGGAAAATACTCGCCGTAGGGGCAGCGGACGAACTGCGTCATGTTTACGCCGCTGCAAAAAACAAGATTAATCTGGAAGGCCGGTTTGTCATGCCCGGCTTTATCGACTCCCACCTGCACCCGCCCGGCTTATCCCTGCTTGACCTCTATGAGGTCAATTTGACCAAGGGCAACACCATGGCCGACTACTTAGCCTGCGTCAAAGACTTTTTGGACAGCCACCCCCACCTGCCCATCGTATACGGACGCGGGTGGTCATGGGCGGCGCTGACTGGCGAAGAAACCAGCCGCGGCCCGCGCAAAGAGCGTTTGGACGCCCTGTCAGACACGGTGCCCCTGATCCTGCGCGCCTACGACGGCCATACGCTCTGGCTCAACTCGGCCGCCTTCGCCGCCATGGGCGTCACGGACGCCACGCCTTCGCCGGCCGGCGGCGTTATCGAGCGCGATCCGGCAACCGGCGCCCTCTGGGGCACGCTGAAGGAAAACGCCATGAAGCTCGTAACCTTGCCGGATTACACAGTTGAGCAGTATAAAGCGGCCTTGCGCCTGTTCCAGGAAAAAATGCACCGTTTCGGCATCACCGGCATTTTGGCCTTGAGCAGCTACACGCTCGACAAGGTCTTGTCCGCGTTTGCCCAGTTGGAACAAGAAGGCGACCTGCACCTGCACGTGCGGGCGGCGGCAACGATTAGCCCGCGTGCAGACTTAACCGCACAACTCGACGAAATTGAAAAAATCCGCACCCAATACCGTACCAAGCTGATCAAGCTGACCACGGCTAAATTTTTCGCCGACGGCGTCGTGGAGGGCGGAACCAGCCACCTGCTTGCTCCTTACGAACCGTCAGCGCCCGGCCAGCCGCCGCAAAACGGCCCGCTTTTGTGGGAGGAGGATAAGCTGCAACAGGCATTTCTCGAAGCCAACCGGCGCGGGCTGCAGATCCACGTACATGCCACCGGCGACGGCGCCGTCCGCAAAACGCTGGACGCCCTGGAGAAGACGGCGGCTTGTCTGCCGGGCGACTTCCGCAATACGATCACCCACCTGCAGCTGGTGGCTGAACAGGACATCCCCCGCTTCGCCGCCTTGGGCGTGATCGCCAATGTCCAGCCCTACTGGCACTGCAAAGGGCCAGGCTGGTGGGACAAGGTGGACCGCCGCCTGTTAGGCGAGCGGGCGGAAAAAGAATTCCCCCTGGGCGCCTTTTTCCGCAGCGGCGCCGTCGTGGCGTCGTCCTCCGACTACCACGCTACGATCGTGCCGAATCCGCTGCTCGCGATCGACACGGGCGTAACGCGCAACCTGGCCACAGGCTCCCCCTATGGCCTGCCCGACATCACGTCACCGAACGACCCCGCGTGCCTCTTGGATGCCAAGGAGCGTGCCAGCCTGGAGGATATGCTCCTTAGCTTCACGGCCAATAACGCCTACGCCCTGTTTGCCGAAGGAGTGACTGGTGCGCTTGCGCCAGGCAAAGGCGCCGATTTTATCATATTAAGCGCAGACCCGTTCCAGGTGCGGACGGTCGATCTCGATAAGCTCCAGGTTGTGGAGACCTATTTCCAAGGCCGCTGCGTCTATAAAGCGCACGCCTGACCCGCTAGTGGATCGCCCGTTTGTGCCCGTGTCCGCCCATCACTTCATGGACGTCATGAATCGTCACAAACGCATTGGGGTCGATCGAGTCGATGATTGTCTTCAGCTTGGAGATTTCCAAGCGCGTAATCACCGAATACAGCACTTTTTTATCCTCCGACGTGTAGCCGCCTTCCCCGTGCAAAACGGTCACGCCGCGGCCCAGACGGGCCAGCAGCACTTCGGCGATTTCGTCCGGATAGTCGGAGACGATCATGATTCCTTTGCTCTCGTCGAGGCCGCGAATCGTAATATCGATCACTTTATAAGCGATGAAGTACGCCACGAGCGAATACATCGCCTGCTCCCAGCCGAACACAAGCCCGGCGCCGCTCAAAATAAACAGGTTGAAAAACATGACGATCTCGCCCACGGAAAATCCGGAAGCGCGATCGATGATAATCGCCACAATTTCGGTCCCGTCCAGCGAACCGCCGTAGCGGATAATCAGCCCGACGCCAATGCCGACGGCGATGCCGCCGAACACGGCTACCAAAAACAAGTCGTTCGTAAACCCCGGCAGCGGATGGAATTTTTCCAGCCAGTACGAGAGCATGATGACGGAGTACAGCGTTGAAAAAGCAAACGACTTGCCAATCTGCATGTAGCCCAAATATAAAAAGGGCAGGTTGAGGAGCACGACAAAGGCGCTCAGCGGCCAGCCGGTCAGGTGGCTGGCAATAATCGACAAGCCAATGACACCGCCGTCAATCAGTTGGTTGGGCACGAGAAAAAATTCCAGCCCGGCCGCCGCGACAACGGCGCCAATTGAAAGCATGATCACCTTTTTGACATAATCCCACTTCGTCGGTTGTGTGGCCATGAAAGTCCCCCTTTGTGCGGCCTTTGCCGCCAGATTCGCAATGCACATCATTTATTTCGTCCTGCCACAACCGTTTTCCTGCTGCTTTCCGGTTTTCTCTCGCGCGCCTACCCTTTTACGCTATTTTCTGTCATAATGAAACTAAGCCAAGATAAAATACCATTGGAGGTGTTGATGTTGAACAAAGGCTTGATCATTGCCGGCAGCATCGGACTGGTCGTTTTGCTTCTCGTCGTTTCCGCAATCTCCGGCTACAACAACCTCATCGCAATGAATGAAAATATTAACGGCAAATGGGCGCAAATCGACAACCAGCTACAGCGCCGCAGCGATTTGATTCCCAATTTGGTGGCGACCGTGCAAGGCATAGCCCAGCAGGAGCGCCAGGTTATTCAGGCTGTAACTGAGGCCAGAGCGAAGCTGGCCGGAGCCCAAGGTCCGGCTGCCAAAGCGGAAGCCGACGCGGCCCTGAGTTCCGCTTTGTCGCGCCTATTGGTCGTGGTGGAAAATTATCCGACAATCAAGTCAGACGCCAACTTCCGGCAGTTGTTTGATGAGTTGGCGGGAACGGAAAACCGTATCGCCGTAAGCCGCAGGGATTATAACGATGCGGTGCAAGCCTACAACGCCAAAATCAAGACCTTTCCGACTTCGATCTACGCCGGCATGCTGGGCTTCACGGCCAAGGAGTACTTCCGCGCTGACGAAGCAGCCCGACAAGTGCCCAAGGTTCAATTCTAATGCAACGCGCGTGGCAGTCACTGCCGCACTGCTTTAGCTTGAGAAAAATACTGCCGCTGGTACTGGTTGGCTTTTTGCTGATCTGCCAGGCTGTGGCTGGCGCAGCGCCGGCCATACCGCCTAAGCCAACGAGCAGCATTTATGTCCAGGATCACGCCGGCGTCCTGGCGGCAAGCACTGAAAAGCAGTTGAATGATCTCGGCGAACAGTTGCACAAAAAAACAAAAGCCCAAGTCGTCATCGTGACAGTGAAATCACTTGCTGGCGCTTCCCCGGAAGAATACGCGCTGGCCATTTTGCGCACCTGGGGCGTGGGCGACAAAGAACTCAACAACGGCGTTGTCCTCTTGGTCGCCACTCAGGACCGCAAGTCGCGCATTGAAGTCGGCTACGGCCTCGAAGGCGCACTGCCGGACGCAAAGACCGGGCGCATCCAGGACAACTACATGATCCCCTACTTCAAAAACAACGACTACCAAAAGGGAATTGCAAACGGCTATATTGTGCTGCTGCAAGAAGTGGCTAAGGAATATGGCCAAACGCTTGACCTCGACAAGACTGCCCAGCCAGGAGCGGCCAAGGATGCCGACTCTCCCTTCTCCGACTACATTGACTTTATCGCCTTTGCCTTTTTCGTTATCTTCGTTCTCGTGGTCCGCGGCGTGTTCGGCGGCCGAGGCGGCAGAGGAGGCAGATATTGGGGCGGCGGCTTCGGCGGCGGGGGCGGTTTTGGCGGCGGGGGCGGCTTCGGCGGCGGCAGCGGCGGGGGCGGCGGCTCAAGCCGCAACTGGTAGCAAAAACAAAGAACGCAGACTCCGGTTGGAGACTGCGTTCTTTGTTTTTGCCTTTCTTTGCCCGCGCTTACCTATTCCGGAAACCACGACAAAAAGCCGGCCTTCAAAGCGTAGCGCCTCAGGAAAACATTGCGCCGGTTTTCACCCTCCGGACACTCCTCACCATCATAGTATCTAAAGGCGTTGCTGATAACCGTGCGCGTAATGCTGCCGTCCGCGCCGCCCTCTCCCGGCCAGACCTGCTGCGCATTTTGCGCAAACAGATAGAGATGGTTTCGCTGGGTCGAATCCGGCTTGCTGATTCGGCCTGTGCCGCGCGGCTCAATCTCGTACCATCCGTGGCACCGCCATTTCCCAACGATATCGTCAAAATCGACAAGCGCCACAGCAAGCGGCGTATCATACGGATTTTTCACTTCCAATGTATAGGCAAACCCGGGCGCGGGCAATAGATATGCCGCCGCAAGCAGCAAAACAACGCTGTACGCCGCCAAGAAATGCCGTCTTTTCCGCTTCATGCCGCCCCCTCCTCTGCAGTGCCGTGAAGTGCATCGCCAGAACGCCCTTATGATAAATAACGCAAGATCAGCAGCAGGGCGATCACCCCGCCGTTACCTTGTTTTTTCTCGCTTTCAGAGAAAATCCCTTCTTTAGCAAGCCGAGGCCTAGTAAAAAACTTCGCCTGAACCTGGGCTCAGGCGAAGTCAGCAGGATTAATGATTAATCTTCATGGCGGCCATGCGTGTAATGCGGCAGCACCAACGGCGAGACCCGGTCAGTCACAACGCCGCTGTCGGCGAGCGCTTGCTGGTACTTGGCCACGTGGTCAAGCGTCAGCGCTTTTAACCGCACGTTGCGGCAGGCTTCGCCCGCATGGGCCCCGGCCCGGCGGCCGAACACGATGATGTCCAAGAGCGAGTTGCCCATCAGACGGTTGCGGCCATGGATGCCGCCCGCCGCCTCGCCCGCTACATACAGGTTCGGAATGCTGGTCCGGCCGTGTTCGTCAATCAGCAGGCCGCCGTTTTGGTAGTGCAGCGTCGGATAGACCAAAATCGGATCCTTGCGCAGGTCGATGCCGAATTTACGGTACATGCGCAGCATTCCCGGCAGCCGTTTTTCAATTGTTCCCTCGCCGTGGATCATTTCGATCAACGGCGTGTCAAGCCAAACGCCCTGACCTTCCGTCGGGGTTTGAATCCCCTTGTTCCGTCCGTAGCATTCGCGGATGATCGCCGCGGCCGCTACGTCGCGCGTCTCGAGGTGGTAAACGAACTGCTCGCCGTCGATGTTAAGCGGCGTTGCCCCCAGGCTGCGCACCTTCTCCGTGACCAGGGCGCCGAAAATTTGCGCCGGGTAGGCCACGCCGGTCGGATGGTACTGGATCGTGTCGGCAAAAACAAGTTCCGCCCCGACGCGGTAGCCGAGCACAAGGCCGTCCGCCGTCGCGCCGTAATGGTTCGAGGTCGGGAAGCCCTGGTAGTGCAGCCGTCCCGCCCCGCCCGTCGCCAAGATCACCGTTTTGGCCCGGGCAACCAGATACTCCTGCGTTTCCAGGTTCAGCAAAACGGCGCCGGCCGCCTTGCCGTCCGCGTCCAAAATCAATTCGACCGCCGGCGAAAAATCAATCGCTTCAATGCGGCGGTTCTGAACTTCATCGCGCAGCACGCGCATGATTTCCGCCCCGGTGTAATCGGCCGCCGCGTGCATGCGCTTGCGCGACGTGCCGCCGCCGTGGGTGGTCACCATCGTGCCGTCTTTTTCCTTGTCGAACATGACGCCCAAATCATTGAGCCACTTGATCGCGCCGGGGCCGTCTTTGACCAGCGCCGCCGCCAATTCCTTCTTGTTCGTGTAATGGCCGCCGCCCATCACGTCCAGGTAATGAAGCGCCGGCGAGTCGTCCGGCTTGTCGGCGCCTTGAATGCCGCCTTCCGCCATGACCGTATTCGCATCGCCCAGGCGCAGCTTTGTCACGACGAGTACTTTTGCGCCGCGCGCCGTCGCTTCCAGGGCAGCCGCCGCACCGGCGCCGCCGCCGCCGACAATCAGGACGTCGACATCATAAGCCGGCCGGCTCAAGTCAAGCGGTTGTCCGGCCAGCCGGCTGTTGGCTTCCAGCAAGTCGGCCAATTCCACCGGCACCTTGTCGCCGCGGTTGACGCCCAGGCTCAGGGCGCGAAAGCCGCTCTCGCGGTAATCCGGATGGTAAGCCTTGAGCACCTCGTCTTTTTCTTCCGGCGACATGCGGGGAAACGCCGTCCCCAGACGCTGCGTCCGGGTCGCTTCCACCTTCTTAATCAACTCACGCATTTCTGCAGTAAACATCTTGTAACCTCCCCGGCCTGACTGCCGTTTATTTTTCGATATCGCGCGTGTTGTAGAGCGCCTTCATTTCATCGGCGCTCTTGTCCATCATCTCGGCCAGGGCTTGATCGTGCTCGCCCTGCTCAATCTCGCGCACGCGGTCGGTCAGGTAGCCGGTTTCCGGCGCCAGGTACTTGCCGGTCAGGCGGCGCGCCAAAAGGCCAACCTGGTAATGGGTGATCTGCGCCGGGCAGCGCGAAGCGCAAATGCCGCAGCTGACGCAATCGAACGAGGCATGGGCGCATTTTTCAAAGTCGCCCCGCTGCGCAAAGGCGATGTACTGCATCACCTTCAGCTCCTGCGGGCAGGCCTTGGTGCAGGCGTTACAGCCAATGCAGCTGTAGATTTCCGGGTAAAGCTGCTTCATAACGTCGGCCGTCGGCTTGAGCTCGTCTAGGTTGTATTCGCGCTTGTCGCCTGGGAAAAACGGCAACTGCGCCAAATACATCCCGTCCTCGACTTTTGTCTGGCAGGACAAGCAGACCTTCAGTTCCTTTTGCCCCTTGATGCGGTAAATCGTGGCGCAGGCGCCGCAAAAGCCGGACCGGCAGCCGCAGCCCCGCACCAATTGGTAACCTGCGTACTCCATCGCATCCATAATGGTCAAGCTGGCGGGAACCGTGTATCGTTTGCCGAGCAGATAAATGTCGACCATTTCTTTTTCTGCCATTGTTGTCTCTCCTTTACTGCTCATGTTGTCAATATTCATCCGGCAACGCCTCAAGCTCGTCGCAGCGGAAAACCGGTCCATCCTTACAGACATACTTGTCGCCGATGTTGCAGCGGCCGCATTTGCCGACCCCGCATTTCATCTTCAGCTCCAGCGTCGTGTAGACTTGGTCGCGGCGAAAGCCAATCTCCTCCAAGCCTTGCAGCACGAACTTGATCATGATGGGCGGCCCGCAAACGAGCACCGTTTTGTCGAGGCTGAAGCCCAGTTCTTTGACGAACTGCGGCACGAATCCGACGTGGCCGGCCCAGTTTTCCTCGGCCCGGTCAATCGTCAGATGGACCTGCGTAGCCGGCGCCGCCGGCCAAGTTTCGAACAAATCCTGACGGTGGACCAGATCGCTGGCCGAGCGGGCGCCATAGACAATGTCCACCTTGCCGTACTGATCTCGGTTCGCCAATACGTAGTTGATAACCGAGCGCAGCGGCGCAAGCCCGATGCCACCGGCGATAAACAGCAAATCCTGGCCTTTGAGCGCCGTCTCCACCGGAAAGGCGTTCCCGTATGGTCCCCGGATGCCGATTTCCGTCCCCGCCTCTAGGGCGTGCAGATGGTCGGTCACGGCGCCGCAGCGCTTGATGCTGAACTCCATGTATTCTTTTTCCGTCGGCGACGAGGTGATCGAGAAGATCGCCTCGCCCACCGGTGGAACCGACAGCATGGCGCATTGTCCTGGCATGAAGGAAAACGCTTGCCCGCCGGCCGGCTTTTTCACCCGAAAGGTTGTCACATCGGGCGTGTCAACGCGCATCGCGTCAATGACCGCTACTTGCGGCACAAGCGGATCGCGTTTGTGCGTCGAGCAAGAACAGCTCATCGTGCTTCACCCCCGATTTTTTTCATCACCTTGACAATATTCATGTTGACCGGACAGGCCTCCAGGCAGCGTCCGCAGCCAACACAGGCAATTTCATTATAGTTGTTCGGATAATAGACCAATTTATGCATAAAGCGCTGGCGGAAGCGTTCCTTCTGCGTTTTGCGCGGATTGCCGTGCGCCATTTGCGTGAAGTCGGAGAACATGCACGAATCCCAGCAGCGGGAGCGTTCCGTCCCCGTGCCCGTATCGTAATCCTGAATGTCGTAGCAGTGGCAGGTCGGGCAAACATAAGTGCAGGTGCCGCAGCCCAGGCAAGACTCGCTGCACGCCAGCCACTGCTCGTCGTCAAATAGCTGCTTGAGCGCCTGATGCTTCTTTTCCGCCACCAAGGCGGCCAAGGGCAATTCGTCCAACTGCGCACGGATCTGTGCCTGCAGCGCTGGCAGCGCAGCGTCATCAGCCGCGCCGGCGTCTTCCAGCAGCCCGGCCAAGCGCGCGGTCAGCCGCTCGCCCTTTTCCGTTTGCACCAGCCAGAACAAATCATCGCCCGTGTCCCATACGCACACGTCGGCCCCGGCCGGCGCATCGGCAGCGATGTCAAACGCCCGGCAAAAGCAGGCGTCCTCCGGCTCCCGGCACGCCACCGCGACCACAGTGCCAAGCTCACGCCGCGAGGCATAAAATTGGTCAACCGGTTCGCTCAAGAACACCTTGTCCAGCAAGGCAAAGCTTTTCGCATCGCAGGCGCGGACGCCAAACAAAACGTATTCGTCCGCTTCCCCGCCGACGGTCTCAATCGACAATTTTTTCCCCTGCTGCGCAAAGCGCAGATAGGTTTCGCTTTGCGGAAAAAGCACGCTTTTCGCCGGCACAGCGCTCCTCAAGGTCGTCAGGTCAGCCGCATCGCCCGGCTGCCAAACGGAAAAGTTCGTTTTCCCGCCTTTATTGACAGGCGCATAAACTTTGCCGGCTTCAGCCATTTTTTGCAGCAGCTCCGGCAAGCGGTCCTTCGCTATCTTCTTCATTTTTTTCCCCCTTTCTGATGTCCGTCAAAAGGGTCCGCATCATCGAGCCGGTACGTGGCGAGCGGCGCCGGGACGTTCGGGTCGAGACCGGCTTCATAATCGCCGTAGATCGCCTGGATATCCTTGATGATCTTGCGGTTCAACAGGTGCAGCGGGATACCGGCCGGGCAGACCCGGCTGCACTCGCCGCAGTCGACACAGCGGCCGGCCACATGATAGGCCCGAATCAAGTGGAAAAACTGCTCCTCGCAGGAATCGGCATTGGCTTTGGCGGCCACGCCGGACTCGCCGTTGTCAAAAATGCACTTTTCGCAGCTGCAGGCCGGACAAATGTTGCGGCAGGCGTTGCAGCGGATGCACTTGTCAAACTGCTCCTGCCAGAACAGAAATTTCTCTTCGGCCGACATCGCTTCCAGTTCGTTCACCAGCGCGAACCGGTCCGAATCCGGCGTCCGCACGGGCTGCGGTTCGGCTAGCAGTTCGTCATAGACGACCGGGTTCGGATGCCGGCAAACCAGGCATTTGTCATACAAGTAAGCCGGCGCCTCAACCTGCTGTTCGCCGTGTTTGCCCTGCAAGGCCAGCACGTCGCCCGCGCGCGCAACAGCACGCACGCCGCGGTACCGCTTTGCTTTCTTCAATTTTTCCGGATCAACCATACCGGGGCATGGCAAACCGAACAAACGCACATTTTCTCGGCTGATGCGGTTATCCTGCAACAGCTGGTTGAACGCCAGCGCGTCGCAGCCTTTGACAAACACGCCAACCTTGAACCCCTGGCGCACCGCCCCGGTTAAGTACTTGCTCAAGTTCGCCACGCAAAAGCTGTCCCACAGCAGTTCATCAGTTTCGTCCGCCGTCTCAAATACCGCCGGCGTCACGTCGTACCAAAACTCGCCCCGTTTCCAGGCGAACACCCGATCCACTTCGCCGGTGGCGAGGGCGCGCTTAGCCCGCTCGCGCACAGCCGCAGCTATCTTTTCCATCGCTTATCCCTCATCTTTCTGTTCGGACCAAGCTTGTGGACCTTTTCTAGCACGCCGTTCATCACCGCGGCGAATTTGCTTCCCTCCGCCGCGGAAATCCAATCGACCGTGAACCGTTCTTTTTCAATGCCGATGAAATCAAGCATGTTCATCAGCAGCGTAAAGCGCCGGCGGGTAAAGTAGTTGCCCGTCGAATAGTGGCAGTCGCCGGGATGGCAGCCGGCGATGACGACTCCGTCCGCCCCTTTTTGGAAGGCCCGCAGGACAAAATTCGGATTCACCCGGCAAGAACACGGGACCTTGATGATTTTTACGTTGGCCGGATATTGCAGCCGGCTGGTGCCGGCCAGGTCAGCGCCGGCATAGCTGCACCAGTTGCAGCAAAAAGCCACAATCAACGGCTCAAACGCTTGCTCTTGTGATGTTTTTTCCTCTAGAAGCATATCGCGTCAACCTCCGCCATGATTTGCCGGTTGGTAAAGCCTTTCAAATCGATCGCGCCGGCGCGGCAAGCCACCGTACAGCCGCCGCAGCCCTGGCAAAGCGCCTCATTGACCGCCGCCACCACGCGCGTCTCCTTGACGCCGTTATTCGTCAACTCGATCGTTTTCGCCGCAATTGCCCCGTAAGGGCATATCTTCTCGCAGGCCAGGCAGCCGCTGCACAGGGCCTCGTTCACAGTCGTCACGCAGGGATTGGTCACCAGCTTTTTCTTGCTCAACAGGCCGATCGCTTTGGCCGCCGCCGCGCCGGCCTGCGAGACGGTCTCGGGAATATCCTTTGGCCCCTGGCAGGCACCGGCCAAGAAGATGCCGGCCGTATGGCTTTCCACCGGACGCAGCTTAGGATGGGCCTCGGTAAAGAAGTCATGCGTGTCGGTGCTGATGCTCAGCATCCGGCCCAAGGCTTCCGCGTCGTCCTTGGCTTTCGTCGCCGAGGCCAGCACGACCAGATCGGCATCGATCACGACTGTTTCGCCGGACAAGGCGTCCACGCCGTGCACCATCAATTTGTCTTGTTCGGGGAAAATTTTACCGACCATGCCCTTGATGTACTGAACACCGTACTCTTCCACCGCCCGGCGCTGGAATTCGTCAAAATTCTTGCCCGGGGTGCGCACGTCGATGTAAAATACAGAAGCTTCCACGTCGGGATATTTGTCGCGAATCAGCATCGCGTGCTTGGCCGTATACATGCAGCAGATTTTCGAGCAATACGGCTTGCCCCGACCGCTCGTATCGCGGGAACCGACGCACTGGACGAAAACGACTTTCTTCGGCTTTTTGTGGTCGGAGGGGCGGACAAACTTGCCCCCCGTCGGGCCGGCGGCGTTTGTCAGCCGCTCGAACTCCAGCGACGTAATCACGTCGGGATGCTGCCCGTACTGGTATTCGCCGAACTTATCGAGTTCGATCATATCAAAGCCAGTCGCAACCACAATCGCGCCGTAGCGCTGCGTGATCACCTCATCCGCCTGCTCAAACGAGACGGCGGAGGCGGGGCAGATTTTCGAGCACAGTCCGCATTTGCCGGTCTTAAAATAAGTGCACTCGTCGCGGTCGATCACCGGCACGTTGGGAATCGCCTGGGGAAAAGGAATGTAAATGGCGCCGCGCGTGCGCAACCCTTCGTCAAACTCGCTTTTAGCCTTGCGGGACGGGCATTTCTCCGCGCACAAGCCGCAGCCGCTGCATTTTTTTGCGTCGACGCTGCGCGCCTTCTGGCGGATCGCCACCTCGAAGTTGCCGACAAAGCCGCTGACCGATTCCACTTCGCTGTACGTATAGAGCGTGATGTTTTCATGGGTTGCCGCATCGACCATTTTCGGCGTCAAAATGCAGGCCGAGCAGTCAAGCGTTGGAAAGGTCTTGTCGATCTGCGCCATTTTCCCGCCAATGCTCGGGCTCTTTTCAACAATGTCAACCGCATAGCCGGCGTCGGCTATATCAAGTGCCGTCTGCAGGCCGGCGATCCCGCCGCCAATGACCAGCGCCCGTTTTTCAACGCCGCTTTCGCCCGCCACCAGCGGCGCATTGAGCGTCGCCTTAGCCACGGCCGCCCGCGTCAGGGCAATGGCTTTTTTCGTGCCTTCCGCCTTATCCTTGTGGATCCAGGCGCAATGCTCGCGGATATTGGCCACCTCGACCAGATACGGATTCAGCCCCGCCGCTGCCGCCGTTTTGCGGAAGGTGCTCTCATGCATGCGCGGCGAACAGGACGCCACCACCACCCGCGTCAGACCGTGTTCGGCTATGGCTTGCTTAATCATGTTCTGGCCCACTTCCGAGCACATATATTGATAGTCTTTGGCGTACACAACGCCCGGCATGGCCGCCGCGCTTTGCGCAACTTGCGCTACGTCGACCGTGCCGGCGATGTTGCTTCCACACCAACAGACAAACACACCAATTCGCTGCAAAATGATCCCTCCTGCACCATCATTTGAATAAGCCTATTTGCTGTACTTGCGCAATGCGCTGACCAGCGCTTGCTGCGGCATCGCTTCATCCGCCAGCGCCGGCACCGCATCAGCCTTCAGATAGTTGCCGCCGGCTTTGCGCACGACCGACAGGCGCACCGCTTCAATCAGCCGGGCCGGATCGACCTTGCGCGGACACCGCGCCGAGCAGGCAAAGCAGGAGGCGCAGCTCCAAATCGTCTGGCTGGCAGCGACTTTTTCGACCTGTCCGGCCTGCAAGAGGCGCACAACCTGATGCGGCAAAACATCCATGCGGCTGGAGGCCGGGCAGGTTGCGGAGCACTTGCCGCACTGCATGCAGTTGGCGGCGTTCGTCCCGCAGATATCCAATACTTCCGCCAAGGCTTCCGTTTGCGTAGTAGGCGTTACCTTCGTGCGTATCAACTCAAGACCTCCTTACCTCACATCAAGCGCTTCCGCTAAGAGTTCCGTAAAATAATGCAGCTTTACGGCCGGGCCGCCATTTTCCGCCAGGTTATACTGGCAAAGCGGACAGGCGGTGACCAATTCTTCGACGCCGCAGCCTGTCGCCGAGCGCACTACGGCGCGGCTAATATCACGGGCCGCCTCTTTGTCGGTAACAGCCACATAGCCGCCGCAGCACTCGTTTCTGCCTGGATAGACGACCGGATCAGCGCCAAGCGCGCGCAGGAAGTCCTCCAAAATCGTCGGGTTCTCCGGGTCGTCAAACTGCATTATTTCGGCCGGTCGAAGCAGCAGGCAGCCGTAGTAAGCGCCGATTTTGCGCCCGGCCAGCGGTTTTTTCACCAGTTTGGCCAGCTTGTCAAACCCAACGTCATCCCGCAGCGCTTCCAGATAATGCACGACCGTCGCCTCGCCCAGGTATGGGGCCGGCAGCTGCAAGTAGCTGTTTACTTTTTCGCGCAGCTCTTCTTTTGCCTGCATGTCATCGTTCACGCGCTTGATGACGTGATGGCAGGCGGCGCACAGCGTCACTAGCTTCTCGCCCTTGTCGCGGGCCGCCGCCAGCGCGCGGACCGAAGACAGGCGGGTCGCCACCTCGTCCTCCGCCAAGGGGTAAACGGCGCCGCAGCACTGCCACTCCGCCTGTTCTTCCAGTTCCAGGCCTAAAAGAGCAGCAGCCTTCAACGCAAACGTTTCCAGCTGCTGCGCCTTGGTCTTCAATGTGCATCCAGGATAATAACTATACTTCATCCTTTTGCGCCCGGACCGCATGAAAAGCCAGTCCGGGCTAACCTCCTCTCAACCGCATGCTCCCGCTGTCTTCCCGTTACCCGAGCTGATTGTAGGGTTTTTGCCCCTCTTCATAGTAATTGTTCCCTTCGCTGTCAATCACGACGATCGCGGGGAAGTCCTCGACCGTCATGGCCGCAAGCGCTTCCGGACCCAAATCGGCATACGCCAGCACGTCATACTTTTTAATTGACTTGGCAATCAGGGCGCCCGCCCCGCCGAGCGCGGCAAAATAGACGGCGCCATGTTCTTTCATCGCATCCACGACTTCTTTTGCGCGGTAGCCCTTGCCGATCATCCCTTTTTGTCCTTGGGCGATCAGCGTCGGCGTATATTTGTCCATCCGGCCGCTGGTCGTCGGGCCGGCAGAGCCAATCGCCTGCCCCGGCTGAGCCGGACTGGGCCCGACGTAATAAACAATCTGCCCTTCCCAGTCGATCGGCAATTGCTCGCCTTTTTGGACGGCTTCATACATTAATTTGTGCGCGGCATCGCGGGCCGCATAGATTGTCCCGGTGATCAAGACGCTGTCGCCCGCTTTCAAACCTTTTACCTTGTCCGGGGTTAACGGTGTGGTAATCCTTTTCTCAGCCATTGCGACGCCCTCCTTATAATTCCACGTGCGCATGCCGGGTGGCATGGCAGTTGATATTCACAGCAACAGGCATGCAGGCGATATGCGTCGGGTACCATTCAACATTAACCGCCAGCGCGGTTGTCGTCCCGCCAAGCCCCTGCGGCCCAATGCCGGTTTTTTGGATCAGCTCCAGCAGTTCCTGTTCAAGGTTCGCATAGTCGGGGTGGCCGTTTTGCTCAGTGACGGGGCGCGCCAGCGCCTTTTTAGCCAAATAGGCCGCCATTTCCATCGTGCCGCCGATGCCGACGCCAACGACCATCGGCGGGCAAGGATTGCTGCCGGCCTGCTTCACAAAGTCCAGAACGGTCTTTTTGATCCCTTCCACGCCATCAGCCGGCACCAGCATTTTCAGCCCGCTCTTGTTTTCACTGCCCGCGCCTTTCGGGCACATCGTCAATTTGATTTTATCCCCCGGCACAAGGCTGACATGGGTAATCGCCGGCGTGTTGTCTTTCGTGTTAGTCCGGTTGAAGACGGGTTCGGCCACCAGCGATTTGCGCAAATAGCCCTCGACATAACCTTTTGCCACGCCGGCGTTCACCGCCGCGTTGAAATCGCCGCCGACGATGTGCACGTCCTGGCCGATTTCGGCAAAGATGACGGCCATGCCCGTGTCCTGGCAAATCGGCACATTCTCATTCCTGGCGATGTCCGCGTTTTGGATCAGCTTGTCCAGCACTTCCCGCCCCAGCGGCGACGCTTCCTCTTCCGCGGACGTTTTGAGGGCGTCATACACGTCCGACGCCAGATAATAGTTCGCGTCGATGCATAGCTTCGCCACTGCCTCGGTGATAAGTTGAGCCTCAATGTTGCGCATTCGTCAATCCACTCCTTATTAATGTGATATATTTCACAAGACTGAGCAAAAAAAACTATGTTGGCCCTACAAGTGCCAGTCACAAACTGTTATTAGGCCGTCGCACCACTCTCACAAGCAATTTGTTGGAAATTCTTTTGTGCCGATCGCCATTTCTTATATATTTGTTTCCTTTCTTACTTTATCACTATTTTTTGAATTTATAAAATATATTTTGGCTATGATATAATAGCTTTAGCTTATCATTCGCAAGATCGCTTAACTGGAGGGCAAGAGCAGCGTGGAACTACGTCAATTGGAATATTTTTCCGAAGTCTGCCGACTGGGCAGCTTCACCAAAGCGGCCAAGCAGCTTTACGTGTCGCAACCGTCCATCACCAATGCCATTCATAAGTTGGAGCAGGAACTTGACTTGCAACTCTTCGACCGCCATCAAAAAAAGCCGGCACTGACGGCGGAGGGCGCCTTTTTCTACCGTGAAATCACCCCGGTCCTGTCCAAGCTGAACCACATCCTGAAAGACCTGGAAAACATCCGCAACCTGGCCCAGGGAACGATTAAAATTGCGATCCCGCCCATCATCGGCACCTACCTGTTCCCAAATATTTTTTCCCAATTCCACCAAACGTATCCCGGCCTGACCCTGCAGCTGCACGAGGACGGTTCCTGGAACGCCCGCGAAATGCTGGAGCGGGGCGAACTGGACATCGGCATCATCATCGTGCCGAATCGCGCCGACGAGTTGGAAAGCCGGACGCTGCTGCAGGTTCCCTGGGTCGTCTGCGTCTCGCCCGATCACCCCTTCGCCCGGCAGGACACGGTCTCCTTTGCTGAGCTGGCCAAGGAGCGCCTGATTACCCTGAAGGAGGATTCGTACCAGTACAACCTGACCCTGACGCAGTTTCGCCTGCGCGGCTTGGAGCCGAACATCATCCTGTCCTCGAGCCAGGTGCAGACGATCAAGGCGCTGGTTGCACAGAACATGGGCGTGGCCATCCTCATGGATCTAGTCGTGCGCAACGACCCGTCGCTCGTGAACATTCCTCTGACCGAGCCGGTGCTCATCGATATCGGCGTCGCCTGGAAAAAAGGCTCCTGCCTCTCCACTGCCGCCCAAGCGTTCATCAACTTTATCGAGCGCGATTTCCAGCAAAACCCATAGAAAAAGCAGCGGCTTTTGTCCCATACAGGACAAAAGCCGCTGCTTTTTCTTGTTCCCCATCCAGCTAGCGGTTGCGGAGCAGGTATTTGGCGTCGACGGTTTCCTCCAACCGGTCGGTCGCGCTCGCCGGTTCAGACGACAGGCGGGAGATATCGGCCCGCAGCGCGCTGTCCATCACAAAGTCGGCCGCCGCCAGGGACTGGTCCAGTTGCGCCGCATTCCTCGCCCCAATGATCGGCGCGGTCATTGCCGGGTGTGACTTGACCCAGCTGATCGCCAGGGTCACCGGATGGACGCCGATTTCATTGGCAAACGCGGTAAAACGTTCGGCGACCGCAAAATAATGCGGATCGCTGTAGCGCTTGATGTACTGGTCCTTTTCCGTGATTCGCCCGCCCCCGCTCTTGTCGGCCGCGTACCGGCCGCTCAGCAGGCCGCCGCCCAGCGGATTGTAGGCAATAACGCCCAGTTGCTCTGACGCGGCCAAGGGCAGGATTTCCACTTCCGCCTGCCGTTTCACCAGGTTGTACATGGGCTGGATGCACTCAAAACGCGCCAGCTGCCGGTGCGCCGAAATGCCGAGCGCCTTGGCAATCTGCCAGGCCGCCCAGTTGCTGACGCCCAGATAAAGCACCTTGCCCTGCCGCACCAGGTCATCGAGCGCGCCGAGCGTCTCTTCAATCGCCGTGTAATCATCAAAATAATGGACGATATACAAATCGATCCGATCAGTTTGCAGCCGCGCCAGGCTCTTGTCAATCGACTGCATGATATGGCGCCGCGTCGGCCCGAGCGCGTTGATATCCGCACCGACGCGCTGCGACACCTTCGAGGTGATGATCACCTCGTCGCGGCAGGACTTGATCAATTCGCCCAGAATCTCCTCCGCCCGGCCATTGCTATAGTTGTTCGAGCAATCGAAGAAATTCACGCCTGCTTCACGGCATTTGTGAAACATCCGTCCCGACTCGGCCGCGTCCGCCTCCGTGCCAAACGTCATCGTTCCCAGACACAGCTCCGAAACCAACACACCCGTTTTGCCTAATACGCGGTATTTCATGCAAGCGACCCCCTTGTCGTTCTTCCCCGCCGGCAAACTGCGCCGCGCCTTTCATCAACATCTTCATCGTAACACATTTTTACGCAAGCGGCATGATCCGCCAAGCATTATTATTTACGCCTTTCAAACGGCAAACCGCCGAACCGTCTGCTGCAAACCCTCCACGATGTTGGCCAACGCCTGGCTTGCCGTAGAGACCTCCTCGACGGCCGCCAATTGCTGTTGCGTCGCAGCCGAAACGGTTTGCGTCCGCCCGACCGAATCTTTGCTGATCGAATCCATATGATGTATGGCAGTGACCACCTGTTCACTGCTCCCGGTAAGGCGGTTGATCGCCGCCGCCAAATCGCGCACCTGGCTTGACACCTGTTCAACCAGCGACGCGATTTGCCCGAAAGCCACCCGCGCCTGATTGGCAACCTCATCGCCAACCTTCACTTCGCGCGTCCCTTCATTCATCGCCTCAACCGCCTTGTTCGTTTCCCCCTGAATTTCCAAAATCAAAGCAGAAATTTGCTTGGCCGCATCTTGGGACTGTTCGGCCAGCTTGCGCACCTCATCGGCCACAACGGCAAACCCGCGCCCTTGTTCTCCGGCCCGCGCCGCTTCAATCGCGGCGTTCAAAGCCAGCAGGTTGGTTTGCCCGGCGATGCCGGAAATCGTATTCACGATTTGCCCGATTTCCTGTGACCGCTGGCCAAGCTTGGCAACAACGCCCGCCGAATGCAGCACGGTGCTTTCAATGGTCTGCATCTGGCGAAGC
Source organism: Sporomusaceae bacterium (assembly GCA_029265905.1). GTDB lineage: Bacteria > Bacillota > Negativicutes > Acidaminococcales > JAJUGR01 > JAJUGR01. The sequence goes on along the minus strand of JAJUGR010000001.1, from coordinate 185,448 downwards.
GCCGCGTTGATGGCAACACTGCCGTTCGCCGCTGCGTCAGCCGTTTGCTCGGAAGTTGAGGCCATCAGCGCAATACTGTCAGCCATTTGCCGGATGCTGTCGGACATTTGCTCAATGGCTGACTCGGTGTCAAACGTTTCCGCCAGTTGCGTCTCCGCCCCATGCGCCACCTCGGCAATTTCCATGGCGATTTGCGTAGCCGCCTGGGCCGACTGCTGGGCGTTGGCCGTCAGCTCCTCGCTGGAAGCGGCCACTTGCTCCGTCGTCAAGGAGACCTGCCGGACAAGCGAGCGCAGATTCGCTACCATCGTCCGCATGGCCTGCGCCAAAAGGCCAACCTCATCCTGCGCATCGACGTCAATTGCGACGGCCAAATTCCCTCCCGCCACCAGCTCCGCCGCATTTGACAGCCGTTCAATCGGCCGCGCAATCCGCCGGGCGACATGATAAATGATGGCGGCCGCCAGCAGCGTTTCGACGAGGATAAAAAGGAGCAGCTTTTTCGTGAAATCATCGACCATCGCCGCATAGGGCGTATTCGGCACGCCCAGGAAAAGCATGCCGATCACCTTGCCATTTGCATCGGTAATGGGTTCATAAACAGTCTGATTCACGACGCCAACAACCTGCGCCTCGCCGATAAAGTTTTTCCCGCCCCGCAGCACCGTTTCCGTCACCGCTTCCGCCGCTTTCGTTCCGGTCGCCCGCTGCCCGCTCGCGGTCATGACGCTGGTGGCCACCCGAACATCCTGTAAAAACACCGTCACGTTGTCGCTTGTCATACCTTTGATAGCATCGACAACAGCACTGTCGTTGACTAAAGCGCCGCCTTTGAACAGCTTGTTCTCCCGGCTCTCCCATTGCCCGGGCATACGATCATCTATGAACAGCTTCGCCACCCGCAAATCCGACAGCAGTTTGGCCTGGGCGGCGGTGGTGATTTTCTCCTGCAGGTTGTAAACAGCATAACCGCCAATCGCCGCCGTGCCACAGATAATAATAAGCGAAAAAATGAGCACCAGTTTCCAACTCAGTTTTTTACAGGCAAACATAATCTCTCCCCCTCATCATAACTAATGAAGCACCGACATGTTACCCACTGCTTATTACCATCGAATTTTCCGAAAATTTTACTGTTTGTTGGTATTCTGCCTGTTTTTCCATATTCCTGCTTGTTTGTGAAATTAATAATTAACAAAGTATGTAAACACAAAAACGGCCCTGCCTTTGATTCAGCAGAAGCCGTCTTGTCACGCTGCGCTACAAGGAGGGCGTGATCGCCAATTGCGCGGTCATGTTCCAGCGCAACCGCTCATCCCAGCGCTCTGGGGCGACGGTCACGGTATACGTGATGTCGCCGCGTTTTTTCTCGCCGTACGGGCGGATGAACTTGACCTTGCCCGGAATTTCGAGCTCCGGCAAGCCGTCAAAGGTCAGGCTGACCGGGTCGCCCACCCGCACCTTGGCGATGGCCAGTTCGGTCAAATCGTCGCTCCGTACTTCCCATTCCGTTTCGTCCGCCACCCGGACCAATACCGTCCCCAGCGTGGCGTGTTCGCCCAGTTTCACCTCCAAATAGGCGACTGTTCCTGCCATGGGCGAGCGCAGCTCCGTCTTGGCCAGCAGGCCCTTCGCCTCAACCAGCCGGCTTTTTTGCGTTTCATAATCCGCTTCAGCCTGCGTCAACAGCGCGCTATTGCGCTCCGCCGCCGACCGCGCCAGATCAAGCTGCTGCCGCGACGCACCGCCCGCCTCGTAAAGAACCGCCTGCCGGTTCAGCTCCCGCTCCGCCTCGGCCAAATTTACGCGGGCCTGTTCGATCGTCGCCGCCGCCCGCAAAACATCCGATCCGGCACTCATCACGCGCGCTTCATAATCACTGCGCACCAAGCGCAAGAGCGGCTGGTCCTTGCCGACCGCCTCTCCCTCCCGGACGAGTATCTCCCCGACCGTGCCGTCGACCGGCATCACCAACTGCGCATACCGCACCGGGAAAACAATGCCTTCCGCCAATACGCGGTTGTCAGCCTTTACTGGCGGCAAGCCCCTTTTTTCAATAGCGCGGTGCTGCCAAAGCCACCAGCCACCGACCGCCGCAAGCACGAGGCAAAGAGTCAACAGCCAGTGCCGCCGCAGCCAACTGCGTTTTTGCACGCTCACCCCTTCAGCCATTTTTCCCGCCTCCTGCTTTCATTCATAACTCAGCACTTCCCGCACGCTCAGCCGCGCCGCATTCCAGGCCGGCAGCAAGCTGGCCAGCACGGACAGGGCCGTCGACAGCGCCAGCCAGATCACGATGCCGGCAAAGCTGAACGAAAAGGCCAGCGGCGCCTGAAGAAACAGCATCCCGACCTGGTAGCTGAGCAGCATGGCCACCGGAACAGCCAGCAGCGCCCCGGCCAGCCAACTCAACAACCCGATGAACAGCGCTTCCACGATAAACACCTTGCCGATCGCCAGGCTAGAGGCCCCGATCGCCCGCATGACGCCGATCTCCCGCGTCCGCTCCAGCACATTGATGCCCATTGTACCCATCAAGCCCAGCGAACCGACCACGGCCAGCAAGACGGCCATAATCAGCAAGAAAGTCGTCAAAATGTCAAACTGGGCGCGGATCCGCTCCTTGGCCTCCCAGATCACTTCAACCTCGCGCACCTTCAGGCTGTTTTGCTTTAAATGCTCCTCCAACGCCCGGCCCAATTTCTTTTGCTCCGCCTGATCCGCCGAAGCGGCGACAACCTGCACCAATTGGGCGCGGCCCGCTTCCTGTATGCTCTCGCTGAGCCATGGGTAAGGGGCGAAGGCAATCGGGCCGCCGAGCGTGCTTTGCGCGACTCCCACGACAGTGAAGCGCAAGCGCCGGTTGCCGACCTTGACGACGGCCGGACCGCCCACCTGCAGATGCGGGTTGTCCTTCAGCACCTCTGTATTGACAACCAAGGCGCTCTCATCGCCCTCAACCAGCCAGCGGCCTTCCGTTATGCGCGGCTCGACAAGCTTGGTCCCCATGGGCGGCGCCATGATAAAGACATTTTTGCTCGCTTCATCTTCCGCCTCTTTTCGTTCGTCGCGCAGCACCCGCCCCGGCGTGAACCCCCAGGTTTCCGCTTCCCTCATCCCCGGCACGCCCAGCACCACCTGTTCGATGCGCTTGGCCCGATATGATTCCGTGAAGGTGACGCCGATGTCATAGCGGAAGTAGTCCAATGCCTGGTCCAGGGTCAAATAAAGGGACGTGCGTACGGAAAAGACCGCCATGAACACCGTCCCCGCCATCGTCAGCGTCAAGAGCGTCAGCGCCAAGCGTCCCTTGCGGCGAAACGTATTGCGCAGCGACAATAGCAGCGGCCGGTTCATCGCGCGGAAGCGTTTCATCCGCGCCAGCAGGCAGTCAACCCCATGGTCAAGCCAGTCCTTCGCCGCCACATCCTGGATGCCGTAGTCGCTCACCGCTTCCCGCACCGTTACGCCCGTGCCCTTCCAAATCGGCCACAGAGCGGCCGCCAGCGGGATTAAGATCGCCACGCCGGCTTCCAGGAGCAGCACTTCGGCCGACAGCTCCACGCCGCCGGAGTCAAAATTGAAAACGCCGGCAATAAACCCGGTCAAAGCGCTCGCCGCCAACGCCCCCAACGGAGCGGCCACGAACAGCGAAATCACGCCATACGCGCCGACCAGCGCCAAGTACATCGCCAATATCTGATCGCGCTGCCCGCCGATAGCTTTCATAATCCCGATTTGCCGCGTCTGCTGCGTCAAAATCGCCGACACCGTATTCACCAGCAAAAAGGAGCCCAAAAAAAGGGACAGCGCCCCAAGCACAGCCAGCAACGCAATCAGGGCGTTGATCGCCGATTGCATCGGATGCTCGCCGGGCTTGTTCACCTGCAGCCAGTATACATCAACCCCGCCTTCTTCGATCTTGCTCCAGGCTTTGCGGCCCAAAGCTTCTATCGGACCAGTGTCTTTTCCGCGCAAAACCCAGGGCTGCACGACGAAATTAACTTGGTCGAGGCGGCGTTCTTCATCCAGCTTCTCCAGCGTGTCCATATTGATGTAGCCGTACAAGCGGCCGCTGAACACACTGGGGAACTGACTCGGATCATAGGCAACGCCGGTCACCTTCAAGGAACGCTTGCGCCCCAGCGGCGTTTCGACCAAAAGGCGCTCCCCCGGCCTGATGCCGAGCGGTGCAAGCGAAGAGCGCTCCAGCAGCACATCGCCGTCGCCCGGCGGCCAAGCGCCGGTTTGCGGGCGGACAAGGTTGACCTTTTGCTCGTTGTAATCCGGCAGCGCCGTCAGCATCATCTGTTTCCATTCGCCGCCCGCCGTCTGCACGCGCAAATCAACATTGCGCCGCCCCTCCGCCTCCTTGACGCCGCGCAAGCTGCGCACGCTGTCCACCAGCTCCTCCTCGAACGGGTCGGCGTACACGCTGGCGGAGGCCGGAGAAGCCGATCGCCAGCTGATGGTCAGGTCGCGCTCGAACATTAAATAGGAGCTGTACACCATGCCGACGGCAAACACGCCGACCGAAATGGACAGCACGACGAGCATCGTCCGGAGCTTGTTGCCGGACAAATCAGCCCAAACCTTTTGCCAGCGGGGAGAAAGAAGCTGATGCCGTTTCATCGCCGCTCACCTTCCTCCGGCACAATCAGGCCTTCAGCCACCGTGATTTTCCGTCCGGCACGCATGACCAGTTCCTGGTCGTGCGTCACCATGATAATGGTCTTGCCGGCTTGCGCCAGGCGGACAAACAGCTCAATAATCGACAGCGCCGTCTTGTTGTCAAGGTTGCCGGTCGGCTCGTCCGCCACCAAGAGCGGCGGGTCATTGGCCAGGGAACGGGCAATCGCCACCCGCTGCTGCTGTCCGCCGGACAGATTGGCCGGCAATTTATCGGCCTGATCTTTGATATCAACCAGTTCCAATAGCGACAGCGCCCGCTCCGCCCGCTCAGACGGCGCAAACATGTCGCAAAAATCCATCGGCAGCATCACGTTTTCCAAGGCGGTCAACGTCGGCAGCAGTTGAAAAAACTGAAAAACAACCCCGACCGTCCGCCCCCGCCAAACGGCAATCTGATTCTCCGTCAGCGCATGGACAGGCGTGCCCGCGACCCAGACTTCGCCGGAGGTCGGGCGGTCAATTCCCGTTATCATGTTGATCAGGGTCGATTTGCCGCTGCCTGATTTCCCAACGACTGCGGCAAACACGCCCCGCTCAATCTGCAAATCAATGCCGCGCAATGCTTCAAACTCGCCGGCGCCGGTCACATACACCTTGCGCACCGCCGACAGGGAAACCGCCAGGTTATCCACCCGCGACGCCGGCAAAGAAACGTTTGTCAGCTCCGCCAACCACTTTCGCATCGCTTTTGCCTCCACTTCCACCGGGAATGCCGTCGGAAACGCCCGCATGCTATTGATAGGATATTTCGCCAGTTGCACGCCAACTCCTGCAAAAAAGGACTGCAGCCTTCCGGCCTGCAGTCCTTTCCCTCTTCGCTAAGAAGGCAAAACCAATTTGATAATGTCGACCCGCCGCACCATGCCTTGCAATCGTCCGTCCTCGCCCACGACCGGCACCTGCCGGATCTTATGCTCAATCATCAACCGGGCGACTTCGTCAACCGCCGTCTCCGGCCCAACCGTTATGACTTCGTCCGTCATAATCTCCGCCACCTGGCGGGCCATCAGTTTTTTGAAATCGTCATCAAAGCGGTCAATGCCATTGTAAAAAATGACCGCCCCCAGCAAGTTGATAAAATTCGGCAAGCGAGGCGCACATTCCTTATGCAGCAAGTCGCCCTCGCTCACAATGCCGGCCAGCGCCCCACTTCCGTCCACAACCGGCACCCCCGATAGGGACTGTTCGATCAAGAGCTTAGCCAAATCCTCAACCGACAAGTCCGGACTCACCGTTACTACATGACGCACCATGATGTCTTTTGCCTGCATAATAGTCACCTCACTATTACAGCTTCTAACGGTTATCTTCTCGCCGCCCGGGAAAAATCCTGCCTTACTTTTTCCCTGGGACGGAAATCATCGTGTAAGCCCAAACGGCATTGACTAGCAAGAGCACGCCGGTAGCAAAAAAGACCGCGCTCATCCCCCAGGCAAAAGCAATTTGACCGCCGAGGAGCGAGCCGAAGAACATGCCCAAAAACTGCGCCGACTGGTTGTAGCCGTAAGCCCGCCCGGCAAGCGCCATCGGCGTTGTCTTTCGTATCAGCGCATTGATCGATGGCAGCAGCCCCGCCACCGCCAGGCCCAGCAAGAAGCGCAGGCCGCCCAGCTCCCAGACATTGCGGACAAAGGCCTGCGGAAAAAACAGCAGACCGGACGCCACGAGCGCCGCCACGAGCACCTTCTCCGGTCCGATGCGGTCCGCCAGCCTGCCCAGCGGCGACGCGGCCAGCACAGTCGCCAGGCCGGCGGCGGAAAAAACCGCGCCGGACAAAAAGGCGACGTTAGCCGTGGCCGCCGACAGCATCTTAATATAAACCGTGATGATCGGCTGAATGGAAATCAACGCCAGTTGCAAGACAAAGGTGGAAGCCAAGAGGCAAAGCGTCAGCTTCTTGTTCGGCAAGCGCCGCCATGCTTCAAGCGACGATATTGATTCCTTTTCGACCGGCACCGCTTTTTCCTCTACAAACCGCCAGGCGGCAAGGAACGCGAAAAAGCACAGCACGGCGATGGTCAGGAACATGCCGCGAAAGCCGAACACGGCAGATAGGCCGCCCCCAATCAACGGCCCCAATAAACCGCCGCCGACCTGCGCCGTATACAAAACGCCAAGCGCCCAGCCCGATCGCTCCCGCGGCGTCTGCATCGCCACCAACGTGACATTGGCAGCCTGGAACCCGGACAAGGCGCCCTGGAGGATCCGCAGCCCCGCCAACTGGTAGACATTTTGCGCAAACGCCATCAGCAGCATAATGACCGCCAGCCACAGGCTGGCCCGCAGCACCATGGACTTGCGGCCATACTTGTCGGCCACCGCCCCCCAAATCGGCGAAAAAATCGCCAGGCTGATAAAATTGCAGCCAAACACGATCCCCGACCACCTGGCAACTTCACCCGGATCATGAACGCCCAACTGTTCAATATAAAGCGGCAGCATCGGCGCCATCTGGCTCATGCCGGACGACACAATGAACGCCGTTATACAGCAGACAAGCATGTTTTTCTTCCAAACTTCCATACAAACCCTTCATTTCATCTCAAGATCAAAAACTCATCCTTTATTATAGCGTGCAGGCGGCAAATTCGCCACCCGCCGGACTGTTCGGGCGAAGTCCCCGCTTCCGTCCACGTCAAAAGAAAAGACGGCAGGCGGAATGAATCCGCGTACCGTCAGGCAACATCATTCAACGATCGTCAGCACTTCTTCCACCGGTTTGCGCGCCGGATTGGCATAGTTGCCCGGCGCCGGCACCCCAAGCGGCGTCATCGCCACCAAACGGTAGCCTGGCTTGCTGAAGCCAATGAACTCGGTGATCTCCTTCGCCGCATAGGTCGGCCCGGTCATCCAGCAGGTGCCGTAGCCAAGGCCGGCGGCCGCCAAGAGCAGATTTTCCATTGCCGCGGCAACGTTTTGAATGCCGGCATGCGTTTGCTGGTATTCAGCAACTTCCTCCGGCGCCATAATGCCGGCGTCCTGCAGATCATCGCCGATTGACTGGTACGGCCCGGCATAGGCCAGGACAACCATCGGCGCTTTCTTAAACACCGTATGATAGGCGGCCATGCCGCGCAGCGCTTTGGCCGCCTCTTCCGGCAAATACGCTGTCAAAGCCTCATTCTTGGCCGCCACGATTTCCGCCAAACGCGTGATCTTATCCTGTCCCTTTACAACAACAAAGTGCCAATTTTGCTTGTTTTTTCCGGACGGCGCATACGTCGCGGCCTTGATGATTTCCTGCAAATCAGCGTCTTTGACCGGCTCATCGGTAAATTTGCGCACGCTATGCCGCTGATAAATAAATGCCAGCTTATCCATAAGGCACCCCCTTTTATTAAACTTTCACGATCCAGCCGGCCGGCGCTTCCACGTCGCCAAACTGAATGCCGTACAGCGTGTCGTACAATTTTTTCGTGACCGGCCCTACTTCCGTTTCGCTATGGAAAACATGGAGCGCGCCATTGTAGAAGATGCCGCCGATCGGCGTGATGACAGCCGCCGTCCCGCAAGCGCCGGCTTCTTTGAATTCATCTAAGTTGTTGATGAAAACATCCCGCTCCGCCACTTGCATGTGCAAATATTCCTTCGCCAAATAAAGCAGCGAATACTTCGTGATGCTCGGCAAAATCGACGGCGATTTGGGCGTCACAAACACATTGTCCTTTGTGATGCCAAAGAAGTTCGCCGCGCCAACCTCTTCAATTTTCGTGTGGGTCGCCGGGTCAAGGTAGATGCAGTCGGCAAAACCGCTCTTAGCCGCCAACTCATGCGGATACAGGCTGGCCGCATAGTTTCCGCCGACCTTGGCCGCGCCGGTGCCATGGGGGGCCGCACGGTCGTAGTCAGACACGATGAAATTAACCGGCGCCATGCCGCCTTTGAAATACGGACCGACCGGCATGCAGAAAACACAGAACAAATATTCCTTCGCCGGGCTGACGCCGATGCTGTCGCCGACACCGATCATCAACGGGCGGATGTAGAGCGTCGCACCCGTGCCATAAGGGGGAACATAAGCTTCATTTGCCCGCACGACTTGCTTCACGGCGTCAATAAACTTTTCTTCCGGAATTTCCGGCATCAAGAGCCGCTTGTTGCTTTCATTCATGCGCTTGGCGTTTTGGTCCGGGCGGAACAGCTGAATTTCGCCCGTTTTCGTCCGGTAGGCTTTTAGACCCTCGAAGCATTGCTGTCCGTAATGCAAGGCCGGGGAACCCTCGCTGATCGTAAGCTTATTGTCAGTCACCAGCTTGCCTTCATCCCATTTGCCGTCTTTCCAGGTAGAGATGTAGCGATAGTCGGTTTTGATATAGCTGAACCCTAAATTTCCCCAGTCAATATCTACTTTCTTACTCATGCCTGACGCCTCTTCCCTCTCATAAATTATTCGCAGCCTATTAATCATTCGACTTTTAAATACAATTTCCTGCCTTTTTTCTGCAAAAAGCTATTCATTGCGTCACAAGCCGCCTGCCTAGCCAGCAGTTTACACCCGCCGAACAATCATTGACAAGCGCAGGCCGCGATGCTATGGTAGCAATGCGGACGGCACAACCGGCCGGTTTGCGACAATCACGAAAGCGTGGTGTACAATGAAGACAAAAACCCTGCTATTTTTTGCCCTGCTCGCCGCCCTGCCGCTCCTGAGCGCATGCGCCGGCAGTGAAAACAAAAGCGCACAACCGCCCGCCAGTGCAACCGAAACCGCAGCGCCGCGCAACAGCACGCAGGCGCCGCAATACAGAAAAATTTCAGCGGCCGAAGCCAAACGGCTGCTGGACGGCAACAAGGACGCAGTCCTCCTGGACGTGCGCATCCCCGCCGAATATGGGGAAAAGCACATCAAAGGCGCGCTGCTGATACCAAACGAAACCATTGGTACAATCCCGCCCGCCCAGTTGCCGAACAAGGACGCCCTGATTTTGATTTACTGCCGCAGCGGCAACCGCAGCCGGCAGGCGGCGCAAAAGCTCATCGGCATGGGCTATGCCAACGTCTACGACTTCGGCGGCATCAACGATTGGCCTTACGGCATCGTGTCGGAAAAGTGATCCGGCTATTTGTTTTAATTATCCGTTGACAAAACCTTCTCGGCAATATATACTGATCAAGTAAGCTTTTTTCCTTTTAATATCTTGGTGCTGTTAAAATAAAGTCGCTTGCTGAAATTCCTGGCAGGCGGCTTTTTTGTGCGCGCAAAAAGCTTATAAAATAAAAAAGAAACGTTGGTGATGTAGCAATAATTATCTCGGCATCAATCCTTGCTCTATTTTGGGTGAAATTGTTTGATTGTGCATTCAATGTCTTAAAAACCATTTTCATATGTAAGGACAAATATTTCGCTGCGGCTGTGTCCGCCTCTTTAAGCGTCGTGTTTTTCATATATGCCGCGCAGCAATCAGGAGACTACGTGTATGCGACCATCTTTCTCGCTACTTTCTTAGGCAATTACCTTCCGCCAAAGCTATTGCATTACCTCGACAAAGATAAGCTGTTCCTGTATGAAGTAACATCGCAGGATCTCGAGACCGGCATGGCCTTTGCGGACAAATTAAGGGAGTATGATTTGCAAGTAAATACGAACATTTGCTTCAACAACAGCCGCGAAAAAACCGTAACGGTGCGCGTGTACAGCAAATCCAAAACCACAAGCAAGTTAATCGAAAAAAGCATACCACCTAGCTTCAACTACAATATTATAACGCCGGTGTATTCTTCCGGCATCTGAGGCGTGGCCACTACCGCCGCGAATTTGAAAGCGCACAAGACAAAGATGGTGTTCGTGAGTTCAGGGAACTCACGAACACCATCTACCTTTTTGCCACTTTCAAAAACAAAATCCGAACAAGCCAAGTGGCCGACGCTTAGCTCCCTCTACTTAAACCTCGCCCCCCACAAAGCACATTGTAACATCATTGGCACGCATTTTCCCCAACCAAAGCCACATAAGCCTCCATCACTTTCCGCAAAACGCTCGCGTGTTTTCATTTACAAGCTCCCCTTGCGCGTCAAGAAGGATTGCGGCATTGCCGATATAAGCCTCAGGTTGCTGCATCGCCGGAACATTTAAGAACACCAGCAATTGCCGCAAAAGATGATTTGCACCAAACCCGCTTATTGCTCCTGGCGAAACGCTCACTACTGCCCCAGGCTTGCCATACCAGATACTCTGCCCGTAAGGGCGCGAACCAACATCCAGCGTATTTTTCAGCACCGCAGGAACCGAGCGGTTGTACTCGGGCGTGACAAAAATGACGCCATCAAAAACCCTTCATCTGCTCAAGAAAGGCTATCCAGGCTGGCGGAGGAATATTCTCATCGTCAAAATCTTGGTTATAAATTGGCAGTGCGCCGATCTCAATCTCCTCTAGCGCCAAAGAGCTGACCGCGTTTTCGCTCTGTCACTTCTGTGTTATAATCATGGCGGTCCATAGTGATCGCCTCCTCTTTGGTGATGGTTGTGTGGGAACTCCATTTTACCATCTGAGGAAAAGTCACTATGGATTTTTTTAGGTGTTCAACTTCATTTTACAATCAGCCAAGATTATACTTTTGCAGTTTTTGATAAAAGCCAGAACGATGAATCCCCAGCAGCTTAGCCGCTTTGCTTTTGTTGCCGCCAGCTGCTTCAAGCGCTTTGCAAATGGCTTGCTTCTCGGCATCATCTATCACGCTTGACAACTTCTGCTCAGTATCTTTATCTGGCCCCTCCTTGGATTTATACGCCTTTTTGACCAGGGGCGGCAAGTGCTGCGGAAAAATCATGGTTTCTTCATCAACTAAATTGACCGCCCGCTCCAGCACATTTTCCAATTCCCGGACATTGCCCGGCCAATTGTATTCCGTCAAAACCGCCATTGCCTCCGGCGACACTTCGTCAACCCCATAATCAAAATGATTATTGATTTTCTTCAACAACGTCGCGCACAGGGCTGGTATATCCTCTTTACGTTCCCGCAAGGGCGGAATAACGAGCGTGATGATATTGAGCCGGTAGTACAAATCTTGCCTGAATTCGCCGCGCTCTATCATGTCCTCCAAATCCCGGTTCGTAGCCGCAATGACCCTAACATCAATCTTGATCGTCTTTGTGCCGCCTACCCGCTCGATTTCACGTTCCTGCAAAACGCGCAACAGCTTAGCCTGCATAGCCATAGTCATATCGCCGATTTCATCAAGGAAAATGCTTCCACCGTTCGCCAGCTCAAACTTTCCAGGTTTGCCGCCTTTTCTCGCCCCGGTAAAAGCCCCTTCATCATAGCCGAACAATTCGGCTTCCAACAGGTTTTCCGGCAGCGCCGCGCAATTGATCTTAATCAGCGGCCCTTGGCTGCGCGAGCTGGCATTGTGAATCGCGTGGGCGAATAGTTCCTTGCCTGTTCCACTCTCGCCCAATATCAAAACAGTTGAGTTGCCTTTGGCCGCTTTCACCGCTACGCTTTTCAGCCACCGCAATTTTTCGCTGTCTCCGACAATGCGCTCGATCGTATACTTGCCGCCATGAACCTTGTTCAGCTCCTCCTTATAGTACTCCAATTCAGACTGCAAGGTGTTCAGCTTACGAGCCAGCAGCTTAAAGTCTTTGAGATCTTTAAACAAAACCTTCCCAACCGCCCCAACGACCTCGCCGTCTTTTATAATGGGAATACGGCTGACAATGACATTGTTGTCGCCGATTCGCTGCACTTCCCCCAATTCAGCCTTGCCGGTCTGGGCGACAATATGCATGCGGGTATTGGGTACGATTTTAGTGACATGCTGCCCGATCACTTCCCGCGTTTCCACCCCGAGAAACTCCTTATAAGCTTGGTTCATCATGGTGATCATGCCAGCCTTGTCAACGACGACTATGCCTTCAAAAATGCTTTCTATCGCTGACTCCAAGGTGCTTTGCAGGCTTTTGACCATTTCCAGTTCCGCAGCCACGGCTTGAAGTTCCGTTACATCCTGGAAGATTGCCACCGCGCCGCAAATTTTATTGTCCTTAATGATTGGCGAGCGATTTGTAATAATCGTGCAATCATTAAGGGTCTGCTGCTGGTTAAGCTCGGCCGCCCCGGTCTCCAATACGCGTTGCAAGCCTGAATTGGGAATGGCTTCATACGCATAGCGCCCCAGGACCGCATCGGCATGAAGTCCGGTGATACGCTCGGCAGCGGGGTTAAAGATCGTTAGAATACCTTCGCTGTTCGTTGCCATCACACCATTGCTGACCGAATCAAGAACCGCCTGCATCTCATCAGCTAAAAAAACATATTTTTCCGCCAAGTACTTCACCAAATCGGTACGGTTAATCATGCCGACCGGCCTGCCCTTGCTATCCAAGACAGGAAAGCAGCTATACTGATAGATTTCCTTCGTACGCGTCAAACCAGGCACCGTCATGTTTTCCGTCAACGTGAACACCGCGGTGTTCATCATCGCCTGTACTTGCGCGTCCAGCGAGAGGCCATCCGACAGCGCCTTGATGAATTGAGACTTTGTGATCAAACCGATAAGCCGTCCGTCTCCGTCAACTACAGGCGCCCCATCGACGGTAGTCCGGTAGAAAAGGGCGGCGGCGTGTCGAATTGTCATCTCCGGTCGAACGGTAACCACTTGTCCACGCATAATGTCTCGAATATTCATAGCACCCTCCCTTTCATTCTCCGCCTTAATGATTAGACGCCATCTGGCAAAAACCTCTTTTGTCGCGCAAAGTAGACACTTTTATTTAAAGGCTGTCTTTACGCAAGACAAAACCAGGTATATACAGCCCCAACATTACGCTTCTCTTGACCACAAGGAAGCCATCGCCGGGCCGCCGCCTACGCAAAGCGACGCCCCGCCCAGTGTCAGGTTCAACCGCTCCATTTCGTACAGCAAAGATACGACGATCCGCAACCCCGACGAACCGACCGGGTGACCAAGTGCTATGCCCGACCCGTTGTGGTTGACCTTATCCAGATCGAGTTCGATGCCGGCATCCTGCTTCAGCGCGCGACCTACGCCCAACCACTGCGCCGCAAATGCCTCATTGATTTCCCAGTATTCAATCTCCTCAAAGGCCTGCTGCGCCGCTTTCAGCGCTTTGGGGATCGCAACCGCCGGTCCAATGCCCATGAGCTGCGGATCCACACCCTCACTTACTATGCTGAGCATTTTCCCCAGTGGCTTTAAGCCGAGCTCCTGCGCCTTCTCACCCGACATGACGATCACCGCCGAAGCCCCGTCATTGATGCCGGAGGCATTGGCCGCCGTCACTACGCCGTCTTTTTTAAAGACCGGCGCCAGTTTGCCCAGCGACTCCGCTGTGCAGCCACGAATCAAGTGCTCATCCGTGTCAAAAAAGGTCGGCCCTTTCTTCCCCTGTATTTCAACCGGAACGATTTCCCGCTTAAAACGTCCTTCGTCAATTGCCCGGGCGGCGCGCGTATGGCTCGTCACCGCCAGTTCATCGCACTCCTGCCTGGTGATGCCGTACGCGGCCGCTACGTTTTCCGCCGTCACGCCCATGTGTCCGGGAACCAGTTCGTCGAACAGACCGTCGTGCAGCATGGAGTCTTCGATCGTGCCGTTCCCCATCCGGTAGCCCATGCGCGCTTTCGGCAGCATATAAGGCGCATTCGTCATGCTCTCCACGCCGATTACCAAGCCAATCTCCGTTTTGCCCAGCAGGATGTTGCTGGCCGCAATCTCCAGCGCCCGCATCCCCGAAGCGCAGTTTTGATTGACACTAACGGCCGCACTGCGATGCGGAAGCCCGATACGCATGGCAACTTGTCGGGCGGGCAATGATCCCTGCAAGCCCGTATACAACTGTCCCATAACGATTTCATCAATGCTTTCCGGATTAATGCCGGCTCGCTTGATGGCTTCTTTCCCGACCGTCATGGCTAATTCGCGGGCCGATACCCCGCCCAGCGACCCCATGAACTTGCCAATCGCCGTCCGGCAGGCGCTGACGACCACAACTTCTCTTGTGTTCATCTTACTCCTCCTACAACTTTAGAATAATCAAGCACGCAAAAGGGGCTGCATTTAAGGCAGCCCCAATAAATCCGACCGTTACAGGGTGCAGGCGCCATCAACGCTAAGAACAGCGCCATTAATGAATTTTGCATCATCCGAAGCAAGGAAGGCAAACGCAGCAGCAATTTCTTCGGGCTCGCCCAAACGATTGGCCGGAACTTTGATTAGAATTTTTTCTTTCAGCACTTGCTCAGGAATTTTCTTTACCATTTCAGTACCAATAAATCCAGGCGCCACGCAGTTGAAACGCAAACCGTTTTTAGCCATTTCTTTGGCCCACGACTTTGTCATCCCAATCACGCCCCATTTTGTAGCAGCGTAGTTTGTCTGCCCCAAATTGCCATAAAGACCGACGACGGAGGAAGTCGTAAGCACTACACCGGATTGTTGTTCCAACAAATGCGGCAATACAGCTGACGTGCAATTGAATACGCCGGTCAGGTTAACGCTGATAACCGCGTCCCAGGCATCTTTACTCATCTTTTTCATCATCGCATCTTTGGTGATCCCGGCATTATTGATCAGAACATCAATGCGTCCGAAGGCTTCGAGTGCTTTTTCAACCATCAGTTTGACGCTATCAGGCGAGGTAACATCCACTTGAACATAAACGGCATCCGAGCCTTGGGCCTTAACTTCGGCAACAGTCGCCGAACCATCACTAAAATCAGCAACAACTACTTTAGCTCCCTCTTCAGCAAAACGCAGAGCGGTAGCTTTGCCAATTCCACCGGCAGCACCCGTAATAATCGCTACTTTGTCTTTTAACCCTCTCATACTCTGATCCTCCTACTTTTTCATCATCTGGCCAGATGCCTTCCAAAACTAACAAATGGAGTTCGCGCAACTGACGCACTTAGCTTTGATGCAAAAAGCGTGCCAAATTCCAATTGGCTACGACCGCTGATAAACCAAGCCTTCCCGAAAATGATGTCTAGATCTTTTGTATATTCACTTCGACACACTGTCTAGTTTACAGGACATGAGCTAAGCATCCTCGCCTCCGAATCAAAAAATGGGAGCGCCTGCTTGCGCTCCCATTTTAAAAACCCGCACCCTATTTTTTCATGATTGTGGCTTTGCCATCAACAACAAGCTTTCCCTCCTGGTTAACGACTGTCGTGCGAAAAATCAACCGTTTTTTTGCTTCGATCTTCTCCAAGACTTCCACCGTCGCCGTCAACGTATCGCCGACCCGGGCCGGCAACTTAAACGTGAGCTCCTGTCCCAAGTATATGGCGTTCATTCCCGGCAACGCCGTCCCAATAACAGCCGAAATCAAGCCGGCAGACAGCATACCGTGGGCAATGCGTCCTTTAAACTGCGTCGTTTTGGCAAATTCGTCATTGACGTGAACCGGATTGAAGTCACCGGTGATGCCGGCAAACCCATACACATCATAATCGCTAATCGTTTTCGCCATGCTGGCTTTGTCACCAATTTGAATTTCCGCAAATGGAACATCTCTCACCATCGTCATTGCCTCGCTTTTCAATCCCTCAATTATAGCATCTCGTGGTTGCTTTGACTCGCAGCCTTACTTGCCACTGAACGACGCTGCGCGTTTTTCCAAAAAAGCAGCCATGCCCTCTTTTTGGTCAGAGGTGGCAAAGCAGAGGCCAAACACTTCTCGCTCGTAGGCCATGCCTGACGCAAGATCCATGTTCAGGCCTTCATTAATCGCCGCTTTGCAAAGCTGAACCGCAACTTCCGCCCGCGCCATGATTTTTTGCGCTGCCGCTTTAGCTGTCGCCAGCAATTCATCCGAAGCAACCACTTTGTTCACCAAGCCGATCCGGTACGCTTCCGCGGCATCAATAACGTCGCCGGTGAACAACAGTTCCATCGCCCGGCCTTTGCCGACCAAGCGCGGCAGGCGCTGGGTTCCGCCAAACCCTGGGGTAATGCCCAGGCTGACTTCTGGCTGGCCGAATTTCGCCTTGTCCGAGGCGATCCGCAGATCGCAGGCCATCGCCAGCTCACAGCCGCCCCCCAGGGCAAAGCCGTTCACCGCCGCAATGACCGGCTGAGGCAGGTTTTCCAGCTTGTTGAAAACAGCCTGCCCCATTTTTCCAAACGCCCGCCCCTCCAGCGCGGACAAGGGCTTCATTTCCGCAATATCCGCGCCGGCCACAAACGCTTTTTCTCCGCTCCCGGTCAGGATCACAACCTTCACGCCGCTGTCGCCGGCAATCACGTCCAGCAAGTTGTCGAGTTCTTTCAAAGTTGCTGTATTCAGGGCGTTCAAGGCTTGGGGCCGGTTCATGGTTATGGTGGCAATGCCGTTATCGTTTTCATACAATAAGCTCATCAGTGCCGCGCTCCTTTCAGCTGACGCTTGCGCATCATTTTCCCTTCAGCTTTTTGAACTCTTCAATCATGATCGGCAAGATTTCCATTGCGTCTCCGACGACGCCGTAATCGGCCACCTTGAAGATCGGCGCGTCCGGGTCCTTGTTGATGGCAATGACCACGTCGGAGGAGGACATGCCGGCCAAATGCTGGATGGCTCCGGAAATGCCGAAGGCAAAGTAGATTTTGGGTCCGACCGTTTTACCGCTCTGCCCGACTTGCTGCAGCGCCGACTGCCAGCCGGCGTCAACCGCCGCCCGCGAAGCGCCGACGGTGCCGCCCAGGACTTCCGCCAGCTGTTCCAGCAAGGCAAAGTTCTCCCGGTTGCACATGCCGCGCCCGCCCGAAACAATGACTTCCGCTTCTTCCAGGTTGCAGGAGGCTGTGCAAACGCGCAACAGGTCGATGAACTTGACGCGCGCATCTTGCGGCCCTACTTTACCCGCCACAACAACTACTTCACCGCTGCGGCCGTAATCCGGCGCCGGACGCTTGAATACGTTCGGGCGCACGGTGCCCATCTGCGGGCGATGATCGGCACAAAGGATGGTGGCCATAATGTTGCCGCCGAAAGCCGGTCTGGTCCAGGCCACCAATCCTGTCGCCTCGTCAATGCCGAGGTCGGTGCAATCTGCCGTTAAGCCGGTTTTGACGCGGCAAGCGATCCGCGGCGCCAAATCGCGCCCGTCATTGGTCGCGCCGATGAGTACGACGGACGGCTTGTGCGTCTCGATCAAATCGGCAAAAGCGCTGGTGAAGGCGTCCGTGTTGTAGTGTTTGTACGCCTCGCCCTCGACCAAATAGACCTTGTCCGCCCCATAGGCGAACGCTTCCTTTACGCCGGCCTCGGCCGCACCGCGTTCGCCCAACACAACCGCGGCCAGCTGCTGGCCCATTGCATCGGCCAGCTTGCGCCCTTCTCCCAGCAGTTCGAGGCCGACGTTGCGCGGGCGCCCGTCACTCAATTCCAGGTATACCCAGACATGGCGATAGTCGTCCTTATTGACCGCGGTCTTTTTTTCTTCAGCCTCGCGGACAATCGCCCCGACCGGACAAACGTCCACGCAGGCTCCGCAGGACGTGCAAGCTTCCGTATTGTAGGCCTTGCCGTCCTTCATTTCAATCGCCGCAAACGGACAAATCGGCTCACATGCGCCGCACCCGATGCAGGCGTCGGTAAATCTAATTGCCATAATCGCTTCCCCCTCTTTAGACGAGCTTCGCGTCAGTCAGTTTTGCAATCAGCTCAACAACCGTCTCGCGCGCCGTTTCCTTTTGAATCACAACGCCCTGAGTCCGCTGCGGAGGGGTGAAGATTCTGCGCACCTGGGTGGGCGAGCCCTTTAGCCCGATGCAGTCAGGGTCTACCGCAAGGTCGGCCGCCCCCCACACCGGAATTTTGGTCCGACTGGCCCTCATTTTCCCTTTGATGGTCGGAAAGCGCGGCTCATTGATCGACTTGACTACGGAAAGCAAGACCGGCAGCTTCGTTTCCAGGATTTCATAGCCATCTTCGTGCTCGCGCTCAACCCGCACGTTGTCGCCTTCGACCGCAAGTTTGGCAACATAAGTTATTTGCGCAATGCCCAGATGTTCGGCGATTTCCGGCCCCACTTGCGCCGTATCGCCATCGATCGCCTGTTTGCCGCATAGCACCAAATCATAACGTCCGATCTTGCGAATCGCCGCCGCCAGCGTATAGCTGGTCGCCAGCACGTCGGCGCCGCCGAACGCCCGGTCACTGATGAGCACGGCTTCGTCCGCTCCCATCGCCAAACATTCCTTCAGGCTCTCCTGCGCTTGCGGCGGCCCCATGGAAATGACCGTCACCTTGCCTCCGTGCTGTTCTTTCAATTGCAGGGCCGCCTCCACGGCATTTTTATCAAAAGGGTTGACAATGCTCGGCACTCCTTGACGAATCAGCGTATTGGTTTGCGGATCGATTTTCACTTCTGTCGTATCCGGCACTTGCTTGACACATACGATAATATCCAATTTTTCTACCTCCCGCTTGGATCTTGCCCGACACCTACCGCAGCAAGGCGCCGGAAATGACCATCCGTTGCACTTGGTTCGTGCCCTCATAAATCTGCGTAATTTTTGCGTTCCGCATCAGCCGTTCGACTGGATACTCAGCGCTGTAGCCATACCCGCCAAAGATTTGCACCGCATCCGTAGTTACTTCCATGGCAATGTCGCCGGCGTACATTTTCGCCATTGCAGCTTCTTTGGAGTAAGGCTTGTTTTGCTGTTTGAGCCAGGCGGCGCGATAGGTCAGCAGGCGGGCCGCCTCCACCTTGGTGTGCATGTCGGCCAGCATGAAGGCAATCGCTTGGTTGGCGCAAATGGGCTTGCCGAACTGCACGCGCTCTTTGGAGTATTTGACCGCATGGTCGAGCGCCGCTTGCGCGATGCCCAGCGCTTGGGCGGCGATGCCGATCCGTCCGCCATCCAGCGTTGTCATGGCGATTTTAAACCCTTCCCCTTCTTTACCCAACAGATTCGCTTTCGGGACCTTCACATCCTGGAAAATCAGTTCCATCGTGATGGACGAATGTATCCCCATCTTGTGCTCTTTCTTGCCGAAGGTAAAGCCAGGCATCCCCTTTTCCAGGATGAAGGCCGTAATGCCTTTCAAGCCTTTGGCTTTGTCAGTCATGGCAAACACAACATAGGTTTCCGCTTCGCCGGCATTGGTGATGAACATTTTACTGCCGTTTAAAATATAGTGCTCGCCATCCAAAACCGCCGTCGTCTGTTGGGCGGCAGCGTCGGTACCAGCGTTCGGCTCCGTGAGGCCAAACGCCCCCATGTGCCGGCCCTCCAAAATCGGGCGAAGGTATTTTCCCTTTTGTTCTTCCGTGCCGTAGGCGTAGATTGGCCAAGCGCAGAGCGAAGCGGTGGCTGACAAGGTAACCCCGATTCCGTCGTCCACCTTTGACAATTCTTCCACTGCCAAAATGTAGCTCAGGTAATCGGTTCCTGTCCCACCGTATTGTTCCGGAAAACCAAGGCCGTTTAAGCCTAATTCCCCCATTTGGTCGACGAGCGCCCGGTCAAAAAAGCAGGCTTCGTCGCGTTCCGCCACACCAGGTGCGACTGCCTTAACGGCAAAGTCACGCACCATCTCTTGAATCATGATTTGGTCTTCTGTCAACTCAAACAACATGCTAATCCCCTCCTGTTCTTTATCTTATTGCGGCTAGACCCGCAAGTTGCAAAGTGAATTTAATCACTTTCTTCTCCAAAGGCATGCCAACGGCAAGTTGCCGTTGGCATGC
Organism: Sporomusaceae bacterium; assembly: GCA_029265905.1. Lineage (GTDB taxonomy): Bacteria > Bacillota > Negativicutes > Acidaminococcales > JAJUGR01 > JAJUGR01. Next base: position 165,109 of record JAJUGR010000001.1, on the reverse strand, counting down.
CGCTTGATTACAAGCGTTCAATAACGGTGGCCACACCTTGTCCGCCGCCGATGCACAAGGTCGCCAGGCCTAGTTTTCCTTGCCGTGCTTCCAACGCATGAAGCAACGTCACCAAAATACGGGCGCCGCTTGCTCCGATGGGGTGACCGAGGGCGATGGCGCCGCCGTTAACATTGACTTTTTCTTTCGGGAACGCCAGGTCTTGTCCTACTGCCAGAAACTGCGCGGCAAAAGCTTCATTGGCTTCGATCAGATCAAGATCATTCACTGTCAGGCCAGCCTTAGCCAGCGCTTTTCTAGTTGCCGTGATCGGTCCCAAACCCATAACGCTCGGATCAACGCCGGCTGAAGCATAACCACGGATGCGGGCGAGAGGTTTAAGCCCCAGCGCTTTGGCTTTGTCCGCCGACATAATGACCAGCGCGGCTGCGCCGTCATTGATGCCGGAAGCATTGCCGGCGGTGACAGTGCCGTCTTTTTTGAAAGCCGGCTTCAGCTTACCCAGCGCTTCGACCGTGACTCCAGCCCGCGGGAACTCATCAGTATCAAAAACAACTTCGCCTTTTTTCGTTTTGATAGTCACCGGCACAATTTCTTTCTTGAAATCGCCCCGCTCGATTGCGGCGACGGCCTTCGTCTGCGATTCGTAAGCCAGTTGGTCCTGCGCCTCACGAGTGATACCGCAGCATTGGTCGACGATGTTTTCCGCCGTAATTCCCATATGGCAGTCGTTCGTGGCGCACCACAAACCGTCATTAATCATCACGTCAACCAGCTTGCCATTGCCCATGCGATAACCCCAACGGGCTTTATCAAGCACATACGGTGCGTTCGTCATGCTTTCCATGCCGCCGGCAACCAATATGTCGGCGTCGCCAGCCAAGATCGCCTGGGCGGCTAAATTGACCGTCTTGAGACCGGAACCGCAGACCTTATTGATCGTCAGTGCCGGAACCTCTACTGGCAAGTTCGCCTTCAGTGCGGCCTGCCGGGCAGGGTTTTGGCCAAGACCGGCCTGCAAGACATTCCCAAAAATCACTTCCTCCACAGCCTTGCCGTCCACGCCAGCCCTGTCCAAGGCTTCTTTAATTACGATCGAGCCAAGTTCCGGCGCCGAGAAAGGCGCCAGCGAACCGTTGAAATTGCCGATCGCGGTTCTAACCGCACTAACGATAACCGCTTCTCTCATATTATTCCCTCACCCTCGTTATTGTCTTCGCTGCACTGCGGACCTCGCTGTTCAAGCTTTCAACTGCAAACCCATCGGGGCGTCCGCAAAAATTCTGGCATCCATCAACTTCAAGTTTTCTGCAATCAGCGGCTTGAAGTCCATGTGAGCCAGCACATCTTTTTCCAGGTCTACGCCCGGCGCAATCTCGGTCAGCATCAGCCCTTTTTCGGTCAGCTTAAACACCGCCCGCTCCGTAATATACAACACGGGCTGCTTGACTTTTTGCGCATAAGCGCCGCTGAACGTGATTTGCTCGACATGATCCAGGAATTTCTTCGCCCGTCCTTCTGAAACGATATTCAGTTTGCCGTCGCAAACCTTGACCTTCAAGCCGCCGGCGGTAAACGTCCCGCAGAACACAACCTCTTTGGCGTTTTGCGTGATGTTGATAAATCCGCCGCAGCCGGCGACACGGCCCTTGAATTTGCTCACATTGATGTTGCCGTGCTGGTCCGTTTCGGCCAGTCCCAAGAACGCCAAGTCAACGCCGCCACCATCGTAAAAGTCGAATTGATACGGCTGATCCAAAATAGCCTCAGCATTCGTCGCTGCGCCGAAGCTCAAGCCCCCAGCTGGAACGCCGCCGACAGGACCAACTTCAACCGTCAGGGTCATCGTATGACCGACGCCTTCTTCGTTCGCAACAACGGACACCCCTTCCGGCATCCCAATGCCCAAGTTGACCCGCGCATTAGGGATCAATTCCATAGCCGCCCGACGGGCAATCACTTTGCGCTCATCTAACGGCAAGGACGCAATCGCGGATAGCGGCACGCGCGTCTCCCCGGAATAAGCCGGGTTGTAGGCTTCGGCGAAAGTCTGCATGTGCAGCTCCGGACTTTCCGCCACTACGATGTAATCTACGCTGATGCCCGGCAATTTCACATCCTTCGGATTGATGACCCCATTGGCCACAATGCGCTCAACTTGCGCAATGACGATGCCGCCGGAGCTCTGCGCCGCCTGGGCAATCGGCAGGATTTCCACCGAAGCCGCCTCCCGTTCAATGGAAATATTGCCTTTTTCGTCGGCGCTTGTGCCCCGCACTAAGGCGACATTGACCGGAAACGGCTTGTACCAAAGCCACTCTTCTCCACCCAGATGAATAACTTCCACCAAATCTTCTTTCGTGACTGAATTAAGTTTGCCGCCCTCTACGCGCGGGTCAACAAACGTATTTAAGCCAACTTTTGTGATAACACCCGGCTTGCGTCCGGCAACATTGCGGAACCAATGGGTCAGCGTACCTTGCGGGAAATTATATGCTTCAATCTTGTTTTCAATCGCCAGCTTGCCTAATTTGGGGGCCAAATTCCAATGGCCGCCGATAACGCGCGCCACGAGGCCTTCCTGGCCAAGATGGTTCAACCCGCGTTCTTTTCCATCCCCTTGTCCGGCGCAGTAAACCAACGTGAGATCACGCGGTGCGCCTTCATTTAAAAAACGCGTCTCCAACGCCGCCGTCAATGCTTCCGCATGCCCAATGCCGACAAAACCGCTGGTCGCAACAGTGTCACCGTCTTTAATCAGCGCCGCAGCTTCCTGGGCGGTAATAAACTTCGCCATTCTTCCCCCACACTCCTTGATCATCACTATTTCGTCATTTCCACAACTTGAACCAAATTACAGGATGCCCGTAATGCTATGCAGCGCAATTACGACAAACACCATCAAGGTTTTAATGCAAGTCAGGACAAAAATGTCACCATACGAATCTTTATGCGTCAAGCCGCATACCGCCAGCAGCGTGATGACCGCACCATTATGCGGCAACGTATCCATGCCGCCAGAGGCCATCGATGCAACCCGGTGCAATATTTCCGGCGACATGCCGATCTGATTCGCCCAGGCGAGCCAGTCCTTTGCCATCAGGTCAAGTGCAATCGACATGCCCCCTGAAGCCGAACCAGTGATGCCCGCCAGCACGTTGACCGTAACCGCTTCAGACACGAGCGGCGAACCGCCAATTTTTATGCTCATCAAGGCACCGGAAATCGATTTGAAACCGCCCAGCGACGCGACAACATTGCCATAACCGACTTCTGAAGCGGTGTTCATGATCGCCAGCAACGATCCAATCGCGCCGGCATTTAACGACTTGGCCAGCATGCCTTTGCCAAGGTTGCGATAACCAAGGGCGACGGTCAGCAAAATACCTGCCACTAGCGCAATAATCAGCGACCAGATGCTGATAACGTTTTTAACGGCCGGCGCCGTCATCGGCAGTTTCATCGCTTGGAACGGGGCCAGCATGTTAGGATCCCAAGTGAACATGCGGTTCATAACGAAGTTGACAACCAAAACCGTCAGCAGCGGAAGAACGGCAATCTGCCAGGATGGCAAAGCCAGGTCTTCTTTGATTTCTGGCTCATTTAAAGTATGCGCGCCGTAGCCTTCGCCGGCGGCCTGTGCTGCTTTGCGGCGCCGGTCAAGCCAGGTAATGCCCAGCGCAAAGATTGAAACCCCACCGATGACCCCCAAAACAGGCGCAGCATAGATATTCGTGCCAAAAAAATTCGTCGGAATCAAGTTTTGAATTTGCGGCGTGCCAGGCAGGCAGTCCATAGTAGCTGTGAACGCGCCCAGCGCAATCGAAGCCGGCAGCAGCCGTTTGGGGATTTCAGCCTCCTTGAACAAGGCTGCGGCAAAAGGATAGATGGCGAACACGACGACAAACAAACTGACACCGCCATAGGTAAGCACGGCACCGGCAAGGACAACCGCTAAAATGGCTCTTTCCTTGCCTAGCGTCTTGATAATGGCCTGAGCTATCCCCTTAGCCAGACCAGTATCTTCCATTATTTTCCCGAATACAGCCCCCAAAAGGAAAACGGGGAAAAACGACTTAATATAGGTAACAGCCTTGGCCATAAACAGCTCCGTGTATGCAGGCATGAGAGACAACCCGGACATGGAGGCGGCCAACAGCGCGAATACCGGCGCAAACAGGATAACAGAAAAGCCCCGATAGGCAAAAAACATCAACAAGAACAGACTGAGAATAATGCCGATTACTTCCATTTTTATTAACCTCCCAATTTTTTTGTTTAAACCGTTTTGACTGTACAACTGACCTCTTTTTTGCAATGCCCTCCTTTATTCGCCTGCGTCGATGAAGCTGTTTTATCTCTGCTTTGTTTTATATGCAAATCGCGTGCCAAAACAGTGTCGACAAAAAAATAAAATGCATAAACAGCTTGCTAGCCTGTGTTTCCGCTCATCACGCGCATCGGGTCGAACTATTACGCTAACAAAGCCAATAAAACAGCCCCCCTGCGTCCCGTGTTTCGCTGTTTTTATGTACATAAAATTAGACATATTTGTTTATGAAACTATACATTGACCAACGAAGGATCGTCATCCCCTTTCAGGAACAATGGATAAAACGGGTACTCGCTGCCTTACTTTCATTACTGCGCAACAAAATCCTTTAAACAAAAGAGAGGTTGCTCATGAGTTTTTTCAACTCATGAACAACCTCTCTTAAGCGATTTTTAACACAATGGAACAACAGTCGCAATGCACGCGAGTCATTAAGCCCCTCTGCTACAAGGGCTTAGGCCCGCATTACATCATGCCGCCCATGCCGCCCATGCCGCCCATGCCGCCCATGCCGGCCGCAGCAGCGCCACTGTCTTTTTCCGGTTTGTCGGCAACCAGCGTCTCGGTGGTCAGAACCATCGAAGCGATGCTGGCCGCATTCTGCAGGGCAGAACGGGTTACTTTCGCCGGATCAACGATGCCGGCTGCGATCATATCGACGTATTCTTCCGTCAGGGCGTTGAAGCCAATGCCTTTGTCCGCCTTTTTGACGTGCTCGACGACAACGGAGCCTTCCAGGCCGGCGTTGTTGGCGATTTGGCGAACCGGTTCTTCGATTGCCCGGCGAACAATTTCCACGCCGGTTTTTTCGTCACCGGTTACTGCAATCGTGTCAAGCGCCGGCAGGATTGTAATGAACGCCGTGCCGCCGCCTGCGACGATGCCTTCTTCAACAGCCGCGCGGGTCGCGTTGAGGGCGTCCTCGATGCGCAGTTTCTTTTCTTTGAGCTCTACTTCGGTAGCCGCGCCAACTTTGATCACTGCTACGCCGCCAGCCAGTTTCGCCAGGCGTTCTTGCAGTTTTTCGCGATCGAAATCAGACGTAGTTTCTTCGATTTGTGCGCGGATTTGGCCAACGCGAGACTTGATCGCGTCTTTATCGCCTTCGCCGTCGACAATCGTCGTGAGTTCCTTGGTGACGCGAACTTGATGCGCACGGCCAAGGTCTTCCACCGTTACGCTGTCAAGCTTGCGGCCCACTTCTTCGCTGATAACCGTGCCGCCGGTGAGAATCGCAATGTCTTCGAGCATCGCTTTGCGGCGGTCGCCAAAGCCAGGCGCTTTAACCGCAACGGCGCGGAACGTGCCGCGGAGTTTGTTGACGACGATGGTTGCCAGCGCTTCGCCTTCCAGATCTTCGGCAATGATGAGCAACTCTTTGCCCTGTTGGACAACTTTTTCCAAGACCGGCAGCAAATCGGCAATCGCCGTAATTTTGCGGTCGGTGATCAAAATCATCGGATCGTTGAGAACTGCTTCCATTTTGTCGGAATCAGTCACCATGTACGGGGAGATGTAGCCGCGGTCAAACTGCATGCCTTCAACCACTTCGAGCTCCGTGCCCATGGTTTTGGATTCTTCAACCGTGATGACGCCGTCTTTGCCGACCTTCTCCATCGCGTCGGCAATCAGGCCGCCGGTTTCCGCGTCATCGGCAGAAATGGACGCAACTTGCGCGATGGCTTCTTTCGTTTCCACTTTTTTCGCGACTTTGCCGATCTCTTCAACAAGAACGTCAACCGCTTTTTTCATGCCGCGCTTGATGATCATCGGATTCGCGCCGGCAGCCACGTTGCGGATGCCTTCGCGCACCATGGCTTGCGCCAGCAAGGTAGCGGTCGTCGTGCCGTCGCCGGCCACGTCGTTGGTTTTCGTCGCAACTTCTTTAACCAGTTGCGCCCCCATGTTTTCAAACGGGTCTTCCAGCTCGATGTCACGGGCGATGGTCACGCCGTCGTTGGTGATCAGCGGGGCGCCGAATTTTTTGTCCAACACGACATTGCGGCCTTTCGGTCCCAGGGTTACTTTAACGGCATTCGCCAAGGCATTAACGCCGCGTTCTAATGCGCGGCGCGCTTCTTCATCAAACAAAATTTGTTTTGCCATTGAGAAAAACCTCCTTCAATATCTGCAAAAATCAATCTGGGGCGAAACTTATTCAACAACAGCGAGAACGTCGCGCTCGCTCAGGATCAAATACTCTTTGCCATCCACTTTCACTTCGGTGCCGGCATATTTGGAGAAAATAACCTTGTCGCCCACCTTCACTTCCAGGGCTACGCGCGTACCGTTGTCCGCCACTTTGCCATTGCCTACGGCAACGACTCTGCCTTCTTGCGGTTTTTCTTTGGCCGTATCCGGCAGGACGATGCCGCTTTTGGTCACTTCGTCTTTCGCCAGGGCCTCAATTACCACTCTGTCTGCCAATGGTTTAATCATTTGTAAGATTACCTCCTTTTACTTGGTAAAAGTTAGCTTTTCGCTATTGTTAGCACTCAACGACTGCGAGTGCTAATCACATTATTTATATTAACGTCTGAAGAAAAAAAAATCAAGCCCCTTTCGGGGCTAAAAAGCAGTTTAAGTTTAGCGGGAGCGGGTCGCCGCCGTCACAATGGCCTGTGCCACTTCCTTGATTGATTTTCGTTTCGCCATGCTGTACTGCTGGATGCGGCGATACGCCTCGCTCTCCGTCAAGCCATGGGCGTCCATCAGCACGCCCTTCGCGCGGTCAAGCAGTTTTCTGGCTTCCAGCGACGTTTTGAGCCCCTCCAATTCATGCTCCAATGACATGAATTCCTGGAAACGCGACAAGGCGATCTCAATGGCCGGGAACAGGTTTTCCTCTTTGACCGGCTTGACCAGGTAGGCCAATACGCCGGACTCCTTCGCTTTTTCGACAATTTCCTTCTGGCTGTATGCCGTCAGAAGCAGTACCGGGGCGATTTTCTCATCCGAAATGATGCGCGCAGCCGCCAAGCCATCCATCTCCGGCATTTTGATGTCCATGATGACCAGGTCCGGCCGGTGACGCCGGACCAATTCGACCGCCTGGCGGCCGTCGGCTGCTTCGGCGATCACCTCGTGCCCTGCCTCAATGAGCAGTTCCCTTAAATCCATACGAATAATTGATTCATTATCGGCGATGACAATGCGCAAACTGCTCATGCTGATCTCTCCTCCCTGTCCGTTGGTATCCAGATAACCGCGTGCGTCCCGTTGTCGTTGAACATCCGGATCGTTCCGCCAAGGTCGCTCTCCACTAATGTCTTGACGATCTGCAGCCCCAGGCTGCGGCTGGAACCGATCGTGAAGTCGTCCGGCAAACCGATGCCGTCGTCATAAATCTCGACGTTGCAGCCTTTTTCATCCGCCGTGATCCGCACGCCGATAAACCCCTTGCTGCGGCCGACAAACGCATGTTCAATGGCATTTTGCGTCAGTTCGTTAATCATCAGAGCGATGCTCGTCGCCTGCCAGGAGGGCAGAACGATCGTCCCGCCCTCGAACGAGGTTTGCAGCTCCAGCGAAGGATCCAGCATGTTCTCAATAATAACATCGAAAATGTTGCGCGCTACAACGGCCACGTCGATGACTTCCTCATCCTGCTGCGACAAAAATTCGTGCACGACGGAAATGCTCAAGATGCGGTTGATCGTTTCCTTGAGTTCGGCCTTAACCTCCGGCGAATCGGTGCGCCGCGCCTGCAGCCGCAACAGCGAGGCGATGGTCTGCAGGTTGTTTTTGACGCGATGGTGAATTTCCTGGATGACGGCCGACTTAATCAAGAGCTCCTGCTCTTTCTTTTTCAGCTCCGTCACGTCAGTCAGAACAACGACGACCCATTCCGGGCTGCCGTCGACCAGCACCGGGATCGTACGCAGCGCGATCACGAGGTTATGCTTTTCCACCTCCGCCCGCTCCGGCTCGCCCGTGTAAAAGGAATTGCGCACAAAACCCAACCGAATCTGCCGGTCGCTGATGCGGCGTCCGACGATATGCGTGGCGCCGATCACGCTAAAAATATTCTTCGCCGTATCGTTGGCGGCGACAAGACGGCCCGATTTTTCCACCACCACCAACCCGTCACGCGGCGACAGTCGGTCGTAGGCCTTGCCCTGCACCGGCTTTTGCAAACCGCTCAGGAACCGGTACGCCATTTCAATGAAAACTTGCTGCTCCGGCAGTTCCGTTTCGCTGGAACCCACCTCAAACGAAACTGCCGCAAACGGCTGGTTATCACCGTCAAGGAGCGGATACACCTGCATATCCAAAAAAACGCCCAACGCCCATTCGCGTTTGCCGATAATGTGGCGCCGGCTGACGATACTTCGCCACACCAGCGGCTCTTCCAGCAAAGAGGTCGGCTGTTCCTCTTCCGCCGCCCGGTGCGGGACAAACCCGGTCTCCGGCTGCGCCTGCCCCGCGATCCACATTTTACGTCCGTTCGGCGGCAGGACATATAGCGTCACCAACGCGTGCGACAAATCGCTGGCTAAATTCAATCCGCTCAACACCAGGCGAATGCGGCGGATTTGCTCGTCCGTCAAACCTTCCCAGCGCATACGTGCTCTCATAGCTGCCACCTCCCCGCCATCCCGCGGACGATCAGCGATCGTCCTGTGGAAAAACACATCCATCGATTGCGTTTTAACATTTTGCTTGTCCACACATTTCCCCATTGTTATCCACCGACTTGTTCACATTATCCACAAGCCAGCAACTCGCTGTACAAAGCGTTTTTTCTCCAACCAGGCGACTTACCCACATTATCCACAGGTTAATCCCAGCTGTTGTTCACAATTTACCCAGCGCCAAACCCGGAACAGCATTAAGCCGCCAGTCGCTGGTTTTCCCCTGCTGGAACAAGTAGTGTCCTCGGCAGGCGATCATTGCGGCATTGTCAGTGCAATAAAGCGGCGAGGGATAGAGGAAGCGCAGGCCGCGGCGCTTCGTCTCAGCCGCCAAGGCTTCGCGCAGGGCGCTGTTGGCGGAAACGCCGCCCGCCATGACAACCGTCTCGAACCCGTGGTCGGCGGCGGCCCGCAGCGTTTTTTCCACCAGCACATCAACCACCGCCGCCTGAAAGCTGGCCGCCACATCAGCCGGCGGCGTCACATGCCCCGTCTGACGGTCATGGTGCAGATAATTGATGACGGCCGACTTGAGACCGCTGAAGCTAAAGTCGTACGGCGCGTCCGCCAGCGCCCGCGGGAAGGCAATCGCCGTTTTATCGCCGGCTTTTGACAAGCGATCGATTTCCGGACCGCCTGGATAAGGCAGCCCCATCACGCGCGCCACCTTGTCGAAGGCCTCCCCCGCCGCATCATCGCGGGTCTGTCCGATCGTTTGAAAGGTCTCATAGTCAGGCACCGCCAATAGCGAGGTGTGTCCGCCCGACACGACCAGCGCCAAAAACGGCGGCTCCAAATCAGGATGCGACAAGAAGTTCCCGTATACATGCCCCTCCAGGTGATTGACCCCGATGAGCGGCAGATCGAGGCTCCAAGCCAGACTTTTCGCGCCCGACAAGCCGACCAGCAGCGCCCCGACCAAGCCGGGCCCATAGGTAACGGCAACGGCGGAAAGGTCGTTTTTTTGCACGCCGGCCTGCTTGATCGCCTCGTCAATCACCGGCAGCAGCGCCTCGACATGGCTGCGCGATGCGATCTCCGGCACGACGCCGCCGTATTTTTGATGGATCGGTATTTGCGAGGCGATGATGTTGGACAACACCTGCCGCCCGTTTTTGACAACCGCGGCGGAAGTATCGTCGCAGCTCGACTCAACGCCTAGAATGATACAATCAGACATTACGCTTCCCCTTCTTCTTCCGGCTCCGCATGCCAGGTGCAGCCCATCAAGAGGGCATCCTCGCCGGTATCAGCGTAATACCCCGGCCGAACGCCCTGCACCCGCAAGCCGGCGCCTTCATACAGTTTGATCGCGGCTTTATTTGAGCGGCGCACCTCCAGCGTGAAGCTGACCGCGCCCAGTTCCGCCGCCGTATCCAGCAAAGCCGACAGCAGTTTTTTCCCCAGACCCCGCCCTTGATAGTCCGGGTGCACGGCCACATTGGTCACTTGCGCTTCATCAAGCACAAGCCAAAAACCGCCGTAGGCAATGATGCGCCCCGCCTGTTCCAGGACGAAATAATTGGCTACCGGGTTGTCCAGTTCTTCTTCAAAGGCGCTGCGGTTCCAAGGGTGGCCGAACGCCGCCTCCTCAACCGCCAGCACCGCCTCCAAATCCGCTTTCTCCCACCGTCTGACAATTATAGGCCCCGCTGTCTCTTCTCCCATAGCTCCTCCGCCTCTGACCGTCTGATGTAGGCAGGACTCAGCCCAAACACATCGTCGGCCTTGTTTTCTTGTAATTGTTCCATCCCCAGAGCGGCCACCAGCGCCGCCCGCGGAAGCCGGACCGGCTCAGGGGGCAATGCCACGCGCTGTCTGACCGGCTCAGGAATCGGGTACTTGGCCGCTTCCCCGAGCAGCAAGACGGGCAAGCCCGGTTCACTGAAGCGTTCCCACAAGTCCGCTACCGCCACAACCTCCGGCGCCTGAAGCGTTTTCAGGCAGCCCGCCTCCCACATATAGCAGGCGTGATAGGCGTTGCCCTTTTGCGCGTCCAAGAGCGGACAAAGAATCACGCCCGGCGCCGGCACGTTGAGCGCCAGCGCCGCCAGCGTGGACACGCCCGTCAACGGGATTTCCCACGCATAAGCCATCGTCTTGGCGGCCGCCAGACCGATCCGCAGGCCGGTGAACGAGCCCGGGCCAATGCTGACGGCAACCGCGCCGACTTCCCGCTTGGCGACGCCCGCCTGCAGGAGCAAATTATCCAAAAGCGGCATCAGGCGCTCCGAATGGGTATTTCCCCGCACCAGCGAACTTTCCGCCAGCAACGCCCTTTTTTCACCGTCCCACAGCGCCACGCTGCAAACCTGCGTCGCTGTTTCAATCCCTGCAACCAGCACTTTTTGCCATCTCCTCACATCGTTCTTCGTAGCGCTTTCCAAGCGGCATGATGGTGATCACTCGGCTGTCGGGCTGTCCGCCGTATTCCAACCGAACCGCCAGCCGTTCCGCCGGCAGCGCATCGGCAAATTTATCCGCCCATTCAATCAAGGTTACCTGATTTTGCCCATAGACCCGTTCCAGTTCCAAACAGTCGAGCTCTTCTTCCGACTCGAGGCGGTACCAGTCAAAATGCGCCAAGGCGACGCGACCTTCATAAATATTCATGATCGTAAACGTCGGACTGTTGACAATCTCGGTTACCCCCAGACCCCTCGCCAACCCTTGCGAAAAAGTCGTTTTCCCCGCTCCCAGTTCGCCGTCCAGCGTAACCACGTCGCCGGCACGCAGCAGGCAACCGAGCCGGGCGCCGATTTCGCTTGTTTCACGGTCGGAAAAACTTTCTATGCGCAGCATGTGACACTCCTTTGCGCGCTTGCGGCCCGCGCAGTTTATTTTTGCAAAAGCAATGCAATCGTCGTATAGTATTGAGTATAACAGAGAACCACCTGAAATCAACACGGAAAGAGTGATTATATGCGGCCCACCCACGTCGTCATCCGTCTTGACCATCTTGCCCACAACCTGCAGCAAATCCGCCAGCGGCTCCTGCCGGACACCAAAGTCATGGCCGTCGTAAAAGCCAACGCCTACGGCCATGGCGCCGTTGCCGTCAGCAAAGCCGCACTGGCCGCCGGCGCGTCCCACCTGGCCGTTTCTTGCCCGGAGGAAGGCGCCGAGCTGCGGGAGGCAGGCATCACCGCCCCGATCCTGGTGCTGGGCCTGTCGCTGCCGGAGCAAGCCGACTGCTACTGCCGTTACAACCTGACGGCCACCGTTTCCTCCCTGGCCGCCCTCTCCGCCCTGGCCGGCGCTGCTCGGCGCTTTCATTGCCAAGTCCCGGTCATGCTAACCGTTGATACGGGCATGGGCAGGATCGGCGTATTGCCGACCGAACTTGTCGCCCTAGCCAAAGCCGTGGCGGATTACCCCGAGTTGGTTCGCGTCGGCGTGTTCAGCCACTTTGCCACAGCCGACGAACCCGGCGGTTCTCGGCTCGCCGACCTCCAGGCCAAGCGTTTTTTCAGCGCCTGCGCGCAACTGGCGCAGGCCGGCCTCGCCCCTGGACTGCAGACCCTCTCCAACAGCGCCGCCATCTTGCAGCTTCCGGCCACCCACGCCGACATGGTGCGGGCCGGCATCATTTTATACGGCTTGCCGCCAGCGCCCGCGCTCGCTCCGCTGATGGCCGACCTGAAGCCGGTCATGGAGTGGTATACAAAAATCGTCTACCTCAAAGAAGTCGAAGCCGGCGTGCCGATCAGCTACGGCGCCACCTATACCACAACCGAGCGCACCTACATCGCCACCTTGCCGGTCGGCTACGCCGACGGCTACTCGCGCCACCTGTCCAACCAGGCAGAGGTGCTGATTCGAGGCCGGCGCTATCCCGTCGTAGGCCGCGTCTGCATGGATCAAATGATGGTTAACCTCGGTCCCCAAACGCCCGCTTTCGGTGTCGGCGAACCGGTCACCTTGGCGGGAACAAGCGGCGACGAGACCATCACCTTCACCGACCTGGCCGACTTGGCCGGCACGATCAATTACGAGCTGACCTGCTTGATCACCCCCCGCGTCACCCGGCTTTTCCAAGCCTGATCGGCAGCCGCTGGATAAAAAAAGCGCGTATCACCTCGGTGATGCGCGCTTTTTTTATGGTCGTTTAATCATGCTCTCGTCACGGGCCACTGGCTCCGTAAGATCAAGATGTCCATTAATTGTCGCTATAGCGCGTCCATTAACAAGAAACTGCACTCGTTCAACCGACTTGAACTCGGTCAAGGTGTTCACAACACCGTTGACCAACAGCAGTTCGTAGGCAGCGCCGCCTAAAGCATTCGTTTTCAATTCCTTGCTAAAATCAGCATACGCTACTTTGTCACGAATCGTCAAGCCCAACAATCGCACATCTTTCGGCATCACGCTGTACAGGCGCGCGTCAGCCGGCGGCTCCGACAACAGCAGCTCCAGCGCCCGTTTTTCCGGCTGGTCGCTGTCCGGACGCTTAACCGCCTCGGCAACAAGCTTGCCCGCCTTGGCGTCAGCGCGATACAAGACGTACGTCCGCTCCTTGGCCACCGGCTTTTCCGCCGGTGCGGGCTGTTGCGCCGCAGGCGGCGTTTTCCCCGGCGCAGGCGGCTGTTGCTGATCGCACCCCGCCGTCATAAACAGCAGCAAAACCAGCAGCAAGAGGGAACAAGCTGTCAACAGCTGGCGCTTTGTCCTCATCACTTATCACCCCCGGTCGCGCTGGAAAAATACTCCTCCAGACCATTTACGATGCCAACCGCGATCTTTTGTTGGAAGGCAGGGGAATTCAGCAACTGTTCTTCACGCGGGTTGGAGAGGAAGGCCGTTTCCACCAACGCCGCAGGAATCCGGCTGCGTTTCGTCACATAAAAACCCGCCTGGCGCACGCCATCGTCCTCCAGGCCGCCCGCAAGCACCATGCCGCGCTGCAGCGCCTGTGCCAGGCGCAGGTCATATGCGGTCTTGGCCGTATAGTAAGTGGCCGTGCCGCTGGCCGTACGATCAACGGCGGCATTGGCATGAATGCTGACAAAAACATCCGCTTTTTCCTTAACCGCCACATTGACGCGGGCTTGCAGTTCCTGCGCGTCGGTGGCATCAGTTCCCGGATAGACGTCGCGATCGTTGTCGCGCGTCAGCACAACCGAAGCGCCTTTTTGCTCAAGCAGCGCCTCGACGCGCTTGGCAATGGCCAGCGTTACCGACTTTTCATAGACCCGATTGGGCCCAATCGCGCCGGGGTCCGAACCGCCGTGGCCCGGATCAATCACAATCGTTTTATCCTCCAAACCGGGTGAAACGGAGAATTTCGCTTCCGGTATCTCAAACAGGTCAATGACAACCCGGTCAGGCTTTTTGTTCTGCGGATCTTTTTTCAACACGAACACCTTATACTCACTTGGGTCAAGCGCGCGGCTGAGGGAAATCACCAATTGGCTGCTGTCGTAGGGGGCCCGCTTGCCGACCACGCCCTGCACCAGCTCGCTTTTCAATGCTACGTAGCCAAAACCGGCGCCCGGAATGGCGCCCTTAATCGTCACCTTCAACTGCGGCGTCGCGCCATCGACAAACTCCGTCGCCGCCGTCACCGGCGCGGTGGCGTCAATGACCAGCCGGAGCATGCGGGAACCATCGTTTTTATTGTTATGAACGGACCAGCGGATACTCGTCAATTCAGAGCTGGCCGCCTCAGCGCCGGGCAGCCCCAGGCCGATGAAGATCATTAGCAAACACACAATTTTGCGGAGCACAAAGATCCCCCTTCCCCAGGAACGGCGTTCCTCGCCCCTTCATTCTACCACGCCAGAAAAGGCCAGGCAATTGAGAACTACTATCGAACAGTAACGTCGCAATAGCAGCTTACTTATTTTCGCCCAGCAGCTCCGCCAACAGCGAAGCCGCCTCATCCCGCACTTTCTTTGTTTCCTCTAGGTCATGCTGCCATTCCACCGTCAGCACGTCGCCTTCGCGCACCGGTTCAGGCAGCAAAGCCACCGGCCAATTGACGCTTGTTTCCGCCTCGCCCACCAGCAACACCGCGTATTGCTCCTCAATCCGGTCAACAATCGCCGTCAATTTCATGCTATTTTTCCCCTTTCACCTGGTACTGCTTGCCGTCCGCTTCAATCGCTATCGTACCGTTTTGGTCCGTGCGAAAAACCTTCGCTTTGCTTTGCTCAAGACGCCGGATGGCCGCCTGATGCGGGTGACCGTAGTCATTGCCCGCGCCCAGGCTGATGAGCGCCGTCTCCGGCTTTACCGTCCGCAAAAACTCGGTCGAGGTGGAGGTGCGGCTGCCGTGGTGCGCCACCTTCAGCACCTTGCTGGCCAGCTTCGATCCATAGCGCCCGATCAGTTTTTCTTCCGCCGCCTGTTCGATATCGCCGGTGAAAAGCATGCTGAACTCGCCCAACTGCAAACGGAAAACAGCGCTGTTGTTGTTGAGGTCAGGCTTGCCCTCCTCCTGGATCGGCGACGGCAGGCTGAAGAACGCGATGTGCGCCGCGCCCACGGAGATATTCACGCCATCTTTTGCGGCATGGAAAGGAATTTTTTTCTCTTTAACGGTTTTCAGGTAGTCCCGGTAGAGCTTCGTTGACCCTGGAATGGCGCTGTCATAGACCTCGCCGACGGAGAAGTTGGCGAACACCGCCTCCAGACCTCCGATGTGGTCGGCATGCGCGTGGGTCACAATGAGCTTGTCGATTTTTTGCACGCCAGCTTTTTTCAGTTGGGCAATCAATTTGTCGCGCGCCCCCACGTCGCCGCTGTCGACCAGCGCCGTCTCCCCGCCGTGCTGGATCAGCAAGGCGTCACCCTGCCCCACATCCAGCATGCGCACGACAAGCCCGCCGTTAGACAAACCGGCCGCCGGCGCCGCTTTTTTCGTCTCGCTTGCACAGCCAGTGATAAAAAGGACGACCATCATCAAGAAGGCCGTCGTCAAACGCATTATTTGTTTCACAAAGAAGTCCCCCCGGCCACTATTTTAAAATTCCACTAATCCCAGACTAATCCGCAGCGCAATGTCCACTTTTTCCATGGTCTGCTTATCCAGCGTCGCCACTTTTTCCTTAAGGCGGCGCTTGTCAATCGTGCGGATCTGTTCCAGCAAAATCACGGAGTCCTTGCCGATTTTTTTTTCATCCGCCGGCAGTTCAACATGGGTCGGCAGCTTCGCCTTGGCAATCTGCGAAGTGATCGCCGCCACGATCACCGTGGGGCTGTAACGATTGCCCACATCGTTTTGCACCACCAGCACCGGTCTGTGGCCGCCCTGTTCGGAACCGACCACCGGACTTAAGTTGGCATAATAGATGTCCCCTCGCCTAATCATTTCAGCTCCCTCAGCCAGGCGGCACCGTCGTGCGAAGGGGTCAGGCATTCACATTCGCACTCTGCCGGCAGGCATTCTTCCGCCATCGTCAGGTTGAGGCGGCCCATTTCCTGATAGCCGCGGCGCATCACGCAGAAGCGCTCCCGGCGCCGGATGCTGAGCAAATACCAGGACATGGCGCGCTCCACGCATTCGTTGCGTGATAACTTTTCCGACTCCGCCGCCGTATCGATCGCGCGCAGCAACTCCTCCGGAATACAAATCGTCACATACTTTTGCCCGTTCATGTCGTCACTCCCGCCGTTACATCATAAAAATTGCAATAACGCAACTAAAGCCTCACAACATCCATTTTCCTTCATTCGCCACACTGCCCTAATATTCCTGCCAGAGCCGCCGGCAAACAAGCGGCAACATCACCGGCCAAGACGCCCAGGTCGCCGGATCGCGCCAGGATTTGACCCGCCAGGCCATGCACATACACACCGGCGACAGCCGCCTGGTGGCTCGTCATTCCCTGCGCAATGAAAGCGGCGATCACGCCAGTCAGCACGTCGCCGGTTCCGCCGCTTGCCAGCGCCGGACCGCCGGTCGGGTTGACAAACACCTCACCGTCCGGATAAGCAATGACGGTCGGGGCACCCTTTAAAACGACAATCGCGCCCCATTCCTCCGCCGCCTGCTGCGCTACCGCCAACCGATTCTCGTTGATCTCCGCCGCCTTCATCCCCCAAAACCGCGCCATTTCTCCCGGATGCGGCGTTATAACCGGCACGGCCGCCGCCTTCCCCAGCAGGTGCGGCTCGTTGGCGATCGCAAACAGGGCGTCGGCATCCAAAACAAGCGGGCAGGCCGCCTGCTGAAGCAGTTGACGGACGACCGACTGGGTGCCCGCTTCCCGCCCCAGTCCCGGTCCCAACGCCACCACATCCGACTGGGCCGCTTTCGCCAGCACCGTTTCCACCGCAGCGTCGACCAAGCCGGCTCCCTCCCCTTGATCCGGCAGGCCAAGCGTCATTACCTCGGTCAGCTTGCCCGCCACCAGCAATTCAAGCGAGCGCGGGACAGCGGCCGTTACCAAGCCGGCCCCGCTCCGCGCGGCGGCCGTGGCGCTCAACACGGCGGCGCCGGTCAAACCGCGCGACCCGGCTACCACCAGCACGCGGCCGGCATCCCCCTTATGGTCAGTCACACGGCGCTTCGGCAGCACTTCCCGCACCCAGTTATTTTCCACCACATGCCGCCGCAAAGCCAGTTCCGCCGTCAGCCGCGCCGGGATGCCGATGTCAGCCACCGCCAGTTCGCCGGCGTAACCGGCTCCCGGCTGCAGCAACAGGCCGGGCTTGGGCAAGGCCAGCGTAACCGTGCGCTGCGCCCGTACTGCGGGCCCCGACACAAGACCGGTATTGGCGTCAACGCCGCTGGGGATATCAACCGCTACCACCGGCCGCTGCGCTTCATTCAGCAGTTTAGCGGCCCGTTCAACAGCACCGCTCAAAGCCCCCTGGGCGCCCGTCCCGACCAACGCATCGACCAGGCAGTCCGCAAACGGCAGCGCCATTTTCACCCGCTGCCAGTCGCGTTCCTCCCGGACGACCAACACTTCGCCGCCGGCCGCCGTCAAAATGCGATGATTGACCTTGGCATCGGGCGACAATTCATCCGGCGTGCCAAATAAAAAAACCCGCACATGCGCCCCGTCATTTTCCAAATGCCGGGCGGCCACCAAGCCGTCGCCGCCGTTGTTGCCCTTGCCGGCCAAAACAAATACGCGCCGGCCCGCCACGCAGCCGAGCGTCGCCTTCACCCCGTCCGCCACCGCCCGTCCGGCATTTTCCATCAGCACCAGACCGGACAACCCCAATTTATCAAGCGCCATTTTGTCCAGACGCCGCATTTCTTCTCTAGTCGCTATGTTCATTTATTACGCCTCCAAAATTACCTGTGCGATGGCATATTGACGCGAATGGCTCAAAGACAAATGGATGTTGGTAATGTGTTTTGCCTCCGCCGCTTCGCGGTAAGCGCCGTAAAGCACGATTTCCGGGCGTCCGCCCTCTTCGCGCCGCACCTCGATGTCAGCCGGAGTTCCGCCGCAAAAGCCCGTGCCGAGCGCTTTGACAAAAGCCTCCTTGGCGGCAAAGCGGGCGGCATAAGAAGCGACTTTCTGCTTCCCCCTCGCCTCACAATAAGCGCATTCATCCGTGTGAAAAATGCGCGCGGCAAAGGCATGCCCCTGCAAGGCCTTCTCAATTCTCTCCAGCTCGATAATATCAACACCGATGCCAATAATCATGCTGCCACCTCGCCACTTTTTTATCGCCACAAGGATTAGGTTTTCATTATACCCCAATTTCTTTATTGATATTCGCTTTTCACGCAAATAAACCTGCCCAAAGAAAGGTTTTTTCCTTTCTTTGTCCAATTTAGTTCTATGGTCTCGCTGGGCAAACCAGCCTGGCTAAATGAGTGCCGCAAGGAGTGTCTTTTATGTCCCGCCGCTGTAAATATGCCGCCCTGCTTTTATGTTTGCTGCTGATTGGCCTGCTGCCGGCCGGTTGTTCCCCCTTCAGCAGCAAGCAAATCGCCATCGGCTCGAAGCCTTTTACGGAAAATGTCCTGCTGGCTGAAATGCTGGCCCAGTTGACGGAGGCGCACACAAAAATTAAAGTCGAGCGCAAGTTCAACCTCAGCAACACGCTCGTCGCTTTTGACCTGCTCAAAGCCGGCAGCATCGACCTGTACCCGGAATACACGGGAACGGGCCTCGTCATGCTGCTGAACCAGCCGCCGCAAAAAGACGCCGCAAAAGCGTATCAACTCGTTCAGGAAGCCTTCAACAGGCAATACCGCCTCAAGTGGCTGCAGCCCTACGGCTTCAACAACACCTCCGCGATTGCCGTCAACGCCTCCCTAGCCAAGGCCCGCCGGCTGCGCACCATATCGGACCTCGCCCCACACGCTCCCTCGCTCGTCTTCGCGGCCAACCTGGATTTTTATATGAGTCCCGACGGATTTAACAGCCTTGTCAAAGCGTACGGCTTGAACTTCAAAGACAAAAAGCAAATGGACATCGGGCCGCGATACGAAGCCCTCGTCGACGAACGGGTCGACGTCGTCAACACCTTTGCCACGGACGGCCTGCTGGCCGCCAACGAGTTGACCGTTCTGGCCGACGACAAGCACTTTTTCCCAGCCTATCAGGCCGCCACGCTGGCGCGCATGGAGACGCTGCGCCAATACCCGGAACTCGAGCCTGTGTTGAACAAGCTGGCCGGACAATTATCGGATGCCGATATGCAGCAGCTCAACCACCAGGTTGACCAACAGCAACAACCGGTCGCCGAAGTTGCCAGAAAGTTTTTAAGCAGCCGCGGGCTGCTTCCCGCCAAAAAGTGAAATAGCCGCCGGCTCAATGAGCCGGCGGCTATTTTGTCCTCGTTTCTTAACGCTTGCCAAGTTCGCCGTTGATGAAGAAAATCGCCCCTTTGTTGTCCCCGGCCATTTTCAGCATCGCCAGGATTTCCGCCGCGGAGGCTTCTTCCTCAACTTGCTCTTTGACAAACCATTGCAGCATGATTTCCGCCGCGTAATCTTTTTCTTGCTGCGCCAGCGCATACAAGGCATGAATGCGGCTGGTCACATACTGTTCGTGCTTCAGCACTTCCGCAAACAGTTCCACGGGCGTGCCAAACTTCGCAGCCGGCGCCTCGATTTTTTGCAGGGCCACCGTTGCACCGCGCTCACTCAAATGCGCCATGAATTTCATCGCATGGCTGGTTTCTTCTTCATATTGCTTTTTCAGCCAGTGGGCGAAACCTTTGTAGTTTTCGCTTTCGCAATAGAGGCTCATGGCAAGATACAGGTAAGCGGAGTAAAGTTCTGCCTGAATTTGATCGTTGATCGCTTGTACAAGTTTTTCGCTTTTCATGCATGCACACTCCTCATTTGTAAATTAAACTGAATCTTACATGTCTATTTTAACATGCCAGCCAGAAAAAGCAAGAGCCAGAAGAAACTATTTACCCCGCCCCCGCCCACAGGGGATATCGCATCTTTATTTCATTTCAATCGTTATTTGTTTGCCCGTAACTCCAAGGAAAATTGTTTTCCCTTGCTCTACTTTCCCTTCCAGTACAAACCGGCTGACCGGGGTTTCAATCGCCCGGACCAGCAGCCGCTTCAGCGGGCGGGCGCCAAAAGAAGGATCGTACCCTTCCTCCGCCAGTCGCTCCAGAACCGCTTCGTCCCAGGCCAGCTTCGCCCCCAGCTCTTGTTCCAGGCGCGCCGCCAGTTTGCTGAGCAGCATGGCAGCAATGCTTTTCACTTGCAGGCGCGACAAAGGCGAGAAGACGATGATATCGTCAATGCGGTTTAAAAATTCCGGCCGGAAGGCGCGTTTCACGAGTTCCAGAACGCGTTCCTTGGCCTTCGCTCCAGCATCGAGAATTTCTGATGATCCGAGGTTGCTCGTCATAATAACAACGGTGTTGCGAAAGTCGATTGTTCGCCCCTTCCCATCCGTCAAGCGGCCGTCATCCAGCACCTGCAGCAGGATATTGAACACATCGCCGTGCGCCTTTTCAATCTCGTCCAGCAAAATGACGGCGTACGGCCGGCGGTGGATAGCCTCGGTCAGCTGCCCGCCTTCCTCATATCCGACGTAGCCGGGCGGGGCCCCGACAAGGCGAGAAACGGAATGGCGCTCCATGTATTCAGACATGTCAATGCGGACCATATTCCGCTCGTCGTCAAACAGCGCTTCCGCCAGTGCCTTCGCCAGCTCCGTTTTGCCGACGCCGGTCGGCCCGAGGAAAATGAAGGAGCCGATCGGACGGGCCGGATCCTTGATGCCGGCCCGCGCGCGCAGGACGGCATCGCTGATTGCCTCCACAGCTTCATCCTGGCCGACGACGCGTTCATGCAGGCGCTTGGCCAGCCCCAGCAGTTTTTCCCGCTCGCCCTTGAGCAACCGCTGCACAGGAATATTCGTCCAGCGGCTCACGACACTGGCGATCTCGTCTTCGTCCACTTCCTCCTTCAAGAGCGAGGAGGGCGCCGGCTGTTTTTCGCTTTCCGCCGCAAGTTCCTTCTCCAGCGCCGGCAACCGACCGTACTGCAGCTCCGCGAGCCGGTTCAGGTCATAGTTGCGCTCGGCGATTTCCATTTCCCGCCGCACTTCTTCAATTTTCTTTTTCAATTCCCGCACATGCACGATCGCCGCTTTTTCCGCCCGCCATTGCTCCATCAGCCCGGCATCCTGCGACCGCAGCTCCGCCAATTCCTGCTGCAGCCGGCGCAGCCGCTCCTGCGACGGCTCGTCTGTTTCCTTTTTTAACGCCTGCTCTTCGATTTCCAGTTGCAGTATCCGGCGCCGGCTTTCGTCCAATTCGGACGGCAGCGAGTCGATCTCCGTCCGTAGCCTAGCAGCCGCTTCATCCACCAAATCAATCGCCTTATCCGGCAGAAAGCGGTCGCTGATATAACGGTCGGCCAGGGTCGCCGCCGCCACCAGCGCCGCATCTTTGATCCGCACGCCATGATGCACTTCGTAGCGCTCCTTCAAGCCGCGCAGAATCGAGACCGTGTCCTCAACCGACGGCTCCTGGACCGGGACCGGCTGAAACCGACGTTCCAGCGCCGCATCTTTTTCAATGTGCTTGCGGTATTCATCCAGCGTCGTTGCGCCGATGCAGCGCAACTCACCCCGGGCCAGCATCGGTTTGAGCAGATTGCCGGCGTCCATGGCGCCTTCGGCGGCCCCGGCGCCGACCACCGTATGCAGCTCATCGATAAACAGGATGATCTCGCCTTCTGATTGCGTCACTTCCTGCAGCACCCCTTTGAGCCGCTCTTCAAACTCGCCGCGGAACTTCGCCCCGGCGATCAACGCGCCCATGTCCAGCGAAAACAGGCTTTTCCCCTTGAGCGATTCCGGCACATCGCCGGCGACAATTCTTCGGGCCAAGCCTTCGACGATCGCCGTTTTGCCGACGCCCGGCTCCCCGATCAAAACGGGGTTGTTCTTTTTGCGCCGCGAGAGGATTTCAATGGTGCGCCGGATCTCTTCATCCCGACCGATCACCGGATCAAGCTTCCCTTCCTGGGCGCGCTCAGTCAGGTCTTGGGCGTACTTGGGCAAAAAGGTCCGCTCCTGCTCGCCGCTGGCTTGCGCGCCGGCCATCACCTGCTCCACCAGCTTTTTGGAGACGCCAAAATTGCGGCAAAGCGCAACCCCTTCAGCGTCTCCGTCCTCCGTTAGAGCCCAGAGCAAATGGGCGGCCATGAGCCGCGGCTGGTTGTGTTTATTGCGGAACTCATCCGCCAGGGCCAGCACCCGCACGAGCGACGCATTCATCCTGAGCGTGCTTTCCTGTCCTTTGACGGAAGGCAGCCGATCCACCGCCGCCAGCACCGCTTTCGTGAAAGCGGCCTGGTCGCTGCCCGCTTTTTTCAGCACATTGGCGCAGAAAGCGTTTTTCTCCGCCAGTGCCGCCAGCAGGTGCAGCGCCGTCACTTCCTGGTGGTAACGCAGCGCCGCCAGTTGCTGCGCCCGCTCCAGGGCCTGTTGCACTTGCTCATCAAACTTTTCCATTTCCATCGCAATCACCTCTTTAGCTTTGTTTCGCAAGGAGCAGGAAATTCCTGCTACACGAGAGAATATTCATAACAGACTTCATGCTTTCTGCAAATATAAGGAGGACTACATATGTCCTGCACAATCGTGTTGTATCGTCTTTACGACGTTGCCGACAACATCGACCTCAACAAAGCCCAGGCGCTGTGGACGGCCAGCAACCAGATCTCCTCCCGCCTGCGCCTGTCGCGCGTCTCCCCGAAGGCAATCGCCTTTAAAGCCCCGCCGCTGACCGTGGAACTCGGCACACAGGAAATGCCGGTCGCCGGACGCAACTACGCGGTCGATACCAAAGCGCACCTGTATGATTTCGGTGTGATCAGCCTGATGCTGCGCCTGGATTTGCCGCGCGACATCCCCTACGAGGAGTACCTGGACTTAGCTATTGCCACGGACCATCTGCCCGAAGACCGCATTCAGCAATTTGCCGAACGTGTGCTGGACACCGTCCACGCCGCCTTGCTTAATCGGCGGCCGCCGGAGTTCGGCGAGGATTTTACGGTTTACTACTTCCGCGAATGGAAGGACTGGGACATTGTCCCCTTATTGTTGCGAGACCGCAATCCGGTCAACGAGGAAACCCGCCAGGAGACGCTCGCCAACCGGCTGTCTTATGCCGACGACGTGGCTTATCTGGCTTGGGATTCCGCCTTCATCTACGACTCAAGCGGCAGCATGGACATTCCCGATTTGCTGGAATTCGCCAACGCCCAGTACCTTGAGCTGCGTTATTACGACGGCTTGCTCGAGCAGGGCATTGTCAGCATGTATGAAGCGATTGAGGACGCGAATGTAAAGACGCGTTTCAACAAGCTGGGCAAATACCGCCGCATCCGCCGCCACCTGCTGGAGTTGATGGCCGACGTTACGGAAATCACCAGCCGCATCACGAATGCGCTGCGCGTGACGGAGGATGTCTTTTACGCGCGCGTCTATGGCGTCTACCTGCGCTTGCTCCGCGTCTCCGACTGGAAAAGCAGCATCACCGAAAAGGTGGAGATTATCCAGCACAGCTACAACCAGCTTAGCGACGAAGTCGTCACCAGCCGTTCGGAGGTCATGGAACTCACCGTCATCCTGCTTATCTTGATTGAAATCATTTTAACGTTGTGGGAATTCAGCAGGCAGTAGACAAGCTATACTTTTATTGTAAAAAAACCGCCTTTGCTTTGCAATATTGCTTCTACAGGCAATTTTTTAAGCAATAACATTACAACGTCCAACAGCCACGTTGGGCGTTGTTTTTTTGTCCTAGCCGCCCGCATCGTGAGCAAAGCTTCAACTTCAAGGGGAAGCCAAACCTTGACACAGGCAGTCGCGCCCGCTAGAATAGGCTTTAATCATTAGATTTACGAAAGGAGCCTTGCACCGATGAACTTTGTCCTGGGCTTTACAATCCTGCTGGCTTTCCAGTTTATCGGCACAATGCTCAGCCAGTGGCTGCACCTGCCCCTGCCAGGCGTTTTGACCGGCCTTATCCTCCTGGCGACCGCGCTGGCGACCGGACTTATCCCGCTGCGGGCCGTCGAGCAGGCAGCTGATGCGCTGCTGGGCGAGATGGGGCTGTTCTTCGTGCCGATCGGCGTCGGCCTGGTCCTCTACGCCGACTTACTGTTTAAAAACAGCGTCGCTATTGTTTTGACTATCCTGGTCAGCACGCTGGTTGTCCTCTGCCTGACCGGCAAGCTGGTCGATCAAGTCTTGCCAAACGAAGATAAGAAGGTGACCTCCCATGACTGATATAATCAAGGAACCGATTTTCGGCCTGATGGCGACCTTGATCCTCTACCTATTTGCCAAACGGCTGCAGCAAGCAACAAAAAAACGCTGGCTGCAGCCAATGCTGGTCTCCGCCTTGCTGCTGATCGTCCTTTTGAACTTCGCGCATATCGACTATTCCGACTACAACCAGGGCGGGCAGTTCATCACCTTTTTGCTTGGCCCGGCTACGATCGCCCTGGCGATTCCGCTCGTCCGCCAGCTGCCTGTGCTGCAGAAAAACTGGCGGGCGATTATGACCGGAGTGGTCGTCGGCGCGCTGGTTGGCGTCGTATCCGTACTGATCGTCGCGTCGTTTTTTGACGCGGCGCGGGAAATCACCCTCTCGCTGACGCCTAAATCGGTCACAACGCCCATCGCCATGGAAATCGCCCGTTCGCTTGGCGGCATCCCGTCGCTGACTGCGGCGGCCGTCATCCTCACAGGCGTGCTCGGCGCCATGGCCGGACCGGAAATTTTGACGTTCGTCGGCGTAAAAAATCAAATTGCCCGCGGCCTGGCAATCGGCGCCGCCGCCCACGCCCTGGGCACCAACCGCTGCCTGGAGGAAAACGAGCTGGCCGGCGCGGTCAGCGGGGTCGCCATCGTGCTGGTCGGCATCGCCACCTCGCTGTTGGCCTCGCCCTTGAGCCGCCTGCTGCTCAACTAAATAAAAAACTGGTTGATCTTGTTCCAAGATCAACCAGTTTTTTATTTACCGCACATGCTTTATCCATTTGCGCGCCGGCTTAGCGAACCGCCGCCACCGCTTGTCAACCTGCCGCAGCGCCTCCGCGACCGTCCGCAACCGCCAGCCGGCCAGCAGGCCGGCATCGCGATACAGCAAGCGGCTCGCGCCGGCGCCAAGGAACGACTGCAGCACCGCCTTGCCCGTTTCCGCAAGCCAAACCGACTGCAAACGCTTTTGCAGGCTTTGCAGCCGGTCGAACGCTTTTTGCTCCGCATCCGCAAATGCCGGACCCAAGCAAGCCACCACGACGGCGATTTTCTGCCCCTGGCCAAACAGCCGGCTGGCAGTCGCCGGATCATCCGCCGCCCCTTCGCCCATTTGCAGCAAATCCATCATCCACTTAGCGATGCGCGCAGCGGCATAATCGCTCGCCAGCCGGGCGTCCGAACCGCCCCAGGGGCTTGCCGCCGCCCAGGCCCATAGCGCCGTGAGCACCTGCGTATAGGCGCCGCTTTGCTTTTCGCGCAAAATCCGCTGGCCAAGCTGCTCGCGCCGCGCCTCCAACTGTTTGCCAATCCAAGTCGAGCCGCTTATCGCCCCCGGCAGACAACTTAGTTGCCCCCAGTCAGCCGCCAAAGCCTCCACCTGATCCAATTCGGCAAAAGGTTCGGCCAGCCGGCCGAGCAGCAGCTGTTGGCGCGCGTAATCCGCCGGCTCAAGCAACGGCTTGGCAAACGCCAGCAAGCACCGAAGCAACTGCAATTGGCTGCCGAACAGCCGCATTTCGTCCAAGGCAGCCTCATTGCCTTGGCCCAGCCGCTGCTGTTGCTGCAGCAGTGCGCCGACCGCACCCGCCAGCAACCCATATGCCGCCGCCCCAACCGCCTTGTCTTCCGCCAACGCAACAGGCGCAGGCCGGTCTTCCGGTTCCCGCACATCCGCCAGCAAATCCAGCCCCCGGCGGAATTTGCTTTTGAAAGCAATGTAAAACGGCAGCCGCGCGCACAAATCGGCGACAAACCGCAACAAGTCGGCGACGGTGCCTTCCATCAGCTCAAACTCAACTTCGGCAAGCGGACTTTCCTTGCCACCCGCTAAAATGCGGCCAAAGTCAACGGCCATTTCCACCCGCGTCTGGGGCGTAAGCTGCAGCTGCCGCTGGCGCCGAACTACGTCCACCGTGAACAGGCGCGTCAATGGTTCGCCCGCCAAAAGCGCCGTCAAGTCAGCTCCGACCGCCTGCCCGTCAAACACAGATAGGTCCGGCGACAAATCGGGCACCGGCGCTTCAAACTCAGGCCGGTGCGCCAAGCCGCCCTCCATGTGTCCGAAACCCTTCATGGTGGCGACAAAGCCGGACGGCGTGCGGCGAATGCGATAAGCGTAGCCGGCCTGCGCCAGCCGGCGGCTTTCGGTATCGAAATAATGGGATTCCAACGCCTTTTCCGCCACCGTGCCGTCGATAGTTGCTTTTGCAATCATCGGCAGGCCAAACAATTCCGACCAAACAGACTCAGTTGCCGCTGCAAGCTTAATCTCCAACTCCACAGCATCCAATGACATGGTTTGCCCTCCCCTTCGTCAGCCGCATCGTTTCAAGGCATAAGTCCCTACTCTTTTGTTATTCGCGCAGCGCCGGGCATTTCCTTTTCGCCTGCCCTGAACCATGCCGCCAAACAAACAACTGCAGCGCTCATCGCCCCCGTTGCAGACCTTCACACTGGTAGAGAAAAAAGCCCTGCTTGTCAAACCCGAAGCGCGCGCCGCCGGACGGCAATGCCGTCACCTGCCGGTAATACGTCGCCGCTGCCTCGCGCTTGTCGCGGCTGGTCACAAACAGGGCCCGCTCCGGAAGCGCCGCCTCCTTGCGCCAATAGTCAAACATGGAAGGCCGGTCCGAGTCTAGGACGTCGACGTCCAAGCGCCCTCCGTAGTAGGCCAGGAGGCTGGCCGCCTTGTAGCTGTCTGCCAGCCACGCCTCCGGATGTGCTGCGGGCAAAGCCGTGATCGCTTCTTTATAGCCTAAAAACCGCTGCTTCGGCACAACCTTTTCCGGAAGAAAAGGCAGGCACTCCGGAAGCTTCGCCACTACCAGCAGCAGCACGCCGAACGCCAGCGCCGCCTTATACCAGCGATGCCAATTCAATCGCAGGCTCCAATAGGCAACCAGCACGCACCCGGCCAAAAAAGCCGGCGCCGGCCAGTTCGCCGCACCGCGCTTGAAAGCGGCGGCCTGCATGAAAAAGCCGATCGGAATGATCGAAAAGCACCAGAAAAATAACAGTTTGGGCTGGGCGAAATGTTGCCGCCAATAGCGAAACGCCAAGTAAAACAGCGCCAAAGCTGTAAATACGCCGCCAACGGCTAGCTGGCCGCCGACAAATTCAAGCAGATAGGCGGGCTGAAACACTTTTTCCGCCGCCACGCCGTGCGCCAGCTGAAAACGGAAGGAAACCCAGTCATGCTGGTAATTCCAGTACAAAACCGGCGAGAAAACCAGCGCCGCCAAGGCGGCGGAGCCAAGAAAAGAAACCGACAGCAGCCTGGCGCGCACAGGCGAGAAGAGAAAGAAAACAAACAGGCTCAAAACGGCCACAACGGCCGTATATTTGGCCAGCAAGGCAAAACCTGCCGCCGCACCGGCCAATAGCATGGACCGCCGCCAGCGCGCGCCAAACGCCGCTTCGTAACCGGCTGACATGAGCAGCACCCACCCGAGCGCCAGCGGCGCATCCGGCACGGCCAGCAAAAAGCCAAGCTGCGTCAGCGGCAAAAAAAGATACAGGAGCAGGGCCCGTTCCGCCACTGCTTCGCCGAAGGAGCGCTTTGCCAAGCGATAGAGGAGGAAACCCGTGACCGTCATGCAGCAGGCCGGCACAAGCCGCAGCACCCACTCCGATTTTCCGAACACCTGTACCAGCCACAGCAGCCAGGCGATCATAGGCGGATGGTCAAAGTAAGACGCAGCGAGATGCTGCGACCAAAGCCAATAGTAAGCCTCGTCAAAATGAAGCGGCAGCGTAGCGTTAAACCACAGGGAAAACAGCGCCATCAGCGCCAGGAAAAAAAGAGGCCGCTGCTTCATAGGCGGCCTCGCAAACTTGCCCAGCGGAGCTGCCAGACAAGCGTAATCGCTTCCAGAACAATGCGCCTGTTCATCTTCGAGGCGCCCACCCGCCGGTCAGCGAACAGGATCGGCACCTCGGCAATGCGAAAGCCCTTTTGCCGCGTGCGATAATTCAGCTCGATTTGAAAGGAGTAGCCGTTAGAGCGCACTTTGTCAAGCGGCAGCGCCTCCAGCACAGCGCGGCGAAACGCTTTGAAGCCGCCGGTCACGTCATTCACGTCCAAGCCCAAAATAATCCGGGCGTACAAGCTGCCGCCGCGGCTTAAAACGCGCCGGCCCAGCCCCCAGTTTTCAACGCCGCCGCCGCTTACATAGCGGCTGCCGAGCGCCACGTCGGCCGCCTTGAGCGCCTCATTCAGGCGCGGCAAATCGGCCGGGTTATGCGAAAAGTCGGCGTCCATTTCAAACACCGCGTCATAGTCCCGCTCCAGCGCCCACTTAAAACCGGCCACGTAAGCCGTTCCCAGCCCCAGCTTACCGCTCCGCTCCAATAGAAACAAGCGTCCGGCAAACCGCTCCTGCGCCAGTTTTTTCACCAACTGCCCTGTGCCGTCCGGCGAAGCATCGTCCACCACCAGCATGTGCAGCCAAGGGTAGGCCAATACTGCTTCCACCATCGGTTCGATATTTTCACGTTCATTGTAGGTAGGCATCACGACCAGTCTCATCCGTTGTCCACCGCCTTATCACTATTGGCCAGCGCCGGCGCAGCGCCCCGGAAGGTCATCCTCGCCTGAAGCCAAAAATTAACAAACCCCACCACTACAACCGCGCCGATCTGCGCCGCAACCGGCGGCAAGCGCCAATCGTCAATCAGCATAGACAGGACGCGCAAATTCAACA
Organism: Sporomusaceae bacterium; assembly: GCA_029265905.1. GTDB lineage: Bacteria > Bacillota > Negativicutes > Acidaminococcales > JAJUGR01 > JAJUGR01. The sequence goes on along the minus strand of JAJUGR010000001.1, from coordinate 135,774 downwards.
GCAAGCACACCGCGCTGATCCCCACAAACCACAGATAACGGGTGAACATTCTTTTATTCGTCTGCGCCAAAAGGCGGAACGTCCAGCGCGCATTCCAATAGAAATTGTGGCTGACCGCAACCAAAAAGGCCGCGACCGCCGCCGCCTGGTAACCGGCGTCGGCCCATAAAGCAGTTGAAAAAACGGCCAGATTGACACCGACCCCGCTGGCGCCGACCAAGCCAAAGCGCAGCAATTGCCTCATTTGTTCCTTCTTAATAACCTTCACCATTCCCATCCATCCAATTGTCCCGGGCCTCACAGCTTCCGCAAGCGCCACCAGCGGCCAGCTTTTTGCACCAGCCCCGCCGCCAGCAGTTGCCGCCGGTAGCACCACACAGGCACACCAAACGCCAGCGCGAAGAAAACAAAAACCAGCACGTAGTCCGTCCAGTCAAGCGAGCCGCGCAAAAGCGAGCCGCCCAGTCCATAAGCGATGGCACCGGGCAGCATGCCTAAAAACGTGCCGGTCAGGTAAGTCCGCGTCGAAACCGGCGACAGCCCCAGCGCCACGCTGACAGGATCATAAGGGAAAATCGGCGTCAGGCGCAAGAAGAGCACCGCCCCCAGGCTGTCTTCATGCAGCTTGCGCTGCCAACGTGCCAGCAACGGAAGCAAGGCGACCTTGTCCGAGAAGCGGTCGCCCAATCGGCGCGCCCCCCAAAAGCAGACAAGCGCGCCCCCCAGCCCCCCGGCAACAATGCAGGCCGCGCCCAAGAGCGGGCCAAAAAAAAGCGGGGCGGAAAGGTTGAACGGCAACGCCGGCAGGGCCGCCAACGGCCGCAACGTATAAAACAAGACATACACCAGCGGCCCCCAGATTCCGGCCTTAGCCACATACTCCTGCAGCAGGGGCATAATCGCCGGCCGCCACCATAAAAAGCAGAGCAGCAGCAAAACAAACGACCCTCCGGTCCGCAACGCCACCCGTCCGTACCAAGGGCCGCCATCATTCACTTTCACGTCCGACATCAAATCCTCTCCTTCGAAACGACACATATATTATACCGGAAGGCAGCATTAATTACTAGGGCAAGCAAAAAGAAACCATCGCCCGGCACGAGCGATGGTTTCTTTATAAATCATCAATAAACAAGCAGGTAGGTCGCAACAAGGCAGGCCAGCACCATGCCGGGGGCATTGCGTTTGGCGACTTCCATCGGGCTGGTGCCGGCGTACGAGGCGCAAATGATCGCCGCGCCGGCAAGAGGCGACATTGAACGCCCCAGCGCACCGCCCAACACGGCGAGGCTGCCCATGTTCAGCGGCTGCAGGCCAAACTGTGCGGCGTTGACCGTGACGGCCTTGTTGAAGGCGGTGGCGGCCGCATCGCCGGAACCGGAGATGACGGCCAGGAAAAACGGTCCGAACCCCGAACTGAACTTGGCCACTTCCGGATGGGCAATCATGGACTGCGTCAGCGCTTGAACCATGCCGAGCGCTTTCATGCCGTCAACGAACACCAACGCGCAAATGATGATGCCGCAAATATGGCCGTACGCGTCGCCCATGCCATGGAAAAATTCCTTGGCGATCTTGCCTGGATTTTGCCGCGAGACCAAAAACGCGACAAACGCGCCGATCAGCATCGTGTGCGAGATATACAGCTCTTTCAAGGCCGGCACCATTTTGGAGTTGGCGACCAAAATCAGAATAAGCGGCACAACCGGCACAAACGCCTTCAAGTAGCTCAGTTGGAAGGTGTCATCCTTGACCGCGCCGGCTTTCACCTCGCCCCAGCCTTTGTTCTCCTTGCGGACATAGGCCAGCGCGCCCAGCGTCAGGGCGCTGACGGCGCAGGTAATCAGCAGCGGAAGGAAATGGTTGCCGACAACTGCCACCGCCTCGGCCTTGGCAACGTTGGCGACCAGCGCATTCATGGCGTAGCCGGGGTTGAACATGGAGCCGTACGTACCGCCCAGCACGGCCGCGGCGGCAACCGCCGGATGAACGCCGGAGGCCAGCAAGAGCGGAATGATGATCGCCCCGGCGGCCGCAGCGGCGCCAGCCGCGCTCGTCAATGTGCTGTTGACGAGAAACGTGGCGAAGGTAGCGACTGGAATCAAGAGCGGCCCAGCCTTGCGGACCGGCTTCGCCAGCAAGTGGATCAAGTGCTGATCGCAACCCGTCATTTTCATAACCATGGAAAAGCCCATAACGGTGATAATGGTTTCAAAGAGCTTGTATTCCGCTATGCCATGGGAAAACGACTTGAAAGCCGCCATCGGTGTACCGGCAATGGTTGCCATGGCAAAGCCGGCCACCAGAAGAACCAATCTGGTTTCCGCCTGTTTCACCAAAAAATAAATGGCAATCGCGATAATCAGCACACCAATCCAGACCATCATAACTTTAATTCCTCCATTAAATTATTTATTTTGTTTGCCTTCGTACACGGAGCGCGTCACGAACACATGCCCATCCATGATCAAGCGGGCCGAACGGCTGACGCATGCCTTTTCCAGATACAGGCCGTTTTCCGTCGGCGTCAGGCCGATGGAAAAATCAAGCAAGCCGGACGGATGTGCCAGCCGCACAATCCCCGTATCTTTCGCCCTTTGCCCCACCACTTCATTGACGATCGTGCCCGGAATCAGCGCCGCCGTGGACACGGCAATGCCGCCCGTAACGGCATAGGCTTTATGCAGGACGCCAAGCGCCAGGGTTCTTGCCACCAAGTCACAATCTTCCGCCTTGATCGTCCGTCCGCCTACCACCTTGTGCTCGACCGGCGCGGCGACCATGGCTACCTTGGGCACTGCCGGACCGGTTTTTTCCTTGCTTTCAGCCAAGCCCATCATAACTGCCGCCGTCGTCCTGATATCCTCCAGCACTTCGATGATCGCCGGGTTCCCCGCTACATCCGCCGGCAGCTCACAACCGGTAAAACCAAGGTCCGCACCTTTGACAAACACGGCCGGGTTCGCTGCGTCGACGAGGCTGACGCGGACCGCACGACCGTCCTTAAGCGTAATTTCGTCGACAACATTGCCGGTCGGCAGCAGCTTGCCGGTTTTTGCGCCGCCGGAATTCAGGAAATTCAAGTCAATGCGGGCGGCCGAGCCGGAGACGCCGTCAATCACATAATCGCCTTGGGTGACGACCTCGCCGTCCTGCACCGGAATCAGCGCTTCGATGACTTTTTTCGTGTTGGTGTTGTAAATCCGCACCTTTGTGAATGGCTCCACCGGCTGCACCCAGCCGCGCAAGATCGCATACACGCCGACCCCGGAGGAAATGTTGCCGCAATTCTGTTCATAATCAACATACGCTTCATTGATGCCAACATAGCCGAACGTATAATCGACGTCGATACCTTCGCGCTTCGATTTGTCGAGAATCGCCACTTTGCTGGTCAGCGGGTCGGCGCCGCCGATGCCATTGATCTGGCGGACATCCGGACTCCCATAGATGTCTAAAATAACCGCGTCACGCACTTTGGGGTCAGACGGCAAATCCGCCCCCTCCAGGTAGGCGCCCTTGCTGGTGCCGCCCCGCATAAAAAGCGCCGGAATTTTTACATACTCTTTCATCCTGGTGTCCCCCTTTATTGTTCGCGTAAATAATTCCTATAGGAATTTTCACAAAAAACTTTACATCTTATTTTCAGTATAGTATGTTAATTTTAATAAATAAAATATTGGTTTTTTATCGGTGTCGATAAAACATTTTTATTTCCGGAGGCTGTCATGACCGACAAGGACTGGATTATGATAAAAGTGCTAGCCGAGGAAAAGAATATTACCAAAGCGGCCGAGCGTTTATATCTTTCTCAACCCGCCATCACGTACCGCCTGAAAGCGCTGGAAAAAGAGGTCGGCTCCCAGTTGGTGACAAGGACGCCTTCCGGCATCCTGCTGACGCCGGAAGGCGAGGTTTTTCTTCACTATGCCGAAGAAATGCTCCTGACACTGGTAAAAACCAAAGAAAAAATGCAGAGCATGCGCGACACGGTTCAGGGCACCCTGCGCCTCGGCGCCTCATCCGTTTTTTCCCATTACGAGCTGCCCTATATTCTAAAAGGCTTTGTCACGAGCTACCCCAAGGTTGACATATCATTGAAAACAGGCCTGAGCCACCGGATCAACCGCCTGCTGCAGCATGACGAAATCGCCGTCGCCGTTTTACGCGGCGATTATCACTGGACAGAGGAAAAAATGATGTTGTTTGAAGAGCCGATCTGCATCGTCTCGGCCAAGCCAATCGACCTGAACACGCTCGCCGACCAAACGCGCATCACCTACAACACTGACACCCCTTTGCAAACGCTGATCGAATCGTGGTGGCGCGAAACCTATGCCAAGCCGTTTGCCAGCACCATGGAGGTCGACAGCATGGACACCTGCCGCGAATTGGTCAAGCAGGGCCTTGGCTGGGCGATTCTGCCCGCGATCGGCCTGCATGCCATGGAGGGAATTTACACGCACCTGCTCGGTTGGTCAGACGGACAGCCTTTCACCCGCCGCACATGGCTGCTTTGCCGCCACGCGGCGCTGGAGTTGCCGGCCGTCCGAGCCTTCTGCGATTATATCCGCCACTACTACGCCACGCAGAAACTGCATCCGCCCGTTAGCTGAGCGCCGCAGCCAAGCCGGAGCACCTGTGGCCGGCAATCCGAAGGCCAGGCTGGCGACGGCGACATCCATGTGCGGAAAAATCGAACAAACAAAAAACAGAGGGGCTGATCCAATCGGAAAAATGATTGGATCAGCCCCTTTTGCGCATGAATCCGTCCTAACTGCGGTCGCAGTAGGCCGTATGCAGCAAATGATGCGATTTTTCACCCAGCGGCTGTCCCAGGAAATCCTGGTATAGCTGCTGGACGGCCGGGTTGTGGTGCGATTTGCGCAACGGCATCGCCGCGTCCACCGCATAGGTGGCGGCAATGCGCGCTTCGCGCGAGGCCGTGCCGGTGCCGTAAGGCTGTCCGCCGCCGCCGATGCAGCCGCCCGGGCAGCACATCACTTCGACAAACGCATAATCCGCCTGACCGGCCCGAACGTCATCCATGAGCCGGCGCGCATGCGCAAGGCCGTGGGCGACAGCGACCTTGACCGGCAGGCCGTTCAAATCAACCGTAGCCTCCTTGATGCCCGCCATGCCCCGCACCTCGGTGAAGTTTACTTCCGTTAACTCCTCCTGCACAACCACCTCGTAGACCGTCCGCAGAGCCGCTTCCATTACGCCGCCGGTGGCGCCGAACAGCGCCGCAGCCCCGGTGGAAACGCCGAGCGGCGCGTCGAATTCGCCGGGCGGCAGCTTGTTGAAATCCACTCCCGCCTGCCGCAACAGCCGCCCTAGTTCGCGGGTCGTCAGCACCGCATCGACATCCCGGTAGCCGCTGTCCGCCATTTCCGGCCGGGCGCTCTCAAACTTTTTCGCCGTGCAGGGCATGATGGAAACAACAAAGATATCTTCCGGAGCAATGCCGCTAAGCTGCGCGTAGTAGGTTTTCGCCAGGGCGCCGAACATCTGTTGCGGCGACTTGCAGGTCGACAAGTGCGGCAGCAGGTCCGGGTAATTGTGCTCCATGAATTTGATCCAGCCCGGACTGCAGGAGGTCAGCATCGGCAGGGTCCCGCCGGTTTGCAGCCGGCGCAGCAATTCGTGCCCTTCCTCAAGAATGGTCAAATCGGCGGTAAAATCGGTATCGAATACGCGGTCAAAGCCAGCAAACCGCAAGGCGGACACCAGCTTGTCCGTGGCGATCGTTCCCGGCGCCTGGCCGAATTCCTCGGCAATCGAAACGCGCACGGCCGGCGCAACCTGGACGACGACGTGCTTTTCGTGATTGTCAATAGCCGCCCACACGGCGGGAATGTCGTCCTTTTCATGCAGCGCGCCGGTCGGACAGACTAAGACGCACTGGCCGCACAGAACGCAGTTGACTTCGGACAGCTGCTTGCCGTACTCCGGCGCAACGCCGATATCCGTGCTGCGGAAATGGCTGTAGAGAATGCCGGTCTCCTGCACATGATGGCACACCTCCGCACATCTGCCGCACTTGATGCACTTGTTTGGATCACGCACCAGCGACAGGGTTGACGTGTCGATCGGCAGCGCGACCGGTTCGATGTCCGCCTTGTACTCCCGCATGCCGTAATCAGCCGCCAGTTGGCGCAGCTCGCAATTGCCGTTGCGGATGCAGTTCGGGCAATCCTGCGGATGGTTGGACAAAATCAGCTCTAAAATGGTCTGCACCGTTTCCCGGACACGGGCCGTGTTCGTCCTGATCTCCATACCTGGCGCCACCCTGGTGGAACAGGCCGGCATTAGGTTGCGGCTCCCTTCCACTTCCACGACGCAGACGCGGCAATTGGCCTTGACCCGTTGATCCGGGTGGTGGCACAGGCTAGGAATCTTCACGCCCAACTGCCTGGCTGCCTCTAATATTGTGCTGCCTTGCGGGGCCGACACGGCCGCGCCGTTGATTTTCATTGCGACTTGCTCCATCACGCCGTCCCCTCCTTTTTCGCCGCCGGTTGAACGTCCCGGCAGGCAGCCTCGTATTCGCTCCGGAAGTAGGCCAGCGACGAAATTAGCGTGTTGCCGGCCGCCTGCCCCAAACCGCAAAACGCGGCCTGCTGCATCGTGCGCGTGTACCGTTCCAGCTTGGCCAAATCAGACGCTGTTCCCGCACCGCCGCACAGGGCGCCGATGATCCTGTTTACCTGGCGCAACCCCTCCCGACAGGGCGTGCACTTGCCGCAGCTTTCATGGAGAAAAAAGGCGGCCCGGTTCCTCACGTTGTCGAGAATCGAGCGCGTGTCGTCCAGCACGAACACCGCCCCGGAGCCAATCGTAATCTCCCGCTTGGCGCACGCGCCGTACTCGAGCCGGCAATCAAGCTCGTGCGGCGGCACGACTACGCCGGAGGCGCCGCCGATATTGACGGCCTTGAGCTTGCGCCCATTCTTGATCCCACCGCCGCAGCTTTCAATAATCTCCCGGAAACTGACGCCGAACGGCACCTCGAACAAGCCCCGGTTGTTGACGTCGCCGGACAGGGAAATGAGCTTCGTGCCCGGGCTGTCGGCCGTCCCCAGCGAGCGGTACCAGACAGCGCCCCGGCCGATGATCGCCGGCAGGTTGGCCAGCGTTTCCACGTTATTGATCAGGGTCGGCTTGCCCCACAGCCCGCTTTGCGTCGGATAGGGCGGCTTCAAACGCGGCCGCCCTTTTTTCCCTTCAATCGAGGAGAGCAGGGCCGTTTCTTCGCCGCACAGGTAGCTGCCGGCGCCCGAGAAGATCTCCAGGTGGAAGGAGAACTCACTGCCCAGGATGTTGTCGCCGAGCAGACCGGCTTCCACCGCCGCGGCAATGCTGTGGCGGATCGAAGCCTGCGCCTCCGGATATTCATACCGGATGTAGATGATCCCCCGGTTCGCCCCCACCGCATAGGCGGCCAGCGTCATTCCCTCCAGCAGTTGGAAGGGCAGATGCGTCATGACAAAGCGGTCCTTAAACGTGCCTGGCTCCCCTTCGTCAGCATTGCAGATCACATAGCGCTCTAATTCCAGGTTATCCCGCACGTGCTCCATCTTTAGCCCGGTGGGAAAAGCAGCGCCGCCCCGCCCCCGCAAGCCGGCATCCTTCACCGTCTGCACAACCTGGGCCGGATCCGTAGCCAGCGCCCGCCGCAGCGCCTGGTAGCCGCCGCGCGCCAGGTAGTCTGGCAAATCAATTTGAGCGCCGGTTTGGCCGCCCTGCCACTCGATATTAAACACCAAGTCAGACTGTCCGTTGCGCCGAATGTTCAATTTGCTTCCCCCTCCCGGCATTGCCGAATGATGTCGACAGCCGCGGCTGCCGTCAGGTTGCCGTACAAGCGGCCATTCACCTTGATCGCCGGCGACAGGTAGCACGCGCCCAGGCAATTGACCCCTTCCAGGGTGAATTGCGCGTCAGCGCTTGTTTCCCCCAGCGTGATCGTCAATTCATTTTCCAACGCCCGGATGATCGCCGCCTTGCCGGCATTCTCGCAGGGAGCATTGACGCAAACCTGTACGATGTTGCGTCCGCGCGGTTTGAGCGAGATTTCGCTGTAAAATGAAGCTGTGGAATAGACGCGGCTGCGCGAAAGCTTGAGGCGGGCGGCGATTTCATTCATCGCCGCCTCGTTGACATAATGGGCAGGACTGGCGTCCTGGACGGCCAGCAGGATCGGCAGCAGCGCTGTTTTGCTGGTGCCGATTTCAGAAATGATGGCCTGCACTGATTTTCCCTTGTCGAGCATGTGACACCCTCCCTTTTCGATTATGTCAATCCAGGTTATGGCTATGATAATAATGCAAGCGCCATATGTTGTCAATTAAGTTATTTTAATAACTTAATGCCGGTTTAAGTGTAAACTTTTCTGTCATCACCGGCGCTTTTAGCGGCTTTTTGCACGCGTGTTTGTTTGCCTTTTCACATGCAGGGCCGCAAGCAAGCGTGTGACATAGGGACCGCCCCCAGCGTCACAAAAAAGAGCCGGCCGTTTGGCCAGCTCTTTTTTGTCTTTAATTTTCCGCAAGGAAGCTCTCTTCCCCGCCTTGTCCAATCTCAGCGAGTTTTGGCAGCCAGTCCGCACTAAGCACGGCGGCATCCACCAAGCCGCGGGAAAACGCATCCAACGGCGTAAATTCGCGCGTGTTGCTCCCCATCGCCATGTAACTGATCAAAGCACCATCTTTGACGCGATACACGCTTTGCGACACCGTCACGTAATACAACTGCTTCTCCGTCCGGATTCTCTCCGCCTGCACCTCCGTGACGACTGCGGCGTCCGCCCCGAGGGCCGCCGCCCTCGCCAAAGCTTGCTCTACGTTGGCAAAAGGGCGGCCCTCGGTCTCAAGAACATAGCCGGGCAGCACGCCGCGGTAAACTTCAGCAGCATGGGCCTGCACATAGGGAAACTCCCGCTTCAGGGAGTCGGGCAACCGGTTGATAATCGGCGCCACGTACGCCACTGGCTGACCGGGAACCCGTTTTTCGTTTTTTATCGCAAGCAAGCCCGCCTGTTGCGCTTTGCGCATCTCATCGTAATACCTTTTCATCGCCAGGTCGCTATAAAGCGCCATAACATGCGGCGATTTGCCCATCTTCTCCGGCATGGGCCATTTTAGCTCCGCACCAAACTGCCGGTAGCCGCCAACCAGGTCGACAAGCAAAAAGCCGGCTACCGGATCCCCCGCCGTGACAATCCGCGTCACCTTCAAACGATCGGCAAAGCTGTCGGCAAAGGCCTGGTTGCCAACCGGCGGCGCGCCAAAGGTCACCACCTCCACCTGCTGCGGCAAAACGCCCATTTCCAGCAAAACCGCCCCGCCCAGCGTCGCAACCGCTCCGCCCAGGCTGTGGCCAACCAGGTAAACCTTGCGCTCCGGATGCGCCAGCAGCTCCTCCAGCAACCCCGGCTGCCCCGGCTCGCGAACCGTCAGTGCGGTATTTACGTAACGCAAGAAGCCCTTATGCACCATTCTTGGTTCACCGCCTGCTCCGCTTCCCTGAACACCGGCATCGGCGTCCGCTCCAAACGGTCCGGCAAACGGCGTTTTGTCATACGTAAAATCCACGGCGAGATCCTTTTTCGACTCAGTACCCGCAACGGCAATGAGATACCGCACCGGCTGCCCGTCTGCTTCCGGGCGCACGGCGACAAAAAATTTCGCTTCCGCCTTGTCGCCGGCCTGAAAATATGTCTCAACCCGCCAGCCATCCTCGCGCAGCAGCTCAACCAGCCGGTCGCCGCGGTGGTCCGTGTAGGCGGCCCGGCAGACGGCCGCAAAAAGATAATGGTTATGCGCCGTCTCCAGATCGGCCAGCGACGCCGCCTGTCCGGCAAGCGGCAGCGAAAGGCAGCAGCAAAGCAGCGCCGCCAGCACTTTTTTCAATAAATGCATCATCACAGCGTCTCCTCTGTCTTCTCATTGCGTCCGTTAAGCCGGTTCACTCAAGCCCCCATCCTGCACCCGCAAGTCAAGCCAAAAACGTACGCCGCCTTCGACGTTCTCCATTCCATACGCCGCGCCGTGCCGCTCCTGTATCGCCCGAACAATCGAAAGGCCCAGCCCAACGCGTCCCGTCTCCCTGACCCGCGCTTCATCGGCGCGATAGAAGCTGTCCCAAAGACAATTTTGTATCTTGTCCGGAATCGGCGCGCCGGAATTAAAGACCGACAGGCGAACCCAGCCGTTTCTTGCTTCCGTGCTGATGCGCACCGTCTTCTCTTCCCCGGCGGCATGGCAAATTGCATTGCTGGCTAAATTCATCACGGCCTGCTCTAGCTTATCCACATCGATCACAACCTCGGCCGCTGCCGAATCCACGGACAAGTCGACCGAGCGTTCCTTGGCCAAGGCCGTCATTTTAGGCTGCAGTTGCAGCAGCCACCGATCAACCGCGATCGGCGCCAACCGTAAAGGCTGGCTGCAAGACTCCATTTTAGCCAGCGTCAGCAGTTCCTTGACGAGCTTGTCCATTTTTTTCGCCTCATCAATGATAACCTCGCTGTAGTAGCGGCGGCTCGCCTCGTCCTCGGCGACATTCGCCCGCAACCCCTCTCCGTAGCCCAATATCAAGGCAATCGGCGTCTTTAATTCATGCGAAACATTGGCAATGAATGATTTGCGCAGGCCGTCCAGCTCTCGCTCCCGCTCCACCGCCTTGGTCAGCGCCTTGTTCTTGTCAGACAGCGCCTGGATCGTTTCCGCCAACCGCTCGGACAAGTCATTCAGACTAACGGCCAATTCGCCAAGCTCGTCCCCCTCTTTCACCCGGCATTTGCGGGAAAAATCCAGTCTGGCCATCGCCTGCGCCGCATTGCGCAACCCGACAATCGGCGCGGTAAAGCGGCGCGTGAAAAAAATGATCCAGGCCAGGCCGACCAGTAAGCTCACGCCGCCGGTCAGCATCATAAAGTGGTTGATCAAAGCGGCGCTTTCCGCCACCGAAGACAATCGCCGCCAAAGGCGCAGCCGGTCGCCATTGTCCAGCCGCATTTCCATCGCCAGGTTCGTCTTGCTCACCACCGGATCCTGCTGCCACTCCAGCGTGATGTCCTTGTCGACCGCCTGTCGACGACGGACAAAATAATCGCTTATCCGCCGCTGCGGGGCACCAGCTTCGACTCCCCCCCCGTCAGCCAAACCACTGCCCGACGTCAGCCGCTTGATGGAGCTGTACCGCTCGCTCCCGTCGGCGGCGGTGATGAAAACGGAAATGCCGCCCGCCTCCAGTTGTTCAATCATCACCTGCACATCTTCCGGCCCCCGCTCATAAGACAGCGCCAGGGCGCGTCCTTGCTCAACCAACTGCGTTTCCTTCGCGTACAGGTAATAGCGTTCCAGCAGCTGCGCGTTCAGCAACCAATTCAAGCCCACATGAAAAAGGATCAGGCAGGCCATGCCCCAGAACAGTTTTTTCGCCACGGAATCGTTCATTTCGCCACCTCAAACAAATATCCCCAGCCCCGCACGGTCTGCACGAACCCGCTGGCCTCGCCCAGCTTGATCCGCAAACGGTTGATGTGCGTATCGACCGTCCGACCGTCACCAAAATAATCATAGCCCCAGATCTGGTCCAGCAATTGCTTTCTGCTTAGCGCCCGCCCCCGGTGCTCCGCCAAATAGCAAAGCAGGTCATACTCCTTCGGAGTCAGTTCAAGCGGCTTTCCGTCCCAGAACACTTCATGCGCGCCGGCGGCGATCCTGAGCCGGCCGTATTCGCTGACACCAACTTCGTTCCGGGCGCTCCAGCGCACCCGCTTCAACAACGCCCGCACCCGTGCAACCAGCACCTGTGGGCTAAACGGCTTGGCGATATATTCGTCCGCCCCAACGGCAAACCCCTGCAGTTCATCCGCTTCCTCGCTCCTGGCCGTCAGCAAAATCACCGGCGTCTCACCCTGAGCGCGGATTTGGCGGCAGGTCTCCCAACCATCGAGTCCCGGCATCATCACGTCTAAAATGACAAGGTCGATCGCCGGCGTCAACAGCGCCAGCGCCCCTTGCCCGTCCTCCGCCTCCACCACGTCGTAACCGGCCTTGCGCAGAAAATCGCCCACCAGTTTGCGCATCCGATATTCATCATCCACCACTAAAATTGTCGCGTTCATAACCGCCTCCGAACAAATCGCTTGCCTCTATATTATATCGCAAAAAAGTTCCTTATCGGCAACGAAGCTGTGACAAATCTGTGACATACGTTCGCTATACTAAAATCTATGATAGTTCGTTATAATGAGAACGAAGATAAAAGTCACTAAGCGGAGGAACAACCCATGTTGCAATCGGTATTCAAGCGGATAGTCCAGCAAAAACAACGGTCCTTTCTTATTGCCCTTATCATCTTGCTTTTGGCGGTTGCCGGCACGACCTTGCTGAAAAATGGCGGCAAGCAGCCAGCCAAAAAGGGTGGTCCGCCCGTCATCAGCGTTGAATTATTCACCGCCCGCATCCAGCCGCTTGACAGGCAAGTCACCTTGGTCGGACAAACCGTGGCTGACGCCCAAATCGACATCATGCCCAAATACGCGGGACGGGTTGTCTCGGTGCCGGTCAAATTAGGCGACCGCGTCACCGCCGGGCAAGTTTTGCTCGTCCAGGACACTGGCGACATTTCGCTTTCTATCGCCCAAAGCAACGCCGAACTGCGGCAAGCCCAGGCCGCTTTGGTTGAGACGCAAGCCAGCTACATCGCCAGCCTGCAAAAAGCGGAGGTTGACTACAACCGCAACAAAACCAACTACACCCGCTATAAAACCTTGTTTGAACAAGGCGCTGTTTCTGGCGAAACGCTCGACGCCGCTTACCAGAACATGATTAACGCCAAGGCCACGCTCGACACCTTGGCCAAACAGGCAGTAAACGGTGAACCGGCTTCGCTGGAGGTCAAACGGGCCGCAGCCAGCAAAATCGCCAGCGCTGTCGAAGCGCTGGAAAAACAGCGTTCCGATTTAACCCTGCGGGCGCCGCGCGACGGCGTGATCGTGTACCGCCAGGTCGAGGAAGGCTCGTTCATCCAGGCGGCGCAAAAAGTTCTGTCATTAGTCGACAACAGCCAGGTGTTTGTTGACTGCCTTGTTTCAGAGCAGGAAGCCGCCGGTCTGGCACTGGGCATGGCGCCGAGCATCGAAATCGCCTCCCTCGGCCAGTCCTTTACCGGCAAAATCATTTTCATCAGCACCGCCAAGGAAACCGGCTCGCAGTCTTACAAGGTGCGCTTGAGCATCGACGATCCCGACCGCAAACTCAAAAGCGGCCTCTTCATTCGCGGGCAAGTGCTGGTTCCCCTGCGCACCGCCGCGCTCGTGGTGCCAAAAAGCGCCGTACTGGCCAAAAGCGGACGTTCTTTCGTGTATATCATTGGTGACGACAAAAAAGCCATTGAGCAGGAAGTGAAAACCGGCATGGGCAACGACCAATTCATCGAAATCCTGTCCGGCCTCAAGCCAAACACCGTTGTCGCCGCCAGCAACCTGGCCAAGCTGAAAACCGGTATCGTCGTCACGCCGACCGGCGAGGCGGATGCGCAGCCCAATACGACTGTTCCTCAGCCTAAGAAGGGGGGAACAACGTGAACATCACCCGTTTTTCCATTGAACGCCCGGTTGGCATCAGCATGATCATTTTGTTTTGCGTGGTGCTTGGCCTGTTCAGCTTAAGCCGCATCGGCGTCGAACTGCTGCCGGCGCTGAATTCGCCTTACGTCACGGTCAGCGTCAAGTATGCCGGCGCCGGACCGAAGGAAATCGAGCAGCAGGTATTGAAGCCGCTCGAGGACTCCTTGTCCTCCTTGTCCAATCTGAAGAACATGACTTCAACCGCTACCTCCGAGCGCGGTTACATCGTCCTGGAATTCGACTTTAAAACCAACGCCGATTACGCCTCCATCGAGGCGACGAAGCTTGTCAACTCCGTGCGCAGCAAGCTGCCGGACGATATCGACGAGCCGGTCGTCCGCAAACGCGACGAAAATGCCGCGCCCATCATGGAGATTTCCGTAACCTCCGCCCACTCCTTGTCCGACATGTACACCAAAGCCGACAACGCGTTCTCGGAAATACTCTCGCGCGCCAACGGCGTGTCCGACATCGCCGTCAACGGCGGCCGGACAAAAGAAATCGCCGTCGAGGTGGACAAGGACAAGCTGTATTATTTCAAGCTGTCACTGGCCCAGTTCGTCAGTGCAGTCAAGGGCGAAAACATTTTGCTGCCCTCCGGCTCCGTTTATACTGCCAAAACAATCACCGACGTCAAGATGGACACGCAGTACAAAGGGCCGGCCGACATTGAAAAGCTGACCCTGACCAGCAGTTCTTACGGAACGATTCCCTTGACGGAGCTGGCCACCGTCACCGCCAAGGACCAGCGCGTCGACCGCTACAGCCGCACCAACGGCGAGGATTCCATTTCGCTTACGGTTTATAAAAACAGCGACGCCAACGTCGTTTCCACGGCGGAGGGAGCGCTCAAGCAGCTGGAAATACTGAAAAAAGAGTACCCCGACTACACCTTTACAATCGTCAACAATTCGGCCGATTACGTCAACAACGCCCTGCGCAACACCTTCGGCACCTTGATTGAAGGCCTCATCACCACCAGCCTCGTGCTGTTCTTGTTCCTGCGCGGCTGGCGCTCGACGGCAGCCGTGCTGATCGCCATTCCCACCTCCTTGATCAGCACGTTTTTCGTCATGTATCTGGCCGGCTTTACTTTCAATATGATGTCGCTCATGGGCATGACCTTGTGCGTCGGCATTTTGGTCGACGACTCGATCGTCGTCCTGGAAAACATCCACCGCCACATGCACCTCGGCAAAGACGCCCGCACCGCTGCGGAAGAAGGCCGGAACGAAATCGGCATGGCGGCGATCGCCATCACCCTGTGCGACGTCGTCGTTTTTTTGCCCATCGCCTTCATGACCGGCATGACCGGACAGTTTTTCCGCCAGTTCGGCCTCACAATCGTCTTTGCCACGCTTTTTTCCATGTTCGTTTCCTTCACCTTGACGCCGATGCTCGCCTCCCGCCTGTTCAAAAGCGGCCTGACCGAGCCAAGTGGCCCCGTCTGGACGCGCATGGACCGGTTGGAAAAGTGGGCGATTGCCCGCTATGAAAAGGCGCTGCGCTGGAGCCTCGCGCACGCCAAAAAGGTGCTCGCCGTCGTGGCGGCCGTCTTTTTCGTCTCCGTGTCCCTCATCCCTACCGGCATCATCGGCGCCGAGTACATGCCGAAGACTGACGAATCGAGCTTCCGCGTCTACCTCATCTTGCCCGAGGGGCAAAACCTGGAGCAAACCGATTTGGCCCTGCGCAAGCTGGAACAATATGTGCTGAGCCTCCCCGAGGTGACCTATTGCCTGGCCGGCGCCGGACGGCCATCGCCCAACTACGGCAACCTTTCCGTCCGGATTGTCGACCGCAAGGAGCGCAGCCGTTCGATCTGGCAGATAACAGACGACGTCCGCGCCTTCGCCCGCAACAACATCACGGAAGGCAGCGTTTCCGTCAGCGAGACGCAGTCTTCGATCGCCGGCGTATCGCAAAGCGGCGGCAGCGGTCGCCCAGGCGGCTCGCCGCTGCGGCTTGAGCTGCGCAGCGCCAACATGGACAACCTGGTTGAAGCGTCTTATCAGGTGCAGGAACTGCTCGCCAAAACAAACGGCGTAAAAGACATCAACAGCACCTACACGGAAGGCATGCCGGAATTGCAACCGGTTGTCGACCGCGACAAGCTGAAATTCTACGGGGTCGGGATTTCCGACGTATCCAGCGCCCTGTCCTCAGCCATCTCCGGCAAAAAAGCCGGCACCCTGGTCAATGACCCGAACAACGACGGCCGCGATACGGATATCTATGTCCGCCTGAAAAGCAGCGAGGCCTTTACCGCCAGCGACCTGATTTCCATTCCGATCTCCAGCGGCACGCAGCCGATTTTACTCGGTCAGGTCGCGGAAATCAAGGAAGGCGTTGGCCCGACGCTGATCCGCCGCCTCAACAAACAGCGCGCGATCTCCATCAGCGCCAACCTAACAGACCGGCCGCTCAACGAAGTCATCCAGGAATTAAAAAGCGTGTTAGCGGCGGAAAAATTCGGCGACCGCGGCATTGAAATTGAATTCAAGGGCCAGGCGACCAACATGCAGGATACCTTCACGGAAATGGGACAGGCGCTCATCCTCTCCCTGATTTTGATTTACATGCTCTTGGCCGTGCTGTACGAATCCTATTCGACCCCTTTCATCCGCATGTTTTCCCTACCCTTGGGCTTGATCGGCTCGTTTATTTTCCTGGCCGTCACGCGCAATACGATCAATCTCTACTCGCTGATCGGCATCCTGGTCATGGACGGCCTGGTAGCCAAAAACGGCACGCTGCTCTTAGACTACACCCTGACCTTGATGAGCCAGGGCAAAAGCGCTTACGACGCCCTGATCGAGGCCGGCAAGGCCCGCTTGAAGCCGATTTTCATGACCTCCCTGACGATGGTCGTCGGCATGCTGCCAACCGCCCTTTCGATGACAGAAGGGACGGAAACGCGCGTCAGCATGGCCTGGGTCATCATCGGCGGCCTGCTGTCCTCCACGATCTTCACCCTGATCATCATCCCGATCATCTTTTTGCACTTCGACCGGCATCCGCTGCGTCTGGATGAAAAAATCGCCCGCCTGTTCCGGAAGATTTCCGCCGCGGTGCGCGGCGCAAAAACCACCAGCTGACGACAAAAAAAGAACGCCTGCGCGCAGTTTGACTGCGCCCAGGCGTTCTTTTTCTTTTATTTTTCCTACTCAACCGGCCGCATCGTCGCGAGCCAGCGCCTCCGCAAGAGCGGCCAAGTGATCAAAGACATAATCGGGCTGGATCGCGCTTTGGCGCAAATCGGCCGGCTGCGTTTCTCCGCTGAGCACCAGGATGCTGGTAATCTCCGCCGCCCGCCCCATGGCTACGTCGGTATAGAGTCGGTCGCCGACCATGGCCAGCTGCGCTTTCGGCACCTTAGGCTTTTTCAGCAGCATCGCCTCAATCATCTCCCGGTTCGGCTTGCCGATGACCTTCGGCGCCACGCCAGTCGCGGCATGCAAGAGCGCCGCCAGCGCGCCGCAGTCAGGAATATAGCCCGACTCCGTCGGGCAGTTCAAATCGGGATGGGTGGCAAAAAAGGGCACGCCGGCCCGCAGGAAGCGGCAGGCCTGCGCCAGCTTGGCATACGTCAGCGTCAGGTCAAAGCCAAGCACGACGTAATCCGGCGCTTCCTCCGTCAGCTGCACGCCAAGCGCCGCCATCTCCGCCGCCAGCGCCGGCGTGCCGAGCAAAAAGATCTTAGGCGCCGGCTTCAGCGCCCGCAAGTAGTAGGCGGTCGCTTGACCGGCCGTCAGGATGTCTTCCGCTTGCGCCGCCCAGCCGAGGGAGGTCAATTTATCGGCATAATAGGCGGCGCTGTTGGAGGAGTTGTTCGTCACAAACACCGCTTCCCGGCCGCTCTCCGCCAGATAGCGCATAAAGCGGAGCGCCCCCGGCAACAGGCGGTGGCCAAGATAGAAGGTGCCATCCATGTCGAGCATGAAACAGCGTATTTCCCGCAAGCGCTTCATAATCCGCCACCTTTTCTCAGGCCTTGTCCCCGACAGGAAAAACGATCATCTTGTCCAGCCGGAGCCAAACGGCATCGCCGTCCTGGTACTCCCTGAACCCGTCGCCCTTGGCAATCACGCGCAGCGTTTCCGTGCCGACGGCCACGCGGCAATCCGTGGCGTCACCCATGTAAAACTTGTGCACGATTGTTCCTTGCAGCCCCGTTTCCGTCTTGCTCAAGGCGATGTTCTCCGGGCGAATGCCGACGCGCGCCCGGCCCCGGCAGGCATTGTCCCGTTTCACCGCGTGCCCCAGCGACGGAAATATAACCTCATCCGCCGTCAATTCGGCCGGCACAAAATTGACGAGGCCGATGAAGTCGGCAACCGTCTCATTGGCAGGCGTTTCGTATACGTCGACCGGCGAAGCGATTTGCTGGACAACGCCCTGGTGCATGACGACGATGCGGTCAGACATGGCCATCGCTTCCGACTGGTCGTGCGTCACGTAGATGACGGTGATGTTGAGCTTGCGCTGCAGTTCTTTGATTTCAAAGCGCATGCTTTCACGCAGTTTCGCATCTAGGTTCGAAAGCGGTTCGTCCAGCAGCAATAGCCGCGGTTCACAGACCAGCGCCCGCGCCAAAGCGACCCGCTGCTGCTGCCCGCCCGACAGCTGGTTGGGAAAGCGCTCCGCATAGCCGTCAAGATGGACCAGCCCCAGCACGCGGTTCGTCCGTCGGGCAATCTCTTCCTTGTTCAGGTTCTTGATCGTCAAAGGATACGCGACATTTTGGAAGACATTCATATGCGGCCATACGGCATAAGACTGGAACACCATGCCGATGCTGCGCTTTTCCGGCGCCAAAAACACGCCGCTTTCCGCCGAACTCACCAGTTCATCGCCGATCCAGATCTCGCCGAGGCTTGGCCGCTCAAACCCGGCGATCATCCGCAGCATGGTCGTTTTGCCGCAGCCGGATGGGCCGAGAATCGAGACGAACTCACCGTCTTTGACAACCGTGTCGAAGGCATTGACGGCCTTCACGTCGCCAAATATTTTGCTAACTGCTTTTATTCTTACTTCCGCCACGTTATGGTCTCCTTTATCGACAAACTTTTCCCTTGCTCAAATGCCGACGCTGCCGCGCGAGAGCTTGCGCAGCAGCAGATTGCCTCCTAGGACAATCAGCAAAATAACAATCGCCAGCACGGACGCGTCCTGCGGATCGGCATAAGTCTGCATCTCATAGAGCAGCACGCCGATCGTCTTCGTCTTGGAACCGTAAAGCAGAATGGACATGGTCAGTTCATAAAAGGATGGCATGAACACCAAAAACCACCCGGCAATAATGGACGGCGAGACAAGCGGCAGCACGATGTCTTTCATCGCCCGCAGCCAGCTGGCGCCGGAACTGAGCGCTGCTTCCTCCAGCGAGACATGGACTTGCGTCAAGGAGGCGGAAATCGTCCGCACCGACATCGTCAGGTACTTGACCAGATAGCTGACCACTAAAATCGCCACGGTTGAATACAGGTTCAAGCCAAACTCGCCGGAAAAGGTGATGATCAGCGCCAACGCGATAACGATGCTCGGCGTCGCGCCGCCTAAGGTGGCCAAGCTGTCCGGAACCGCCCGGCCCTTCGTCCGCGTCTTGACCGCCAGGTAGGCGATAAACAGGGCAACGACCGTGGCCACGGTCGCCGTCACGGTGGCGGCAAAAAAGCTCGTGCCCAGGCAATCCATGTACCCGGTGTTGTTGACAACAGTCTTCCACGTCGAAAAGGTCAAATTGTCAAACGAAACGGGCCGCGACATGGACTTGAGCATGGAGGTAACCAGAATCGAGCCAAGCGGCAGAAAAACCGAAACAAAGCCATAAGCGGCGACCAAGGCTGTGACAGGCCATTTCCAGCGGCCCAAATCAACCAGGTTCGGACGCATGCTTTTGCCGCCGATGGTGACATATTCTTTTTTACCCAATAAAAACGTGCTGGCGTACAGCAGGCCGTTCGCCACAACCATCAGGATGACCGCCAGGGCGGTCGCTTCGCGAATCCCCTTGCCCGTCCCCATATAAACGTACGTGACGATCCGGGTGGTCAAAACCTCGATCTGGGCGGGCATGCCGACGATCGCCGGTATGCCGAACGATGATCCGGCGTTGATAAAAACCAGCACGCCACCGGCAATGACGCTCGGCAGCATCAGCGGCAGCGTTACCCGCACCAAGGTTTTCAGCGGCGAAGCGCCGGCAATCCGGGAGGCTTCCTCAAGGCTGGGGTCCATTTTTTCCATCGCCCTTGAAATCGTAATGAAAGCAAACGGCGAATAAAAGAGCGTCATGCACCAAATCATCCCCCCCATGCTGTAAATGTTGAAGGGGGCCTGCGTCAGACCGAAAACCGCCATCAAAAAGGTGTTGACGTAGCCGACACTCGGATTCAGCAACTGAATCCAGGCAATCGCCCCGACATAGGGCGGGATCATGTAGGTCGCCACAAACAGCGTGCGGAAAAACCCCTTGCCCGGCAAATTAGTCCGCCCCACGAGCCAGGCCAGAGGAAAGGTAATCAGGACGCTCAAGCCCGTCACCAGCAAGGATACCTTGAAGGTGTTGACGAAGGCGCGAAAATTCACGGCATTGCTGTAGACAACGCGATAGTTCTCTAAATTAACACTGCCCTCCACCACGACGCTGCGGTAAATCAAATACAGCATCGGCAGCGCCGTAAACAATACCAGCACAGTCACGGCGCAGGCGATAACAAGCCATTTTGTATCAAAGCGCGAAAAAAACGTCTGTCCGTTCACAAGTTCCCCCATCATTTAATCGGGGAGCGGGATAACCGCTCCCCGAAATTCGTTATGCCGCAGCCGCAAACCGTCTATTTTTCCAGCACTCTGGCCCGGAACGCCTCTTTTATGGCCTCATTGCTCTTGGACAGTTTGGCCCAATCCGGCTTGAACGCCTTGTCGGCGAAGGTTTTCAGCGCCGGCGCGCCTTTTGGCGGTTCCACGTCATCCCGCACCGAATGCATCCAGCCCTTGACGATTACCTGCTGACCCTGCTGGGACAGCAGCCAGTCCAGCACGACTTTGGAAGCTTCCTGGTTTTTGCTGGTGTTGAAAATAGCCACCGGGCTCGGAATGATGATGGTGCCGTCCTCGGGGTAAACGACCTTGACCGGTTCGCCTTTGGCCGCCATTTTCAGGATGTTTTCCTCCAAAATGATGGCCGCCAGGTATTCGCCCGTGAGCAATTTGTTTTGGATGGCGGAGTTGCCGTCTTCGACCTTGAGGCCGTTGGCTTTCATTTTCTCAAAGTACTCCCAGCCGTATTTGTCCGACAGCACGCCAGCCGTAACGTAGGCCGTCCCGGACAACAGCGGGCTGGGCATGGCAACCTTGCCGCTCCATTTCGGATCAAGCAGGTCCTTGAACGATTTCGGCGCCTCCTCCGGTTTCACCTTGGCCGTATTGTAGGCAATGATCATGTTGCTGATCCGCACGCCGGTCCAATAGCCATCCTTGTCCTTGTTGATGCTGACCGCCTTGCGGTTGGGCGCATCATATTGCAGGAGCAGTCCTTTTTCCTGCAAGTACAAATAATACGACGGATCGGCCACCATCAAAAGGTCGGCGGAGATTTTCTTGGCCTCGATCTCGCCCGCCACCTTGGCCATGACTTTTTCCGTGCCCGCCTGGAACCACTCTACCTCGATATTCGGGAAAGCCTTTTTCATCTCCGGCTTGATCACTTCGATAATGTCCGGATAAATGGACGTGTAAATCATTACCTTGCCGCTGGGGCCGGCTGCGCTAGGTTTTTTTTCTTCCTTCGCCCCGCACCCGCTTAAAGACATCGCCAGCATGGCTATCGACAGGACAACCGCTAATTTGCTCCACCGCCACTTCATATTATCCCTCCCACATTTGTTTTGCTCCTTCTTATTAGCCCGTACGCTGCTTTTATCCCCTCCTTGTCCTATCTCAAGCGACCGCAATAGCGCGGGTCGCCACCATATCCACGCCAAGCCCCAGCAAATTGGCAACCACCACCTGCCCCTCCTGCACCGGCGCCGCAACCTGCATGGTCGCCAGACACCGGGCCGCCGGCAAGAGCTGCTCTTTTGGCAGCGGACGGCTCGACACCACCGGCGCCAGCGGCAAAACGCCGCCTACGACGCGCACGGTGCTCGTCAGAACCCGTCTGGGCGCCGTCACCTCGTCCACGGCGTAAGCCTCGCCCCGCTTGCAGGTGAATCCGGCCGCGCGGACGGCAATGCCGCCCCGCACCTCGACCGTACCGACGCACCCCATCGGGCAGACGATGCAGCTTATTTTTCTGACCTCGTTCTTCATGGCGCCGCCTCCTCAACCGCAATCGTCAGCAAGCCGCTTGCCGGCTGATAGGCCGCCGACGGCAATTCGACGACAACCATTTCGCTCGGTTTGACAATCGGCAGGCGGCGCTCATAGCAAGTTTCACCTTGGCATAAACAGCGCAGGCGCACGTTGCGCGCCGGCTGCGCGACACGGATAAACAAACGCACCGCTTCCGCTTGTCCCGGCTGGCAAACAAGCCGCTGCGGCACAACATTTCTTACGCCGCTTCCAGCTTGCAGCAACAGCGTCTTTTCGGGCGCGGGCCGCAGCTGCCGGGCGAACAGCGCCGCGCTGCGGCCCGCGATATCGCTTTCCGCCGACACCCAGTCGACAAGATCATGAACCTGCAGCACATTGCCCGCGGCAAAAAAACCCGGCACGCTCGTTTCCCGATGCTGATCAACCACCGGCCCGCCGGTAAGCGGGTCAAGCGCAATGCCGGTCGCCTCAGACAGCTCGTTTTCCGGAATCAATCCGACTGACAGCAAAACGCAATCGCAGGCAAAGGTTTTCTCCGTACCCGGAATCGGACAGCGATTTTCATCCACGGCCATGCAGGTAACGCTCGTAACGCGGCTTTTCCCTTCGATACGGGTGATCGTATGCGACAAATACAGCGGTACGTTGAAATCGTCCAGGCACTGGACCAGGTTGCGCGTCAAACCGTTTGAATAGGGCATGATTTCCAGGACGGCCTTGACCTGAGCCCCCTCCAACGTCATCCGCCTGGCCATAATCAAGCCGATATCGCCTGAGCCGACGATCACGATTTCCTTCCCCGGCAGGTAGCCTTCCATGTTGACCATGCGCTGCGCCGCGCCCGCCGTGTAAATGCCGGCCGGCCGCTCGCCGGGGATGCGGATGGCGCCGCGCGTCCTCTCCCGGCACCCCATCGCCAGCACGACCGCCTTGGCCTGCACTTCTTGAAGGCCGGCAGCCGGGCTGACCGTCCGCAGCACCTTGTCCGGCGTGAGGCCGACGACCATGGTGTCAAGCTGCACCTCCACGCCGCCCGCTGCCTCAAGCGCCCGCGCGGCCCGGCTCGCATAGCCGGGTCCGGTCAATTCCTCGTCATAGCGCTGCAGGCCAAAGCCGTTATGAATGCACTGCTGCAAAATCCCCCCCAGCTCCCGGTCTCGTTCCAGCAGCAGCACCTTTTGGGCGCCATGCCGCCTGGCGCTGACGGCGGCGGCAAGGCCGGCCGGCCCGCCGCCGATCACGGCTACATCACAGTTTTGCCTCCTCATGGCTTCAACACCTCGCAATGCCCCGGCAGCTTGTCCATGAACAGCGACGAGCCGGCGGCATCCTTTACAATCGCCGTTACCGGCACCCCCAGCTCGCGGGCCAAAATCAGCACTACCCGCGGGCCGCAAAAGCCGCCCTGGCATCGTCCCAAGCCGGTGCCGGCGCGCCGCTTCACCCCGTCGACCGTCCGCGCGCCGCACGGACGATTGATCGCGGCGATAATTTCGCCCTCCGTAATCAATTCACAGCGGCAAATCACCCGTCCGTACAACGGGTTCTGTTCGATCAGCGCCGCCTGCTCAGCAGCGGAAAGCTTGCTGAAGCGCACCGTCTTCGGGTTGTCCGGAATATGATCCGCCCGCTTTTTTAAATTCGGCCACCGCTCGCACAGCAGCTCGCCGATCCGCTCCGCGATCGCGGGCGCCGCCGTCAAGCCGGGCGATTCGATGCCGGCGGCCTGGACAAGGCCGTCCACGGCGGCGGAATTGCCGATGATAAAATCGCCCCGGTCGGATCCGGCCCGCAAGCCGGCAAATTCGACGATAGCCTTGCCGAGCGGCAAGTCCGGCATCAGTTTTTGCGCTCCGGCAATAACTTCAGCCATGCCGGCTTCCGTCGTGGCCGTGTCGTCCTTGCCGGCGGCCGGCTGCGCATTCGGCCCGATAAACATGTTGCCGTGCACCGTCGTCGAAATCAGGATGCCCTTGGAAACCGCCGTCGGGATCGGGAAGATAATATGCCGCACCTTGCCGGAAGCGGCGCGGTCGAACAACACATACTCGCCCTTGCGCGGCGTAATCGTGAAGCTGTCATCCCCGGCCATGCGGCTGATATCGTCCGCCCACACGCCGGCGGCATTTACAACAACATCAGCCGGCAAAAACCCGCGGCTGGTCTCGACCCCCGCAACCCGGCCCGCAGCTATGGCAATAGAGCGGACCTCGCAGTCCGTCATCACCCGCGCGCCGTTGGCGACCGCATTTTCCGCAAAAGCCAGCGCCGCGCCAAACGGCCAGATCACGGCGGCGCCCGGCGCCCACAGCGCCCCGGCGATTTCAGGCGACAACGCCGGTTCAAGCGCCAAAACCGCCTCCCTGTCCAGCAGTTCCAAATCCGGCACGCCGTTCGCCTCGCCCCAAGCCAGGAGCTCGGCCAATTTTTCTTTCTCCGCCGCCTGCCGGGCGACGACCAGGGATCCGACATACTCGATTTCCAGTCCCAGCGCCGCCTCCCATTGCCGGTAGAGGGCCAGACCGCGCACATTGTACCTGGCTTTCAGCGTGCCCGGCCGAGCCGCGAAACCGGCGTGCAAAATGGCGCTGTTGGCCTTGGTCGTTTCCATGGCCAAGTCCGGCTGCTTTTCCACCAGCGTGACGTCCAGCTGGTACTTGGCCAGCTCCCAGGCGATCGCGCAGCCGACGATGCCGCCGCCAATAATAACAACCTTGCTTTTTTTGTTCCCCTCCATTGTTATCCATCCCTTGTTGTCAACGCCAAAGCGCTACACATCAGTTTTTTGCAACAAGCACCATCATTATGTAAAACAACGTACACTAAATCCCTTTACGTTACTTCGCTTCGTCACACAAGAATCCTGTTGCGCGCGAAAATATTTTTCAGACTTACGCAAATTTTCAGTTCTTTCGCTTCGAAAAAAAGGCTGAATAAAAGCCGCCTTTTATTCAGCCTTTTTTTCGAAGCCATAAACCGCCGCCGGCTACTTTCCGAGCCAGGCCGTCGCCACCAGCCGGACCCCCAGCGCAAACAAGGAAAACGCCAGCAGCGCGGTGATAGCCTTTGACTTAACCTTAAGCGACCATTTGGCGCCGACCTGTGCCCCCAGCACCGCACCGATGCCAAGCGGGATCGCCACCGCCAGCACCACATTTTGCATAACCAGGTGCGAAACGACGCCAAACAGGGTCGACAGCGCCAGCACAAAATGCGACGTCGCGGTCGCGATGTGCGCCGGAAAACCGAGCATGTAAATCATCGCCGGCACGTGGATGACGCCGCCGCCGATTCCCAAAATGCTGGACAGAAAGCCGACCACGGCGCTGATGGCGACCCCCAGGCTGCGGTTGTAGGGAAAGTCCGTCGTCGCGTGCTCCGCCTTCGGCGCCGCCATCCGGGAGCGAACGAACATCAGCGTGCCCAAAAAAACCAGCAGGCTGCCGAACGCCAGCTTGAACCCGCTGCCGGAAAAATAATGCACCAGGTAGCTGCCCAGCACCGCCCCGGGGAAAGTCGCCGCACTGAACCAATACGCCGCCTGATAATAAATCTTCTGTTGCTTGACATAAGCCAGCGTGCCGGACAGGGCGTTCAAAAACACCACCATCAGCGACGTGCCTACCGCCTGCTGCGGTTCCCACCCCAGCCCCAGGATAAAAATCGGCACCAAAAAGATCCCGCCGCCGATGCCGACAAGCGTGCCAAAACTGCCGACCGCCAAGCCTAGGGCAAAAAAACCTGCTGTAACCACTTTTGCGTCCCTCGTTTCTCCTCATAAGTCAGCACAGACAATGCCACATTGTCGTACAAGCGTTTCAGTACAAAAAGGAAAATCCGTCAGCGGTGCTCCTGCCCGCATTCGCCGCCTCTTCCGGACAATATCTCGAGCGCATGCGGCAAGACCGGCAGCAATACCGACAGGCATTCGCTGGCCCCCCGCGCGCTGCCCGGCAGGTTGACGATCAGCGTCTTGTTTCTGATCCCCGCCACAGCCCGGCTGAGCATCGCGCGCGGACTGGCCCCGCTCGACTCCCGGCGCATCGCTTCCGCCAAACCGGGCGCCTCGCGCTCAATCACGCGCCGCGTCGCTTCCGGCGTGACGTCGCGCGGCGAAAAGCCCGTTCCGCCGGTAGTCAGGAGCAGCGACACGCCGACCCGGTCAGCCATATCCGCCATTGCCTGAGACAACAGCAGTTCGTCGTCGGGCAAAACGCGGTAGTCAAACACGGCCCCGCCGATCTGTCCAATCAAGCCGCTGATCACCGCCGCGCTCACATCCTCCCGCTCGCCACGGGAGCCTTTGTCGCTGGCCGTCAACACGCCGACGGAAAAGCCCTGCCACTCGCCGATCTTGTCGCCGACTGCCACTTCGCCGCCGACCAGCACCTTGGCGAAAATCCCTTCCTTGGGCATGATGCAGCTGCCAACCAGTTTCATGATTTCGCACCCCTGGTGGCACTCTTTGCCGATCTGCGTCACTTCCACAACCGCCTTGCCGACCGACAAACGCGTGCCGACCGGCAGGGCCGGCAGGTCAAGGCCGCGCGTTGTGATGTTTTCCGCAAAATCTCCCGGCCTCACCTGCGCCCCCAGCGCCCGCATTTTATCGATGCTCTCGATGCCCAGCAGGCTAATCTGCCGGTGCCAGTCGCCGCCGTGGGCATCCCGCTCCAAACCATAGCCGACCAGCAACTTGCCGCGGCCGATATCCTGCTTGCGCACGCCTTTTTTTTCACTCCGGCAAACAGCCATCACTTCTCCCATGTGTAGTCTCCTTTCTGTACGGCGCCGCTGCGTCCGCCCCGCTTGGCTATCAGCTGAACTCCGCCGATCACCATCTCCTTGTCAACCGCCTTGCACATATCGTAAATCGTCAGGGCCGCAACGGAAACCGCCGTCAGCGCTTCCATTTCCGCGCCTGTCTGTCCGGACAAGCGCGCCGACGCCCGGATAAGAATGCCCGTTTCCTCCCGTTGCAGCGTAATGTCGACGACATTTAAAAGCAGCGTATGGCACAAAGGGATCAGCTCCGCCGTCCGCTTGGCGGCCATGATGCCGGCCAAGCGCGCTGTTTCGAGCACGTTTCCCTTCGGCATGCTGCCCTCACAAATGCGCGAGAGCGTGTCCGGACGCAGGGCAATAAATCCCTCCGCCACAGCCTCGCGCTCCGTCACCGGCTTGCCGCCGACATCTACCATCTTGATCCCGCCTGCTGCGTCCAGGTGTGTAAACTCCATATCATTCAGCTCCTTTTGTTCCACCGTATACCCAGCGCAGGGCGCCGCTTTGCAGCCAAACCGGCGTCTTTGCGCCCTCGTCAAGACGGGTCCCGGAAGAAAGGCGGGCTTTCAGCCCCACGCCGCCGCAGTCAAGCTGGACGATCGCCCCGTGTATGCCGGGCACAATCTTTTTGACAACCCCTTCGCCCAGCGCGCAACACGCCGACGAGGGTAACAGACCGATTTGAACTGCCTCGGCGCCGAATGCGCATATCCGTCTGTCCGCCGCCAGTCCGTCCGGCAGCGCGGCCGCCGCGACGGGCAGCTTATCACCCAATAGCACCGTCTTTTTGTCAGCGGCCAGGGTGCACGCCAACAAATTGTCGTACCCGACCAAGCGGGCCACAGCCTCGTTCAGCGGCTGGCCGACAACCTCCGCCAGGGTCCCCTGCTGAACAATCCGCCCCTCCGCCAGCATCACGATCCGCTCGGCAAACCAGGCCGCTTCTTCAAAGTGATGGCTGACTAAAAAGGCCGTCAGGCCGCGTTGGCGGATGATCGCCGCCAATTCCTGCAGCAAATGCGTGCGCGCCGATTTATCCAAAGAAGAAAACGGCTCGTCGAGCAGCAGTATTTCCGGATCGGTCACCAGGGCCCGGGCCAGATTGACCCGCTGCCGTTCGCCGCCCGACAGCCGCTGCACCGGCCGCGCAGCCAAGTGGCCAAGGTTGAACAATTCGAGCGCCTGCCCCACTTTCCGCGCCGCCGCTGCCCCCCGCAAACCGCGCAGCGACAAGGGCAGCGCAACGTTTTGTCGCACGCTGCCCGTCAAAAACAGCCCGTCCTGCAAAACAAGCGCGCACCGCCGGCGCAGGGCCAGCGGATCGTCATGCTCGCCGAACAAGCGGACTTGGCCGGCCGCCACGGGCAACAGCAGGCCGATCGCCGCCAGCAGGGTGCTTTTCCCCGCCCCGTTCGGTCCGACGACCGCCACCATTTCCCCCTGTTCAACGGCTAACGCCTCCACCGCCAAAACCGTCCGTTCGCCGCGCGCGACGCGCACCCCGGCCAACTCCACCGCCTTAGCCATCATGAGCACCCCCGCTTTCCGGCTTGCTGCAGGACCGTCAGCACAGCGACAACCAAGTAAACGAGCACCAGCAGGATTAGGCCAAAGGAGATGGCCAGTTCATAATTGCCCTTGCCGACCTCTAAAACGGTCGCCGTCGTCAGCACCCGCGTCTCGTCCTTGAGGTTGCCGCCCACCATCATTGACGCGCCGACCTCCGATACTGCCCGGCCAAAGCCGGCGATCACGGCCGCCAAAAGCCCCAGCTTCGCTTCCTTGATCAGCAGCCGGTCGGCCTGCAGGCGGCTGGCACCAAGCGCCAACAGCTGCAGCGGCAAGCGCTCATCCAGGCTGACGATGGCCGAAAAACTCAAACTGGCGACAATCGGCGCCGCGATCAGCACCTGGGCGATTACCATCGCCCACGGCGTGTACAACAGCTGCCAGTCGCCCAGCGGCCCATACCGCCACAACAGCAGGCTGACGAGCAGCCCAACGACGACCGGCGGCATTCCCATCCCGACATTGACAAAGGATACCAGCGCGCCCCGGCCCCGAAAGCGGCGCGTCGCCAGGGCGCACCCCAGCGGGACGCCCAGCACGACGCTGATCAGCGCCGCCAGGCCGGAGACCTGCAGCGTCAGCCAGGCTACTTTCAGAACGGCAGGATCAAGCTGCAGGAGCAACCGCACCGCTTCCCCCAGCCCTTGTCCGATGTATGTCATAAAGCCTCCGTCACTTTACCCCCAGGTCAGCTTCCGTTTTCCCGCCGTCGGCGAAGAACAGGGCCTGGCCGTATTTATCCTTGCCGAATTCGGCGATCATCTGCTGCCCTTTAGACGACAGCAGGAACTTGCTGAAAGCCTGAGCACCAGCCTTGTTCACCTTCGTGAATTTTTCGCTGTTCACTTCCATCACGTGATAGATGTTCAGCAGGCTCGGATCGCCTTCCACCAAAATCGTGAGCGTCATGTTTTTTTGCAGCGCCAGCCAGGTGGCCCGGTCCGTCAGCGTATAGCCTTGCCGTTCATCGGCAATCTTCAGCGTCTGCCCCATGCCGGCTCCGGCCGAACGGTACCAGCCTTCCTCCGGCTGCAGGCCGGCCTTTTTCCACAGGGCCAATTCCATTTTATGCGTGCCGGAATCGTCGCCGCGGGAAACGAACGTCTCTTTCGCCTGCGCGATATTCCGCAAGGCGCTGTCCACCGGCTGCTTGGCAATGCCGGACGGGTCGTTTTTCGGCCCGACAAACACGAAATCGTTGTGCATCACCAGCTTGCGGTTTACGGCCGCGCCGGTCGCCAGCACCTTCTTCTCAGCCTCCGGCGCGTGCACTAAGAGCACATCCGCCTCGCCCTGCTCGCCCATCTTAAGCGCCTGCCCGGTGCCAACGGCGATCACCTTGACCTTGTAGCCGCTCTCTTGTTCAAAAACCGGCAGCAAGGCGTCCAGCAGGCCGCTGTCTCGCGTACTGGTCGTCGTTGATAAAATTATATCCTTGTTGGCCGGTTCCGTTTTGGCCGCCCCTTGTCCGCCGCACCCCGCCAGCAGCAACGCCCCCGCCAGACAGATTGCGGCTAAGCCCGCCCACAGTTTTTGCTTCATCACGCAGTCCTTCTTTCGCCTTATTTCATTCCGTCTTGGGCGCGCTCCGCCCCAAAACCTCGCCCGCCGCCGACAAGTCGTACCCGCCCAGGGCCTCCACCTGCTTGCGGAAGGTCTCGTCGCGCAGCACCGCCAGCAGGGCGTGAAAAACCGGATCCTCCTCATGGAGCGTCACCAACAAATCGTACTGTTCGTAGTCGAGCGGCACAAAGTCAAGTCCCAGGCTGACGGCCGCCGCCCGTATGCCCAGGCCCGCGTCAGCCGCCCCGGCCGCGACCGTGGCCGCCACCGCCATGTGCGTCGCCGTTTCCTTGGTGTAGCCGTCCAGTTTCTCCGGCGCCAAGCCTTTTTGCCGGAGGCAGTGGTCAAGCAGCATCCGCGTGCCGGAACCGCGCTGCCGGTTGACATACGTCACGCCGGGAGCAAACAAATCCTCCACGCAATGGATTTGCTTAGGATTGCCCGCCTGCACCAAAAAGCCCTGTTCGCGCCGGGCCAGATGCACCAGTTGCCACTGCCGACCGGCCAGCATCCGCCGGACATACGGCAGATTATACGCGCCTGTCGCTTCGTCCAGGATGTGCACGCCCGCCATCTGCGCCTCGCCATTGCGGACCGCCAGCACCCCGGCGCTGCTGCCGACGTTGGCGCAGGAGAGCACGGCGCCGCAGCGCCGCTTCAAATGCATTCCCAACAGGTCAAGCGCCAGGTCGTGGCTGCCGATCGCCAGCAGCTTCGGCGCCGCAACCGCGCCTTTGGCGGAAAGCGCAACTGTCACCGGACTGCCGGCCGCCAGGCCGGCGCAGTCCGCCGGGACCGTCAGCAGGCCGTCCGCCCGGACAAGGCTGGAGATCATGCCCGCCCCGCGGCCCAGCGGCACAACGACTTTTCCGCCTCCCCCGTCGCCTGTGACCACCCGGATATATTCTTCCACCCCCACCTCAGACGGCAGGCTTTTGGCCAACTTCCCCTCTAACAAAACCGGTTTCGGCAACTGCCTGCGCTGCCGCGCATATAGTGCCGGTTTAACGAACAAGTCAAACGTCAGCTTGGCCGACACCGGATAACCTGGCAACCCGACGACCGGCTTGCCGTCTACAAGCGCAAGAATAACCGGCTTGCCCGGCTTCGTCGCGATGCCGTGCACCAGCACGCGTCCGAGCGAGTTCAAGACGCTCCAGGCATGGTCCTCGGTGCCCGCCGAAGTGCCGGCATTGACAAGCACCAGGTCGCTGTCAGCCAGCGCCTTTTGCACCGCCGCTTGAATCGCCGCCTTGTCGTCCGGCGCAATGTCGCACCGCCTGGCCGCCGCACCGCACTGGCGGGCGGCGGCGCAAAGCATGTGGGAATTGACATCGAGAATCTTGCCCGGCGCCAGTTCCGCTTGCGTCGCCACCAGTTCGCTGCCGGTGGGGATGACCGCCACCCGCGGCCGCGCCAAAACAGCAACCTCGTCGACGCCGGCCGCCAAGAGGGCCGCAATCGCTTCGGGCGTAACGGGTTCATGTTCAGGCAAAATCAATTCGTTCTCAACCAAGTCTTCCCCGATCAGCCGCACGTGCTGCCACGGAGTGGCGGGCGCCATCAGCTCGGCGCGCCCCCCTTCGTAGACGACATGCTCAATCATCACGACGGCGTCCGTTCCATCCGGCAGGGGCGCGCCGGTGTTCACCGCATAGCAGCCGCCGGCAGAAAAAGGGCTGCCGGGCGCGAGCACCTGCAGCCAGACCGGATGGCGGTCGCCGGCGGCAAACGTATCGGCCGCCCGCACGGCAATGCCGTCCATGGCGGCGCTGTTGTAGTGCGGCACCGAGCGCCGCGCCCGCACCGGTTCGGCCAACAGGCGGTCAAGCGCCGCCTCCGCCGCGACCGTCTCCATCGCCGCGTCCGCCAGCCAGCCGCACGCCTTAAGCGCCGCCAGCCAGAGCGCCTGCGCCTCCGCCCGCGGCTTCATTTCCAAATAAGCTTTTTGCTTCATCGCTTTTGTTCACCTTCTTCATCTCGCCGGATCTGTTCCAAGCGGTACACGGCAACCTGCACCCACTCCCCGCCGTAGCGGCCGCCGGAAGCGGAAGGGATATGCAGCACCCCGTCCGCTTCCGTCATCACGCTCAAGAGCCCCGAGCGGCCAAACACAGGCTCCGCCCAAAGTCCGTCCGTCCGCTGCACAAGCCGGACGCTGACAAAATCATCCCGTCCGGGTGCGGAGGCCACGTTCCGCGTCAAGCGCGCCGGAAGCAGCAGGGGCGAACCCTCCCGCTCCCCGCTCAGCAGGCGCATGACCGGCGCCACCAGCAGCCTGAACACCGTCATCGCCGCCGCCGGATGACCAGGCAGGCCGAACACCGGCACCGCGCCGGCAAACCCGACAATCGTCGGGCGGCCCGGCTTGATCGCCAGCCCGTGAATGATCACCCCCGGCGCGCCAAGGCTGTCAATCGCCGGCGCGGCATAATCGCGCAGCCCCATGGAGCTGCCGCCGGAGAGCAAAACCAGCTGGCATGCTTGCACCGCCTGCGCCAGCGCCGCCGACAGCGCAGACGCCGCATCGCGCACAATGCCGTAATCGACGGCCACGGCGCCGGCTTCACGCAGCAAGGCTGACAGCATCGGCCGGTTGCTGTCGCGAATCTCGCCCGGCTGCAACGGCCGGTCTTCTGCGACCAATTCATCGCCGGTGGACAGAATCCCCACGCGTAGCGGCGCGCGGACAAACACCGACCGCACGCCGCAGGCCGACAAGAGACCGATGTCTTCCGGCCGGATCCGGCGGCCTGCGGCAAGCAATGGGTGGCCGGCCGGCACATCTTCGCCGGCTTGCACGACATTTTCACCTGGCGCCACCCGTTTCCAGACGAGCAATGTGGCGTGGTCAACCACTTCACACTGCTCAACCATGACGACCGCATCCGCCCCCGGCGGCAGCATGCCGCCCGTTGGCATTTGGCGCGCTGCGCCAGCTGGCAGGGGCACCGTCTCCTCGCGCCCCATCAGCACCTCGCCGTCAAGCGCCAGCAGCGCCGGGCTGCCTTCCTCGGCGCCAAAAGTGTCGCAGCTATGTACAGCGTACCCGTCGACAGTAGAACGGGCAAAGGCCGGCAGCGGCGTTGGCGCCGCCACCGGCCGGCTCGCAACGAGTCCCAGCCCTTCCTGCAAAGGCACTTCCCATTCCTCAGCCACGCAGGCAACCCGCGCTTGAAGCAAAGCCTGCGCTTGCGCCAATGGCATGCCGTCGATGAAACGGCTCATGAGCGCTCCTTTTTCCCGCCGAAGCACCCTAGCTGGCAGTCCGTAATCCGCAGCCCCAATTGATTGGCGACTTCGCCGATTAGCTGCGGGGCCACGCCCATTTCCTGCGCGAGCTGGTTGGCGCTGGCGCAGGATAGGCTGCCCCCTTCGGCGATAACCTGATGCAATTTTTCCCGGATCGTCTGCTGCACTACATTGGCCTGTTCCGTCATAATGTCCTCAATCCTTTCTGTTGAAGCTTGGCTAAACATAAAAGGACAGCCGCCGCATCGCAACAAACAGTCGCATGAGGCGGCTATCCCTTATCCTCCAATTTGGCACATCTGGCGCTCGAAACCGCCATGGTAAGATGTCGTCAGGTGGTGTCCCATCGGTTTGGCGCGCACTGCCTCCCGCACAATGGCGGCCAGGGTGTCATCGTCCGCCCCGGAGCGCAAGCAGTCCCGCACGTTGATTTCCGCATCCGACAGCAGGCAAGGCTTTAACCGGCCGTCCGCCGTCAGGCGCAGCCGATTGCACGATTGGCAGAAGCGGTCGCTCATCGGGGTGATAAATCCGATCGCGCCCGCCGCGCCCGCCAGCCGGTAGTTTTTCGCCGGGCCGGCGCCCGTCACCTGTTCGTCAGGCAACAAGACGCCACCGGCCTCTTCCAGAAGGTCTTTGACCTTCGCAACCGACAGCCCGGGGGCGATGCCCTGCCTTCCGATCGGCATGTATTCAATAAAACGGACGATTACCGGCAAGCGCATCACCAGGGCGCGCAGCTGTTCCACGTCCGACCGGCTCAGCGCCGCCGTCAGCACGACATTGATCTTCACCGGCTGAAACTGAAGCGCCACCGCCGTTTCAATCGCCGCCAAAACCGGCGCGAGCGCGCCGCCCCCGGTCAGTTGGCGGTAGCGCGCCTCGTCAAACGTATCGAGGCTAATGTTGACCCGGTCAAGCCCCGCCGCCTTGAGCGCAGCAGCGTGGGCAGCAAACAGGCTGCCGTTCGTCGTCATGGCGATATCGGTTATCGACGGCAGCGCCCGCAGTTGCGCGACCAGCTCTGCAATCCCCATCCGCACCAACGGCTCGCCGCCCGTAATGCGCACGCGGGTTATGCCGCAAACGCGGCTGGCAACATCCGCCAGCCGTGTTATCTCCTCATAAGTCAGGAGTTCTCTGTGCTGCAAGGGAACGATCCCTTCCGGCGGCATGCAGTAAGCGCACCGGTAATTGCAGCGATCCGTAACTGAAATCCGCAGGTAGTCAATGCTGCGGCCATATTCGTCAAGCATGCTGTCCCGCCTCCGCTCTTCTTGGCTCCAGGCAGAAGCGGCACTCCAAAAAATCAACCAGCTTATGCAATTCACCGAATGGAAAAGTCGGCACCGATTCGTAATGAACCTCGTCGGCAACCATCGCCAACAACGTTTCAGCCGGCATCACCGGTTTGCGCCCGGACCGCACGACTTCGATCTTATCTTGCTTGCCCTGCTTGTACCCTTCCGCCAGCAGCAAGTCGATCGCCCCCATGCCCTTGACGATCTCCGCGAGCGGCAGTTCGACCGGCAGCAGGCGCACAACGGCCAATTTCTGCGGCGACGCCAATGCCACCGCCTCCGCGCCGGCCTGTGCAAACCGCCAGGTGTCTTTGCCCGGATGATCGATGGCAAAATCATAGCCGTGATGCTTCACGACGCCAACCCGGTAGCCGCGCTGGCGCAGCAAGGGAATGATCTCCTCGAGGCACGTCGTTTTTCCGCTGTTGGCGCTCCCCACAAACGATATCACAGGAACCATTCGCTCACCTCATTAAGCCCGCAAACCGAGGTCATTAGATCTGCTTTCTTAATCTTTGATTCTCCGCCTAGCCCGTTTTTCCTGTCATATGCGCGTCATTTTTTCACTTTTCCAAAAAGAAAGGCAGGCCTGCAATCGAACGCAGCCGCTGCAAACCTGCCGTCATCATTTTTATTCATAGCGCAACGCTTCGATCGGATCGAGCTTAGCCGCTTTTTGCGCCGGATAGATGCCGAAAAACAGACCGACCGCCACGGAAAAGCCGAAGGCCACGACGATCGCCAGCACCGACACCACCGTGTTCAACTCGCCGAACAGCGCGATGGCTTGGGCGGCGACAACGCCCAGTCCGACACCCAGCACCCCGCCCAGTACGCCGATCACAACCGACTCGATCAAAAACTGCAGCATGATGTCCTGATAGGTGGCGCCCAAGGCTTTGCGAATGCCGATCTCGCGCGTCCGCTCCGTAACCGACACCATCATGATGTTCATGATGCCAATCCCGCCGACCACAAGCGAAATCGCCGCAATGCTGCCCAGCAAGAGGGTGATGGTGCTGGCCGTTTCTGTTGCCATTTCCATAATGCTGGTCAGGTTGCGCACGGAAAAGTCGTCCTCCTTCGTGCCGCTGATCCGGTGCCGCTGGCGCAGCAGGTTCTCAACCTGCGCCTGGACGCGGTTCATGTCGTCCATCGCGGACACCTGGATGTTGATGCTGTTGATATGCGTGATGCCGATCAGCCGCTCTTGCGCCGTCGTCAGCGGCACCAGCACAACGTCGTCCTGGTCCTGGCCCATGCTGGACTGCCCCTTGCTGTCCAAGACGCCGATCACCTGGTAGGGCGCATTGTTGATGCGGATGCTCTGTCCGATCGGGTTGGCGTCGCCAAACAGGTTCTGCACCACGGTCGCCCCCAATACCGCCACCCGCGTGCGCGAACTCAGGTGGGCCTGCGTGACGAAGCTGCCGCTGCCGACGGTCAGGCTGCGGATCGCCATGTAGTCCGGCGTGACGCCGTAAACCGACGTCGTCCAGTTCTGGTTGCCGGCCACCAGTTGATACTGCTTGCTGACCGTCGGCGCCACATGGTCGATGCCGCCGACCGTTTTTTTGATGTAGTCCGCATCCTCCAGCACCAGCGTTGTGGCTGAGCCGGAGGCGGAGCGCACCCCCTGCGAGGAGGCGGCGCCCGGCGAAACGATTAGCATATTGCTGCCCAGGCTGGCGATCGAAGTCTGCACCTTCTCCCGCACGCCCATGCCGACCGAGACCATGGCGATGACCGCGCCGACGCCGATGATGATCCCCAGCATCGTCAAGATGGAGCGCAGCTTGTTCGCCGTCAGCGCGCGCAAGGCGATCGCCACACTTTCCTTAAACATGCGCCTCACTCCTTTTTCTCGTCGCTGAGCACCAAGCCGTCTCGCACCGTGATGACGCGTTTGGCGTACGCGGCAATCTCCGGTTCATGCGTAACCAAAATGATCGTTTTTCCCTGAACGTGGAGCGTCTCGAACAGGCGCATAATCTCGACGCTCGAACGGGTGTCCAGATTCCCCGTCGGTTCGTCCGCCATCACAATGCTCGGGTCATTGACCAGCGCCCGGGCAATCGCCACCCGCTGCCGCTGCCCGCCGGAGAGTTCATTTGGCATGTGCTGCTTGCGCGCCCCCAGTCCGACGGCGTCCAAGAGCGCCGCCGCTTTTTCCAGCCGCTCTTTCTCGCCCACCCGGGCGTACACCTGCGGCAAGGCGACGTTGTCGAGAGCCGTCATCCGCGACAGCAGGTTGAAATTTTGAAAGACAAAGCCGATGCGCTTGTTGCGTGTTCTGGCCAGATCGTCATCGCCCAGGGTCGCCACTTCCTGTCCGTCGAGGACATAAGAACCGGCGGTCGGCCGGTCCAGGCAGCCCAAAATATTCATCAAGGTTGATTTGCCGGAACCGGACGGCCCCATGATCGCAATGAACTCCCCGTCGCGCACTTCAAGCGAAATGCCGGCCAAGGCCGCGACCGTCTCGTCGCCGATCGTATATTGTTTGGTAATATCCTTCAACAAAATCCCCATCGCCGCTCCCCCTTCTTACAGATGCGGCGGCGGGCCGCTGTTTTTCTTAGTCGAAGCGGACGTCTGCGACTTCGCAAAAGAAACCACCAGTTTGTCGCCTTCCTGCACGCCGCCCAGCACCTCGACGTACTCATTGCTGCTCAAGCCGACCGTCACCGGCACATTCTCCGTCTTGCCGCCGTCGCGCAGCACCGCCACATACTGGCCGCTGGCGCTTGTTTTCAAGGCCGACAACGGAATTAGGAGCGCATCGTTTTTCTCGCCCGTTTTAATTGTCACGCGCGCCGTCATGTCGACCTTCAGCAGATTATCCGGATCGTCAAGCGCCAGCGTCACGTAGTAGTAGATGACGGTGCTGCTCGAGGAAGAAGAACTGGAGGAGGACGATGACGAACTGGCGGAAGACGGCGAGAGCGTCGTCGTGCTCGTCGACAACTGGCCGATCTTAGTCACCGTTCCGGTAAAGGTCTTGTTTTGATAGGCGTCAACCGTGAAGGTCGCCGCCTGCCCCACCTGCACCTTGCCGATATCGGTCTCGTCGACCTTGACCTTCACTTGCTTTTTCGACACATCGCCGATCATCATGATGACGGTCGGATTATTGACGCCGGTCGTGACCATCGTGCCGATCGAAACCGGCTCGCCGAGCACCATGCCGGACATCGGCGAAACAACCGTCGTTTTCGACACATTCGAGCTGGCTTCGTCGTAATTGGCGGCCGCCGTTTGATAATCCAGCCGCGCCGCCTCCAGGTCGGCATCCGACTTGGCCCCGATAGCGTGCAGGCTTTGCACGCGCCGATAGGTCGAGGCTTTCGTATTCAAATCGTATTGCGCCTTTTCCAGCGTCGTTTCCAGCGTTTTGCCGTCCAGAATCGCCAGCACCTGGCCGACCGTCACGTAATCATTTTCCTTGACCTTGATTTCCTTGACCCGTGCCGACACCTCGGCGGAAACGTCGACGGAATCGACCGGCTTGATCGTCCCGGTCGCCGCTACAGAAGAAATAATTTGTCCCCGGATCGCCGTTACCGTCTCCTGCTTCGGTGCGTTCTTGGCCGTTTGCGCTTGATAGTAATGCCACGCGCCGCCCAGCGCCGCGAGAACAACCAACCCCACTGCGATCCAAACCTTGCTGGCTTTTTTCAGCATGTTGCCGCCTCCTATTCCTTGCCCATGGCATGCTTCAGCTCGGCCATGCAGGTTGCATAATCATGCTGAGCTGAAATGTAATTATTGCGCGCCGTGCTCAGGGCCAACTGCGCATCAAGCACATCCAGCAGCACACCCGCGCCGACCCGGTATTTCGTCTCGGCAATAAAATAGTCTTCTTCCGCCAAGCGGATGGCCGTTTCGCTCGTCGCCAGCCGCTTTTGTGCCTCGCGCAAGCCCAGGTAATACTCCTTGACCGCCAGTACGATTGAATCGGCGTGCGCTTCCCGGTCCAGCCTGGCCGCTTCGACGGCCAGCTGGGCTTTGTTGATTTTGCCGGCTGTTGCCTGACTGTCATACAGGTTCCAGTTCGTCATCACGCCCACCTGCAGTTCGTCATCAACCTGCCTGGGCAGCAGCCGATTTTGCCAGCCGACTCCCGCCGTCAGCGATACCGTAGGCCGCTTGCCCGCCTTGGCCAACGCAACGTTTTGTTCCGCCGCCTTGATCGCGAGATCATATTGCTTCAAATCAGGCCGGTTGTCCTTGGCATAGGCCACGCACGCCGCCTGGCTGTCGGCAAACGGGACGTAGGCGAAGTCCGGCGCCAGTTCAAACGCTTCGTCGCTACCCCAGCGGATGACGTCGCGCAGTTTGTTCATGGCCACGGCATACGCGTTCTCCGCCTTCAGCAGCGCCTGCTGCGCATCAGCCAATTCGACTTCCGAGCGCAGCACATCGGATTTGGGCAGGTTGCCGACCGCATACTGCGCCTTGACGTTGTCCAAATGCCGGCTGTAGTTGTCGACGCTCTCCTGGTCAACCTGGACGGCTTTAAACGCTTGCTGCGCGTCATAGTAGGCCACCAGAGCGGACAAACGCACATCCTGCCTGGTTTTGGCGAGCGCAAGCGCAGCGCTGTCAACGTCGGTTTGGGCAATGGCAATATTGGCTTCATTTTTGCCGCCGCTGTACAGTGGAATCGAAAAAGTGAGATCGGTGCTGTTGTTTGTATCTGACTGTCCCGGTGTCTTCAAGTAAGCCGTATTGGAGGCGTCAATCGTCAACCCCTTGGCGCCTTTGACGCTCCGCAGCGCCTCGGCAGCCTGCAGTCGGCCGTTGACAGCCTTTTTGATGTCCAGATGGTTTTCCAGCGCCAGTCTGACGGCGTCCTCCGCCGTGAGCGGGGCGGCAAGGGCTGCCGTGCTCCAAAGCGCCAGGCACAGGCCAAGCAAAACAGCGCCGCCTTTTTGGGCATGTCTCTTCACTAGTCTCAAGCTGCTCTCCCCCTAGCTGCATGATCATCCGCGCCTCGCCGTCTGGGACGAATTCCGTTCCCGCCGCCGTTGCGCTCAATCGCGCTTACTTATTCTACCTTTTTCAACTTTGATTCTTCTAGGAATCGGCTTCCGCGCCCGCCAATCGCTTCCGCTTAAGGCTGATCTTGCCGTATTCCAGCGCGCCAACCGGGCAGGCGGCCAAGCATTGAAAGCAGTTGATGCACTGGGCATGGCGAACTGCCTTGACGCCAGCCACCGAAAGGTTCATCGGGCAGGCCTTGTCGCACAACCGGCAGTTAACGCACTTGTCCGAGCTGCGCTTGATCGTCACCAGCCGGCCCAGGCTCAGCACGCCGAAGCGGACACCCTCCGTGCAGCAATAATTGCAGAACGGCCGTTCAAAAAAGAGCGCAATTACCAAAAAGCTCCCCAAAATTACCAGTGCCGCCGTCTGAGCAACATTGCCGGTCATGGCCCGCATAAACGTCTTATAGGCATTGATGGCCGACAGATCAACAAGCGACTGCGCGACATGCGACAGGATAATGGCCGCCAGGACATAGCGGGAAAACTGCAGATAGCGCTGCAAAGCAGGCGGCATTTTCAATTTGCCCTTTACCAGCAGCGCGCCAAGCCGGCCCAGCAGCTCCTGTGCCGTGCCGAACGGACAAATCCAGCCGCAAAAATAATTGCCCGCCAAAAAGGCCAACGGCATCAGCGCGACAAATGCCGGCCGAACGGCGCCGTACAAGCCGCCGGCCAGCAAGGCCAAAAACGCCAGTTGCACCGCACTGCGCAGCCATTGCAGCTTTTGGGCCGCCTGACGGCCGTCATTAGTTGCTTTCTGGTTGGCGCATTTCAATTCGTACCGGTTGGCCGCCACGTCGCGCTTAAAGATAGGACCGCGGCTGCCCGCTTGCTGGTTCGATTGTTGCATGGTTGGATACCCCCTCAGTTCGATTACTGCTAATTATAGCGCCCAAATGCGTCATTTTTGTGTCGCGAACATGACAAAACGGTGACAATTTCCAAAGAAAAGGAAAAGGCAGACGCCGTTGGACGTCCGCCTTAGACTATGCCGCATTAACACTGTTATGCTGCTTTTCCTCACTTACAGTAATTGATGCGCCGCCCAGCCCAGTTGATGCCCTGCAGGTCATAGGCCGTGCGCACTTTCCGGTGCTCCCGCAGGCGGCGCAGGCCGTCTTTGATTTCCTGGTAACACAAGCGGGCCGCGCGTGTCAGTTCGTGGTTGTCGGCGACGATTTCCCGCTCCTTCGCCGCAATCTCTTCCAGTAGCGCGGCGTTCGCCGCAGGGGCGGCCGCCCCCGGTTTCGCCAGGACGGCGTTGATGGCAACAATCTCCTCCAGAGCCCGCCCCCGCTTGTTTAAAACCCGCAGCAGCCCCTTCGTTTTCTGCTGGCGCGCAAAGCGGATCAGCGTCTTTGTCATCGCGCCGATTGCTTCCAAGCGCGCCAGCTTGGCTGCCAGCAGCCCGCTCAAGTCATTTTCCCGGTCCACTTGTCTTCACCGCCTTGCCTAACACGACGCAAACGAGGAGATGATCGAATACTGGCTCGAGAGCGTCGACAAAGCCGTCTCCATCGCCGTGAACTTGTCGTAATACCAATCCTCCACTTCATCCAAACGCTCTTCTTCCGCCTCAATCTTGTCCGCCAGGCTCTCAAGCTGCGTCGTCAGCGAATTGTCCGTGTCGGACGTGTCGTTTTCCATACCGGCCTTTTCGAGCAGCAGGCCCTTGTTGCCGCTGGTGTCGCGGATCGTGCCGACGTAATCCTGCAGAATGTCGTAGAGCTTGTAGGCGATCCCCTCCTCGCTCGTCCGCACCGACCGCTCGCTGCTTGTCAGCGTGCGCACCGTCGTCGTGCCCGAATAGGATGCGGACGACTGGGTGAACAGGCTCTTGATCGCTTCCGGATCCTCGGCGATCGCCGCTTTCAGCGTGTCCTCGTCAATGTGCAGCTTGCCCTGCTCGGTGTACGTGCTGGTCGTGATGCCGATGCTCGTCAGCGTATCCGTCACGCCGGACACGGAAGACATGACTGCCGTCCGCATTTTCCTGATCATCGCCGACAGAGTCATATCGTTGGCCAACAACCCCGTCTGCGCCTGTTCGTTCCAGCTTTCGATCTCCGTATCCGACATTTCCTCTTCCTGCGCTTCTGTCAGCGGCGGATAGTCGCTGTCATACTCTTCGTCAAGTTTGCCGTTGATCGTCTCAAGCAGTTTGTTGTAAGCCGTGACAAAATTGTTGATGACGTCATAAACGGCGTCCGTATCCTGCGACACGTCCACCTCGGCGCTTTCCGTCGTCACCTTGCTCAGCGTATAGGTGATGCCGGCCTCCGTAAACGTATTGGCGCTGCGCGTCAGCGCGGTGCCGTCAAGTTCCACCTTGGCATCAACCCCGGCCGTATACGTGCTCAACAGCGAAGAAAAAAACGTCCCGCTCGTGTCAGCAACGGCAAGCGTCCTGCCGGCCCCGGTCTCGTCGGCGGAGATGATCAACTGATCCATATTTTCGTCGTACACCATTGTCACGTTAGCCGTCGCATCCTTGTTAACAGTGCTGATCATGTCGCTGAGCGTGTCGTCTTCGTCGAAGGTGAAGGTCTGTCCGTTGATTGCAAATTCGATTTCGCCGTCCGCACTCAAAAAACTGGTTCCCGACGCCAGTTTGGAAGCGACTTCGCCCAGCGTGTCGGAAGTGCTCAGGCGGTTCGATAAATTCGAACTGCTGTCGAACCCCAGGGCGCTGAACGCGCTGTTTGAGGACGCGTCAGCGACCGCAATGCTGCTCACGCCGCTGTCGTCGGCCGCGGCCAAGGTCAGGGCGGTCGCATCCGTGCCGTCGACCGTGCTGATAACGACTTTGCCCGCGCCTACGGCCTCGTCGACGGCGTCCTGCACATACTGGATCGCCTCTTCGTACGTCGAGCCGCTGTAAGCGTCGTCAAACGACACCATCCGCGTCGTCCCGTCGACCGTGATCGTAAACGATGTGCCTTCCAAGGCGGTAAAATCGCTGACGGCAGATGATCCCGTCACGGCCTGCGTTACGCTCGTGGCGCTGGCTTGCGTCGCGCCCGTCGCCAGCTGGCTGACAGTAAGCTTATGGCTGCCGGCCGCGGCGCTCGCCGTAGCGACCGCCGCAACCGCCGTGCTGTCGCATTCGACGCTGAACTGCAAAAAATTGCTCTGCTTTAAAATGCTGTCGGAAGAAGTCAAGTCGAGGTAGGTATCGACAAAGTCCGTGATATCAGTGATGATTTCCCGGTACTGTTCCTGTTTCCAGGTCGCCAGTTGCTGCTGTTGCTTCATTTTATCCAGCTTCGCCGACTCGGCCGTCATCAGCTCCTCAACCAGGGAATCGACGTCAATCCCGGAGGACAGACCGCTGAAGCGGGTCGTGCCGTTGACGGTCGTGGCGCTAACTGAACTTGAGGAAGAACTCGACATCCCGTTGCCCCCTTTGTTGCCTCATGCCGTATTAAACGATGTAATCGAGCAGCGTCTTGGTGATCGCCTTGGCGCCGACCGTGAGCGACGCGTCGTAGACGGTCTGGGCCGTCGACACGTCGGTCGTCGCTTCCGCAATGTCGACGTCCTCGTTGTTTGACATCAGCGTCGTGTACACGGTCGCGTCGTCGCTCAAGCGGTTTTTCGCCAGTTTGGCGTAGTTCTCCCGCGCCCCCAGGTCGGCCCAGACTGCAGAAATCTGGCTGAGCCCGGCGTCCAGGTCGCCCAGCACATCCGTCAGCGCAAACGCCGTCGTCGTTGCCTTCCCGGCTGCGTCAAGCGTCTGATAGCTCGTTTGCCCGTCCAGCCCCAACAGCAGCTTGTCGATCGTATCGAACAAATTCGTTCCCTCCGCGTTTGTGACGAGGTCCTGTCCTTCGACATTCACCGCGATCTCGCTGCCAAACCCGATGTTGTACTTAATCGGCTGGGCGGCGGAGGCGGCATCGTAAGCGTTGGCCGCCTCCGCCGCGTAAGTACTTTCCAGTTCCGTCGCATCCAGGTCACCGGACACGGGTCCGCCCAGGTTCACGATCTGCTCCCGGAACGTCACTTTGTCGACCGTCTCGCCGCCCACCGTTACGCTCGTCGTACCAAACGGCGCCGCATCCGCCGCATAGCCGGCGAAGACGTAGCGTCCGGCGTATGACGTGTTCAAAATCTCGATCGCCGCTTCTTTCAATTGCTCAACTTCGCTTTTGATCGCCGCCAAATCATCGTCGCTCATCGTGCCGTTGGCCGCCTGCACCGTCTTGTCGCGCAGTTCCTGCACGACGTCGCTCAGGTCGCTGATCGCTCCCTCGGTGACGCTCATCCAGGAGATCGCATTATCGACATTCTCCTGGTACTGCGCCACCGTCGACACGTAGTTGCGGTACTTGACGGCGTTCGTCGCCACCGTCGGGTCGTCCGACGGCAAAGAAATCTTCGACTGCGTCGACTGGCGCTCCGACGCCTCAGCCAGACGTTTCGTGTTGCTAGCGATATTCCTGATCGTGTTCGTCACCAGCATGCTGTTGGTAATCCGCATCCCGCCGCCTCCTTGCTTGCCCATTAATCGTTATTTGTCATGTTGATCGTCACGGCCAGCACATCGCTCCACACGGAAACCATCTGCGCCGACGCCTCGTAGGCCGCCTGGTACTGCGTCATATAG
Organism: Sporomusaceae bacterium; assembly: GCA_029265905.1. Lineage (GTDB taxonomy): Bacteria > Bacillota > Negativicutes > Acidaminococcales > JAJUGR01 > JAJUGR01. The sequence goes on along the minus strand of JAJUGR010000001.1, from coordinate 91,683 downwards.
GCCGTCTCCTCGTTGGTGTCGACGCCGGACACCGACGCGCGGCGGTCGCTCAGCTGGTCCACGATGCTGCTGTAGCTTTCGCTGCGCCGCTCGGCGGCCGAGCTGTCCGTCGCCAGTGTGCTGATGATCGCGTTGTAAAAGTCGCCCGGTGTGCCCTTGCTGAACATCGCCGCATCCTCCAGCATGTCGATAAGGCTGCTGGCGACGCCGCTGTTCTCCGTTTCGTCCGCGCTCGAGGAGGCAGCGATATTGTCGACATCCGCCGCCACTTCCGCCGACAGGGAGATGTTCGCCGCCGTGACGTTGGCATAGGCAGCGTCCAAGCCGCTAGCGGCGATGTCGGCCGCCAGCTCATCTGAAGCGATATCGTCATACGTAAAAAACCGCACGCCGGTCGCGCCGTCGGCCGTGTAGCCGTCCGCATGTCCAGCTGATTCGTATGTGGTGACCGACGTGTCGGCCAGCACGCCTTCGTTGAACGCCTTGGCGAACGTTTGCGCGAAGGTGTCCAATTGATCAGTATAATAATTAATCCCTTTATAGCCGGCGTCCGTCCCGTCCCCGTCGCGCAAGTCCAGCTCCGCCTTCAGCGCGCCGCCGGTGATCGTAGCGGCGCTGCCCGTCGCTTCCCACTGCACCGCGTAATAATCGCTGTTGCTGCTGTCGGCCACAACCGTCAGCCGGTTGCAGCGCTCGCCGTCCACCAGCGTGCTGCCGCCAATCTGGATCGTCAGGCTGTCGTCCGTCACCGTCACGTCGCAGGCAGTCAGTTCAGTCAGGCTGTCCACCAGCAACGCGCACTGGTCCTTAAGCGTATTGGCGTTGCCGCCCGTCGCCAGCACCGAATTGATGCGCTGGTTTAAGTCAGCGATCTGCTCAGCGTAGGAATTGATCTCATCGACCGTCGTCTTAACGGAGGCGTTCAGGTCCGCCTGAATCTCCGTCAGGCGCGACGAAGTCTCGTTCAAGTACTGGCAAATCGCCGCGCCGTATTCCTGCACCTCCGAGCGCGTGGCGCTATCACTCGGGTTGGTCGTCAGCGTCTCAAGAGCGGAGTAGAAGTCGTCGAAAATCGTGCTGAAGCCGGTGCTGTTGGTCGTGTTGTTCATCAGCTCCTCGATTTCCGTCAGAGTATTGGTCTTCGTCTCCCACTCCCCCAGGCGGCTGTTCTCCTTCCAGTAGCGCTGGTCTAAAAAAGCGTCGCGCTCCTGGTCGATCGCCGTCACCTCCACGCCGTTGCCGAGCACCGCATTGCTGCTGTACACCGCCGCCGGCGTGACGGCCGTCTGCGTGACCGTCTGCCGCGAATAGCCGTCTGTGTTCGCATTGCTGACGTTGTCCGTCGTGACCGACAAGCCGGCCTGGCTGGCATACAGGCCCCGCGAGGCGATATTGATGCCGGTAAAAGTTGAATTCATCCTGACCTCACCTCCCCTTTAGGAACCGGGCTCAGCCGCCCAAATCCTCGATCAAATCGCCGATCAGGCCGTCGATCGTGCTCAAAACCCGCGCGCTGGCGTTATAGGCGTTCTGGTACGTAATCATCTTGGTCAATTCCTCGTCCTGCGAAACAGCGGAAACCGACTGGCGCGACGTTTCGGCCTGCGCCAGGAGCGTGCTCTGCGTATCGTAATTGGTGCCCACCGTATCGCCCGTCGTTGAAACCCAGGAAAGCAGCGACTGGTAAAAGTCAGTCAGGTTCATCGCCAGATCGTCGCAGGTGAACAGCTCCGACTCCTGCAGGTCGATAATCGCCGCGGCGACCGTGTTGTCTTCGCTTTCGCCGCTCGTCCCGGCCGCCAGTTTGTCGACGTCACTTGAAATGGTTGGATTGACCTGGATATTGCCGAGCGAAAAAGCCTGCGCGTCATCTACTTTGACAAACAGCGCCGCGCCGGCGTCGCCGTTTGCATCCGCGCCTCCCGCCAGCAGCGTGTTGACCTGCACGGCGACCGTCGTCAAGAGGTCGTTCAGACCCTGGCGCAGCGTGGCCAGATAGCTGTCGCCGTCCGTGGCGAAGTTGTCGCTGCCCGTGCCGCTCAGTGCCGTTACGCCGCTGGCGTCCGCCTCTTCCAGATAGGCCTTCAGGCTGCCGCCGGCTAGGTTGGCCGCGCACCCCAAGCCTTCCCATGCGACCGTTGTTTGCCCGCTCGTTTGCGCCACCGTCAGTTGATGCGTCGCCAGACCCTGGACGAGCGCCACGCCGCCGATCGTAACGTTGACCATGCCGCTCGACTCCTCCACGACGCTGATGTTCGACAGCGCCGACATCTGGTCCAGCAGGGCGTCGCGCTGGTCGGACAAATCGTTCGCCGAACTGCCGTTGTTGTTGGCCTGCAGGATTTTTAGGTTGAGCGCCGCCACCTGTTTTGCCAAATCATTCAGCGTGTCGACACCGTCGGCGAGGCGGTCGCCGGCGTCATCTTGCAGCTCCGTCAGCTGCTCGTTGATCTCGCTGAGCGTCTCTACCAGCGCCACGGCGTTTTCCACCACCGTGCTTCGCGCGCTTTGGCTTGACGGATCGGTCGTCAGGGTTTCCCAACTGCTGAAAAATTCCTCGACCATCGCCTGCACGCCGTATTCGCCGTCGGTCGAACTGTCGGAGCTCTCGTACTCGCTCAACAGCGCCTGGGCGTCCTCCAGCATTGTGTTTTTCGCGCTCAAATATTCCATGCTGGCGTTCGCCTGGCGGTAGGTATTGTCCAGAAAGTTGCTGCGCAGGCGGGAAATCGCCTCGACGTCGACCCCGCTGCCGTGCGACGTCCCGCCGGATAAGAGGATGCTCTGCTCGGCGGTCGTGACGCGCTGGCGCGAGTAGCCGTCCGTGTTCACATTCGACAGGTTCGTGCTCACCGTCGTCAGCGCCGCCTGGCTGGCGTACAAGCCGGTGGTGGCAATATTATACGTGTTGAACGTCGCGCCCATACTTTACTCCTAACGTTTCAAATTGATCAGCGTTTCCATCATTTCATCCGACGTCGTGATGATCTTGCTGTTCGCCTGGTAGGCGCGCTGCGTGATCATCATGTTGCTGAATTCCTGCGCCAAATCGACGTTCGAGCCCTCCAGCGTGCCCGAGCTGAGCGTGCCGGTGCCGCTTGAACCGGCCGCCACGCCGCCCGTGAAGGAGCCGGAGTTGACCGTTGTCGCGTAGAGGTTGGTGCCGATTTTTTCCAATCCTTCTGGGTTGGTGAAATTGGCTAAGGCCAGCATCGCCAGCGGCTGCTTTTGCCCGTTGCTGTACGTGCCGGTGATCACGCCGTCCGTGCCGATCGCTACGCCCTGCAGCTCGCCGGAGGCGTAGCCGTCGGTCGTCGCCGTGACGGAGGACGAAGAACTGCTGGTTGACGTATAAGAGGAAAGCCCGCTCATGTCCAGCGCGACGGTGAAGGCGCTGGCGCCGATCGAAGAAGCCGGCGTCAGGGTAATCGACGGCGTCGTGGAGAAGTTGGTCGTGTCCGTCGTCACCAGCTTGCCGTCGCTGTCAAAGGCGATATAGCCGCTGGCCGGCGTGCCGACTGCCAGGTCGGAGTCGGACGAGGCCGCCTCCCAGTACCAAGAAGTATAACCGGAGGTCGTGCCGCCGGTCGTCGTGTCGGTGTAGCATTTCGTCAGCTTGACCTGGACGTCGTAGCTGTTGCCCTGCGTGTCGTAGACGGTCATCGTGGTCGTCGAGTCCGTGTCGGTCGGGCTGGTCCCGATCGTCGTCAGGGCCGTGCCCTGCGCGTCCTCGGTCGGCAAGAGCGTGCCGGACAGCGTCGCCGTCTCAGTGGCGGCCGGCGCGATCACCTTTTTGTTGCCGTTGATGCTGTCAGAGAACAGGTTGATCGGCTCGACGGTTTTTTGCGTATTGTACGTGTAGGTGCCGTCCGTATCGGTCGAGTACTCCTGCCAGCCGCAGACAGTCAAGCCGTTGACCGTCAGGTTGCCGTTCGAGTCGACGCCGAAATTGCCGGCGCGCGTAAATTGGTAGTTGCCCGTCGTGCCGCCCTGGACGATGAAAAAGCCGTCGCCGCCGATCGACACGTCCATGTCGTTGCCGGTCGTCTCGGTGCTGCCCGTGTCCATGTTGGTCGACACCGAGGACACCGTCACCCCCAGGCCGACCTGGATGGCGTTCGTGCCGCCGCGGCTGGAGGTGGTGCTCGGCGCGGTCGCCGAACTGAGCGTCTGGCTGAGGATGTCGCTGAAGGACACGCTTTGGCTCTTGTAGCCCGTCGTGCTGATATTGGCGATGTTGTTGCCGATCACGTCGAGCTTCGTTTGCTGCGATTTCAAGCCGGACACGCCGGCGAACATGGCTGTTGACATAAACACCCTCCTGAATCTATTTCGTCTGTCGTTCGGAAATAGAAGTCAGCCTCCCATTCAGGGTCCGGCTGCTTAGCGTTGTCTCTTCGGTTGAACCGGCGTCCGGTTGTTAGGCCGTCGCGGCCGCACTCGAATCGACCGATACTTTCGTCACGTTGTCGAGGCTGACCGATGTGCCGTCTACGGACAGGTACAAATTGTCGCCGTCGATGATGACCGAATTCACCGTGCCGGTTGAGGTGGTGGTCGCGCCGCTGGAGTCGGTCGTCGAATAGCTGACCGTCGTTCCGATCATCGAATAGGCCTGGTAAGCCTCCATGCCGGTGCTGATCGCTTCGAGCTGCGACAGGGAGTTGAATTGGGCGATCTGCGACACGTACTCCGTGTTGCTGACCGGGTCGGTCGGGTCCTGGTTCTGCAGTTCGGTCGCCAAGAGCTGCAGGAACGTCTCGAAGTTGCCGATGTCGCTGGTCCCCGTCGTGGCCGTCGTGCTGTCGGTGCTGGTTGGGGTAATCCAGTAGCTTGAGCTCACGGAACTGGTTGTAGACATAAAAACGCCTCCTTATGTAGTGTCCATTTATTCATAAGCCGTTACCGGCCTATTGGCAAAAGAAAGCAGAGCCAGAGACCTGTCTCTGGCTCTGCAAAGAATTCCTATGCCCCTGTACCGCCTTATTGCAGCAGGGAAAGCACTTGCTGCGGCTGCTGGTTGGCTTGCGCGAGCATCGCTTGCGCCGCCTGCTGCAGCACGCTGTTCTTCTGGTAGGTCGCCATTTCCGCCGCCATGTCGACGTCGCGGATCCGCGATTCGGCCGAGCTCAGGTTTTCAGAGGAAGTTTCGAGGTTGTTGATCGTATGCTCCAAGCGATTTTGGTACGCGCCAAGCTTCGCCCGTTCGCTGGAAACAGTACTGATCGCATCATCAATCGTTGTAATGGCGCCATCTGCCGCCGTCTGAGAAGACACGTCAATGCCGGCAGTCGCTGAGGCGGCCGTAGTGACACTGCCATCGTTGGCAACGACTGCTGCTGAACCAGTTCCGTCATCAACGCCCAGCGTTTTCGCATCCATCGCACCAATGGCGAGCGTGATGTTTTGCCCTTCGTTGGCACCGATTTGGAACGTTAAGCTTGCGCCGCCGGCAGCTGTGTCAGCCGCACCCGTCAACAGGCTCTTCGTATTAAATTGCGTGTCGTTGGCAATGCGGGTAATTTCTTTGGCCAGCTCGTCGACCTCTTTTTGAATTTCGGCGCGATCATTGTCGGTGTTGGTGTCAGTAGCCGACTGCACAGCCAATTCACGCATGCGTTGCAGGATATCAGTTGTTTCACTCAACGCACCCTCGGCCGTTTGAATCAATGAAATGCCATCTTGCGCATTTGAAGACGCTTGATCTAAGCCGCGGATCTGGCCGCGCATTTGCTCGGAAATTGCCAAGCCGGCCGCGTCATCGGCAGCGCTGTTGATGCGCAAGCCAGAGGACAATTTCGCCAGCGAAGAGTTGGTGGCGCTTTCGTTTTTCGCCAGCGCGTTCAGGGTGTTCATCGATGCCAGGTTGTGGTTGATAATCATGGTTAAAACCTCCGTGTTTTGTTATTCGGTGAACTTCCGTTTTCACCGTTATTTATAACAAGCCTCATGGCCACTCGGCTTATTATCAAAGAATAGGCGGCAATCGGCGCAAGCAAAAAAGGACGAGCCCATCTGCCGCGCAAAACCGGCGTCCTGCCGGGTGCGGCAAATGCTCTCGTCCCTGAATGCTTGTTTTAGTTGCCTAGACTGACAGGCGCGCCCGCTGGCTCTCCCAAAGCTCGCCGCGGACGATGTTGACGCTGCGCGGCGCGTCGATCGCCAAGCGCAGGTCGCCGTCCTCACTCTTGATGACCTTGACCATAACGTCCTGGCCGATCATCACATATTCACCCGGTTTTCTGCCTAATACCAGCATAATTTTTCCTCCTTGAAAAACAGAAAAGACGATTCAAAGGCGCCAAACCACCGCCTGCGTCCTGCAGGCAAGCTTGGCATCTTGAATCGTCCCTGTGTTTTTATGTAATTTCATGGGTGTTTTACGCTGTCATTATAGTTATCGTAGCGTTTTGCGCAACACTTAAGCGCTTTTGAAAAAATTTTTTCGTGTCCGTCAGCCCGTCTGCTTCTGCCGCTCGTAGAGCTCGCCGCGGACGATGTTGACGCTGCGCGGCGCGTCGATCGCCAAGCGCAGGTCGCCTTCTTCGCTCTTGATGACCTTGACCATGATGTCCTGGCCGATCATCACGTATTCGCCCGGCTTTCTGCCCAATACCAGCATATTTCCTCCCCCTTGAAATAGAAAAGACGACCCAAAGAAACCTAACCAGCTTCGCGTCCTGCGGGCTGTGTTCGGCTTGTTCGAATCATCCTTGTCTTTTCTGTTTGTTTTTGTCAGGCAGCATGCAGCAGCTGTTGTGTCGCGACTTGCGGCGAATCCCGCTAGCCGGTCGGCAGCTCCCCCCACACGTCGGCGTCCGGGAAGCAACCCGGGCAATCGGCCCATTATGACAAACGGCTGACAGCAGGCTGACAAATTATACTATCGAATTCATTGTAATCGCTTTGCCTTTGATTTTCCTTAGAAGCAAAGAAAAGCAACTCAGCCACCGACAAAAAAAGCCCTATCGGCCGGAATCCCAGCCAACGGGGCTTTACCATCACTCTATGTATTTTCCTTCACATGCTCAAGCGGTAGCCGAACCCGTACAACGTTTCCACCCGCAGCCGCCCGAGTTTGCGGCGCATGCGGCGCACCAGATCGTCCACAACCCGTTCCGAACCATAGTACCCCTCGCCCCAGACCTGCTCTAAAATTTGCTCGCGCGACAGCGCCGCACCCCGATAGCGGTACAGGTATTCGAGCAGCAAAAACTCTTTGCTGGTCAGCGGCACCGGCTGATCCCCATCCAGCACCACGCGCTCCTGCCAGTGAATGACATAATCCTGCAGCGAATCTTCCGACCGCAGCAAATCCCGCTCCGGTTCGTTTGTCAAAATGCGTTTGACCCTGAGCACCATCTCGCGCGGCGAAAAAGGCTTCAGCACCATATCCTGACAACCAAGCTCCAGCCCCAAAGCCCGGTCGATCAGGTTTTCCCGGTCGGCTGTCAGTAAAACCGGCACATTGGGCGTATGCTTTTTCACACAACGCAGCATGTCAAAACCGATCGTGCTGTCCGCATCCAAAATCCACAGTTTCGGGTGATCGTTCAGATACGACTGCGGACTGTCCTGCGCCGCAAAGCTCTTGACCTGCCAGCCCTCCTGCTCAAGACAGAATGCCGCCACTTGGCAAAAGCTGTTGTCTTCGTCAACTAGATAAATTTTACCGCGACTGTTTTCTACCATGTTTCTCCCCCCACCCCTGCTAGTTCTTATTGTTCAATCGGCAAGTCGACGTAAAACCGGGTCTCCACGGCGGGCGCGCTGGCGGCGCGGATTGTTCCGCCGTGCCGCTCAACGATGCTCTTGGCGATCGCCAGCCCCAATCCCGCCTTGCCGTTGGCGTGCGCCTCATCGCCTTGATAGAAGCGGTTAAAAATATGCGGCAGGCTCTCGGCTTTGATCCCCTCGCCGTTATCGGCCACGCAAATAAGCATTTTATTCTCTTGTTTGCTGACGCTGACTATCACAGCGCCGCCTTTTGGCGTGTGCCGGATGGCATTGTCAAGCAAAATCCCCACCACTTGACGCAGCAGCCTTTCATCTCCGCAATAAGGCAATTTCCCCTCGTCAATCTTCAATGACAACTGCACGCCTTTTGACAGGGCGGCAGGCATCAGCGCGCCAACCGTGCTGGCCACCGCTTGCCGCAGGCAAAACGGCCGCAGCTCCAGCACCTCCTGGTTGGCGTCCGTGCGGGCTAAAAACAGCAAACCGTCCACCAAAGAACTCATGTGGGCCGTCTCTTCTTGAATATTGCGCAGCCAGTTGACCTGGCTGGCGACGGTTTCACGGTGGTTGTCGAGCACGATTTCCAGGTTTGTCCCGATGACCGTCAGCGGCGTGCGCAATTCATGGGATGCGTCGGCCAGAAAGTTTTTTTGCTGCTGCCAGGCTTTGCAAATCGGCTGGATCGCCCGGTTGCCCAAAAAAATGCTGCCCAGGATGGACAGCAGCAGGCAGACGACGCCCGCCAAGAGCAAAATGCCGATGAACTCCAGCATCATGGCGCGATCCCGCTCCATGTCCAGGACAAAGACCATCTCGCCGGGCGCAGATTGGCGCACCATGCGCGCATAATAATAATGGCGGTCGCCGATCTGAAACTGCCCTTGCTCCGCCGGCGCGGCCAACACGCGCGCGGTCAATTCGTCAACCGCACCTTGGCTGAAGCGGTTCATATGCGTGTAATCCTGGATTCCGCCCGCCGGATCGACCGGTACGACAAAAAAGGGCGGCAGCATCGGCTCGGCATTGTGCGCCGGCAGTGGAAACCAAAAGGGGTCGCCTTTGCCCGGCGGCGGCGGTGGGCGCATCACCCCAGCGTCCCTGTCGCACATTACTTTTTCCGCAATATGGGCGGTGCGATCTATGATGCGCTCTTGCAGATAAAACCAGGAAGCCGCCGCCAGCAGCGTGAACAGGACGATGATAATCACCGCATTTACGACAATAAACTGCAAGCGAAGCTTTTTAAGCATCATTAGCCTCGTCCTGCCAGTAATAGCCCACGCCCCGGGCTGTTTTAATGGCTGTCGTGTGCAGTTTTTTGCGCAAATAATGTATGTACAATTCCACGCTGGTTAATTCCGCCTCCGCGCAATACCCCCAGACCCGCTCAAAAATCCGCTCCTTGGTCAGCACCTGTCCCTCATTGACCATCAGGAGTTCCAGCAGTTGCGCCTCTTTTTGGCTCAGCTGCGCGCAGCGGTCGCCGCACCGCGCTTCCCCCTTCAAGGGGTCGAGCGTCCAGGCGCCGGTCGCAATCAGACTGCCGACATAATCTTTATTCTTGCGGCGGGACAAGGCGCGCAGCCGGGCGAGCAGCTCTTCAGTCAAAAAGGGCTTGATCAGGTAGTCGTCCGCGCCGGCGTCCAGCCCCTTCACCCGATCCGCAAGCGAGTCACGCGCCGTCAGCATCAGCACCGGCGCTTCCACGCCCAGCGAGCGGATTTCCTTTAGCACGCAGATCCCGTCCCGTTTGGGCAGCATCCAGTCCAGCACGAACAATTCGTACACCTGCGCCTGCGCCAAAGCCAGCGCCGCTTCCCCATCCGCGGCCGTGTCCACCGCGTAGCCGTGCTTGCGCAACTGATAGGCCAGCGCCTCCGCCAGCTTTTTTTCATCCTCGACCAATAAAACCCGCATACGCCCTCCGCATCAAAAGAAAACCGGCTTCCGCTCACGGAGCAGCGCCGGTTAACAACAGTAAAAGCTCAACGCTCCATAAAGGGGTGGACAACGTCCCCGCCTTATTTTACCACTTAACACGATTTATTATAAGAAAAATTTTTTTGAATTTCCTTTGATTGTGGGATAAGGGTGTGTTTCCGCTGCGACTGTCACGCAATCACTTCGTAGCCGGCTTCCTCCACCGCCTCGCGCAGCGCCGCCAGCGATGCCGAGCCCGTTACCGCCGCCTGCTTTTTCTCCAAATCAACAACCGCCGTTTCCACGCCCGGCACAGACTTCAGGGCTTTTTCGACTGCCGCCTTGCAGTGTCCGCAGGACATGCCTTCGATTTTGATAATTGTTTCGCTCATCCGAATCCTCTCCTTTGTCATTTGAACTTTCTGAGCCGCAAGGCATTCGTCACAACCGATACCGAACTGAACGCCATGGCCGCGCCGGCCAGCACCGGCGAAAGAAACCCGGCGGCGGCAACGGGAATGCCCAGCGAATTGTAAAACAGCGCCCAAAACAAATTCTGCTTGATATTGCGCATCGTCGCTTTGCTCAAGCGGATGGCCGCCACGACCCCCATCAGGTCGCCGCGCATCAGCGTAATGTCGGCCGCCTCGATCGCCACGTCTGTCCCTGTGCCGATGGCAAAGCCGACATCAGCCGTAGCCAGCGCCGGCGCATCGTTGATGCCGTCGCCGACCATGCCAACCACCTTGCCCGCCTGCCGCAGTTCCGAGACCTTTTGCGCCTTGTGCTCCGGCAGCACCTCCGCCAGCACGTGTTCGATGCCGATACCGGCGGCGATCGCCCTGGCCGCCCGCGCATTGTCGCCCGTGATCATCCACACTTCGATCCCCAGTTGCTGCAGCGCCGCCACTGCCTGCGCCGAGGTTTCTTTGACCGTATCCGCCACGGCGATCAAACCCGCCAGCTGTTGGTCAATCGCCACAAGCATGACAGTCTTGCCCTGCTCTTCCAGACGTTCCTGCTGCGCCCGCACCGACTCCAGGCTGATCGCGTTATCGCTCATCAGCCGCCGCGTCCCCACAAGCACGCTCTTCCCGCCGACAGCCCCCGTCACGCCGTGACCGGGAATCGCCGCAAAAGACTGCACGTCCGCGCCGCTCAAGGCTTTTGCGCGTCCGTATTCGACGATCGCCTGCGCCAGCGGATGCTCCGAACTTTGCTCCAGGCTGACGGCTGCTCTGACTACGTCCGGTTCGTCAAACCCGGCCAGCGCAACCACATCTGTTACTTCCGGCTGCCCTTTTGTAATCGTGCCCGTCTTATCCAGCACGATCGTTGTCAGGCGATGGGCGTTTTCCAGGTGCTCCGCCCCCTTGAACAAAATGCCGTTTTCAGCCCCTTTTCCCGTCCCGACCATGATCGAGGTGGGTGTCGCCAGGCCAAGCGCGCACGGGCAGGCAATGACCATGACCGCCGTAAAGTTTATCAGGGCGCGGGAAAAATTGCCTGCGTCAAAAACGAAATACCAGCCGAGAAAAGTGAGCACGGCCAAGACAACTACCGCCGGGACAAAATAGCCTGACACCACATCGGCAAAGCGCTGGATAGGCGCTTTGGAGCCTTGGGCGGCTTCCACAATCCGCACGATTTGTGCCAGGACCGTGTCCTTGCCGACCTTGGTCGCCGTAAATTTAAACGTGCCAAACTTGTTGAGCGTCGCGCCGACCACCTGATCGCCGGCTTTTTTATCGACCGGCAAGCTCTCGCCGGTCAGCATGGACTCGTCGAGCGTCGAATTTCCTTCTATTATTACTCCATCCACGGGCACTTTCTCCCCGGGACGCACGACCACCACGTCGCCGACAGCGACGCGCTCAATCGGTATATCCGTCTCCTGACCATCGCGCACGACGCGCGCCGTTTTCGCCTGCAAGCCCATCAGCGCCTTGATCGCTTCCGAAGTCTGCCCCTTGGCCCGCGCCTCCAGCAACTTGCCGAGAATGATCAACGTGATCAAGACGGCCGAGGTTTCAAAATACAAATGCGGATCACCTGCCAGCATATTCGCAAAACTGTACAAATAGGCCGCTGACGTCCCGAGCGCAACCAGCACATCCATATTCGCACTGCCGTTTTTCAGCGCGGCATACGCGCCGCGGTAAAAAGGCCATCCGGCAATAAACTGTACCGGCGTGGACAGAACCAACTGCACGAACGGCTGCATGAAAAAAGCGCTCAACCCATGCAAAATCCCCGTAGAATGTGCAATCATACTCAAAAGGAGCGGGGCGGACAACACGGCGGATAAAACAAATCGCTGTGTTTGCCGTTTGATCTCTTCCTCCCGCAGTGTTTTTTCGCGGTCGACGTCCTTCGCCTCAGCTATATTGTGCGCGCCGTAACCAAGCTGCTCCACCTTCTGCTGGATTTGCGCAATGCTCAGCTCGCTGCCGCTGTACTCGACTGTCGCCCTTTCAGCGGCCAAATTCACCGTAGCATTGTAGACGCCCGGCAATTTCGCCAGCCCTTTTTCGATGCGCGTGGCGCAGGCGGCGCAGGTCATGCCGGTAATCGCGAACTCCGCTTTGTCCGTGACCACTTCATAACCCAGGTCGCGCACTTTCTCCGCCACCGCCGCCAGGCTGGTTTGCGTCGGGTCATAGGTGACGCTGGCCTGCTCGGCGGCCAGGTTGACAACCGCCTGCTCGACGCCCGGCATTTTCGCCAACGCCTTTTCGATCCGCGCCGAGCAGGCGGCGCACGTCATGCCGGCAATTTTCATGCTGCTGGAACGCAGCGTGCGCGTTGCCGTCTCCGCCATCCTCATCACTCCCTTTTGTCCGCGGAACTATCGTCTGCAAGTCCTTTACCGATTGAAATGCTTCAGCACCTGCATCAGTTCCTCGATGCTTTCAGCGCGGCATCCAAATCAGCCAAAATATCTTCGATCGACTCCGTTCCGATTGACAGGCGGATCATGTCGTCCGGCGCACCGGCCGCCGCGCGCTGTTCGCTCGACAGCTGCGAATGGGTCGTGCTCGCCGGGTGGATGACAAGCGACTTGGAGTCGCCGACATTGGCCAGCAAGGAGAAGAGCTGCAGCGAATTGATGAACTTCTTCCCTTCCTCCAGGCCGCCCTTGATGCCAAAAGTCAGGATCGCGCCCGCTCCTTTCGGCAGATACTTGTTCGCCAAAGCATGCTGCGGATGGCTCGCCAGGCTGGGATAGCTGACCCAGGAGACAAGCTCGTGCTGTTCTAGGAATTTCGCCGCCGCCAGCGTGTTCTCCACGTGGCGCTGCATGCGCAGATGAAGCGTTTCCAGGCCTTGCAGAAGCAAGAAGCTGTTGAACGGGCTGATGCAAGCGCCGACGTCCCGCAAGATCTGAACGCGCAGCCGGGTGATGAACGCCGCCGCGCCAATGTCCTTGGCATAGCTCAGGTCATGGTAGCTCGGGTCCGGATCGCTCAGGGAAGGGAACTTGCCGTTACCCCAGTCAAAGCGGCCGGCGTCGACGACGATGCCGCCCATGGACGAGCCATGTCCGCCGATGAATTTCGTGGCCGAATGGATGACGATGTCCGCGCCGTGTTCAATCGGGCGGCACAAGTAAGGCGAGGCGAACGTGCTGTCGATGATAAGCGGAATGCCGTGCTCGTGGGCGATCTTCGCCACCGCCTCAATATCCAGCACGTCAATTTTCGGGTTGCCGATCGTTTCCGCGTACAGGGCTTTCGTGTTAGGCGTAATCGCCCGGCGGAAATTTTCCGGATCAGCCGCATCGACGAAATGAACCTTGATGCCGGTGCGCGGCAGGGTATGGGCAAACATATTGTAGGTCCCGCCGTACAGCGTCGACGAGCTGACGATTTCGTCCCCCACCGTCAGGATGTTCCAAATCGCGCCGATGATCGCCGCGTGTCCGGAGGCGAACGCGAGTGCGCCAAGGCCGCCTTCCAGCAGGGCCACGCGCTTTTCCAGCACATCCGTCGTTGGGTTCATCAAGCGCGTATAAATGTTGCCGGACGCTTTCAGCCCGAACAAATCGGCCGCGTGATCCGCGTCATCAAACACATAGGAGGCCGTTTGATAAATCGGCACCACGCGCGAACCAGTCGCCGGGTCAGGTTCCTGGCCGCCGTGAATAGCCAGGGAATCAAAATGCAGGTTTTCTGGCAATGCCATCTTCTTCGCTCCTTTTATTCCGGTTTTTCAAACAGCGGGGTGGACAGGTAGCGCTCGCCCGTATCCGGCAGCAGCACGACGATGTTCTTGCCGGCAAATTCCGGCCGCGCGGCCACTTGCGCAGCCGCCGCCACGGCGGCGCCGCTGGAGATGCCGACCAAGAGCCCTTCCGCCGCCGCCAGATCGCGCGCCGCCTGGAAGGCGTCGTCAGACGACACCGGAATGATTTCGTCAATCACCGTGCGGTCGAGCACTTGCGGCACGAAGCCCGCGCCAATCCCCTGGAGCTTGTGCGGACCGGGCTGGCCGCCGGACAGAACGGGCGAGTCGACCGGTTCCACCGCGATAATGCGGACATTCGGGTTGCGCTCTTTCAAGACTTGACCGACCCCCGTAATCGTGCCGCCCGTGCCGACGCCGGCGATGAAGGCGTCAACCCTGCCGCCCGTGTCGCGCCAGATTTCTTCCGCCGTCGTTTTCTTGTGGTAGGCCGGGTTGGCCGGGTTGTTGAACTGCTGCGGCATGAACGCGCCGGGCGTCGAAGCCACAATTTCTTCCGCCTTGGCAATGGCGCCCTTCATGCCGAGCGGCCCTGGCGTCAGCACCAATTCGGCGCCCAGGGCGGACAGCAGGCGTCGGCGCTCAATGCTCATCGTCTCCGGCATCGTCAGAACCAGGCGGTAGCCGCGCGCCGCGGCGACAAACGCCAGCCCGACGCCGGTGTTGCCGCTCGTCGGTTCGACGATCAGCGCGCCCGGTTTGAGCAAGCCCTTCTCTTCCGCATCCGTAATCATGGCGTAGCCGATCCGGTCTTTCACGCTGCCGAGCGGATTGAAATATTCCAATTTCGCAATCACACGGGCCTTCAGGCCGCGGCGCTGCTCAAACTTTTTCACTTCCAACAGCGGGGTATTGCCAATTAACTCCGTCAAACTGCCATAAATTTTTTCCGACATCTCTGTCACACTCCCTCAATGTACTCATTTATTCGTTATTACATCATTTAAACTGCCGCTTCGATAGCCGGCAAGGTCCAACGTTACATACTTAAACCCAATGGCGCGAAAAGCCTCGCAGACATCCCGCGACACGCCTTGCGCCGCAATCAGGGGAATGAATTTTTGCGTCACCTCGATGCGCGCCAAGTCGCCGTGGTGGCGCACCCGGATCGGTTCGTGGCAATAGCGCCTGATAAAGGCTTCGGCCGCTTCCACCTGCTGCAGCCGCTCAACCGTGATTTCAATCCCGTAGGCAATCCGCGACGCCAGACAGGCGGCGCTTGCCTTGTTCCAGGTCGGCAAGTTCCAGGCCTTTGACGCGGCGCGGATCTCGTCCTTCGTCCAGCCCAGTTCCAGCAGCGGACTAGTCACCATTGCCAGCTCGGCCAGCGCCTTCATCCCCGGCCGGTAGTCATCCAGATCGGAAACGTTGGAGCCGTCCAGCACCCACGTAAAGCCTTCCTGGCGGGCCCATTCGCACAAGGCGACAAAGCGCGCCTTTTTGCAAAAATAACATCGCTCCGGCGTATTGGCGACAAACTGCGGCTCGGAAAATTCCGGCGCATCGAGAATGACATGTCTTGCCCCCAGCCCTGCAGCCAGTTGCGCCGCCTCATCGCGCTCCTCCTCGGTCAGGGTTGCGGAAGCGGCCGTCACCGCCGCCACGTTATTGCGCCCCAAGCCCTTGAGCGCCGCCGCCAGTAGAAATGTGCTGTCCACTCCGCCGGAAAAAGCCACTGCCACGCGGCCCAGCCCGCGCAAGTGTTCGATTAATGCTTCGCTTTTATCTTCAATGTTGATGTTGTTCACCATATTTCTCCTTTCACAACCGGGGTCAGGTACCACATAACTGCATAACTTGCTTTTTCCACATGCGCTCCGGCATATCCTGCAAATAACAAAAGCTCCTTTCCAGAGGAAAGCAGCTCATCACGCACTTTCCTCTTATCTGCCAGGATTGCTCCTGCTGGTATCTGCCAGGATTGCTCCTGCTGGAATTAGCACCACTGCATTGCTGCCGGTTGCCGGGCGTCATCGGGCCAGTCCCTCGACCACTCTGGATAAGAGTTTTGTATACACTTGTTGTTATGGATAATAGCACAATGCAGAAAAATGTTCAACCACATTTTTTTAATCGGAATTCTCGCCATTATTGACAGTCAAAAATCAACATGTTATTCTGAAAGCCACCAGGATTTTCATTAATCTGATCAGAAATAACGACTTTGCGGTCTATTTATTCATGCGGAGGAAAGCGCCATGCCGATTAAAATCCCGAACAACCTGCCAGCCACCAACACGTTGGAGGCGGAAAATATTTTCGTCATGTACGAAGACCGGGCTTATCACCAGGATATCCGCCCGCTGAAGATTTTGCTGTTGAACCTGATGCCGACCAAAATCGTCACGGAAACGCAGCTCTTGCGCCTGCTGGGCAATACGCCGCTGCAGGTCGAGGTCGATTTTCTGTACACGGCCTCCTACCAGCCGACCAACACGTCGCAAGACCATCTGATCAAATTCTACGAAACGTTCGACCAGGTGAAAGACCGCAAGTACGACGGCATGATCATCACCGGGGCGCCGGTCGAACAAATGCCGTTTGAAGCCGTAGACTACTGGCCCGAGCTCTGCCGCATCTTCGAATGGAGCAAAACCAACGTCTACTCGACGCTCCACATCTGCTGGGGGGCGCAGGCGGCGCTCTATTACCACTATCAGATTCCCAAATACGAGTTGCCGGAAAAAATGTTCGGCGTTTACCCGCATCACCAAACCTCGGAGCGCCCGATCAAGCTGTTTCGCGGCTTCGACGACGTCTTCCCCGTGCCCCATTCCCGCCACACGGAAGTAAGGGCGGCGGACATCGAGGCCGATCCCCGGCTTCAGCTTCTGGCCGTATCGGACGAGGCCGGCGTGTATGCCGTCGGCGCCCTGGGCGGCCGGCAGATTTTCCTCATGGGCCACGCCGAGTACGATCCCTTAACTCTCAAGGCGGAATACGACCGCGACGCAGCGCAGGGCTTGCCGATCGCGCCGCCCAAAAACTACTTCCCCGGCGACGATCCGGCCAAAACGCCGCTCGTCACCTGGCGCAGCACGGCCAGCCTGCTGTTTGCCAACTGGCTGAATTACTACGTCTACCAGGAAACGTATTACGATCTGTCGCAGTTAAAATAAGCTTCCCCCAATAAAAACAGCGGCTGCCCGTGTCGGGCGGCCGCTGTTTTTGTCTTCCTTTTAGGATTTGAAGTAATAATGGGGGCTGTACTTGATCGCCTCGCTCCTTGACCCCGGAGCGTGAATCGATTCGACATACCAGTAGTAGGTGCGGCCCGGCATCAGCACGCCGGCCGGCACTTCAAAGCTATCGTCAGTGACGCGGGCGACCAGCACGGGCCGCGCCCGCTTGGTCAAGAATTCGTCCAGCGTCTGGTATTCCGGCTCGGCATCGAAGATGTAGATGTACGACAGCGACCCCACGCGGCTATACAGCAGGGTGGGCATAACCCCCACCGTCGCGGCACCAGGCGCCCCCTCCTGCCCGGGACCAATCAGCTGCGGGGCGGGAAACCGGTCCGCCCAGGCGCTTTTTGTCCCGCCAATCTCTTGCTGTGCTTCTCTTTCCACCGTAATCTGCACGCGGCTGTCGGCAGGCGTCTCGCCGATCACCTTCTCCGTACCGACGCGGCCGAGCGTCACAGCAAAAGGATCGCCGGCGGCGTTAAAAGCGCGCCACTTGACCGCTTCCACTTTGATCGGCGGATAGCTTTTCAGCCAATAGGTGTTCTTGTTCAGCGGTTCGCCGTAGCGTTCCGTGAAAACGGCCAGCGCTTTTTGGAAAACCGGCTCCGTATCCGCGCCCCGCGCCGCAAAGCCAACGGCAATGTCCTTAATCTCCCTTGTCTCCCGAGGTTCGCCCGCGTCCCAGCGAATCTTTACTTGCGCGGGATGACCGAGGAAGCGGCCTTTGTCAAAAACGAGCCAGCGGTCGCTCTGGTCGCTGATTTGATCGGCGAGGAAAAACTCATGCCGCTCCAGCGTTTGAATCACTTGCTCTTCCCTAGCCCGCCAATCCAGTGTCCAAAAAGAAGCCTCCAAGGTTTCCGCCGCCAAGGTGCTGTTCGGCGCCAACGCCATCATCAACAGCAACAAAACGGACAAAAACGCACGCTTGAAAAATTTCCACTGCAACATAATCACGCCTCCTTCGCTATTTCTCGCCCAACACCTGGCTGACCCGAACCAAGCGGACAAACTCCGCCCGATAGCCTTCCGGATCGTTGCCCAGAGCGCTCTGCGCCAGGGACAAGACCTGGCTGTAGCTTGACTGCCCCTTGAATTCCGATTGCCGCAGCAGCATGCCGTACTCGGCCACGGCCGCCGCAAAGTTCATATTCTCCGAAGGCCAGCCCATTACCTGCCCGGCGGCCAGACGATGCGAAAAGAATCGGCTTGTTTCTTCCCCCGGCTGCTTGTAGCGGAGCTTGACCTGCAATAAATCCGCGCTGTTCGTTAGTTCCGGCCGCTGGTAGAGCAGCGGATCAACCTCGCCGCCGCGCTCGGGGGAATCAGCGGGAATAATCTCGTACAGGGCCGTCACCGCCTGCCCGGCGCCTAAGTCGCCGGCATCCTTCTTGTCATTGTTGAAGTCACTGTTGTTCAGCGCCCGGTTTTCATAACCGATCAGGCGGTAGGACTTGACGTGCGCCGGATTGAACTCCACCTGCAGCTTCACGTCCTTGGCGATTGTGTACAAAGTCCCTGCCAGCTGGCCGCCCAGCACCTTTTTCGCCTCCAGCGCGTTATCGATGTAGGCATAGTTGCCGTTGCCCTTGTCGGCTAAGAGCTCCATCTTGTTGTCCTTCACATTGCCCATGCCGAAGCCGAGCACGCTCAAATACACGCCGCTGTCCCGCTCAGACTCAATCAACTGCGTCAGTTCACCCTCGCTGCGCACCCCGACGTTGAAGTCGCCGTCGGTGGCCAGGATCACGCGGTTGTTCCCCTCGCGGCGGAAGTTTTCCTTCGCCATTTTGTAGGCCAGGCGCAGGCCCTCGCCGCCCGCCGTCGAACCGCCCGCCTGCAGGCCGTCGAGCGCCCGCAGAATCGTCTCCTGCTGGTCGCCCGGCGTCGGCTTCAAGACCACCCCGGCTGCCCCGGCGTAGACGACGATGGAGACTGTGTCCTGCGGACGCAGCTGCTTGGTCAGCATCTTGAAGGAGGTTTTGAGCAGCGGCAGCTTGTTGGCCGCATGCATCGAGCCGGAGACATCGATCAAAAACACCAGGTTGCTAGGCGGCAGTTCTTGAACCGGCAGCGCCTTGCCCTGCAGTCCGACCAGCACCAATTTGTGCGCGATGTTCCAGGGGCAGGCGCCGACTTCCGTCGTCACGGAAAACGGCTCGCCGCCAGTCGGCTGGGGATAATCGTAAGTAAAGTAGTTGAGCATTTCTTCCGTCCGCACCGCGTCCGGCGAAGGCAGGCTGCCAAGATTGATGAAGCGGCGGATATTGCTGTAGGACGCCGTGTCGACATCAATCGAAAAGGTGGACAACGGCGACGTCAACGCCTGCTGAAAGCTGTTGTCCGTCACGCCCTTGTATTCCTCCGCACTGTCGTAAGCGGGCGGCAAATAAAACCCGGGCGAAGGCGCTACGCTGGCCATCTTCATCTCCATGCGCGACTGATACAGCGCGGGAACATTGCCATACCCGCCCGCCGCAAAATAATCTTCCGCCGCCTCGCCTTTAAACAGCAGCAGGCCCTTGTCGGTTGTCTTGGCCGTCAAGCCGTATTTGGCTTTCAGCTTGGCCAGCGCCTCCTCTACGGTCAGGGGCGACGCCCCTTCAATCTCGACAGTCATCGTCGCAATTTCCGGCACCGCTACAATCAAGAGGCCGCTTTGCGCGCTCAAGGCCGCCAGGTATTCTTCCAAGCTCAAGCCTGTTGTTTTTTCGCTCTGCACGACCGGCGCCTTCATCGCCGCCTCATACGTCAAAGGGGCGGCGCCGGCCGAAGCCGTCATCATTGCGACCAATCCCGCTGCAATCCATTTTTTCATTCTAATCGCCTCCTGCATCGTTTTTGCCTGTCTATCAATCAAAACGACGCCGGCGACCAAAGGTAACGGTTACTTTTACAGATTATTTTCGTTATAACAAATAGAAGCGCACTTTTCCTTGACGCCGGCCGCCGCTACCGCCTACAATGAGCACATCACGCCTCGCTGCGCGCGGGGCCAAGCTAAACGTTGGTTGGTGGCAGCATGCAAAATGAAGCACAATTGATCGAACGCGCCAAAACGATGGACCGCGACGCGCTCAACGCGTTGGTCGGCGTTTTTTGGCAGCCAGTATACCGCTTCGTTCTTTATAAAACCGGCGATGCCGAAGAAGCAAAGGAAATCACGCAGGAGACCTTTTTGCGCGTGCTGCGGTCGCTGGCCAAGTACGAACAGACGGAGGCCTCGTTTCAGGCTTACCTGAACCGGATCGCCGCCAACATCATCACCGATCTGTGGCGCAAAAAACAGCGCGCGCCGGCCTTATCGGACTTATCCGACCATCCACACCTGGCCTCCGGCGACGAACCGCCGGAAAAGCAGGCGATGCGCAGCGAAGAACGGGCTTTGATCGCCGGCGTCCTCCAGCAGTTGCCGGAGGACCAGCGCCGTACGATTGAATACCGCATCATTATTGGCCTGTCGGTCAAAGAAACGGCCACCGCCTTGAACAAATCGGAGGCCGCGGTAAAAATGCTCCAGCAGCGCGCCTTGAAAAACTGCCGCACGCTGCTGGTCGAACAAGGTCTGCTCGAGCCGAGCCTGGGAGGTGAATGCCTTGACTGAGACAACCAAACCAACGCCGGAGCAAGAAGTATTGTCCCGGTTTTTAGACGAATTGAATGCCGGCAAAGCACCTGAGGGCGACACGGACGAAACAAGGGAATTGCTCGAGGTAGCGTCCCTTATCCGGCAAGCCGAACTGCCCGCCGCGCCGCCCCGACACTTGGTGGACGAAACGATTGCGCAGGTTTTGGCCGAACAGCCGCAGCCGCGCAAAAAGCCGCGCACCTGGCTTTATTCCGGCTTGCTCGGCGCCGCCGCGTCCGTGATGCTGGTTGTCGGTCTGCGCCTGACGCCGGTGACTGCGCCGGTGATGCCAAACGGCGAAGCGCCGGCTGGCATCACCGCCGAACAAAGCCAGCCGCTGGCCTCAGCGCCTGTGGCAATAGCCCCTGCCAACGCAACAGAAAACGCGCCGGCCAGCGCCAGCCAAAAAGCAGCGGCCGTGGCGGAACAACCGCGCGCCGCCGAACGACAAGCCCCGCTTGCGCCATCTGTCCCTGTCCAATCGGCGCCCAACGCCGCGGTTGCGGTCAATCCGCCCGAAAAAGCGGAAGCCGCCGCCCCGCCCGCCGCAAAGCGACCGACAACCGCCTCCGGCGAGCGAAGCGTGCTGGCGGAAAACAAAGGCGCCTCCTTTCCTAAAATGATGCGCCTTGAACTGGATGAGCCGGTAGCCGTCCCCGCTCCGCTCACCTTGCCGGGCCACACGCCCGCGACCGTGACTAAGGACAGACTTAGCGGCCAGATCAAGCAGGTATTTTATCCCGACACCAAAGCGGAGCTCATCCTGACCCAATCGCCGCTGAAAAGCGGCGCAGCGTCAGCAGCAAGGCAAGTGAAAACCGATCCGGCGACGGGCCGCACCAGCGTCACGCTCGCCGCCGGCGGCCAGCAGGTCACGCTGGAAGGTTTCCGCAGCGCGGCGGATCTTCTAGCCTTGGCCGATACGCTGAAGCCGGGCGAAAAGCAATAAAGGCCATAACGAAGGGCTGTGGGAAACCGAGCAAGCGGTTCTCACAGCCCTTTTGTTATGCCTCAATCCGTTCCATTCGCGGCGACAGCCCGCCAGGCACGCCTAACCTTATCTGCGGGCGGCTTTCTTGTTCAATCCTCACGTTTGACGGGAATCTGCGCCTCGCACGGCACGCCGGTCTGGCACTTGCCGCAGCCGTAGCGCGGCTGAAAGCGCGCCAGCACCCGATCCAAATAGCCGGCGCAAACGGCGTTGTCCTTGCCCTGCTCCGTGATGGCCAAAGGCGGACAGCGGTAAATGCACGCCCCGCAATGGCTGCAGTATTCCTCGCGCGACGAGTAGGCGCGCGACGTCGCTTCCAGCGGCAGGTCGAGGACGAAGCTGCCCAAACGGCCGGCCGAGCCTTGCTGGGTAATCAGTGAGCGGCTCAGGCTGAACGTGCCCAAGCCGGCAATATGCGCGACATGCCGCTCAGACCAGTTGCTGCGCCGATCTACTACCGTCAGGCGCGGATCGGAACTGGGCGCGACCGCCTGTGCGCCGTGGGCGTTGAACCAAGCCACCATGTGCGCCCGCAGCGCAGCGTTGCACTGCTCGCCTTCGTAGCGGCCGATCATCCACTCGCGCGCCGGCATGCCGGCCGCCCGGTTAGCCTGCCGCACGGCGGCGGAAAAGGGCAAAAAATAGCTGACAATCGAGCGGGCGCCCGGCAGCCAGTCCGACGGCAGCCAATGACCGGCCCCGACCGCATCCGGCTGCTGCATCCGCGCAAACAGCGGATCGTCGGCCGCCGCGACTGCCACCAGCGGCGCATCGTAGAGCGCGAGCTTATCAACATGGTTTTTGGGCGTCATTTCGATAAACCGGGTGAGCTCCGTTTTGATCTGAAAAATCGTTAGCATGCCTTCGCCCCCATTTAGCAAGATAAGCAATTCGTGTGCATAACTTTTCGCCGGCTTTCCACAGAAACCCTGCTTTTTGTGCCTATCTTGTGCAAAACAGCCTGCTAAAGGCAGCGGCTCGGGTAGAAAAACCGCTTCAAATACAAGGCCACATTGACCAGCGCAATCATCACCGGCACCTCAATCAGCGGTCCAATGACGGCGGCAAAGGCCTGTCCGGAATTGATGCCAAAGACAGATACAGCGACGGCGATCGCCAGCTCAAAATTATTGCTCGCCGCCGTAAAGGCAAGCGTAACCGACTGCTCGTAAGTGACGCCCATGCGCCAGCTCAGCAAAAACGACACGGCGAACATCATGCCGAAATAAAGGACCAGCGGAACGGCAATCCGCACCACGTCAAACGGCAGCATCACAATCGTGCTGCCCTTGAGCGAAAACATCATGACGATCGTAAACAGCAGGGCAAGAAGCGCCAAGGGACTGATCGCCGGAACAAAGGTTCCTTCGTACCAAACCCGCCCTTTCAGCGGCAGCAGGATTCTTCTGGTCAGATAGCCGGCCAAAAAAGGAATCCCTAAATAAACGGCCACGCCAACCGCAACTTCCCGCATCGAAATGGACACTGCCATGCCGGTCAAGCCGATCAAGCCTGGCAGCACGGTGATGTAGAAATACGCCAGCACCGAGTACAGCACCAATTGGAACAGCGAATTCATCGCCACCAACGCCGCCGCATACTCAGCATCGCCGTCGGCCAACGAGTTCCAGACGATGACCATGGCGATGCACCGGGCCAGGCCGATCAAAATCAGGCCGACCATATAATCCGGCTTGTCGGCCAAAAAGGCGACCGCCAGGCTGAACATCAAGACCGGCCCTATGACCCAATTCTGCACAATGGACAAAGCCATCACCTTGCCGTTCTTAAACGCCTGGCCGAGCTCCTCATACTTGACTTTGGCCAAAGGCGGATACATCATCACAATTAAGCCGGCCGCGATCGGAATGGAAGTCGTCCCGACCGACAAGCTGTCCAGCCAGGCTGCCATGCCGGGGAAGAAATAGCCCAGCCCCACCCCCAGCGCCATCGCCAGAAAAATCCACAAGGTCAGATACTGATCCAGCCAGGATAATCGCTTTGCCCCCATTTGCATGCACCTCCGGACGCAATCGCTATGATAATATATGCCTCGGTCGACAAAAAAAGGCAACGGCAAACTGCCCTATGTGCAGCCTGCCGCCGTCATCGAAAACAAATATGGTCGCAGCAAAGCCGCCTTTTTCGCCCACTATCACTTCAACAGGGCTTTGATTTCCTCTTTGCCCGGCACCTTGCCGGCAACCTTGACTTTGCCGTCCACGACCAGCGCCGGCGTAGTCATCACGCCGTACTTCATGATTTCCGCAAAGTCCTCGACCTTGGCGAACTCTGCGTCCAGGCCGAGTTCAGCCGCGGCTTGCTGGGCCGCCTTGTACAAAGTAGCACATTTGTCGCAGCCGCCGCCTAAAATTTCAATTTTCATGGATGTTGCCTCCTTTTTCATGTTGAAAATCTTTTCCGTTTTTTGCCGATTTGATGCGTTCTATAGGCAGCGCCCTTAAAACGGCCAGGCAAATCACGAGTTCCGGAACCAGATAAGTCGCATTGAACACAAGCGAATACCAATAGGGCGATATCCCGGGAGGCGCATAGCTGGCAAAAAAGACGACCCCTGAAATATAATGGCACAAAAACCGTCCCGTCACGCCAACTGCAGCACCAAACCAAGGACGGGTGGGAAAGTAGCCCGCCAAGCCAAGCGCCATGAACGGCAGGGGGTAGTCAAAGAGAACCTGCGCCGGATGCAAAATATACGGCCCCTGTATCAGGTTGACAGTGCCGAATAAAAACCCCGCCAGAAAACCCGCCTCCGGCCCATGCCACAGCCCCACCAGCAGCAATGGCAGCATAGACCCCAGCGTAATGCTGCCTCCCTGCGGCATTTGATACAGGCGGACCATGTGCAACACCGCCGCCAAAGCGACCGCCAAACCGACATGCGTCATCAGCCTCGTCCGCAGCGGAATGCGTCTGATGCGAAACAACACTGCGACAACAATAAAAACTGCCGCCAACAAGGCCAGGCTCGCCGGATTTGCCAACAATATACCCATCGTCAAAAAACCTCTTGCTCCATTTGACTTTCTGTTCACTTTCATCATAATCTTTTCCCGCGTCTTTTTCAACCGAAGGTCAGGCAAGAGGCCGAATAGTGTGGCTTGACTTTCCTGGCGGCAGACTATATTATTAAATCGTAATATACGAATATATTGATAAGGAGCGCGACCATGGAGATAGACAAACAAGCCTTCGCCGAACGGGCGGAACTGCTCAAGGCGCTGGCCCACCCGGTGCGGCTGTGCATCGTGCGGGGGCTGATTGAAAAGGACGGCTGCAATGTCAGCCACATGCAGACCTGCCTTGACGCGCCGCAGTCGACCATCTCCCAGCACCTGCAAAAGCTGCGGGCGGCGGGCATCATCGCCGGAACACGCAGCGGTCTGGAAATCAACTACCGCGTTTGCGACACGCGCGTTGTGGAACTGATGCGCATCCTATTTTCACAAGAGAAAGAGGGCTAAACAGATGACAAAGAAAAAAGTCGTTATTGTCGGCGGCGTCGCCGGCGGCGCCTCGGCGGCAGCCAGGCTGCGCCGCCTGGACGAACAAGCGGAAATTATCCTTTTGGAGCGGGACGAACATATTTCGTTCGCCAATTGCGGCCTCCCCTATTACATCGGCGAAACCATCCAAGAGCGCGACAAGCTGCTGGTGCAGACGCCGGAGGCGATGCAGGCCCGCTTCGCGATCGACGTCCGCGTCCATAGCGAAGTTACGGCCGTGCACCCGGACAAAAAAACGATCACGATCAGCAGTAAAGACCGCGGCGTCTATGAAGAAAGCTATGATTACTTAGTCCTGTCGCCGGGCGCCAAGCCAATCCGGCCTGATTTGCCCGGCATCGGCAGCAGCCGCGTCTTCACCCTGCGCAACATTCCCGACACGGACCGCATCAAGGCGTTTGTCGATCAGGAAAATAGCCGCCGGGCCGTCGTCATCGGCGGCGGCTTTATCGGCGTGGAGATGGCGGAGAATTTAAAAGAGCGCGGCCTGGCCGTGACGCTGGTTGAAGCGGCGCCGCACATCCTGCCGCCGTTTGACGGCGACATGGCTGTTTTGGCGGAACGCGAACTGCGCGAAAACGGCGTGCAGTTGTATTTAGGCGACGGCGTCGCCGGTTTTCAAGACCAGCCTGACGGCATAACCGTAACCCTGCAAAGCGGCGCGGCGATCAGCGCCGACCTGGTAATTTTGGCGATCGGCGTGGCGCCGGAAACAGGCTTTTTGTCCGGCAGCGGCATCACGCTCGGCCCCAAAGGGCATATCGTCGTCAACGAACGCCTGGAAACATCCCAGCCGGGCATTTACGCCGTCGGCGACGCAATCGAGGTTGTCGACTTCGTCAGCGGCCAGCCGGCGGCGATCCCCCTGGCCGGTCCGGCCAACAAGCAGGGGCGGATCGCCGCCGACAACATCGCCGGCCTCGCCAGCCGCTTCAACGGCAGCCAGGGCACTTCGATCCTGAAAGTGTTCTCCCTGACCGCAGCGGCGACCGGCAATAACGAACGCACGCTGCAACGCCTCGGCACCCCCTACCGGGTGGCGATCGTGCATCCCAACTCTCATGCCAGCTACTATCCCGGCGCCCTGCCCATGTCGCTAAAGCTCCTGTTTGACGAGACGGGGCGCATCCTCGGCGCACAGGCGATCGGCCTCGACGGCGTCGACAAGCGCATGGACGTCATCGCCACCGTCATGCGCCTGAAGGGGAAGGTGTCCGACCTGACGGAGCTGGAGCTCGCCTATGCGCCGCCCTACTCCTCCGCTAAGGATCCGGTCAACATGGCCGGCTTCGTCGCGGAAAACATCCTTTCCGGCAAGACCGACGTTTTCACCTATGAACAACTGGCCTCTTTTGATCGCAACGACTCGATTTTGCTTGACGTACGGACGGAAGCCGAATTTGCCAACGGGCACCTGCCCGGCGCGCTCAACATCCCCGTCGACGAGCTTCGCCGGCGCCTGTCGGAACTGAACAAAGAAAAACTGATCCTGGCCTACTGCCAGGTCGGCCTGCGCGGCTACATCGCCTCGCGCATCCTCAGCCAACACGGCTTCCGCGTCAAAAACATGACCGGCGGCTACAAATCCGCCGCGCCGCAACTGGCCAAGCTGCCGGCGGCGCCGTGCGGCATGGAGCTTGATTCGGAAACCCAGGTCATGCGGCAGGCCCATGTCAGCAAAGGCGCCGACCGCACGCTCAACGCGGCCGGCCTTGCCTGCCCCGGACCCCTGATGCAGGTAAAAGCCGCCATGGACGAAATGAACGAGGGGCAGGTGCTGGAGGTAACTGCTTCCGACCCCGGCTTTTTTGCCGACATCCGCGCTTGGTGCCAGCGGACCGGCAACAACCTGCTCGACGTGAAAAAGGAAAACAAACTAATCGTTGCGCGCATTGAGAAAAAGTCCCTGGGCGAAACCGCGCAAATGCCTGCGCCGGCGGGCGGCAAAGACAATAAAACGATCGTCGTATTCAGCGGCGACCTGGACAAAGCGATCGCCTCCTTCATCATCGCCAATGGCGCGGCGGCCATGGGCAAAAAAGTAACCATGTTCTTCACCTTCTGGGGCCTGAGCATCTTGCGCAAGCCGGAGGCTGTCCCGGTGGAAAAAAGCCTGGTCGACAAGATGTTCGGCTGGATGTTGCCGCGAGGCGCGGCCGAACTCAAGCTGAGCAAAATGAACATGCTCGGCCTGGGAACGCAGATGATGCGCCAGGTGATGAAGGATAAAAACATCGCCTCCCTGGAGGAGTTGATCGCTGCGGCGCAAAAAGCGGGCATTGAAATCGTCGCCTGCCAGATGACCATGGACGTCATGGGGCTGCGCAAAGAGGAACTCATCGACGGCGTGAAAATCGGCGGCGTCGGCTACTATCTTGGTGAAGCAGAGGATTCCAACGTCAACCTATTTATTTGACCGCCGAACCCATAGACCAAAGGACCGCGTCCCATCTGGGCGCGGTCCTTTTCCTATCCCTAGCGGCAAGGGAGGAGAATATTTTTGATTCGCCCGAGCGTGGCGATCCGTTTTTCCGCCAGCAGGTCGGCGACCTTGTACGTGGGGATATTGTCGCGGCGCGAGACCCGAATGACCTCCGCCAGATTGCGCGGGATGATCTCGACCGCGCGCAGCGCCCGCTCCCGGTCATAGGCGCCGTTGAACTCGTCGGCGACATTGATCACGCCGCCGGCATTGATGACATAGTCCGGCGCATACAAAATGCCTTTTTGATGCAGCAGGTCGCCATGCCGGTCCTCCGCCAGCTGGTTGTTGGCGGGACCGGCGACAAGGCGGCAGCCAAGCCGCCCCATCGTGTCATCGTTGAGAATCGCGCCCAGCGCCGCCGGCACAAAGATATCGCAGGGAACGTCGTAAATCGCCTCCGGCGCGACCGCCTGCACATTCAGCTCCCTTTTCACCCGGTCAACCCGATCTGTAATTATGTCGGCGACAATCAGGCGGGCGCCTTCGTCGTGCAGGTGCCTGGCCAAGTGGTAGCCCACCTTTCCCAAGCCCTGCAAGGCAATGGTTTTCCCGGCAAGCGATTCTTCGCCCCAGACGGCGCCGGCGCAGGCCTTGATCCCCTTCCAAACGCCAATCGCGGTGACGGGCGAGGGATCGCCGCTCGAACCAGCCTTGGCGCCCAGGCCGCAGACATGGCGCGTTTCGCGCAGCACGATATCCATGTCCTCCACGGTGGTGCCGACATCTTCGGCCGTAATGTAGCGGCCGTTCAGCCCTTCGACAAAACGTCCGAAGGCGCGGAACAGCGCCTCGCTTTTATCCTTGTGCGGATCGCCGATAATGACCGCTTTGCCGCCGCCCATGTCCAGCCCAGCCGCCGCGCTTTTGTACGTCATCCCGCGCGCCAGGCGCAACACGTCGACGATAGCTTCCTCCTCGCTGGCGTAGGGCCACATCCGCGTGCCCCCCAACGCCGGCCCCAGCGTCGTGTCGTGGATGGCGATAATCGCTTTCAGGCCTGACTCCTTGTCCTGACAGAATACGAGCTGTTCATAATTATGCTTTCCCAGGCAACTGAAAATCTCCATAGATACCCCTCCCGCCTTCATAATGAACCGTAAGGATTTTCCATTGCCGCCCTCATGTCCGCCGCGCAGGCGATGCGCACTTCTTACCTTATATTATATCACCCGCGCTCAGCTGCAGGACAAAAAAAGCCGCCCTGAGCCAACGCCCAAAGCGGCAATGCCGATCTGCCTAATCCAGAGAAAAGGCCACCGGCACAGTAATATAGCAGGCTACCGCGCGGTTCAATCCGTCCTTGGCCGGCGAAAACCGCCAGCGTTCGACCGCCGCGCTGGCCGCGTCATCCAAAGCGGCAGAGCCGGAGGACTGAACGACCTCGACCTCGCTTACCCGGCCTGCCGAAGACACCAAGAGGCGCAGCAGCGCCCTGCCTGTCTGCCCGGCCCGCCGGGCCGCTTCCGGATAGGTTGGCTGGACATGCTTGGTTAACCGCGGCGGTACGGCCGGCTGTTCCGCAACGCCGGAACCACTCCCGCCCGCGCCGTTGCCGTTCCCCGGGCCGGTCCCATCGCCGCTGCCCGCGCCAACGCCGCCTCCGCCGCCGCTTCCCGCACCGCCAGCGCCATTGGCCGCCATTGAGCCCGCCTGCGCGTTTACGGTCGGCACAGCCGCTTCACTTGCTTGGCCTTGCGTTCGCGCCGCCTGCGCCAGGCGGCTGTCCGTAATGGCCGCGTTGTCGGCGCGGCTGCCGGCGGGCGGAACGCTGGCGGGCGCCGCAATCGGGTCTACCGATGCGCCGCTCCCGCCTCCGCCGCCTCCAACCCATTCAACGGCAAAGACCTGTTCCTTTTCCGGCGCTGGCGTTGCCGGCGTCCGGCCGCCAAAGAAGGCGACCAGCACAAACAACAGCAAGTGGGCGAGGAAGGATACCCCAAGCCCCCACCCAAATCGTTTCTTGCCCGCGATCATCATGACCCGCTCCCGCCTTTTTCCGTAGCCAGCGCGAAGCGCTCCGCTCCGGAGCGCTTCAATAAATCGAGAACGGCTACCACCTGTCCGTAGGAGGCCCGTTCGTCAGCGCGCAGCAGCACGGCAAACGCCGGATTGCGGCGGCTCTCCAGCTTCACCTGCCAGGCCAGCGCCTCGGCGGCAATTTGCTTGTCCTCCAGCCACAGCGTGCCGTCTTCGCGCATCGTCACGACGAAAGCCGGCTTATTGTCCGTTGCGGCCTGCTCCGCCTTCGGCAGTTGAATCGGCAGGCTTCGCTGCTCGACCATATAGATCGTGCTGATCATGAAAAAGACGAGTAAAAAAAACATGATGTCGATCATCGGAATGATCATCAGGTCGGGCTGCTTTTGTTCGCGCCAGTTACGCAGCCGCATCGTCGTCCCTCCGCGCCGCTGCCTCCAGCAAAATAGCAAAGCACTTTTCCATGTCGGACAGCATCGAATCGAGCCACTGCGCAAACAGGCTGTGGGCGCCCAGCGAAACGAGCGCCACGCACAAGCCGGTCGCTGTCGCAATCAGCGCCTCGCCCACGCCGCCGGTAATGGCATGCGGCGCGCCCGCCTGCAGGGCGAAGACGTTGAAGGACGAAATCATGCCGACAACCGTTCCCAACAGCCCCCACAGCGGGGCCATGGTCACCATCATGCCTAGATAGCCGAGCCGCTTGCGCAGATCGGCCACCGCCAGCGTGGCGCGCGTATTGAGCATCGCCTCCAGGCCGGCCTTTTTCAGTCCGTTGGCCGCAAAGGCGTCGCACAATATCCTCGCCAATACCCCCTTGGCCTGAACGGCCGCCGCCCGCGCCCCTTCCCAGTCGTCGCGCTGCAGCTTGTCGGCAATCTCATCGGCAAATTGCCCCTGCGCATCCATCGAGCGGAAGAAAAACCACCGTTCAACAGCTATGGCAACCACCGCAATCGACGAAAAGAGCAGCGGATACATCACCAGCCCCCCTTTTTCAAACAGGTAAAGCGCTTGGGAAAAACCGTTCATGCCAAATCATTCCTTTCTCCTATTTCAGGTTATGGATATGAAGCCGGTAAGACCCGATAATCCGTCCGTCCGGCATCAGCGCCGGCGCTTCGATGGCGGCGATCGTCTTTTCATCCGGCGAAATCGCCACGCTCTGGCAAGGCCCATCCATCGCCAGGCTGTCCAGCACCATTCCGTCTTCCAGGCGCAGCACTACGGCGCTGTGCGCCTCGGTATTCTTTGTTCGCACATTGCGGCCGACGGCAACCGCCGCCAGCGAGCCGGCAAAATCCAACTCCTCAATGCTGCCGGCGGCCCGCCACTGGTAGCGGAACCGGCCCGCTTCGTCGAACATGAAGACGCTGTTGGACGAAGGATGTTCGACCGGGGTCGACAAATTCCAGTTATCCCGGTTGTACGTGTTGATGGTCGTGAATAATATGCCGTGCTTAGTCGGGAAGCCGTCCCGCCCGATCGCATTGACCCAGGCGCCCCCTACCTGCCGCGGACGGCTGATTTGCCGCTCCCACAGCAGTTGCCCCTGCCGGTTGTAGACAAACGCGCGCCCGTCGCTGGCCATCGCCGCCAGCAACTGTCCGTCGCCACCGTAGTTCGGACTGCCACGCATGACCGTCTTGACGTAGGGGGCGATCGGTTCAATGTTTTTTTCTTCGAGCTGTTCGCCGCTTGCGGCATTCAGCCAATATAAATTGGCCGGATAGCGAAGCTTGACTTTCGTTTCAAAGTTGGCCGTTGCGAACACAAGCGACCGTCCCTCCGGATCGACGGCAAACCAGCTGGCCCAGGCGTCCATATACTCCTTGTCTGGAAAGCGCCAGCGCTCCTCTCCGGAGGGGGTAAGCGAGCAAATCCGGCCGATATATTCGCTTATCCCGTCCGCATTGCGGGCGTAGCGGAACACCGCCAGATAAAAGTTTCCTGCTTCATCCGTTTGTATTCTGGCCACTGACGGGTAGGAGCGCAGTTCCAGCGCCGTGCCGATCGTCTCCGCCGCCGAGTACGTCCATTGCACTTCGCCGGTGGCAACCGACAGCAAGTGGACGTCGCCGCTCGGGCTCTTTTCGCCCACCAGCACAAACCGGCCATCATTGCTGTAGGCGACGGCGGTTATTTTCCCCAGGCCCATCGGGCGCTGCCATTTTTGCCGGCCCTCCCGGTCAAAACACAGCAGCCTGCCCGTGTCCGTCCCGACCACCCAGCCGTCATTGGCTGGCGAAGCCTTGACGATGCCTTTGGTAAAGCCCATCCGCCCGTATTCGAGCGCGGGAACGTCCCCCAGTGGTACGACGACGTCCTGCGCGCGCAATCCTGTCTGCGGCGCAAGAAAGGGCTGATCCTTCCATGACAGCCAGCCGAGCAAAAGCCAGCTGGCTAAGAAAACCGCAATCTTCCAACCTCTCACAGCCACAACCTCGCAAAATCATAAATCGGCCGGCCAGACGACCAATAAAACAAGCTTTGCTCCGCCAGCGCATAAAAAAGCTTCATCAGCACGGCCAGCAGCGCTGCCGCCAACAGCAAGCAGGAAAACAGTTTTTCCGGCCAAGGCCATTGCTGCTGCACGGCAGGCCGGTAATTCACAAAACCACGGCTTAAAACCGATAGCGACAGGGTTTGCGCCCGGCGGAGCGAACGGGCCAGCAGCGGATATACCAATTTAGGCAAAAACGCCAGCCAGTGCCACGCGCGAAAGGGCACGCCAGCCGCACGCTTGCGCAGGCGGGCCGCCATCATGATTTCTTCCCCCTCCGCCGCCAGCACCGGCAAAAAGCGCAGCGCCGTCACCGCCATAAAGGCGGCCATGGGCGGCATGCGCCAAGAAACGAACGCGTTCAGCAACGCACGCGGATCACTCGTCCAACAGACAAACAGTCCCAGGCACAGCATCGTCGCCGAGCGCATGCCCTGCAGCGCGCCATAAGCCAACCCCTCTCGATACAAAAACACGCCGCCCGTCAGCGGCCCCAAAACCGGAAAGGCCGGGGAGACAAAGCAAACGAGCGGGGTTCTCGGCGTCTGCGCGTAAAAAAGCCCCTGGCTGGCGACCGCCCCCCACAAGCAGATCAGGAGCAGAGCCCCCAGCACCTCCCACTTGGACGCCGGCGTTCCCGCCGCCACGTGCAGGCAAAGCGCCAGCGTGAACAAGGCGAACAGCGTCGCCGGGCGGTCGATTGTAATCACCAGCACGGTCGCCGCCGCCAACAGGCAGACTTTCGTGCGCCCATCGAGTTTTCTTGCCCAAAGCGCACTGTCAGCCCCCTCCCAAAGCAGTCTTGCTGACAAGGCGGCACACCTCCCTTTGTCCCGTCCTCGGCGGCAAATGCAACAAACGGCACAAGGCCGCAAGCGGCGTCGGTATCAAGCCGCCTGCCTGCAGCCATTTTTCTTCTGTCAAAAGCTCCCGCGCCGCTCCCTGCGCGGCCACCTGTCCGTCTTTTAGCAAAACAACCCGGTCGGCAAGCTCCGCCGCTAATTCAACGTCATGCGTACAGAACAAAACTGTGCCGCCCTTGTAGCGATAGGCGCGCAAAATACGGCGGATATCTTCCAGGCTCTCATAATCCTGCCCGGTTGTCGGCTCGTCCAGCAACAGCACCCGCGGACGGTTCGCCAACAACGCGGCCAGCGCAACCCTCAGCCGCTGGCCGCGGCTGAGGGCGAGCGGAAAATCGTGGCGCAATTTTGCCAAATCAAGCCATGCCAGCAGGCGTTGGGACGCCTCCGGCAAAACGTCGTCCGACCGAAGGCCCACTTCCTCGCCAACGGTCGGATGCAGCAGCATCAGGTCCGTATCCTGCCGCAGCAAGCCGACGCCGCCTTGTCCGCCGCTGTCCGGCGCATAACGGATTGAACCGCCCTGAGGGCGGACCAGGCCCGCCAAAAGCGAAAGCAGCGTGGACTTTCCCGCACCATTTTGCCCCATGACGGCGACGATTTCCCGTTCGTTCACGCAAAAGGAAAGCTCCCGCAGCACCGGTCTGGCCTGCCCTTCGTAAGCGTACGAAAGGCATTCCGCCACTACAACCGGCTTCGCCCCGCCCGCGAAAAAATTCGCCGCCTTCGCTTGCGCCCGTCCGTCAAAACGAGGATAGGACCGCACGATCCTGCCCGCCGCGCGGTTGCAGTCCGCTTCCGGCGGCAACACCCGCAGTTTTCGGCAGATCCGTACCGTTTCCGGCTCCCGCAAGCCGGCCAGCGGCCGTTCGAACGTCTGCCACGCTTGCTCGATGGCACCGTCATAGACGACCGCTCCGCCCTCCAGATAAATCAGGCGTGGGAAAAACCGGTACAGTTCGTGCACGCGGTGCTCGACGACGATCAGCGTCATCTGTTCCGTTTCATTCAGGTTCAGCAGCAGCT
The DNA here is from genome assembly GCA_029265905.1 of Sporomusaceae bacterium. Taxonomy (GTDB): domain Bacteria; phylum Bacillota; class Negativicutes; order Acidaminococcales; family JAJUGR01; genus JAJUGR01. The sequence continues at coordinate 57,596 of JAJUGR010000001.1, read as the reverse complement.
GCAGCAAACTGGCCGCGCCGGCCGGGTTCAATTGGCTTATAGGTTCATCCAATACCAACACGGACGGTTTTGTCGCCAGCACGGCCGCCAGCGCCAGGCGCTGGCGCTGCCCTCCCGACAAGGCATGCACGCTGCGCTTCTCGTAGCCGGACAGGCCTACTTGAGCCAGCACGGTCGCCACCCGCTCCCGCACCAATTCAGCCGCAATCCCCCTGTTTTCCAGCGCGAACGCCACTTCATCCCAAACCGTCGTGGCAAAAATCTGGTCGTCCGGCGACTGGTACAGCGTTCCAACCACCAAGCCGATCTCATCCGGCCGCGCCTCGCGCGTATTGACGCCGTCGAGCCAGACATTGCCCGTAAACTGGCCCTGACTGGCGCCGGGTATCAATCCGTTGATTATTTTCAGCAGGGTGCTTTTTCCGCACCCGGTCCGCCCGGCGATCAAAACGCGTTCACCCTGCCCAATGCCGATATTGATATTGCTTAGCGTCGCTTCCTTGCGCGACGGGTACGTAAAGCCAACGTGTTCCAGCCGAATCATCCTTATTCCCCCGTTACCCGCACCAGCTTTTCGCCAACCCGGCCGCCGAGCCAGGCGCCAAGCGAACTGTACAGCAGGCCGTTGCTTAACACATATAAAGCGATATACCAGTCAGCATAATACAACCGGTAGAAGAAAATCATCATTTCCAAGTTGGCGTACGTAACCGCCATGTCCAACAGGCCGCAGGCAAGGGCCACGCCCCAGTCGGGCAGGCGCCGCGCCGCCCGCGAACAGCCGCCAGCCCACAACAAAAGTTCCAGCAGCACGGCATGAACGGCCACGCAGCCCAGCCCAACCAGCGACAACCGTCCAAAAACCAGGGCAGCGAGCAGCCACTTCAGAAGAAGCATCAAGCTCACCACGCCCGGCAGGGGATAGAGCCGGTGCAAGGCCAGCAAGAACAAATAGAGCAGAACTCCACTCAGCAGGCCGCTCGCCAGTGCGGAAAACGGCCCCAGCAAAACGTGCAGCAGGTCGCCCGCCAGTGTGGTCGGAACCGTTATCGCGCCGAAGGACACCGCGCCAAACAGGGCGACAGTGATCACGCCGCGCGCGCCAAGCTGGTCGAACAGGCGCGCGCCCCGAAGCGTGAGGAAGGCGGCCAGCGCAACCAGCGCCGCAAGCGCCCCGCCAAGAATCGCCGCCGTGCCCTGGCGCCGCGATACCAATTGCAGCGGCGTTTCGATAATTTGTTCCGCACCCGTGCCCGACAAAGTCAGGCGCAGGACCACCGGCCCCGCCGGCAGCCGCCCGGTATCGCCGGACAACGGCAGCACTAACGTCTGCTCCGGGTCGCCGTTCAGTCCAAATAGAGCTCGGGCCGCTTTTTCTTCTTGTTGCGCAAGCGCATCGGCGCCCAGTTGCTCCTCCAGCGGCTGGCGAGCGACACTGCCCAGGCCCGGCAGCAGTTCGCCGGTCGCCCGGTCATACAGCTCCGCCTTGATCCGCACCAGTTCCTGGCTGCCGGCCGGATTGGCAATCACAACCGCCACATGCGCAAAGGGATGCCGATCGAGCGCAGCCCAATCAACTTCCCCCTTGCCGGTAATGCGGCTGCGCAGCGCCTCAAGCCTCATATCCCGCAAATAAACAACCTGGTCCGCCTGTCTGTCGTCGCGCTCGCCGCGGTAATCAACCGGCACCGCAACGCTTTTTATCCGCCACGGCACCCTAGCTGCCCCATCTTGCGCCGGCTGAACCCGAAACGGCAGCGACATTTGGCTTGCGCCATCCCTGCCAGAAGCCGCCACGATAAGCTGCAGCTCTCCTTCGACGGCCTGATCCGTCTGCAAATTCAGCAAGTCGAACCAATTGTCGTATCCGGCCGCCAACGTCAGCACGCGTGTCAGCCGCTGACCGCTGCCCGCCTCGTCTGTTCGCCAGCCGTCTTCAAGCGCTCCAACCGGCCGTACGCCATGCGGCAAATCGACCGCCAGCACCACTTCCTGCGCCTCTGCAAACCCGCCGGCTACGGAGACGTAAAGCGGGTTGGTCGAACCGGCCGCTACCGCCTTTTCCCCGCCGCCCAGACGGTAGGGAAAGAACGCTTCAAGATGAGGCGCTGCTGACGCAACGTTTGGCAGAAGCACCAGCAGCCAGCATAAAAATATGAGACGCTTCATCATCGCGGTTAAAACGACATGCGGTAGCCCAGACGGAAGGTGCGCGGCATCGCATAGTACTCGGAGCTTGCATGGCTGACGATGTCGCGCCGGTCAAACACGTTGTCGACATTCAGGTAAATTTCCCGCTGCGCATCCAGCTTTCGGCGCACGTCAAGTCCGGTCAGGAGCATCGGTTTGCGGCTTTCTTCATTGCCATCCACGCGCTTGCCCAAATAGCTGGCTGTCAGCGCGGCATTCCATTTGTCGCTTGCGTAGCTGACGCCGGAGGTGAGCTGCAGGCGGCCGTACTGGCGCTCCCAATCCGAACCGCTTTCCTTATGCTCCGGATTGCCATAGCTGACGCTCCAGTTGCCGTTCCAGCCGCCGCCCATCGCGACGTCGCAGCTCAATTCAACGCCGGTGTTGCGCACGTCTTCATTTTGCGCCTTGTATATCTTGCTGCCCTTGGCCGTTTCCGTAAACGAAATATAGTCCTCAATATCATACTTAAAGACGGCCAGCTTCCAGGAATGCGCGCCCGTGTTGCGCTTTAAGCCCGTCTCGTAGTTCATGCCCTTTTGCGGGCGCAGCTGGGAATCCGCCTGCACGTTGTCGCCGTAGCCGTACATCTGCGCCAGGGTCGGCATCATGAACGACCGCCCCGCGCTGGCGTACCAGCTTGTCTCGGCGTCCAGGCGGGTCAGAACCTGCAGTTGCGGATTGAACTGGCTGAAATCGGACCCGAAGGCCGATTCCTGGTCGCCGCGCACCCAATCCTGCCGGGCGCTCAAGGTCACAGTCGTCGCCTTGTTCATGTCCCGCTCCCATTGGCCGAACAGCGAGTAATGGTCTCGGGAATAGGGGCCGGTGATGGATTCAACAGGCGTCGTATTCAGCTTCGTGCGGCTGTCGTCATAGTAGCGTTCTTTTTGATAATCCAGGCCGGCCACGACCCGGTTCTCACCGACCGTCCACTTCTTCGACAGATCAAGGCCCAGCACGCGGTCTTCAGTATCCGCGCGCTCCGTCAAAACAGAAGCGCTGTTGTATTTGTCGCCGGTGACCGCTTTTTGGTTCCAGTACAGCTTGCCCTGCAGGCCGTCTTTGCCCTCATAGGCGAGCTGCAGGTAATGCTTCTCGTCCTCGTAATCCTTCATGTAGTCAAACGTGGCCGGGTTGGCAAGCGGCCGGTAGGTATAGCCATAGGAGCCCTTGGCGTAGATGTGCGTCAGGCGCAGGCTGTCGCTAAAAGCGTAATCCCAGGAGACGTTCGTCTTTTCCGAGCCGTTGAAGTCGTTGTACTTGTAGTTGGTTCCCGTGCTGCTGTACGGCCCGGAAACCTGGTCCAAATAGCCGAGCTTCTTGTAGGAGGCCGTCAAGCCGAACTGGTCTGCCTGGACAGAGAGGGAGTGCTGCTGGCGGTCGTCGCTGCCGGCCGATACGTCGACGCTGTTTGCGCGAGTCTTCTTCGTAATGATGTTGATCACGCCGCCCGTCGCCTCGCTGCCGTACAGCACGGAGCCGCCGCCGCGGATAATCTCGACCTTTTCAATAATGTTGACCGGGATATCCTCCAGGTTGTAGCGGCCATTCATGTTGATCGGCACGCCGTTCAATAAGACAAGCGTGCCCCGCTCCACGCCGCGGATCATGATCTTGCTGGTCATCGTATTATACGACTGTCCGTCCGGCCCCTGGGCGTGATACGTGATGCCGACGGCATACTTCAATGCCTCCTGCAAATTGTTCGCCCCGGTCGCCTGCAGTTTCTCCGCCGTGAGCACCTGGGTGGAGGCCGGCGTTTCCAGATCGCTCTTTTCATAGCGCTGCGCCGTCACCAAAACCGGGTCAAAGACGTACTCCGCCGTTTTTTCTTCCGTTTTCTCCGCCGCCTGAACGCCGGGTGACGCCGTCACCAGGCAAGCAAGCAAAGCCGCTGCGGCCGTGTATTTGGACTTCTCAATAAACACAATACCCCTCCTCAAACGCTAACCGTGGTTATGACAAAAATAAGTTCTGCGGCAAAAAAAGTAGACCAGCCCTATAGGCTGGTCTAAGGATACGCTGACATATAGCAATGCCAGAAAAAGCTTGCTCGTCATCAATCCCTCCCCATCGCTCGTAGGTCAAAACGGTGATTGCAGAGCAGGCAGTTCTTCTGGCTCCGGATCATCGCGCCCCTCACCTTCCCAGGAATGCTCCCAGTGGTTTTTACGAGGTTTGCTCACCGTTACAGCGGCGGGACCGCGTCGGACTTTAACCGACTTCTCTATTACGCCCTTTCGGGCACCTGCACTATCGATATGCAATTAACGTTGAAATGATATCACAATTGTTTGAAAAAAGTCAAGGCAAGGGTCTGAATGATTATCCCAGCCCCACGTCAAGCATCATCATCACGGCAAAACCGAGCATGCAGCCGATCGTCGCCACATTGGTAGCGCGGCCGCCCTCCTCGTGCTGCGCCTCCGGAATCAGTTCCTCCACGACGACGTAAATCATCGCCCCGGCGGCAAAGGCCAAGGCGTATGGCAAGAGCGGCTGCATTACCCCGACCGCCACCGTGCCAAGCACACCGGCGAGCGGTTCTACCAAGCCGGACGCCTGCCCATACAAAAACGCTTTTGTGCGGCTGAACCCTTCGCCCCTGAGCGGAATGGAAACGGCCGCGCCTTCCGGAAAATTCTGCAACCCCATGCCAAGCGCCAGCGCCACAGCCCCGGCCAATGAGGCGGACGGCAGGTCGGCGGCGACAGCACCGAAGGCGACGCCGACCGCCAGGCCCTCAGGAATATTGTGCAGCGTTATGGCCAGGACGAGCAGGACGCTCCGCTGCCAGCTGGTCTTGATCCCCTCCGCCTTGTCCCGCTCCAAGCCCCGGTGCAAATGCGGCAGCGTGACGTCAACCAGCCACAAAAAAGCGCCGCCGGCCAAAAAGCCAATTACCGCCGTCAGCCAGGCGTTCTGGCCGGACGCTTCCGCCATTTCAATCGCCGGCGCGAGCAGCGACCAAAAACTCGCCGCGATCATCACGCCGGCGGCAAAGCCCAGCATCGCCTTCAGCACGGTTTTGTCGATTGCTTTAAAGAAAAAGACCAGCCCCGCCCCCAGCGCCGTCATTCCCCAAGTGAAGGAAGTACCGATCAGCGTTTGCCCGACCGGCGAAAAGCTCTGCAACCATTCCATCGTATGCCCCCTAGATATGAACCGGTTTTAATTGATAACAATTTTCACCTCAATTGTCACAAAGATTTTCCAGCCTGTCAAGTGTGCAATCGTTGGTTTAGTCGCCGATGAGGCAGAAAAAGGCCCCTTCCATAAGCAGAAGGGACATCACACCAAAAGCTTCCGGCGATATTCACCGCCCATGAGGTGATAGCAAGGGTTTAGACAGCTCCCACGCCGGTCCGCGACGCGAGCCAGCGCTTGCGAAGCCTATCTCCGCCCCGCATAGTCTATCAGTCGATCACCGGGATGGCCGGACGTTCCTTGCTCCGTTCTTTGTACTTATTTTCCTGGGCGTCGCGCACATGCTGAACGTAAATGTCCTGGATGGCCGCATTCTCGCCGAGGCCATGCAGGTAGGTCTTCACCTGAAATCCAGCTTCCAGAAGCTGCGACTTGAACGAATCCTTCTCGTCACCGGCCATGTCGTTTTTGGCGTGGTCGCCGGCGACGACCATCAGCGGCATGAGCGTAACAGTTTTTATCTTATTGGCTTTCAGTTTTGCGATGACGCTCTCCAGCGTCGGGTAGCCTTCGCCATCCACCGTGGAAACAAAAACATTCTTCACATTCGCATCCTGCAAGCGCAGCTGCAAAGCCGCATAAGCAGCGTTGGCGGGATGGTTGCCGCCGTGCCCCATGAACAGGACTGCTTCACGGCGCATAAGCTTCGGCAGCTGCGTTTGCAAGGCGGTTATTGCCGCCTGGTAGTCGTCCGGCCGCTCTTCCTGCCCGGAAAAAGCTAAGATCGGGCGCCCTAAGGACAGTTTGTCGAAAACTTTCTTTTGGTTGTATTGATCCACTAGCTGCCTGACCTTATCATATTCATCACCGGGAACCATGTGCAGCGGCTGGACAATGACTTCACTGAAACCCTCGGCCTTCAGCTTCGCCAAGGCTTGTTTTTCGGTATCAATCGTCAAACCTTCATTTTCGGCAATTCTTTTGATGATGATGCGTGACGTAAACGCCTGGCGCACTTCGTAATCCGGGAATGCGGCCCGGATTTTATCTTCCACTGCATCAATCGTTACTTTACGCGTGTCTGCGTGCGTAGTCCCGAAGCTGACGACCAAAATCGCCTTTTTACCCTCATTACTCGCTGCTGCGTACGTTTTTGACATATTCACAAAGCCCAAACACGCAGACATAACAAAAACAAACATCGCTAACCATACACTTTTCTTCACAATATAACACCCTCTCAACAATAATGATTAAAAGCTGTGCGTCCACACCGCTTCAAAACTGGCATTGTTCTGCCCGTTGCTGATAACCTTCTGGTCCTTGTACGTCACTTCCAAGCTGTCCGCCTTGCCCAGCTGGTGCGTGAGTCCGTAATGAACGCCCCGGTTGCCGTTGTCAAAATCGCTCTGCTGCCCCATGTCGGCATTCGTCTCCACCTGGAAAGCGGTCACGTAAGCGGTCGTCTTGTCGTTGAACCCGTAGTTCCAGCTCGCCGCATAAGCCCTGTTTTCGCTACCACGGTTCGATTTGGCGAATTCCGCTGTCCAGCTGTGCTTGCCCTGTTTGTACGTGCCGTCCACCGCCCAATGGTTGGAGTCGCCGTTGGCGTTGTCATCATAGCGTCCGAGCGTTACGCCCCAGTTGAAGCTGTCATTCGGGCGGAAGCCGCCCCGGATCGCGTAGACCTTGTTGTCCTGCGAACCATCGTTGTCCTCGCGGGCGATCGCGGCCGTCAGGTCAGTGGCGCCAACCTTGCCGGAAGCCGTCAGGCCGTCGACGAATGCATGCTTGCCGATATTGCTGTCGGCGCGGCTGTATAAAAGCGCCGTCGTGCCGACTCCCAGCTCCTGGCGGCCCAGCTTGTATTCGCTATGCTCGTTCTTGTACGTCAAACCGAATTGATCCAGAGCCGCCACCGATTTTTCGCTCTCGCCATAGGCGTCCAGGTTGTAGTCGGCCTGCAATGGTTTCGTCGCATACTGCGCACCCAGACGGGCGTACAAACCCCAGCCGGCGCCAAGGTCGGCCTCGCCTTTTAAGCGCAGGGTGTACAGGCCGCCGGATACTGACGGCTCGCCATCCGCCTTGTCGTGCTCGTACTTGACGGAAACATCGCCGCTCACGGTTACCGGTTCCGCGGCATAAGCCGGCGTCGCCGCCGTTAGGCCTGCCAGTAAAAGAACTGTAATTCGTTGTTTCATATAAGTCCACCTTTCCTGATTTAAGCTTTCTTGCACTCGACATTTTGAGCTTCCTTTCTCCAGCGCAGGCCTTAAAAAAGAAACGAACCGCCCCATTTCCGGGAAGGTTCGTATGTCACGACCGGCAAAACACATCACAAATCCAGGCATAGCTGAACAACCTGGTGCACGCGTGCATAATCTCCTTCCCATCATTCGTGGGTCAAACGGCGATTGTAAGACAGGCAGTTCTTCTGACTCAGGTTCTTCGTATTCCTGCGCCTTCCCAAGACATGTCTTGTCTCAGTGGCAATTTGCAGGAAACTCCCCTTACAGCGGCGGGACCGTGTTGGCTTTTTCCAACTTTCCTATTAAGCCCAGTGGGCACCTATCCCATATTCAATTATCAACTACAAGAATAACCCAATTCGTTGTTAATGCTATCACACCATTTTATTTGCGTCAATAGCCAAAGGCAAAAGCATGCAATCGAACAAAAACTAGCAAAGGGCTTAGACAGCCTCCACGCCGTTCCACAAAGTGATCAGCGGTTATGAAGCCTATCTCCACCCGACACCGCGATGCTGTTGCACAAAATCAACAAAAGTACAAAAACATGCTGTCATACTATAGAACATTTTATCTCCAGATCAACTGTTTTTGGCAATTCATTTGTAACTTATGTTAACGCTATTACACAATTACGTCAATAGTTAAAATGATATTTTAGCTCACCGCTCCGTCAGCAGCCAGCCGGACAACACCGCCGTAAACGGCGCCACCAGTACCACCCCCAGGCTGCCCGCCATCGTGTGCAGTATTTCCGCGGCAATATACGTCAGGTTGAGCATGTTTACGACCGGCGTGCCTTGGGCGATAAAGACCATCATCAGCGCGGTAAACGAGCCGGAGTAGGCCAGCAGCAGCGTCGTCGTCATCGTGCCGACGACCGCCCGACCCACGTTCATCCCCGAGGCAATCGCTTCTGCGCGCGTAATGTCCGGCTTCTTCTCCACCAGCTCGCTAACCGACACGGCGATATCTACGGCGACGTCCATCATCGCCCCGGAGGAGGCGAGAAAAATCCCCGCCAGAAAAATTTTCGTCAGGTTCAGGTTGGGAAACCCCGTATGCAGCAGCGTCTCCGCAAAAGGGATCACCGCCCCGTGCACCTTGAACAGCTTGCCGAACACGAGCGCCAGCAAGCAAGCCGCAAGCGCACCGCCGAACGTGCCGCAAAACGCCGCCATCGCCGTGCGATTGACGCCAGCGACAAGAAAAACGACACAACCGACCACCATCCCGACGACCAGAAGCGAAAGAAAAATCGGATCCCAGCCTTTTAAAAACAGCGGCCACAGCGCCTTCCACAGCACCAGGATCGTAAATACAAACGACAAAACGGCTTTGACGCCCGTCCAGCGGGCGTACCAGAAAAGTAGCGCCGCAAACAGGCAAAATAAAACAATTTCCACATCGAGCCGATAATGGTCAATCAGGTTGGCGACCTCGATTTCACCCTGCGCACCTTTGAGCACCACCAAGGCCCGGTCGCCCGGCTGAAAAACCTTGTCCATTTCCAGTTTGCCTAAAATAGTGTTGGTCAGTTCAAGCTGCTTCCCCTTGAACGGCCCTTCCGCGACTTCGAGGCTTACGCCCTGGACGCCGGTCTGGACAACGCCCCGCCGGTGCACCTGGCTGTCATCGACGGCCAGAACCGTCGCTTTGCTGCGCACATACCCGTCCTCCCGCTCTGGAAAACCGGTCGGCAGAAAAAACAAAATGACGCACGCGAGGACGATAAACAAACTAAAGGCGCGATCACGCTGATTATGCTGAATCATTCCCAAACCCCCACAATAAAATAAACCAACTGCAAAAGCAGGGCGGGATCGCCGTCCCGCCCTGCCGCTCAAAAACCTGCGACGCTTATTGCTGAAATTGCAGGCCCATGACGCCCATCATTTTTTTCGCCACATCGGTATTGTCGTAGTAGCCTTGGAACCGCTCCCCGCCAACGCCCTGGGCAAAGACGGGGATGGCGACGCCGGTGTGCGCGTAGGTCGTCCAGCCGATCCCGGCCCGCTGGTTCAAGATATGCGTGACAGTGACAGAGAACGGCTCATAGCCGCCGTACAGCCGTTTGCTGTGCTCATCGTTGGCACGTTGCTTCGCTTCAATCGCGCTAACGGCAAGCGCGTTGCGCAGACGGGACTCTTCATACTCGCTCAGCGCCGTCAAGCCGAAGTTGTCCGCCAGCACCGGCAGCCAGTCTTCCAGCGCCGCGCCGCCCTCGCCTACGATCGCGCGGTAAGACGCAATCCGCTTGTCAAACTCCTCGTAGGACATCGTTTGGTTTTTCAGGTTTTTGAACGCCGTTTTATATTCCGTGCCGGCAAAACCAATCGTCATGCCGCCGGTTTCATGGTCGCCCGTCACAACGATCAAGGTTTCATCGGGGTGTTTGGCATAAAATGCCAGCGCTTCGGCAATCGCATCCTCAAAAGCAGTTACATCACGGATCGTGGTCGTCGCGTCGTTGGCGTGGCAGGCCCAGTCAATCTTGCCGCCTTCCACCATCATGAAGAAGCCGTTGGGGTTGTCCAACAGTTCAATGCCTTTGCGGGTAAAGTCGGCCAGAGAAAGGTGGCCGCCGCGGTCGATTTCATACTGCAACGCCTGGTCCGCCGTCAATTCAGGCTGGATGGCGATCACCTTGCCGTCTTTTTGCCTGAGGTTCATGATCGCTTGCTGGTCGTTAACTACCTTGTAGCCTTTTTGCTGGGCGATCTCCAGCACGCTTTGCTTGTCTTTCTTCTTGCCCGTCGGCTGGAGGAAGCCGCCGCCGGCGAAGTAGTCAAAACCGCTGTTGGCGAGCTCGACGCCGATTTCATACAGGTTCTTGCGGGACGGCTGGTGCGCGTAGAAGGCGCCGGGCGTCGCGTGGTCGATTGAAACGCTCGACACGATGCCGACTTTCATCCCCTTTTCCTTGGCCATCTCGGCCATGGTCTTGAATTTGATCTGCTTTGTCGGGTCGACGCCTAGCACGTCGTTATTCGTCTTGTGTCCGGTCGCCAGTGCGGTGCCGGCCGCCGCCGACTCGGTAATAAACGAGTTGGCCGAGTGCGTCGATTGCATGCCTTGGAAAGGGAAGGAGGCGAAATTGACGCTCTCTTTATGCATCGAATCAGTGCTGGCGAGCGCCCCTTTGTAAATCTGCGCCGCGTCAATCTGCGGCATGCCCATGCCATCGCCAATAAAGTAAAATACGTACTTGGGCGTTTTCCCGTAGTAGCCCTGTTCCTGCCCGGCAAGCGCAGGCTGAGCGTCCGGCATGGCGGCAGCAAACAGCGTTGCGGCCAGCGTGAGAATTGCCAATCCGCCGCCTATCCATTTCTTGTTTTTCAACAACGACATCGCCTCCTGTTCATGTTTGCCTTCAGTATAGCGCAAAACAATAGGCGGTATGTTACCGTCTTGTAAAAAACTTGTAAACCACAAGGTATTCCCGAAAAACGCAATAGGTGTGTCGGCGGCCAAGGCTAGCCGCCGGCACACCTGATAAAGCCATCAAGCGTCCTGTGGTTTTCAGGTTAAATCGGTTCTTTTTTTCGCGAGGTTTGTTCAAGGGTTATCTCCAGATAGCCGGGCCCGGTTTCGTCAACGACGCCCTGCGGCACAATATTGGTTAGGCAAGACCCACTGCCGACAAACTTGCTTGAGAAAAAAGGAATCCTGGATGAAAGCGAACTTTCCTCCTGGACCCCTTTGTCATCTTTTGGGCTGCTGCATGCAGTAGACGATGCCCTTTTTGCTGCGGTGGAAATTGATGCACTCACAGCACCTGCCGTGCCGCTTGCAGGCAGTGTTCGGGCATGGGCAGCTGTCATTTCTGATACAACTATCATTCGACTTAATTTTTTTAATAAGCCTTAGAATAAAATTCAACCCCCCCATCTCCAATGTCGTTTTTGACAATTATTTTATTACACAGCCAGCTGAGCCATATTTTAAAAACTTCTCGTCAGTACCATATCCATGCCCTAGCAAAAGCGCGAAATGAATATTCCCTGATTTATCTCTGTTTAAACAGTAATCTGAGCCCGCACCTCTGTCAAGCGGGTAAAACGAAATTGCCAGCGCCAAATCCGCCTTGACAAAGCAGAAAAGCAGCAGTATATTGATTTTATAAAGAAATATATTTCATTTTGGAGGCGGTTATGCCCAGACCACCGAAAGAAAGACTAATTGAATCGCTTCCGCCGGTTGACGCGTTTATTCCGCGCGGCCTTCCGCCTATGTTAATGCAAGAAGTAACGCTCACACTCGACGAAATGGAAGCCATCCGGCTAGTGGATTTGGAACACCTGTCGCAAGCGGCCGCCGCCGAGCAAATGGAGATTTCCGCCCCGACCTTGAACCGCATCGTCACCGTCGCCCACGAGAAAATCGCAGCGGCGCTCTGGCACGGGGCAGCGCTCAAAATTGAAGGCGGGCTCGTGCGGATCAGTCCGCCCGGCTGCGGCCACAAACGGCGTCAAGGGGGATGCCCCTTTCAGCAGGCGGGGACGCAGCCCCAAGACAATCCGCCGCCCTGTCCGCGCTGTCATCGCCATAGACAGGAGCAACCAGATTAGGCAGACTCATTTATTTCGAATCTGCATACCGTCGGCAGGCGGTTTTTTGCCCCTATAACGAAATATATTCCACTACCAAGAAGGGATGATGTTCATGCACATCAGCATCGCCAGCGGCAAAGGCGGGACCGGCAAAACGCTCGTTTCCCTGCTGCTCTCCGCCGCCAACCCCAACGCGTTATTGATCGACTGCGACGTCGAAGAGCCGAACCTGCACTTATTTTTAAATCCGGAGCAAACACATCCGGAGCAAACGATCACCGTGCCCGTGCCAGCCTTTGACGCCGGCAAATGCATCCGTTGCGGGCGCTGCGCCGACCGCTGCCTGTACAACGCCCTCGCGCTGGTGCCAGCCGGGCCAATGCTGTTCGAGGAATTGTGCCACAGCTGCGGCGGCTGCCTTGCCGCCTGCCGCGACGGGGCTATCACCGAACGCCCCCGCGAAGTTGGTACCTTGACGTTCGCCCGCGCCGCCAGCCGGCCGGCAACCCAGGTCATCGCCGGCCATCTGGCGATCGGCGTCGCCAGCGGCATCCCGCTGATCAAGGCGCTGAAGGCGGAGGCCGCCCAAGGACACGTCGACGTCATCGCCGACTGCCCGCCCGGCACGGCCTGCAGCACGGTCGCCGCCCTGCGCGGCAGCGACTATTGCCTGCTGGTCACAGAGCCGACCCCGTTCGGCCTCCACGACCTCGGCCAGGCGATTGCCGTCATCAAGCTGCTCGGCCTGCCGGCTGCCGTAATCTTGAACAAGAGCGAAGGGGCGGAAGCCGACGCGCAGGCGGAGGCGTTCTGCGCCAGCCACAACCTTTCCATCCTGGCGCGCATTCCCCACGACGAAAAGCTGGCCGCCGCTTACGCCAACGGCGAGGTGCCGGATTCCCTCATCGCCATCGGTCAAAGCATCTGGCGAGAATTGCTCGGTGAAGGGTGGTGGGCGCAATGAAGGAAATCGCTGTCGTCAGCGGCAAGGGCGGCACCGGCAAAACCAGCATCGCCGCGTTTTTAGCGCACGCCCTGCCGGGGAAAAAAGTCCTGGCCGACTGCGACGTGGACGCCGCCAATTTTGAATTAGTGTTGCAACCGGCACGACAAAAAACGACGCCGTTCACATCCGGTTTTGAGCCCAGCATTGATCTGAAAACCTGCACTGCCTGCGGCCGCTGCACCCAGTTGTGCCGTTTTGATGCGATCGTAAACGGCGTGATCGCAGATCCGCTGCGCTGCGAGGGCTGCGGTGTCTGCTTCCACAATTGTCCGGAGCACGCCATTTCCCTGCTGCCGAAAGCGGCCGGCGAATGGTTCCAGTCCGCCACCCCTTACGGGCCGCTGGTCCATGCCGACCTCGGGCCGGCGATTGAAAACTCCGGCAAGCTGGTCAGCCGCGTCCGGCAGGAGGCAAAAATGCTGGGCCAGGCGCAGGGCGCAAGCCTGATGATTACCGACGGGCCGCCCGGCATCGGCTGTCCGGCGATCGCCGCCCTGACCGGCGCTTCCCTGGTGCTGGCGGTAACCGAACCGAGCATTTCCGCCCTGCACGATTTGCAACGCTTAACGCAATTAGTGAGGCATTTTTCACTGTCCATGGTTGTCTGCCTCAATAAATGCGACTTATCCGCGCCGCAATCAGACAAAGTGCGCGCCTGGTGCCGCGAAGAAGGGATTGACCTCATCGGCGAAATTCCCTACCGTACGGCCTTCCGCAAGGCCGTACGGGCCGGGCAGACAATCCTGCAGCAGCCGCTTGACGAGGCGTTGTCCAAATCGCTGGCGCACTTCAAGCAGCAACTGGCCGGCCGCCTGTAACACCAGCATCCTGCAGCCATGGGCTGCCAATAAATAAATGAGGTGATTGTTTTGCATACCCCTACTGACCAAGCTTTTAAAGACCGCTTAGCGGCCAATCTGGCCGGCTTCAAACGCAAAATCGTCGTGATGAGCGGCAAGGGCGGCGTCGGCAAGAGCACTGTCGCCGCCAGCATCGCTACCCTGCTCAGCCAGCAAGGCTACAAAGTCGGCCTGCTCGACGTCGACCTCCACGGCCCCACCGCCTCCGGCCTGTTCGGCCTACGCGGCCTGCGCCTGACAGCAGACGGCAACCTGATCCACCCCTACAACTATGACGAAAACCTGTCCATCATCTCGATCCAAGGCTTAACAAACGACCCTGACGCGCCGCTGATCTGGCGCGGCCCAATGAAAATCGGCGTCATCAACCAGCTTTTGGGCGACGTAAGCTGGGGGCCGCTCGACTTTCTCGTCATCGACTGCCCGCCCGGCACCGGCGACGAACCGCTGACGATCGCGCAGGTGATCCCCGACGCTGAGGCCGTCATCGTTACCACGCCGCAGGAAGTCGCGCTCGCCGACGTCCGCAAATCGATCAATTTCTGCCACGATCTGAAGCTCAGCGTGCTCGGCCTCGTCGAAAACATGAGCGGTTTTGTCTGTCCGACCTGCCAAACGGTGCACAACATCTTCTCCACCGGCGGCGGCGAATCCCTGGCAAGCCAATCTGGCATCCCGTTCCTCGGTAGCGTGCCGATCGACCCGACCGTCGTCAACGCCGGCGACGGCTCCATGCCGCTGCCGCCCAAAGAATCGCCCGCTTATCAGGCCTTAACCGATATCATTGCCAAAATTGCCGTCGGCAAATCAAAGGAGGAAGCAAAAGCTATGAAAATCGCCGTACCGGTCGCCAACGGAAAACTTTGCCAGCATTTCGGCCACTGCGAGCAATTTTCGCTGTTCGCAATTGAAAACAACAATATTGCAGCAACCGAACTTGTCACGCCGCCTCCGCATGAGCCGGGCCTCTTGCCGCGCTGGCTGGGCGAAAAGAAAGTAGGGTTGGTCATCGCCGGCGGCATGGGTGTACGGGCGCAGGAGCTGTTCAGCGCCGCCGGCGTCGAAGTCGTTACCGGCGCGCCCTCGATCGCTCCGGAGGAAGTCGTCCGCCAGTATCTCGACGACGTGCTGATCGTCGGGATTAACGGCTGCACGCACGAAGACGGGCATGAGTGCCAACATTAACTCGCGAGGAGGGTTTGCCATGAAAATTGCCGTTCCGGCGCAAGGCGCTGCCGCCTACGAACAAGTCTCCCCGTTGTTCGGTCGCGCCCCTTATCTGCTCGTCTACGACACGGACTCCAAAGAATGGACTGCAGTCTCCAATAAGCTCAACCTGGAAGCGGCGCAGGGCGCCGGCATCCAAACCGCCCAGCGTGTAGCCGAGGCCAAAGCCTCCGTGCTGCTGGCCGGCCAAGTCGGCCCGAAAGCCTTCCGCGTTTTGGCCGCCAACCAGATCGCCATCTATTCCATTCCCAGCGGTATCAGCGTGCAGGAAGCCCTGGAGCAATACCAAAGCGGCAGCCTGACGGTCTTGACGGCCGCCACCAACGAGGGCCACGTCGTCTGACAAACAGCCACCCCAGAACCTAATAACAGCAGGACGAACCGCAAAACGGTTCAATCCTGCTGTTATTTTTTATTCCAAAAAGAGGGTTTTCCGCATTGGCGCAGAAGAGTTTGATTATTCAATTTTTTTGTGGCAAGGGGGTGACAAATGGCTATAGCATCGGTCTAACGACATCGCCGTACTTTATGGTTAGGAGGAAGGTACATATGAGTAAATTGACTAAAGGACTCGTGGTCGTCCTGGTTGGCTTGGTAATCTGGTTTATTCCCGTGCCCGCCGGTCTCAAACCCCAGGCCTGGCATTTGTTCGCACTTTTTGTCGCAACCATCCTTGGCTTTATTCTACAGCCAATCCCCATCGGAGCGGTTGCCTTCATCAGCGTCGGTCTTACCGGTCTCTTGAAAGTCGTTTCGCCAGCCGATGTATTGAGCGGCTTCGGCAATACAACCATCTGGCTGATCGTATCGGCTTTTTTGTTTGCCAAAGGGTTTATCAAAACTGGCTTGGGTCGGCGCATTGCCTACCAAATTATGAGTGCCATCGGCGACAGTTCGCTCAAGCTCGGTTACGCCATGGCGCTAAGCGACTTGATCGTCGCGCCGGCCACCCCCTCTAATACGGCGCGGGCGGGCGGCATCCTGTTCCCGATTGTCCGCAGCCTGTGCTCGGCCTTCAACTCGGAGCCGGGTGATTCCTCCCGCAAGATCGGTTCCTATTTGATCACAACTACGTTTCAGGGCAATGTCATTACCTCCGGCATGTTTATCACCGCGATGGCCCCGAACTCCCTGATCGTCGCCCTTGCGGCGCAAACGGCCGGCGTTAACATCAGCTGGGGGACATGGGCGTTGGCCGCCTTGCTGCCGGGTCTGCTTTGCCTCCTGGTTGCGCCTTACCTGATCCACAAGATCTATCCGCCGGAAATCACCCATACGCCGGAGGCCAAGGAATTGGCCCGCTCGGAACTTTCTAAAATGGGCCCCATGTCAAGAAGTGAAAAAATTGTCGCCGGCGTCTTTGTCCTGGCGCTCGTGCTCTGGGCCACCGCCTCCTTTACTAAGCTCGACGCTACCATGGTGGCCATGGTTTGCTGCGGCATTATGCTTGTTGGCCAGGCGATCACCTGGACCGACGTCATCGAGGAAAAAGGCGCCTGGGACACGCTGGTCTGGATGGGCGCGCTGATGAGCCTGGCCGGCGCGCTCAACAAGCTGGGCCTGATCACCTGGTTCGCCAAACAGGTGGGTGGCGCGCTGACCGGCGTCTCCTGGGCGATGGCGCTCGGCGCGCTGATGATCGCCTACTTGTATTCCCACTATGCGTTCGCCAGCATCTCCGCCCACGTCACCGCCATGTACGCCGCTTTCTTGGCGGTGGCGGTCGCCGCCGGCGCGCCGGCTTTCTTGTCGGCCATGAGCCTCGGCGTCCTGTCCGGCGTCATGTGCGGCCTCACCCACTATGCCACCGGTCCCGCCCCGATTTACTTCGGCGCCGGCTACGTCCCGCAGGGCACCTGGTGGAAGGTCGGCTTTGTCCTGTCGGTCGTCAACGCCGCCATCTTCATCGGCGTGGGCGGGGTATGGTGGAAAATGCTCGGTTTTTGGTAAGCCTTCAAACAAGCAAGGGGCTGTGTGAAAACACGGCCCCTTTTTCGCGCCTGATCAACAGCGTCGCCCGGTTGTCATTAGCGGCAAATTTTTTCAATTCGGTTTTCGATCAGCCTACTTGACCAGGCCGACCAGCAGCCAAACAAGCGCGAAACTGAGCAGAATGCTCAGGTTGGCGACAGTTCCGACAAACTGCTTGTCATACTGAAACTCGACTGCGTAGGGAATGACAGCCGTCGCGATCGGCAAAACGAAGCCGACGAGCAGCGTGGCTCGGAACATTTCATTGGCCGGCGCGAACAAGAAAGCCAACGACTCCCCGTCATTTGCTTTGATAAGATTAGTGCGCCGCATGGCGTAACCCAGTGCGATGATCAGAAACGAAACCAAAAACTGCTGATTGATGTTGCCCATGCCTCTCTCCTTACAAGTGAAACAAGAAGTCCCCAAAACCTCGTTTGGGGACTGTCGCGCTATTACTCTAGCAATTATAAGTCTATTTACAGCATATTATCGAGGGTTACTGAATATCCTTTTTCATCTGCTCGAATTCTTCTTTGCTGATTTCACCTTTCACATAGCGCAGCTTCAGATGCTCCAGCGCCGCATTCGAAGAAGTTGGTTTCTGGTTTTGATTGTTGCGCGCCAGCCAGCGGAACAAGATAATTGCCCCGGCGATCGCCACCAACCAGAAGGCAGCCATCATAAACATCATGAACAATCCTCCCACATGCCAGCCACCGCTCCAGGCCCCGTCTCCCCACGGTCCCATACGCTCGCCCCCTCGTCGCTTATTTCCTTACCTTTATCATACCAGATGCAACATGGAAAGAGGGTGCCTAAAATAGGTTTTTGAAACCTTTTTGAGGCACCCTCTTTCTCTATAGCCGACCGGCTTTTTATTCCACCGTGACGCTTTTCGCCAGGTTGCGCGGCTTATCGACGTCGCAGCCGCGGGTCGTGGCGGCGTAGTAGGCCAACAGTTGAAGCGGCACAACCGCCAGGATCGGGGCCAGGTACTTGTCCGTCGCGGGAATGAAGATGACATGGTCAACGTATTTGGCGATGCTTTCGTCGCCGGTCAAGGCAAGACCGATGACCACAGCGTCGCGGGCCTTGACTTCCTTGATGTTGCTCAAGGTCTTTTCGTACACGTCGTACTGGGTGGCCAGCGCGATGACCGGCACGCCTTCCGTGATCAGGGCGAGCGTGCCATGCTTCAATTCGCCGGCGGCATAGGCTTCGGCATGGATGTAGGAAATCTCTTTCAATTTGAGCGAGCCTTCCAAGGCCACGGCATAATCAAGCGAGCGGCCGATGAAGAACACGTCTTCGCTGTAGCCGTACTTTTGGGCAAACGTCTTCACCGAATCCATGTCCGAGAGCATGTCTTCGATCTGCTCCGGCAGGCGGTGCAAGCCGCGGCACAATTCCTGCGCCCGTTCGGCCGGCAGCGCGCCTCTGAGCTCGCCCACATAGATGGCCAGCATCAGCATCGTGACAAGCTGGGTCGTGTAGGCTTTTGTCGAAGCGACGGCAATTTCCGGACCAGCATAGGTATAGACCACCTGGTCAGCCTCGCGCGCGATCGAGGAGCCGACAACATTCGTCACGGCCAGGGTTCTGGCGCCAAGGCGCTTGGCTTCTTTGAGCGCCGCCAGCGTATCGCTCGTTTCGCCCGATTGGCTGATCACGATCGCCAAGGTGTTTTCGTCCACCAGCGGGGAGCGGTAGCGGAACTCGGAGGCAATGTCCACTTCCACCGGAATGCGGGCCAGTTGCTCCAGGTAGTATTTGCCGACCACGCCGGCATGGTAAGCGGTGCCGCAAGCGACGATGAAAATTTTGTTGATCGCGCTCATTTCGTCGGCAGTCCAGTTCAGTTCTTCAAATACGATGCCGGTTTCGTCTTTCGCCACCCGTCCGGTCATCGTGTCGCGCACCGCGCGCGGCTGCTCGTTGATTTCCTTGATCATGAAGTGGTCAAAGCCGCCTTTTTCAGCCGCTTCCGCATCCCAATGCACTTCAAAAACTTTTTTCGAGATCGGCACGCCGTCGCGGTTTTGCACCCACACGGAGTCCTTTTTGACGATGGCCAGCTCGCCGTCGCTCAAGATGTAGGTTTTGCGCGTGTGGTTAATGATCGCCGGGATGTCGGAGGCGATGAAATTCTCGCCTTCGCCCAAGCCGATAACGAGCGGATTGTCCTGCTTGGTGCAAATGAGCTTGTCCGGCTCGTGGGCGCACATGAAGACAAGCGAATAGGAGCCGGAAATAATCGACAGGACTTTTTTGACCGTGGCCTCAAAGTCGCCATTATAGTGCTCCGCCATCAGATGCGCCACGACTTCCGTGTCCGTTTCCGACGCGAAATGGTGGCCTTTGTCGATCAGTTCTTCCTTTAAGCGCAGGTAGTTTTCAATGATGCCGTTATGCACCACCACGAAATTGCCGCTCTCGTCGGCATGCGGGTGGCTGTTCCGGTCGGACGGACGGCCATGCGTCGCCCAGCGGGTATGGCCGATGCCCATCGCCCCGCCCGGCATATCATGGGCGATTTTTTGCTTCAGTTCCTCCAAACGGCCGACGCATTTTTCCACGCGGATATTCGTGCCGTTAAATACGGCAATGCCCGCGGAATCATAGCCGCGGTATTCCAATTTCTCCAGGCCGTCCAGCAAAAACCCGGCCGCCTCTTGATCGCCAATATAACCAACAATGCCACACATATAAAAGATCCTCCGATCTCGTTTTTAAAATTTCCCCTGCCGCAGCCATTTTGTCCCGCCCGTCGCCGGGCAGTTTTGTAAGCTGTTTGCGGTTGCAGGCAACCGAGAGGCATCCGCTGATCAATTCGACAACCTCTTCCTCGTCAGCTCGCCATTTGCGAGCCCCAGCGCTCAGAAGGCAACAATGGCTTGCTCCGCACCTCTCATTCCCACCCCCTCCAACAAAAAAGCGGTTTGTCCGCCCGGCCATACCAGGCGGACAAACTCTCACTTATCTTACTACAGGTTGGACCGATCGGTCAAATGCCCTGCTCGCGGGCAATGACTTCGGCGACGGACGCCGCCAAGGCATCCAGTTCCCCTTGGTCCGGCCCCTCCGCCATCACGCGAATCAGCGGTTCCGTGCCGGACGGACGGACAAGCACGCGCCCCTTGTCGCCCAGCTTGGCCTCTGCCGCGTCGATTGCCGCGCGAATGGCGGGATTCGTTTCCCAGCCGGCCTTGCTCTTGACACGCACGTTCACCAGCACCTGCGGGAAGGTCTGCATGATCGAGGCCAGGTCGGCCAGCGTGCGGTTGCTCCGCTGCATCGCCGCCAGAACCTGCGTGGCCGTGATCAGGCCGTCGCCGGTCGTAGCAAAGTCGGAAAACACCACGTGCCCCGATTGCTCGCCGCCCAGCACATAGCCGTTTTTCTGCATCGCTTCCAGCACATAGCGGTCGCCGACCCCCGTCACCTCGCAGCGAATGCCCAACTCGCGCATCGCCACATGCAGGCCAAGATTGCTCATCACGGTCACCACCAGCGTATCGTCAGCCAGCTTGCCGGCTTGCTTCAACTCGCTGGCGCAAATTGCCATGATCTTGTCGCCGTCCACAACCTGACCCTTGCTATCGACCAAGAGGCAGCGGTCCGCGTCGCCGTCATGCGCCACGCCGACGTCAGCGCCCTGCGCCACGACGGCTGCCTGGAGTTTTTCCAAATGCGTCGAGCCGCAGCCGGCATTGATGTTGATCCCGTCCGGCTCATTGAACAGCACCGTGACGTTGGCGCCTAAAAGACGCAGAACGGCCGGCGCTGTCTCATAGGCCGCGCCGTTGGCGCAGTCGAGGACGACCTTCAAACCCGACAGGCTGGTGCCGGTCGCCGCAACGACATGCTCGACGTAGCTGGTCAGCAGGCTGTCATCAACCCGGCGAATGCGGCCCACGGCCGCGCCGGAAGGCCTGGCGCTCACGTCGTCGTCGGCCAGCGCCAAAGCGGCCATCTCATCCTCCACGGCATCCGGCAGCTTGCGGCCGTCATGGGCGAAAAACTTGATCCCGTTGTCGCCAAACGGGTTATGGGAGGCGGAGATCACCACCCCGGCGTCAAAAGCGTTGTTGGAGGTCAAATAGGCGATCGCCGGCGTCGGCAGCACGCCCGCCAACACGGCATTGCCGCCGGCCGAGCAGATGCCGGCCGCCAGCGCAGCTTCCAGCATTTGCCCGGACAGGCGCGTATCGCGCCCGATCAAAATTTCCGGCTGGTGATGATCCTCCTGTTTAAACCACATCGCCGCAGCCTTGCCTAAACGAAACGCCAGCTCCGGCGTCAATTCCGTGTTGGCCATGCCGCGCACGCCATCAGTGCCAAATAAACGACTCATCTTTTCGGTCCTCCTCTTTCCTCAACCAATCTTCGGCGGGGCAAAACGCGCGATCACGGCGCAGGCCGTGTGGTAGCCGTCGCAGGCGGCGCTCATGATGCCGCCCGCATAACCGGCGCCTTCGCCCGCCGGATAAAGTCCGACCAGGGACGGCGACATGCGCGTCGTCTCCTCGCGGATAATCCTGAGCGGAGCGGAGGTGCGCGTCTCAACCCCCGTCATCAGGGCCAGCGGATCGTCAAAGCCGCGAATTTTCCGTCCAAACGCGGGCATGGCCGCTGCCAGCGTTTCCGTAACGAACGCGGGCAGCACCGTGTCCAGCGCCACCGCCGCAATCCCGGGGCGATAGCTGGCGGGCGCCAGCGAGTTGACGGACGGCGCGGCTTTGCGGCAAAAGCTGCCGACATTCTGCGCCGGTGCAGCGTAGTTCGCGCCCGCCGCCTGAAAGGCGGCGGCTTCCAACCGCCGCTGAAAAGCCAGCCCGTCCAATAAGCCGGGTCCGCAATCGGCCGGATCGACGTTGACCACCAGCGCGCTGTTGGCAACGCCGGAGTCGCGGGCAAAGAGGCTCATGCCGTTGACCACCACGCCGCCCGGCTCGGACGCCGCGCCCATGACGGCGCCGCCCGGACACATGCAAAAAGAGTAAGCCGTCCGGCCGGTGGACCGCTCATGATGAACGAGCGCGTAGTCCGCCGCCTTCAGCTTCGGATGCCCGGCCGCCGCGCCGTACTGGGCCCGGTCAATCAAGTCCTGCGGATGCTCGATGCGCACGCCCACGGCAAAGCTTTTCGGCATCATGGCGATCTGCTGCGCGGCCAGCGACGCATACACGTCGCGGGCGCTATGGCCCGTCGCCAGAATCAGCGCCTCGCAGGGCAGGGTTTGCCCGTCCGACAAAATGACGCCCGTCAGCCGGCCGTCCTTCGCAGCCAGGCTTGCCAGCGTCGTTTCAAACAGCACCCGCCCGCCCAGCGCGATAATGCGGTTGCGCAGGTTTTTCACCACCAGCCGCAGCTTGTCGGTGCCCACGTGCGGCTTGTGCATGTAGCAAATCTCTTCCGGCGCGCCATGCGCCGCAAAAGTCGCCAAAATGCTGTCCATGACCGGATCGTTGACCCGCGTCGTCAGCTTCCCGTCGGAAAAAGTGCCGGCCCCGCCCTCGCCAAACTGCACGTTCGAGGAAGGGTTCAGCTCCCCGGTCGCCCAAAACGCCGCCACGTCGCGCGTCCTGTCATCGACCGGCCGCCCGCGCTCCAGCACGATCGGGCGATACCCGTTTTCCGCCAGCGTCAGGGCAGCCAGGAGGCCCGCCGGACCCAGGCCGACCACGACGGGCGGATGCGCCAGCAAAAGAGCGCCCGGCACCGGCTTGGGCAGTTTTGTCTCCTCCAGCCGCTCGGCATTGCCGGCCGCCGCCAGGCGGTCGGCGAACCTGGCTTCCTCGTGCAACTCAACCGCCAGCGTATATACAAAAGAAATGCGGGGACGCCGCCGGGCATCCACCGCCTGTCGCAACACGCGCACCTGCTTCACTGCAGAAAGGGGCAAACGGTATTGCTTTGCCACCAGCGCCGGAAGCGAACGTTCCTCTTCCAGCGCCACGCGAAAATTTTGGATCTTCAGCAAGTTGGTTTCTCCTCTACGGCTGATTTATTTTCTTCACCTGGATTTTGACCCGGATCCGTTCCACGGACGAGGTCGCGCCCTGCGGCATCACCAGCAGGACGTCCCGCTCGTTGTCGCCCTCCAGCAACGTTTCCAGGGCAATCGGTTCGGTCGCGACATGGTTGATTTTGGCCAATACATCAGGCACCGCCGTCATCTCCACCTTGTCCGGCACAGACGTCATGCCCGCAATTTGCAGCCCCGCCGGCAGGAGTCCGCTTGTCGTCGCCTTCACCGGCAGGCTCGCTCGCGCCAGCTGCTTGAAGAGCTGGGCCGTCACGTTGGCCTTGCCGGGCTGGATTGTAATATTTTCCACTTCCCCGCCATCCGGGCCCAGTGCAATTAGGCGCGCTTCCTCCATGAAGTCCTTGTCCTTGCTTTGCAGGTTTATGCGCGCCACAACCTTCACGACCGTGGAAACGTTGCCGCCCGGCCCGCTGATTTTCACCCGGTCCGGAACCACAAGCGTCTTGCCGACCGTCACGCCGGCCGAGGCGTCGCCGATAAACTGCAGCTCGACAGGAAAGGCGCGCTCTAAGTAAGTGTCAGTCCGCAGCATGACTTGATCAGGATTAATCTCCACCACTTCCACCGGCAGCGGCGCCTGCGCATGGACCTTGATCGCATAGCGTCCTTCGCCCACGCCCTTTAGATCAATATACGCCTTGATGTCCTTGGCCAGCACGCCGGCAATCACCGAGCGCGGCCCCTTGACCCTGACGCGCACTGTATCGGGCGCGTTAAACACAAGCAAACTGCCGGACAGGTTGCGCTGCTCGAGCGGCACCGTATAGCTCATTTCGGAGAGCGGATTTTGCTCATTCATAACGAAAAGCCACAGCAAGCATGCCGCCACCACCGACAAAACTTTGGCCGCCATGTTGCCATTCAAAAACCTCTTCATGACGGCATCCTCCAGTTCTTGAGCTTCTCGCCCAGAGTCTGCGTGGTGGGAATCATAAACGGCCGCAGAGCCTGCTTCAACCCTGGTCCATCCAAGTGGCGCTTCAATGCGCCCTCTTTGGCCAGGGAGATCGTTCCCGTCTCCTCACTTACGACAATGACCAGCGCATCCGTCTGCTCCGTCAAGCCGATCGCGGCCCGATGGCGCGTACCCAGCTCCTTGCTGAGCGACCGGTCCTCCGTGAGCGGCAAAAGGCAAGCCGCCGCCATAACGCGGTTGCCGCGTATGACAACGGCCCCATCATGCATCGGCGTATTGGGAATGAAGATGTTAATCAAAAACTCGCTCGAAACCAGGCCGTCGACCTTAACACCGGTCTCCAGATAGTCGCTGAGGCCAGTCTCTTGCTCGATGACAATCAGCGCGCCGATCTTATTGCGCGACATAGTGAGCGTCGCTTCCACCAGCTCGTCCACCACCGCTTCCATCACTTCCGCGTCCAGCGCCGACTTGCGGAACAAATTGCCGCGGCCGAGCTGCTCTAAAGCGCGGCGCAGTTCCGGCTGGAACACGACCGGCAAAGCAACCAGCACTACCGTCATGGTCTTTTGCAGCAACCAGTAAATGACGTTCAGTTCCAGCAACCGGCTTGCACCCGTAGCAATCAACAACACAAACAGGCCCTTCAGCAGCGCCACAGCCCGCGTGTCCTTGATCATATAGTACATGCGATATAAAACGTAGGCTACGATAGCAACATCCAATAGATCCAGCAGGCTAATCGTCGCCAAAATGCCCTGCAATTGCGGCACGCTTGCTCACCCCATCCGCCGTTCGCCAAAACTGGCTGACATGCGCTTCCAAGTGCTTCACCGTTGAAGCCTATTTTCCCTCTTCCTACAATTATACAAAATAGCCCCCCGCCTGACAATGACGGGGAGCCAACAAATCACCCAGATTATTCCGCTAACACCTGGTTTTTTTCCGCATAGACGGCAATTTTCTCCGCCTGTGCGGCAAGCAGCGTCCGAAGCACAGCAATTTGCCGCGTCGCTTCCTGCGGCGCCGTGCCGCCGAGGGAACGGCGCGCGTTGACGCACTCGTCAATGGTAATCGCGTTCAGCAAATCTTCTTCAAACAGCGGCGACAAGACGCGGTACTCATTCAGCGGGATCTCCGCCAGCAGCCGCTTCGTCTCAATGGCGTGGCGGACGGCCTTGCCGACCACTTCGTGCGCCTGGCGGAAAGGCAAGCCTTTCTTCACCAGGTAATCGGCCAGGTCGGTGGCATTGGCAAAATCGCCCGAGGCCGCCTGCAGCATGCGGTCGCGGCGCACGCGCATCGTCGTCAGCATGCCGCGGTACACGGACAGCGAAACCTTGACCGTGTCAATCGCGTCAAACACGCCCTCTTTGTCTTCCTGCAGATCCTTGTTGTAGGTCAGCGGCAAGCCCTTGGCCGTCGTCAAGAGGCCCATCAAGTGGCCGTAAACGCGGCCGGTTTTGCCGCGCACCAGTTCCGCCACGTCCGGGTTCTTTTTCTGCGGCATCATGCTCGAACCGGTGGAATAAGCGTCATCGAGCTCAATAAAGCCGAATTCGGCCGAAGACCACAAAATGATCTCCTCCGACAGGCGGCTCAAATGCATCATCAACACCGAAGCAAAGGACAAGAAGTCCAGCAGGTAGTCGCGGTCGCTGACCGCGTCCATGCTGTTGTCATAAACGGCGCCAAACTTCAGCTCGTCCGCCACATGCTGCCGGTCGATGGGAAAGGTTGTGCCCGCCAGCGCGCCGGCGCCGAGCGGCATAATGTCCGCTCCCACCCACACGTTCTCCAGGCGGCGGAAATCGCGGGCGAGCATTTGGCAATACGTCAGCAAATGGTGCGCCAGCGTAACCGGCTGCGCCCGCTGCAAATGCGTGTAGCCCGGCAAGATGACGTCGGCGTTCTGCTCGGCCACGTCAACCAGGGCTTGCAGCAGCTCCTGCAGCAGGGCGGCGATTTCGCCCACTTCCCGGCGCATGTACAGGTGCATGTCGAGGGAAACCTGGTCGTTGCGGCTCCGCGCCGTGTGCAGCTTGGCGCCGGCCGCGCCGATCCGGTCGGTCAGGCGCTTTTCAATGTTCATGTGGATATCTTCCAGGGCGACGGAAAACTCAAATTCGCCGGCATCGATGTCCGCCCGAATCGCCGCCAGGCCTTCAACGATGGAAGCCGCTTCTTCCTGCGTCAAAATGCCCACTTTGGCCAGCATTCTGGCATGCGCCATGCTGCCGCGGATGTCCTCGCGGTAGAGGCGCTGGTCAAACTGAATGGAGGCGTTGAACGCCTCCACCAGCTGGTCGGTCGTTTTGGTGAAACGGCCGCCCCACAGTTTGCTGCTCACAGGTTTCTTTCCTTTTTCATCAAGGCCCGGACTTTAAGCGGCAGCCCGAACAGGTTGATAAAGCCTTCGGCATCGGCTTGGTTGTACACTTCATCGCGGCCGAAGGTGACGAATTCTTCGCTGTACAAGGAATACGGGGACTTGGCGCCGGCGCTCGACACGTTGCCTTTGAAGAGCTTCAGGCGGACAGTGCCGCTCACGGTTTTTTGCGTTTCGTTGACAAACGCAGCCAGCGCTTCGCGCAGCGGCGCATACCACATGCCGTCATAGACCAGTTCGGCATACTTGATCGAAACAAGCTGCTTGTACTGCAAAGTCGCGCGGTCAAGGGTCAACGCTTCGAGTTCGTTGTGCGCGTAGTGGAGGATCGTGCCGGCCGGCGTTTCATACACGCCGCGGGACTTCATGCCCACCAGGCGGTTTTCGACCATGTCGGTGACGCCGATGCCGTGCTCGGCGCCGATTTCATTGAGCTGCTCGACCATCGCCACCGCGTCGAGCTTCTCGCCGTTGAGCATGACCGGAATGCCCTGCTCAAACACGAGTTCAATGTATTCCGGCGTATCCGGCGCTTGTTCGGGCGGCGTAACGATCATGAGCAGATCGTTTTTCGGTTCGTTCCAAGGGTTTTCCAGGTCTGCGCCTTCATGGCTGAGGTGCCAGATGTTGCGGTCCATGCTGTACGGGCGTTTTTTCGTAACCGGCACAGGGACATTGTGTTTTTCCGCATAATCGATCGCGTCTTCGCGGGAACGGATGTCCCACAAACGCCACGGGGCGATAATCTTCAAGTGCGGCGCCAAGGCTTTGACCGTCAGTTCGAAACGAACCTGGTCGTTGCCTTTGCCGGTTGCGCCGTGGGCGATGGCGTCGGCGCCTTCTTGCTCGGCGATTTCAACCAAGCGTTTGGCGATCAGCGGCCGGGCGAACGAAGTACCCAAGAGGTATTTTTTCTCGTATACGGCGCCCGCCTGGAGGCACGGCCAAATGAACTCTTCAACGAATTCCTTTTTCAGGTCTTCGATATACACTTTGCTTGCTCCGGAGGCAAGCGCTTTGTCATGCACGACGTTGAGCTCGTCGCCTTGGCCGAGATCGGCGCACATGGCGATAACTTCGCAGCCGTCATAGTTTTCCTTCAACCAAGGGATAATAACCGAAGTATCGAGACCACCTGAGTAAGCCAG
The DNA here is from genome assembly GCA_029265905.1 of Sporomusaceae bacterium. GTDB lineage: Bacteria > Bacillota > Negativicutes > Acidaminococcales > JAJUGR01 > JAJUGR01. The sequence continues at coordinate 29,882 of JAJUGR010000001.1, read as the reverse complement.
CACTACTTTTTTTATCTGCGTCATTCTTTCTCCCCCTTATCCGCGTTACACAAACAGAATTGCTTACAAATTTTCATCGCTCATCAAGAGCGCCATAATCGCTTTTTGCACGTGGAGGCGGTTTTCCGCCTGGTCAAAAATGACCGATTGCGGCCCCTCCATCACCTCGTCGGTGATCTCCTCGCCCCGGTGCGCCGGCAGGCAATGCATGACGATCGCATCAGGCCGGGCGACTGACAGGAGGCGGCTGTTGATCTGATAGTCCTGCATCGCCTCCTGGCGGATGCTCTGCTGCTCCTCCATGCCCATGCTGGCCCACACGTCCGTATAGAGCACATCAGCCTGCTTGGCCGCTTCCAGCGGATTGGTCAGCACTTCGATCTTGCAGTGCGTCTCCGCCGCGTCAGCCTGCGCCAGCTTCACGATCCGCGGGTCAGGCATGTACCCTTCCGGACAGGCGCAGGACAAGTTCATGCCCATCTTGGCGCAGGCAAACATCAGCGAGTGCAGCATATTGTTGCCGTCACCCACATACGTCAGCTTGCGCCCCCGGATCGTTCCCTTGTACTCGATCGCCGTGAAGATGTCCGTCAGCGCCTGGCAAGGATGCAAAAGGTCCGTCAGGCCATTGATGACCGGGACATCAGCATACTTGGCCAGCTCCACGACCGTCTCCTGGGCAAACGTCCGAATCATGATGCCGTCCACATAGCGCGACAGCACCCGGGCCGTATCCCGCACCGGCTCGCCTCTTCCCATCTGCGTTCCACTGTCACTCAGGTAGATGGGGTGGCCTCCCAACTGCGAAAAACCAACTTCAAACGAGACGCGCGTGCGCGTCGACGCCTTGTGAAAAATCATCGCCAGGTTTTTTCCCTCTAAGTAACGATGCTCCTCGCCGGCTTTCTGCATTTTTTTCAGTTTACGCGACACATCCATGATCGTTGCCACTTCACCAACAGAATAATCATGAATGGATAAGAGGTCTCTTCCCTTCATCCCCATCGTCTCAGCTCCCGCATTTTATTGACGGCGAAATACCTCCGCCAGAACCGTAATCACACGGTCGATTTCCGTTTCCGTCACAATGAGCGGCGGCACAAACCGCAGCACATTGCCGGCCGTGCAGTTAATGATAACGCCCTGCGCCATGCAGTCCAGGACAATGCCGCGGCCTTCCTTGGTCAGCTCCATGCCCAGCAGCAGGCCGCGGCCGCGCACTTCTTTCACGAGGGCCGGGAACTCGTTGGCCAGGCCCTGAAGCTTTTCGCTGAAGTAGCGGCCCATTTTATCCGCCTGCGCCAGCAGCGACTGCGCTTCAATCACGTCAAGCACCGCCAGGGCGGCCGCCGAAGCCAGCGGATTGCCGCCGAAGGTCGAACCATGGTCGCCGGCGGAAAAGGCTTTCGCCACTTCCTCTGCGGCCAGGAAAGCGCCGATCGGCACGCCGCCGGCCAGCCCTTTGGCCAAGGTCACGATATCCGGCTTAATCCCCTCATGTTCAAAGGCGAACATTTTGCCGGTCCGGCCCACGCCGGTTTGAATCTCGTCAAAAATCAGCAGGGCGCCATGCGCTTCGCACAAAGCCTTGACCTCTGCCAGGTAGCCCGGCGCCGGCACGTGCACGCCGCCTTCGCCCTGGATCGGCTCGAGCAGCACGGCGCAGACATCCGCGCCCATTTGCGCCTTCAAGGCCGCCAGATCGCCGTACGGCACATAGGAAAAGCCGGTCGGCAGCGGATCAAAGCCCGCCTGATACTTCGGCTGGCCGGTCGCCATCAGCGTCGCCAGCGTGCGGCCGTGGAAGGAATGGAGCGCCGAAACGACCCGGCCTTTGCCGGGCTGCTTCGCCTGGCCCCATTTGCGGGCCAGCTTGATCGCCCCTTCGTTGGCTTCCGCGCCGCTGTTGGCCAAAAACACCCGGTCCAGGCCGCTCAAGGCGGCCAGGCGGGTCGCCAGCTTCGCCTGCACGGCCGTATAGAACAGGTTCGAGCAATGAATCATTTTGCCCGCCTGGTCGGCGATCGCCCGCACCAGGGCGGGATGCGCATGACCAAGCGCGTTGACCGCAATGCCGGCCAGAAAGTCCAAATAGGCCTTGCCGTCGGCATCATAAACGGTGCAGCCCTCGCCCCGCTCCAGCACGATGGGATACCGGTTGAACACAGGCATGTAATGCGCGGCGTCCGCCGCCATAACCGCCTCTTTGTTCATGCTCATCACTCCTTGACGACTTCGGTGCCAATGCCCGCGTCGGTAAAGATCTCCATCAAAATCGTATGCGGCTGACGCCCATCGACAATGTGGGTTTTTGCAGCGCCGCCGGACAAGGCGGTTACGCATGCTTTTACTTTCGGAATCATGCCGCCGTCAATGCAGCCCTTAATCATCAGTTCCTGCGCCCGTTCAAATGTCAGGGTCGAGACAAAAGTGCTTTCGTCCCGGTAGTCGACATAAATGCCGCGCACGTCCGTCAACAGCAGCAGCTTTTCCGCTTTCAGCGCGCCGGCGATTTCGCCCGCCACGCTGTCGGCGTTGATATTGTAGGTTTCGCCGTCGACGCCCACGCCGGTCGGCGCGATAACCGGAATGTAACCCAAGTCAAGCAGCGAGTTGATCAGTTCGATATTGACGGAGACAACGTCGCCGACAAAGCCGATGTCAACCAATTTGATCTCGCCGTTTTCATACACCTCAGACATGCGTTTTTTCGCCACAACCAGGTTGGCATCCTTGCCGTTCAAGCCGATGGCTTTTCCGCCCTGGCGATTGAGGATGCTGACCAGTTCCGTGTTCAGCTTGCCGACCAGCACCATTTCGGCCAGCTCGACCGTCTCCTCATCGGTTACCCGCAGGCCGCCGACAAAAGCCGACTGCTTGCCGACGCGTTTGAGCATGGCCGTAATTTCCGGCCCGCCGCCGTGCACCACGACCGGACGCATGCCGGCGCATTGCAAGAAGATAATGTCCTGGATGACCTTTGCTTTCAGCTCTTCATTGATCATCGCATTGCCGCCGTATTTCACGACAACCGTTTTGCCTTTGAAGCGGCGCATGTACGGCAACGCCTCGACCAAAGTCTGAATTTCCGTTGTATTAAACATACCACCTTCTCCTTTGCTGTCAGAATAGACCCTTGACCTTATCATGATACCACTATCAGGTATGATATTCACCATTGATTTTGACATATTCATAAGATAAATCGCAGGTCCAGACAGAAATGGAAGCGTCGCCAACAGCCAGGTTGATCTCCAACAGCACGTCATGTTCCGCCATGGCGGCATGCAACGCCGCCTCGTCAACCGCCGTGCCCATGCCGTTTTCTACCACGGTAATGCCGCCGATCACCAGCGAAACCTTGCCGGCGTCCAGCGCCGCGCCGGAGTAGCCGGCGGCGCAAACGATCCGGCCCCAGTTGGGGTCTTCGCCGAAGAAGGCGGTTTTGACCAGCGGCGACTTGGCAATCGCCATCGCCGCGCATTTCGCGTCTTCCCGGCTGGCGGCGCCCGTCACCTTTACCTCCAGGAACTTGGTCGCCCCTTCGCCGTCGCGGGCGATCAGCTTGGCCAGATCCTGGGCGATCGTCTCCAACGCCTTATAGAATACCGGATAGTCAGGATGGTCGGTTGAATCGATCAGGCTGTTGCCGGCCATACCGTTGGCCAGCACGGCAAACGTGTCGTTTGTGCTGGTGTCGCCGTCGACGACAACCAGGTTGAACGAGTTGTCCGCCGCCTGTTTGGCCGCCTGCTGCAGCACCGCCGGAGCAACGGCGGCATCGGTCGTCACAAAGCCCAGCATCGTCGCCATGTTGGGGTGAATCATCCCCGCCCCTTTGGCAATGCCGGCGATGGTCACGGTCTTGCCGCCGATCGTCAGCTCGTAACAGGCCTTTTTAATGAATGTGTCGGTTGTCTGAATGGCCAGCGCCACGCCTTCGCCCTTGTCTTTGGCCAGCTCGCCAAACACCGTTTTGATCCCGGCCGTCACCTTGTCCATCGGCAAATACTGGCCGATCACGCCCGTCGAGCAGACCAGCACTTGCTCGTCCGGCACGCCGAAGAGCTGGGCAGCCGTGCGCACCATCGCCTCGGCATCGACCATGCCGCGCTCGCCAGTGCAGGCATTGGCGCAGCCCGCGTTCACGAGGATCGCCTTCACCACGCCGTCCTTCACCACGCGGCGGCTGAGTATCACCGGCGCCGCCGCCATCTTGTTTTGCGTAAAAACGGCGCCGACCGCCGCCGGCACTTCACTGACCAGCAGCGCCAAATCTTCCTTGCCGCTTTTTTTCAAGCCGGCCTTAATGCCGGCGCCGATATATCCTTTAGGAGCGGTAATGCTGCCTTCTATTGCTTTCACTCTTTTTTCCCCTCTCGCACTCAAAATCACGGATAAAGCGGCATTTGCGTCAAACCGGCTGTTTCCGGCAAACCGAACATAACGTTCATATTTTGAACTGCCTGTCCGGCGGCGCCTTTCACCAGGTTGTCGATGGCGCTCATCACGATGACGCGCCCTGTCCGTGGATCGAGCTGCCAACCGATGTCGACAAAATTGGAGCCTCTGACGTTCTTCGTCGCCGGGCAGCCGCCTTGGCCCAAAAGACGGATAAAAAATTCGCCGCCGTACATCTTTTCATAGGCTTCCTGCACGTCCTGCGCCGTCACGCCTGTCTTCAGCTTGGCGTAGGAGGTCGTCAGAATGCCCCGTCCAATCGGCAGAAGATGCGGCGTGAAAATCAGCGTTATCGCTGCGCCGGCCGCCTTCGATAACTCCTGCTCGATTTCAGGCGTGTGCCTGTGGCTGGCTACGCCGTAGGCCTGGAAGTTCTCCGAAACCTCGCAGAATAGCGAGCCGATCTTCAAGCCCCGTCCGGCTCCCGTTGCACCGGATTTCGCGTCGATGACGATCGTCGTCGTATCGATCAGCTTCTCCGCCACCAGCGGCGTCAAAGCCAAGATGCTGGCCGTCGTGTAGCAGCCGGGATTCGCCAGAATCTTCGCCGCCTTCACCGCCTCGCGGTTTAATTCCGTCAGGCCGTATACCGCCTGCGCGTCGCGATCCGTATGAGCTACCTTGTACCAGGTTTCATAAACGGCGGTATCCCGCAAACGATAGTCGGCCCCAAGGTCAATCAATCGCGCTTTGGCGTTGCGGGCGCGCTTGCCGACTTCCATCGCATGCCCGTGCGGCAGTGCGACGAAAACGACATCGCTTTCAGCTAGAATGGCATCCATTTTATCCATGCTCACCAGCGCCTGGCTGTAGAAACGTCGCAAGTGCGGGTAGGAGTCCATAATGTCCGCCCCGGTTTGGCTCTCGCTGGTTATATAAGCGATTTCCACGTCAGGATGGCCTGACAACAGTCTGAGTAATTCCACCCCGGTGTAACCGGTTGCGCCGATGATGCTTGCTTTCACTCCGATACCCCCTCATTTCTTTCGATAATTATACAACCGTTTTGTATTTTTTTGCAACATTTTTTCTGCTTTTTTTCACGCCGCCAACCGCGCTATTCATAACGGGTCACCGTGAAGCGCATCAGCGTAACGGCGGCCTCCGGCGGGATGTTCGCCTTTTGCCGCAGAATCGCCAACTGCTGCTCAACCGTATCTACGCCGGGCAGATCGGGCAGCAACAGGCTCCGCCGCTGCCCGGCGGTCATGATGACGCCATAGCGCTTGGGATCAAGCTCGCCCAGCTGTGTTACCGGCTCAGGCTTCGACAGCACATCAACCGAGATGGACAGCTGGTCGAGCTCCTCAGGCCGCACCGGATAAAAACGCGGATCGCACGTTGCCGCCTGAATGGCATTCGCGATGATTTCCCGGGCAATATCAGGCTCTTCCGGCAAGAAGGTGCCAATGCAGCCGCGCAACGCCCCCGCCTTTTTGAGCGACACGAACACGCCAGCCCGTCGGCCGAACAAAGGGTCATGATACATGTCCGGCGGAATTTCCGGATGCCGCCCGCTGGCCAGGTAGCTTTCCAGCGTTTTGCGCGCCAGTTGGACCGGCGCTGATTCCTTCCCCTTCATTTCGCCACCCCTTTCGGCAGCCAGGTTGCAACAGCATAGCCGATGCCAAATGGCGCTTCGTAAGAGAGCAGCGACGCTTCCGCATCGGCGGCGGCGCCAAACAAAAAGCACAAAGGCCTAAAGCCGCATTCGCCCGCCGGGTCGGCCAGATTCGCCGCCGGTCCCAAGAGTTCCTCGAACGAATTGTGCTCTATGGCCGACTGCACCGCCTGATCAAACCGCGCCCCCTCCGGCCTTTTTCCGTAGGGGCTGGCGCCGCTTACATAGTGGGACAAATCACCCGAGGCCACCACCAGGGCCGCCCGGCCGGTCTCCTCAATCGCTTTGCGCACTAGGCGGCCGCATTGCGCGAACGCTTCGTAACCAATGTCGCCGGGCGACAGCAAGACCAGCTTGCCGCGAAAACCGGCCTTCGCCAAAAAGGACAGCGGCACAACCGCCCCGTGGTCTAATCCGTATGGCCACTGGTTGCGCCTGGCCTCTTCAGGCGTGACCCGCACGATCGGCGCCTCAACCTTTTCGGCCGCCGCCAAAATTTTTTGCGCAAGTTCACGGTCGCCGTCAAAGGCCAAGCGTACTTCCGGCGCGCCAAACTGAGCCAGCGAGCCGTCCCAGTGCGGGTAATCAAACACGGCAATCGCGTCGCTGAAGCGCGGCGCATGCGGCGTCATCAAAACAATCGTTTCGACCGGCTGCGCCAGACACTGCTTTGCCGCCCGCTCGGCCGCCCGCTTGGTCCGCACCGCCTTTTCGCTCTCCGCCCCTCCGACCTCCGGCAGCAATACCGGTGGATGAGGCAACAACAACCCTCCCCGAAAGGCTCCCATACAGTAGCACCTCCTTATCGGTTGACGAGATCCAGCCCTATCTGTGATTATTTCTGCATGAACCCCCTTTTTCCTGTCGTCTCTTTATGAAATCACGATTCTGCAGTAAAATAGAGACAGATGTAAAAAGGAGGCGCTTCGTTTGCGATTACGAACACTCGTCCTGCTGGTTGCACTCTTTTGCGGCGCCTTTTATTGGGCGGGCGGCCAGCTCTCCACCCTGGTCAGCAGCGACAAGCGAACCCAGGTAACCCAGTTGGTCAATACGGGCATCGGCCTGTCAAAAGACACCGTCAGCACGGCCGGCCGCCTGACGCGACTGTTCCATATCAAGGAGGCGGTCGCGCAAGCGCGGCAAGGACGGCCAACGGTTCCCTTGCGCAATATCCCCCTGCCCCTGCAGCAGGCGATACTGGCCATGGAAGACCAGCGTTTTTACCAGCACTGCGGCATTGACCCGGAAGGCATTTTGCGGGCAACGCTCGTCAACCTGCAGTCGGGCGACGTCGTGGAGGGCGGCAGCACCATTACCCAGCAGCTGGCCAAAAACCTCTTTCTGAGCCAGGAGCAAACCTTGGGGCGAAAGCTGGAGGAAGCGCTTTTGGCCTTGGCCCTGGAGCGTGCCTACACGAAAGAGGAGCTGCTCGAGCTTTATTTAAACAGCATTTACTTCGGCTCCGGCGCCTGGGGCATCGCTGACGCCAGCCAGCGCTATTTCGGCAAGGCTTCCAGCGATCTGAACCTGGCCGAATGCGCCCTCCTGGCCGGCTTGCCGAATGCGCCCTCTTTGACCTCGCCGCTCGAATACCCGCAGGCTGCCAGACAGCGCCGGCAATTGGTGCTCGACACCATGGTCAAGCGCGGCCTGATCGGACCCAAGCAAGCCCAGGAGGCTGCTGCCCAGCAGCTCGTTCCCTGACTTGCGCAGCCTTCCTGAGCGCTATAAACGGTAAAAACCTGCCCGCGTCGTTACGACATGCGGAGCAGGTTTTTTGATGTCAGCCGTGCGGTTCCACGATGCACTTTGCCGCCAGTTCGCTGTCATGCCAGGCTGATTCGGCAATCTCGGCGACATGCGGCACGACCTTCGCCCGGAATGTTGCTGCCATCTCAGCATCGAACTGGCGCCCCGCGCCGCGCCCAATCTCTCTGGCGGCCTCCTCCACGCTCATGGCCGGCCGATACGGCCGGGCGGACGTCATGGCGTCAAACGCATCGGCAATGGCCAAAATGCGCGCCATCGGGCAGATCTCCGCCCCGGACGCGCCGTCCGGATAACCGGAGCCGTCCAGTTGCTCATGATGCTGGCGAACCGCCTGGCTCGCGCCCTGCAGGTGCGAAATATTGTTGACGATGCGCCACCCTACCACTGGGTGCCGCTTCACCAATTCAAACTCGCGGGCGGTGAGCCGGCCCGGCTTGTTTAAAACCTCCCGCGGCACGCCGATTTTGCCAATATCGTGCAAGATGGCCGCATACTGCAACAACTCCTTGCGCCCGTCGTCCCAGCCCAGCGACTCGGCCAGCGCAACGGCGTAGCGGCGCACCCGCTCGCTGTGTCCGCGCGTATAATAATCCTTGGCTTCGATTGCATCAGCCAGTGCCTTGATCGTCTCCAGGTAAGCCCGCTGTTTCTCCCAAAGCGCCTGGGAGAGCGTCTCGTTCATCGCCTTGACCTGTGAGTACAGCACCTGGATTTCTTCGTTTTGCGCCTGCGTTTCCTCCAACAGGCTGTCCTTTTCATGGAAGGCCGTGATTAGGCGCATCCGCATGGCATCCAGGCTCTCCGCCAGTTGCCGCACTTCCAGCGGGCCGTCGGCAGAGAGAAAATTGCTGCCGGGCTGCTCGGGATGAAACTGCTTCGCCCGCGCCGCAATAACCTCCAACGGTCGCGTAAGCTTGCCGACGAACAAGTAGATCGCCAGAAAAATGCCGCCTATCCCGAACAACAAAACCAAGGCAAGGGACTCCCACAGCCGCGTTTTCTCCGCGGCAAACGCTTCCTGCGGTAGATACACTACTACCTGCCAATCGGACGCAGTTGCAGTTGTCGCCAGCAGATGCCACTCCCGTCCATTTAAAGTAAACAAGCCTGACGCCTGCCCCGCCGGGGAATGCTGCGCCAAAATGGTCTGCAGCGTCCCTTGTAGAACGGTTTCAATCCAATCGCCCGCCGCGGCCAATCTCGTGTCGCTGGCAAACAGAATCTGACCGTATTTTGATACCAGCATCACTTCCGCCTCGGGATGGATGAACGCCTCATGCGCCAGACGCGACAAGTCCGACAAGGCAACGTCCGTAGCCAGCACACCGGGGATCGGCGTATTGACTGGGCAAGCAATCGAGAAAATCAGCTGTCCGGACCGTGCATCGGCGAATGGTTCCGTAATAACAAGGCCGTGCTTTTCCTTTACAGCCCTATACCAGGGTCTTGTCCGCGGGTCGAAACTGTCGGGCAAAGGGGGGTTGCGCGTAGTAATAATGCGGCCATCAGCAAAACCGCAGTAAAGATAAGGGAATTTGTCGCCGAAGCGAACGCTCGTGTTCACTAGATTGAGCCGAAAAGCTGGATCGTCGGGCGCAAGGCCCGAAAATTCTATTTGAACGGAAAGCATGCGCAATGAATCGCTCCGTTCATCCAGCCAATGGTCGATCCGTTCCGCCGCCCGTGTTGCTTCCGACAGCATAATCCGGTTCGTATGTTCTTCCATTATCCGATCGAGCTGCGGGACGGCAACTCCGCCAATGAGTAAGATGGAAACCAAAAAAACCGCACTGATGACAAGGGTAAGACGATGTCTGAGTTCCATCCGGCGCCTCTTTCTGCAAATAGTAAGTGCGTATAGTAGTAAGAATATGCCTCAAATAGTATAAACGAACCTTCTACATCGGATTTACATTCGCCATTATTTACCTTTTTCCTGCCGTCATTACAAAAAAAAGACAACCCGCCAAAGCAGGTTGTCCGTAAGATTAACGTTTGGAGAACTGAGAAGCCTTGCGGGCTTTTTTGAGGCCGTATTTACGACGCTCCTTTTCGCGGGAATCGCGAGTCAGGAAGCCAGCTTTTTTCAAAGCTTGGCGGAGTTCGACATCAACCCGCAGCAACGCGCGGGAAATGCCGTGGCGGATTGCGCCGGCTTGACCGGAGATGCCGCCGCCGGCAACGTTGGCCAGCACGTCGTACTTGCCGAGCGTGTCGGTCAGTTCGAGCGGTTGCTTCACGATCAGTTCCAAGGTCTTCAGACCAAAGTATTTATCAAGTTCCCGGCCATTGATCACCACACGGCCGCTGCCCGGTACGAGACGTACACGTGCCACAGCGGTTTTGCGGCGTCCGGTTCCGTTATAACTTACTACTGCCATTTTTTTCTTCCTCCTTCCGACTTGTTACCGAATGTTGAGTTCGAGCTTCTCCGGCATTTGCGCTGCATGCGGATGCTCAGAACCACGGTATACTTTCAGCTTTTTCGCCATTGCGCGACCGAGACGGTTTTTCGGCAGCATGCCGCGAATAGCAAGCTCCAACATCCGCTCAGGACGTTTTTCCAACATATCTTTTGCCAGCGTGAAAGTTGTACCGCCAACATATCCGGAATGACGGAAGTATGTTTTTTGCACCAGCTTGTTGCCGGTGAGGCGCACTTTGTCGGCATTTACTACTACTACAAAATCTCCGGTATCCATATGCGGGGTGAAGGTCGGCTTGTTTTTACCACGAAGCACTTTCGCCACTTCCGCTGCAAGTCTGCCGAGTGTTTTGCCTTCTGCATCAACAACGAACCATTTGCGTTCGATCGTCGACGGTTTGGCCATGTATGACTTCATCCTCGATTCCCTCCTCGTCAAGTTGCTGACGTCTGTCATAAAAAAGTTTACTTTATCAAGAAATTGTCTTGCATTCCGGGGCTAATGGAATACACGGCAAAGTCTTACTGAATAATTGTACGCGATGCAACCGCCTGTGTCAAGTCTTCCTCGCGATAAAAAACGCGCTGCAGGGTCAGGCCTCGGGCCGGCGCCATCGCCGGCGCCCCCTGCTTGCTGCGGGCAACCAGCAGTGCGCCAAAATCGTCCGGAGTCATTTTGCCCTGTCCGACCGCCACCAGGGCGCCGACCAGGTTGCGCACCATGTGGTATAAAAAGCCGTCGCCGATAATGTCAAACACCAATTCATCCCCGTTTTGGCGAAAGGCGGACACGTACATGGTCCGGACCGGATGCGTCGGCGTGCTGCCGGCAGTCCGGAAGCTGTCGAAGTCATGCGTGCCCAAGAGCAGCGCGGCAGCCGCCTGCATGGCGCCTGCGTCAAGCGGCTCGCGCAAATGCCAGACGTAGCGTTCGCGAAAGGGATCGTTCGCCTCCCTTGTCAGCAGGCGGTATGAATAGTGCTTGGCGACGGCGTCGCGCCGGGCATGAAACGACGGCGGGGCCACTTCGGCCCGCAGCACGACGATGTCAGGCGGCAAAACGGATGGCGCGGCCCTCACGATTCGCTCTACGGGAATCCGGCCCGTCGCCGTAAAGCTAATGACCTGGCCTTGCGCATGAACGCCCGTATCCGTCCGTCCGGACGGAATCAGAGAAATGTCGTGTCCAAACAGCTTTGCCAGCCCTTCCTCCAGGACCTGCTGGATAGACAACGCATTTTCCTGCCACTGAAAGCCGTGGTAGTTGGTGCCGTCATAGGCCACCGTCAGCTTCAGCCGGCGCGTCATAAGCCGCTCCACCGCATCCAAGCCAACGCCAGGGTCAACGCCAGTACGCCGCCGAGGGCCACGCCGTCGCGCGGCGCATACGCCAATTGATGCAGGCGCGTCCGGTTTTCACCGCCCCGGTAGCAGCGCGCTTCCATGGCGACCGCCAATTCATCCGCCCGGCGGAAGGCGCTGATGAACAGGGGCACCAAGAGCGGCAACAGGTTTTTCGCCCGCTTCAGCAAGTGACCGGAGGAAAAATCAGCGCCGCGCGCCACCTGCGCCTTCATGATGCGGTCCGTCTCCTCCAGCAGCGTAGGAATAAACCGCAAAGCAATCGTCATCATCATCGCCAGTTCGTGCGCCGGCACGCCAAAGCGGCGGAGCGGGTTCAAGAGCGATTCGATGCCATCGGTCAGCACAATCGGCGACGTCGTGTACGTCAACAGCGAAGATACTACGATCAAAAACACCAGGCGCAGCGACATCAGCACGCCCTGCTGCACGCCGGCATCGGTAATCGAGATGAACTTCCATTCAAACAGCGCCGCCCCTGGCGTCGAAAAAGCGTGAATGACAAAGGTCAGCACAACAATGACCCACAGCGGTTTCACAGAACGGGCCACCAGTTTGGCCGGCAGGCGCGAAAGGCCAACCGCCAGCAAAACAGACAGGAACAGCACGCCATAAGCAACGTACGTGCTGGCCAGGAAAATGCTGCAAATAAAAATCAGCGTCGCAACAATCTTCGTGCGCGGGTCCAGCTTGTGCAAAAAGGAGTCGCCGGGATAATACTGTCCTAGCGTAATATCGGTCAGCACGCGTTTTCCCTCCTTTGCCGGGCGAGAATTTCCCGCACCAGGCTGTCGACGGAAACGGTGTCTTCGGGAATGTCGATGCCCTTTAACCGCAGGGCATCGACGAGTTCAACCATACGCGGCACATCGACACCGGCCGCGTGCAGCAGTTCCCGGTCGGCCCGGAAAACCTCCTTCGGCTTGCCATCCATCCGCACCTCGCCTTTGGCCATGACCAGCATGCGGTCAGCCAGGCGCGCCGCCTCTTCCATGTTATGCGTCACTAAGATGACGGTGATGCCGCGCGTGCGATAGAGCTGCACGATCTCGGCAAAAATGGCGTTGCGCGCCGCCGGATCCAGCCCGGCGCTCGGTTCATCCAAGACGAGGTAATCAGGCTGCATGGCAATCACGCCGGCGATCGCCACCCGGCGCATTTGTCCGCCGGACAAATGAAACGGCGAGCGGTGCGCGAACTTGCCGTAATCGAGGCCGACGAACTCCATCGCCAGCTCGACGCGCTGCCGCACTTCCGCCTCGTCAAGTTTCAGGTTGCGCGGGCCAAATGCAACGTCCTCGTAAATGGTCTCGGCGAACAATTGATGCTCCGGATACTGAAAGACCATACCGACGGAGCGGGCGATTTTTTTCGCCTCAGGCGTCTTGGCCGCCAAGTCAATGTCATCAACCAGCACACGTCCGGAAGTAGGGTGCAACAGTCCGTTCAGGTGCTGCACCAACGTTGACTTGCCCGAACCGGTGTGCCCGATAATCGCAACAAATTCGCCTTTTTCAATTTCAAGGGAAATGTCGCTGATCGCCCGTTTTTCATAAGGCGTGCCAGGCATATACGTATAGGAAACGGCTTCTAGTTTGATTGACATAACGCCAGCGCCAGCTCCTCATCAGTTATAATGTCAGCCGGAAGATCCAGCCCCCGATTTCGCAAATGCCAGGCGACTTCCGCCGCCAGGGGCGCTTCCAATCCTAATGCGGCAATTTCCTCCACGCAAGAAAAAATCTCTTTCGGGGTGCCTTCACGGATAATGCGGCCCTTGTCCATCACCAACACCCGGTCAGCAAACACGGCCTCTTCCATAAAATGCGTAATATAGACAACGGTCATCCCCTGCTCCTTATTCAAGCGCGAAACCGTGGAGAGCACTTCTTCCCGCCCCAACGGGTCGAGCATCGCCGTCGGCTCGTCCAGCACCAGGCAGTCCGGGCGAATGGCCAGCACGCCGGCGATGGCGATCCGCTGTTTTTGCCCGCCGGACAGCAGGTGCGGCGCATGCAAACGATAGTCGGTCATGTCGACCGCGGCGAGCGCGTCGTCAACCCTCCGGCGGATCTCAAGCGGCGGCACGCCGAGGTTTTCGGGGCCAAAGGCCACATCCTCTTCCACGACAGCGGCAACGATCTGGTTGTCCGGGTTTTGGAACACCATCCCGACCTTCTGTCGGATCGCCCACATGTCGCCCGTATCAGACACGGGCAGACCATCCACCAGGCACTGGCCGGCCGACGGCAGCAGCAGCGCATTGAAATGCTTCGCCAGCGTCGACTTGCCGGAACCATTCGTCCCGATGATGGCCACAAACTCGCCGCGCCGGATCGTCACGCTCACCTTGTCGAGCGCGCGGATCAGCTCGCCATCGCCATTGGGATACAAATGGCACAAATCTTTCGTCTGTATGATTATATCGTCCATTGTCCGTGCTTGCTCCTTCGGTTGCAAAAGTTCCTGGCCTTGACACTCAGGCGCTTATAAAAACAGCCATACAATATGGATGCTTATACAAAAACCCGAATATAAACTGATATCAGCCACACCGTTGGGTTTCAGAAAGGGTTTTAGGCTAGGCGGAGCGAGGATTGCGCCGTGCCGCGTACTAAAACGTACGCAAGCCAGCAATCCGCTGCAACAACAACGCATAAAGCCCTTTATGGAGCCCAACTTCAGAAAGGGAAGTGAGGGGCGACCTTAACGACCGCCCCTTAACGCTTGCCCTATGGAATTACACCAACTCGATGATCGCCATTTCTGCCGCATCACCGCGACGGGGTCCCAACTTGTAGGTCCGGGTGTAGCCGCCTTGGCGTTCTTTGTACTTCGGCGCCAATTCATCGAACAATTTCTTGGTCACTTCTTCATCCACGAGGAATGCAAGAGCTTGACGACGAGCATGGAGATCGCCACGCTTGGCCAGCGTAATCATCTGGTCAGCGAATTTGCTAATCTCGCGAGCTTTCATCGCGGTAGTCTCGATCCGTTCATATTTGAAGAAGGAGGTAACGATGCTGCGCAACAACGCACGGCGAGCGCTAGAATCGCGCCCCAACTTTCTGTAAGCCATCCTGTTGCAACCCCCTTTTATTCATCACTCTCGCGCAAGGACAGACCCAACTCGCCCATCTTTTTCTTGACTTCCTCCAAGGACTTGCGGCCAAGATTGCGCACTTTCATCATTTCTTCTTCTGTCTTTTGAACAAGTTCATAGACAGTGTTGATCCCGGCACGTTTGAGACAGTTGTGAGAACGAACAGACAGATCCAAGTCATCAATCGGCATCGTCAGGATCTTATCGCCACCTTGCTGCTCCGTTGCTTCGGGAGCGGGCGATTCCGGGCCCTCGGCTTTAGGTCCGACAGCCACCTCTTTAGAAATGTGGAACAGCGTCAGATAGTTGACCATGATGCCGGCCGCGTTTGTCACGGCCTCGTCCGGACGCAGACTGCCGTCGGTCCAGACTTCCAGGGTCAATTTATCGTAGTTGGTCACATTTCCGACCCGGGTGTCGGTAACGCCGAATTTCACCCGCGTGATCGGCGAGTAAATCGAATCAACGGGAATCACGCCAATCGGCTGATCCGGTCGTTTATTCTTATCAGCCGCTACATAACCCCGGCCTTTTTCAACATAGATCTCCATCGAAAGTCGAGCATCTGTATCCAGCGTGGCTAAATGCAGACTCGGATTCAGGATTTCCACATCAGCATCCTCCTGGATGTCGCCAGCGGTAACATTACGTTGACCGCTGACTTCCAGGCGCAATACCTTCGGCTCATCCACATACAGTTTCAGACAGAGTTCCTTGATGTTGAGAATAATATCCGTGACATCTTCTCGAACGCCGGGAATCGTGGAAAATTCATGGAGTACACCATCAATTTTTACCGCCGTTACCGCCGCACCGGGCAAAGACGACAGCAGTACGCGACGCAGGCTGTTGCCCAGCGTAATGCCGTATCCCCGTTCCAACGGCTCCCAAACGAACTTTCCATAGCGACCATCGTCGCTAATTTCAGCAGTTGCCATCTTCGGCTTTTCAATCTCCATCATGTGGAAACCCCTCCTCTTAGGCGTACACGATCGTACCAATACGCGAAATAGCGTGTGGAGGACGGACTATCACTTCGAGTACAGCTCAACAATTAGATGCTCAGCGATCGGTACATCGATCTCTTCACGAGAAGGGTAGCGTTCCACTTTGCCGGTCATTTGAGCTGCATCAAGCGTCATCCAAGCCGGAGCGCCCTTTTGACCGAAGGATTCGCTCAAACCTTTGAAGTATTCGCTAGCGCGGCTAGCTTCAGACACGGTGATGACATCGCCCACCCGCACGAGTGCGGACGGAATGTCCAGGCGGCGGCCGTTAACAAGGATATGGCCGTGACGGACGAGCTGGCGGGCCAGCGTCCGGCTCGGCGCAAAGCCTAAACGGTACACCACGTTATCCATGCGGCGTTCCAAGAGAACGAGCAGGTTTTCACCCGTTACGCCCTTTTGCTTTTCCGCACGTTCGAAGGTCAGGCGGAACTGACGCTCCAAGATGCCGTAAATACGGCGGGCTTTCTGTTTCTCACGCAATTGGAGGCCGTACTCGGAAACTTTTTTGTTCCGTTGTTGGCCGTGTTGCCCCGGTGCATAGCTGCGGCGGGAGAAAGCACATTTGTCGCTGTAGCAGCGATCGCCTTTAAGATAAAGTTTAACGCCTTCGCGGCGGCACTGTCTGCAGACAGGCCCTGTATATCTTGCCATTTTCTGTCACACCTCCCGATTAAACTCTTCTGCGTTTCGGCGGACGGCAGCCGTTATGCGGGATAGGGGTGACGTCCTTGATCGAGTTTACTTCAAGACCGGCTGCCTGGAGCGAACGGATTGCCGCTTCACGGCCCGCACCCGGTCCTTTTACAAATACCTCGACCTGTTTCATGCCATGTTCCATAGCAGCTTTGCCTGCTTGTTCAGCAGCCATTTGTGCAGCAAACGGCGTGCTTTTGCGGGAGCCTCTGAAGCCCATGCCGCCAGCAGTAGCCCAAGAAACAGCATTCCCCTTCGTGTCGGTAATCGTAACAATAGTGTTGTTGAACGTAGAACGAATGTGCGCTACGCCATGCTCAATGTTCTTCCGTTCCTTACGTTTGGTCCGGACGACCTTTTTTGCAACCACGCGGTTATCCCTCCCTCATCCGGTTATTTTTTCTTGCCAGCAACAGTCCGTTTCGGACCTTTGCGCGTACGAGCGTTGGTTTTGGTTCTTTGACCGCGCACAGGCAGACCCATGCGGTGCCGCTTGCCGCGATAGCTTCCGATTTCAATCAGACGTTTGATGTTGAGGGATTCTTCACGACGAAGGTCACCTTCAACTTTATAATCGCGATCAAGTGTCTCACGCAACTTAGAAATTTCTTCTTCAGTCAGATCACGCACCCGAGTATCCGGGTTGATTTGGGTAGCAGCCAAAATCTCGCGCGACAGTGTGAGGCCGATGCCGTAAATGTACGGCAGCGCGTACTCAATGCGTTTATCTCTGGGTAAGTCTACGCCAGCGATACGTGCCATATGCGAGCACCTCCTCCTTAACCTTGTTTTTGTTTATGCTTCGGATTTTCGCAGATCACCATGACGTGACCTTTCCGTTTGATGATCTTGCATTTCTCGCAGATCGGCTTGACCGATGGTCTAACCTTCATGGCTGCCAACCTCCTCTGGTTGCTCTTGTTATTTGAAGCGGTACGTTATACGTCCACGGTTGAGATCGTAAGGCGTCAATTCTACCGTAACCCTATCGCCTGGCAAAATCTTGATGAAGTTCATCCGAATTTTGCCGGAAATATGGGCCAGTATAATGTGCCCGTTCTCGAGTTTCACCTGAAACATCGCATTTGGCAGGGCTTCGACAATAGTACCTTCAACCTCAATGGCATCTTGTTTAGCCATAGGATCTTCCCTCCTCCATAGTCTTTATGGTTCCTAGCTGGTTTCGAGCGCTTTCTCATTTCGCCAAGCACAAAAAGCTATCAATCTTCGCTGCCAAGAGCGGTCAAAATCAAGGGACCGTCAGGCGTAATGGCAATCGTGTGTTCAAAATGAGCGGACCGTTTACCGTCGGCTGTAACAACCGTCCAGCCGTCCTTCAGCGTTCTCACTTTGTAGGTCCCCACATTGACCATTGGTTCGATGGCCAGCACCATGCCCGGTTTGAGCAGTGGTCCGCGGCCAGGCGCGCCAAAATTGGGGATCTGGGGATCCTCATGCATATTCCGCCCAATGCCGTGCCCGACATAGTCGCGCACCACGCTGAAGCCGGCAGCCTCAACATGGCACTGCACCGCATGGGAGATGTCACCGAGCCGATTTCCGACAGTGGCAGCCGCGATTCCTTTATAGAGAGATTCCTCCGTTACGCGAAGCAGCCGCTCGCTTTCCGGATCGATCGTCCCAACGGGAATCGTCACCGCAGAATCGCCATAGTAACCATTGCAAATAGCACCGCAATCGATGCTGATAATATCGCCTTCTTGGAGTCGCCTGGGACCAGGGATGCCATGCACGACTTCCTCGTTTACGGAAGCGCAAATGTTACCCTGAAATCCGCCATAGCCTTTAAACGCGGGGATTGCACCGTGAGCGACAATCAGCTCGCGTGCGATCTCGTCCAGATCCTGGGTGGTGACGCCTGGCGCCACCGCCTGCCGCACCGCACGGAGAGCAAGGGCCACAATGCGGCCCGCCTCACGAAGGTACTGAATCTCACGTTCCGATTTAAAGATTATCATTACACGTTACTCCGAAGACTGGCGGTAATATCATCAAATACCTTGTCGATCGCCTGGAGGCCATCAATTTCGGTATACAACCCCTGCGTCTTATAATAATCAATCAGCGGTTTCGTTTGGCTGTGGTAAACTTCCAGCCGCTTCATGACCGTTTCTTCCCGGTCGTCATCACGTTGATACAGCGTGCCGCCGCACTTGTCGCAAATGCCGTCCACTTTGGAGGCATTGAAGCTTACGTGGTAAGTGGCGCCGCAGGCCTTGCAGATCCGCCGGCCCGTCACCCGGGCGACTAGCTCACTGTCAGGCACGACAATGTTGACCACCCGCGTCAAAGCGATGCCCAACTCCGCCAGTGTCGCGTCGAGCGCGACAGCCTGTTCGGAAGTCCGCGGGAATCCGTCGAGAAGAAAGCCTTGTTTGCATTCTGGTTTGGAAAGACCGTCTTTTACGATCCCGATGGTTACGGCATCCGGCACAAGTTGGCCGGCATCCATGTAGCGCTTCGCCTCTTTGCCCAGCTCCGTGCCTTGCTTGACAGCAGCGCGGAACATGTCGCCAGTGGAGATATGCGGAATATGGTAGGCTTCCACGAGTCGTTCAGCTTGAGTTCCCTTACCAGCCCCTGGGGGGCCCATCAAAAGAATATACATGCGCCATGCC
Organism: Sporomusaceae bacterium; assembly: GCA_029265905.1. GTDB lineage: Bacteria > Bacillota > Negativicutes > Acidaminococcales > JAJUGR01 > JAJUGR01. Next base: position 10,795 of record JAJUGR010000001.1, on the reverse strand, counting down.
TCCTACTTCATGAACCCCTGGTAGTGTCGCATGAGCACCAGTGATTCGATTTGCTTCATCGTATCGAGCGCAACGCCTACAACGATGAGGAGGGCCGTTCCGCCAAAATAGACACCCTGAATCTTCGTCGCCCAGACTATGATGTTCGGCATGATGGAGATCAGCGCTAGGAAGATCGCACCGGCCAAAGTGATCCGAGTCAGAACGCGGTCCAGATAATCAGAGGTCGGCTTGCCGGGACGCAAGCCCGGGATAAAGCCGCCGTACTTCTTCATGTTTTCCGCCATATCCTGAATGTTCAGGGAGACGGCCGTGTAGAAGTAGGTGAAAAAGATAATCAGCAAAATGTACAGGGTTGTCTGGAGCGGTGTCCCCCAGGCAAACCAGTCCGCTGCCGTCTTGACCCAGGGAACGTTGATGAACTGGGCGATCGTCACCGGGAACATCAGCACCGAAGAGGCGAAGATGATGGGGATAACCCCGGCCTGGTTGACTTTCAACGGCAGATAGCTGCTGTGCCCGCCGACCGTTTTCCGTCCAACAACGCGCTTCGCGTACTGGACCGGAATGCGGCGCGTTCCCTGCGAAATCGCGATGACGAAAACGATCATAGCGATTGCGATAACCAGGAACAGCACGAGGTTAAACAGGTTGATCGTGCCAGCCTTGAGGTACTCAAAAATCACGTACAGGCCATCCGGGAGACGCGAAACGATACCGGCAAAGATGATCAGCGAAATGCCATTGCCGATCCCTTTTTGGGTGATCTGTTCTCCCAGCCACATCAGGAAAGTGGTCCCGGCGGTCAGCGTCAAGGCGATCAGAAGGATCGAGCCAAGGCCCGGATCATTAATCGCCATGCGGAGACCATAAGCCATACCCAGCGCCTGAATGAACCCCAGGACGACAGTCCCGTAACGGGTAAGCTGCGTGATCTTCTTGCGCCCGTCCTCGCCTTCTTTTGACCAGCGCTCCAGGGTCGGCACGACCACGGTCAGCAGCTGCAAAATAATCGAGGCGTTGATGTACGGCGTGATGCTCATCGCAAAAATAGAGAATTTGCTCAAAGCGCCGCCAGCAAACAGGTCGAGCAGACCAAACAAGTTGCCGCTGCTAAAGAGTTGCTCGATAACAGCAGCGTTGACGCCCGGGACCGGAATATGGGTTCCGGCCCGAAACACCGCAAACATCAACAGGGTGAAAACAACTTTATTCCGGAGCTCGGTGATTTGCAGAACATTGCCTAAACCGGCTAGCACTTCAAATCACCTCGGCTTTGCCACCGGCTGCCTGGATCTTGTTCGCAGCACTGGCGCTAAAACCAGCTGCCTGAACAGTCAGGGCTTTAGTTAATTCACCATTGCCAAGAATGCGGATGCCGTCGCGAATGTTTTTAATCATGCCACATTCGATCAACAAGACCGCATCAACAACAGTGCCTGCTTCAAAGCGTTCCAAAGCACCGACATTGATCTCGACATATTCCTTTTTGAAAATGTTCGTGAAACCGCGCTTCGGCAGTCTCAAATACAACGGTTTCTGACCGCCTTCAAAACCTGGACGAGTGCCACCGCCGCTGCGGGAGTTCTGGCCTTTTTGACCGCGTCCGGAGGTTTTCCCCAAACCGGAGCCAAGGCCGCGACCAACGCGGACGGCTGCTTTCTTCGAACCAGGAGCGGGAGACAATTCATGCAGTTTCATTGTTATCCTGCACCTCCTCGTTCTTAAGCTTCTGCTTTTTCCACTTGGACAAGATGGCGAACTTTGTGAATCATGCCGAGCACTGCCGGCGAAGCATCTTGCATTACCGAGTGGTGCATTTTACGAAGACCCAGGGCCCGGACAGTAGCGCGCTGGTCTTCCGGACGACCGATCAGGCTTCTGACCAGTGTAATCTTCAGCTTTTCCATCTCGCTACCTCCTTAGCCCAAAACTTCTTGTACGGTTTTGCCGCGCAATTGCGCAACACGTTCAGCGCGTTTCATGTTAGACAACGCGTCAAGCGTTGCACGAACGACGTTGTTCGGGTTCGAGGAACCCAGGCATTTGGTCAGGATGTCATGGACGCCTGCCAATTCCAATACGGCACGAACCGCGCCACCAGCGATAACGCCGGTACCAGGGGCGGCCGGTTTCACCAACACGCTGCCGGCGCCGAAGCGGCCGATCACCGCATGGGGAACAGTCGTTCCCACCAACGGTACGTTGATGAGGTTTTTCTTCGCATCTTCCACGCCCTTGCGGATCGCTTCCGGTACTTCAGCAGCCTTGCCGAGTCCCATGCCCACGTGGCCGTTCTCGTCGCCGACAACTACCAGTGCGCTGAAGGAGAAACGGCGGCCACCCTTGACAACTTTCGCTACACGGTTGATATATACAACCTTCTCTTTGAGATCGAGATCTCGAGAGTCAATTCTCGCCACTACTATTCCTCCTTCTCTTAGAACTCAAGGCCAGCTTCACGAGCTGCATCGGCCAGAGCCGCTACACGTCCGTGATAGAGATAGCCACCACGATCAAACACTACCTTCTCGATGCCTTTTTCCTTCGCACGAGTTGCGATCGCTTTGCCAACTGCTTTTGCACCTTCCAGGTTACCGCCGCTAACGATGGTACCTTTCAGGTCTTTATCCAGTGAGCTCGCCGAAACAATGGTTTCGCCGGTAACGTCGTTGATAACTTGCGCGTAGATATTGTTCAGGCTACGGAAGACGTTGAGTCTCGGGCGTTCAGCCGTACCCACGATATGCTTGCGTGTTCTAAGATGACGTTTTTGACGCTTTGCATTCTTGTCTTCTTTAAGAAGCAAGGTATTCACTCCCTTCCCTTAGCCGCTTACTTCTTGCCTTTACCGCCGGCCTTGCCGACTTTGCGACGGACAACTTCACCCTCGTACTTGACGCCCTTGCCCTTATACGGCTCAGGCTCGCGCAGCGAGCGAATGTTGGCCGCCATAGCACCGACGTGCTCCTTGTTGATACCGGAGACGATGATGCGGTTGGGCGCCGGCACATCCAGGGTGATGCCTGCGGGAGGCTCGATCACAACCGGATGGGAGAAACCAAGAGTCATGTTGACGTTGTTGCCCGCTTTAGCGGCACGATAGCCGACGCCAACGATCTCAAGGGTTCTGGTAAAGCCAGTGGTGACACCCGTCACCATGTTGGAGATCAACGTGCGGGACAGACCATGCAGTGAGCGATGCGCCTTTTGATCGGACGGACGGCTCACCAGCAATTGACCAGCTTCCTGCTCGATGATCATGTCTTTGTTGATTTGACGGGACAGCTCCCCTTTGGGGCCCTTTACCGTCACCATATTGTCTTCTACCGTAACCGTAACTCCCGCAGGAATTACGATCGGTTGTCTACCAATTCTCGACATGTACGAGCACCTCCTATCTCGGGCCTGTTACCAAACGTAGGCGAGTACTTCGCCGCCCAGGCCGTCTTTTCTCGCATTTTTGTCCGTCATCAGACCCTTGGAGGTGGAGATGATGGCGATCCCCAGACCACCCAGGACACGGGGCAATTGATCTTTTTTCGCGTAAACCCGGAGACCAGGTTTCGAAATGCGTTTCAAGCCGGAAATGACTTTCTCGCGGTTCGAGCCGTATTTCAAGGATACGCGGATTGTGTTTTGCTTGTTGTCGGCGATGACTTCAAAATCTTTAATGAAGCCTTCTGCCTTCAGAATAGCTGCCAGGGATTCCTTCATTTTGGAGCCAGGAATCTCCACTTTATCATGATACACCGAGTTTGCATTCCGGATACGGGTAAGCATGTCGGCGATCGGATCGGTCATTACCATCGAAAGATAACCTCCTTCCTCTTGCGGTTCTTACCAGCTGGCTTTGGTTACTCCCGGAATCGCGCCTTTATAGCTGAATTCACGGAAGCAAACGCGGCACATGCCGAATTTGCGCATGTAAGCGTGCGGGCGACCGCAGACTTTACAGCGGTTATACTTGCGAACCTTGAACTTCGGTTCGCGTTTCCATTTCTCAATCAGGGCTGTTTTTGCCACGAAGCTCCCTCCTTCTTACGCGCTGAAGGGCATCCCGAGCAACTTAAGGAGCTCACGAGCCTCTTCATCGGTTTTCGCGGTGGTTACCACAATGATATCCATGCCGCGTACTTTGTCGATCTTGTCGTAATCGATCTCCGGGAAGATCAGCTGCTCCTTAACACCCATGGAGTAGTTGCCACGCCCATCGAACGAGTTCGGGTTAACGCCGCGGAAGTCACGCACCCGAGGGAGCGCTACATTCATCAGCTTGTCGAGGAAGTAGAACATACGTGCGCCGCGCAGGGTAACCTTCACACCGATCGGCATGTTCTGCCGAATTTTGTAGGTCGCAATGGATTTTTTCGCCCGCGTGATAACAGGTTTTTGGCCTGCGATCATGGTCATGTCAGCCACAGCTGCATCCATTACTTTCGGGTTAGCAACCGCTTCGCCCACGCCCATGTTCAGGACAACCTTCTCGATACGAGGAATTTCCATTACGTTTTTATAGCCGAACTTTTCCATCATAGCTTTCGCTACTTCGGTCAAGTACTTCTCTTTTAGTCTCGGCGTAGTTGCCATTCGTGTTTGCCTCCTTTCTCAGGTCTCAGGAATTATTTATCCTTGTCAATGATCTCGCCGCATTTTTTGCAAGTCCGGGCAAATACGCCGCTGGCAAGAGCGGTTTTTGCAATCCGGGTTGCTTTATCGCAGGCGGGGCAGACCAACATGACCTTGGAGGAAGAAAGCGCTGCCTCCTTCACCAGGATACCACCCTGAGGCGCGGATTGTGACGGCTTTGTATGCCGCTTTACTTTATTGACACCTTCGACGACCACTTTGGCCTTCTTCGGCAAAGCTTCGATTACTTTACCCTTTTTGCCCTTGTCCTTACCGGACAGGACTACGACGGTGTCGCCTTTTTTTACATGCAGTTTTTGGGCTTCAGCCACGTCGGACACCTCCTTAACTTCGGACACCGGCGCCCGACTTACAGAACTTCCGGCGCCAACGAAATGATCTTCATATAATCTTTTTCACGCAATTCGCGGGCAACTGGTCCAAAGATACGGGTGCCGCGCGGGCTTTTATCATCACGGATTACTACGGCCGCGTTTTCGTCAAAGCTGATGTACGAACCGTCCGGACGATGCGTTCCCTTAACGGAACGGACCACAACCGCTTTTACCACGTCGCCTTTTTTGACAACGCCACCGGGTGATGCATCTTTAACGGCACAAACGATGACATCGCCGATGTTGGCATATCTGCGGTAGGAGCCTCCGAGCACGCGGATGCACATAACTTTTTTCGCGCCCGTGTTATCAGCAACATTTAAAATCGTTTGCTGTTGAATCATGGTTCTCCCTCCCTACCAGAAGTTGCAGGGCGTTTAACATCACTTCGCCCGTTCTAATATTTCCACTACACGCCAGAACTTGTCTTTCGACAACGGGCGAGTCTGCATAACCGAAACGAGATCGCCAACCTGGCACTCATTTTTTTCATCATGGGCCTTGAATTTGATCGTCTCTTTCATGCTCTTCTTATACAAAGGGTGCCGCACAAGACGCTCGACTGTTACGACAACAGTTTTGTCCATCTTGTCGCTGACTACCCGGCCAGTACGCACAGGACGCATGTTTCTTTCTTCAGTCACAGATTTCTGCCTCCTTTCTCAGACCGGGACAAGCCTCAGGCCTGTTTCAGCTCGCGCTCACGCTGGATGGTTTTTAAGCGGGCTATTGCTTTTTTCACATCGCGGATGCGCATTGGGTTTTCAAGCTGACCTGTTGCCAGCTGGAACCGAAGGTTGAACAGCTCATCTTTCAGGCCGCTCAGCTTTTGATCGAGTTCCGTCGCCGAAAGGTCACGAATCTCATTAACCTTCATGAGCTTCACCCACTTCCTCGTGTTCTACGTTCGAAGCGGCCGATAGCTCCTCCTCGCCACGAATCACGAACTTTGTCTTAATCGGCAGCTTGTGAGCAGCAAGACGCATTGCTTCACGAGCTACTTCAGGCGCCACGCCGTCCATTTCGAACATTACGCGGCCCGGTTTTACTACCGCAACCCAGTATTCAGGGGAGCCTTTGCCGCTACCCATACGGGTTTCAGCCGGTTTCGCCGTTACAGGCTTATCCGGGAAAATTTTGATCCAAACCTGGCCGCCACGTTTGATGTAGCGGGTCATCGCAATACGAGCCGCTTCAATCTGACGGTTGGTGATCCAGGACGGTTCAAGCGCAACAAGACCATATTGGCCATGGGAAATCGTGTTGCCACGGTTCGCCTTGCCAGTCATGCGTCCGCGATGCGTTTTACGATGCTTTACGCGCTTTGGCAACAACATTACGCTTCGCCTCCTTCAACCGGCGCCGCCTTGACAGCCTTGCTTTCCGGGAGGACTTCACCCTTGTAGATCCACACTTTTACACCGATACGACCGTAGGTGGTATGGGCTTCCGCCGTACCATAGTCGATATCAGCGCGAAGTGTGTGCAGGGGGATACTGCCTTCACGGTAGCTTTCAGACCGGGCGATTTCTGCGCCGCCGAGACGGCCGCCCACCATAACTTTGATCCCTTTAGCGCCCATGCGCATCGTGCGGCCGACGGCTTGTTTCATAGCCCGACGGAACGCAATACGGCGTTCGAGCTGGGAAGCAATGCTCTCAGCTACGAGCGTAGCGTCAAGATCTTGCTGTTTGATTTCCTGGATGTTGATGTCGACCTGGCTTTCCGTCATCGTTTTCAACTCTTTTTTCAGTTGCTCGATGTTGGCGCCGCCGCGACCAATCACCATACCAGGTTTTGCTGTATGAATCGTAATGCGTGCGCGATTGGCAGCACGTTCGATTTCTACGCGGGAGATACCGGCCGAAAAGAGTTTTTCTTTGATGTACTCGCGGATTTTAATATCCTCAAGCAAGAACTTCTCATAATCTTTTTCGGCAAACCAACGGGAATCCCACGTCTTAATGATACCGACGCGAAGGCCATGCGGATTAACTTTTTGACCCACTACCGTTTCCCTCCTTCTGCCCGAAGTTACCTTATCTTTCTTTTACTTTCACAGTAACATGGCTGGATCTTTTCAGGATCTTGAATGCCTGCCCACGAGAACGCGGATGAATGCGTTTCAGGGTCGGTCCTTGATCCACAAATGCTTCGGACACGAACAAATTGTCAACATTCATGTCATAGTTGTGCTCAGCATTGGCCATAGCCGACATAAGCACCTTTTCAACCACCTCAGAACCCACTTTAGGAGTGTGTTTGAGGATGGCGATTGCTTCGCCCACCGACTTTCCGCGGATCAGATCGACCACGATGCGGATTTTACGGGGTGCGATGCGGACATACTTCGCAATCGCTTTCGCTTCCATGTAATTGCCCCCTCTCCGACTTATCTCAGGCCGGACGACCGTTCGTTACCAGCGTGGCCCTTATAGGTACGGGTTGGTGCGAACTCGCCCAGTTTATGGCCGACCATGTCTTCCGTCACGTAGACCGGGATATGCTTCCGGCCATCATGCACCGCGATGGTGTGTCCGACAAAATTCGGCAGGATGGTCGAGCTGCGCGACCAAGTCTTAATGACTTTTTTATCGCCAGCAGCGTTCATCGTATCGATTTTTTTCAGCAGGCTCTCATGTACGTATGGGCCCTTTTTAACAGATCTGGACACTCAAGTGGCCTCCTTTCCTCACCGGTTATTTCGTTCTGCGTCTCACGATGAGCTTATCAGACGCTTTCTTCTTGCGAGTACGAGCGCCATGAGCACATTTGCCCCAAGGTGTAACCGGATGCTTGCGGCCAACCGGCGAACGAGCCTCGCCACCACCGTGCGGATGGTCGTTCGGGTTCATGACCACGCCGCGGTTGGCGGGACGAATGCCGAGCCAACGGGAGCGACCGGCCTTGCCGATGCTGATGTTCTCATGCTCCAGGTTACCAACTTGACCAACGGTCGCGCGGCAGTTGATGTGCACTTTGCGCAACTCGCCGGACGGCAGCCTCAAGAGAGCGTAGTCGCCTTCTTTAGCCATCAGCTGTGCGCCAGCGCCTGCGCTGCGGACCAGTTGAGCGCCCTTGCCGATTTTCATTTCCACGTTGTGTACCATGGTACCAACCGGAATGTTTTTGAACGGCAGGCAGTTGCCAACTTTAATGTCCGAGTTCGGACCGCTGACAACTTTGTCGCCGACCTTCAACGTGTTCGGCGCCAAGATGTAGCGTTTCTCGCCGTCTGCATAGAACAGAAGGGCGATACGCGCGCTGCGGTTCGGATCGTATTCGATGGTTGCTACCGTTGCCGGCACATCGTCTTTCGTGCGCTTGAAATCAATCACACGATACAGGCGTTTGTGACCGCCGCCGTGATGCCGGACAGTGATCTTGCCTTGCTTGTTGCGGCCTGCATGCTTTTGCAGACGTTCGACGAGCGAACGTTCCGGTTTAGCAGCAGTGATTTCTTCAAAGGAAGAAACCGTCATGAACCGTCTGCCAGGAGCATACGGTTTAAAGCTCTTAACTGACATCAATAACCCCTCCTTCTCCGGGCGTTACATACCTTCCAAAATTTCGATTGTCTGGCCCGGAGCGAGCTTGACGATCGCTTTTTTGTAGTCGGAACGTCTACCCTGATGTTTGCCCATCCGCTTCATTTTGCCCATGACGCGGATCGTGTTCACGCTCAGTACTTTTACGTTGAAAATGGCTTCCACTGCCTGGCGGATTTCCACCTTGTTGGCAGTCAAAGGCACTTCGAAGCTGTACCGGTTGTCTTGCATCATCGCCGCCGTTTTTTCAGTAATCAGCGGGCGAATCAGTACGTCGCGAGGATTTGCAGCCATTACGCGAGCACCTCCTCAATCCTTGTGATAGCGTCTTTCGACAACAGGACCTTGTCATGATGCAGCAGATCGATTACGTTGAGCGTTTCGTTAGACAACGCCTTCACGCCAGGGATGTTGCGGGCGGATTTCTCCACATTCTCCACATCGCCGTTGGTGATAATCAACGCTTTTTTCTCAGCTGCGTCAAAACCTTTCAGCAAGGACACCACTTGTTTCGTTTTCGGCGCATCGAATGCAAGACCGTCAACTACTACAAGCTCGCCTGCCGCCAATTTAGCGGACAGCGCGCAACGGATCGCCAAACGGCGGGCCTTACGCGGCATGCCCAATTTGTAGGAACGGGGATGCGGACCGAAGACCGTACCGCCACCTACCCAAAGCGGAGAACGGATGCTGCCTGCACGAGCCCTGCCAGTGCCTTTTTGCTTCCAGGGTTTACGGCCACCGCCGCGAACGAAGCTTCTTGTTTTTGTAGCTGCTGTGCCTTGACGGCGGCTAGCCAACTGCATCACAACTGCTTGATGCACGACTGCCTCATTAAATTCTACGCCAAAGACGGATTCGTTCAACTCTATTTGTTCGCCAGTCGCTTGACCAGCGAGATTATATACCGCTACTGTCGGCATATTGCCCTTCCTCCTTTCCGTCCGGGGTCCGGTTATTTAACCGGTTTCACCGTATTGCGGATGATCACGAGACCTTTTTTCGGCCCCGGGATTGCACCTTTGATCAGCATGAGGTTGCGTTCTGCATCCACACGCACCACAGTCAGGCGCTGAACGGTAACACGTTCATGACCCATGTGGCCCGGCAATTTCTTGCCTTTGAAAACCTTGCCGCCAGGACCGCTCATACGAGGACCCATGGAGCCCGGCTCACGATGCGACTTGGAACCGTGGGCCATCGGACCGCGGGCAAAGTTGTGGCGTTTGATGCCGCCAGCAAAACCTTTACCACGGGAAGTGCCCGTTACGTCAACCAATTCGCCTGCGGCAAAAATGTCAACGCCAATTTCCTGACCGAGCGCATACTCGGAAGGACTCGGCAAGCGCAATTCCTTCGTGAATCTTACCGCCTTAACGCCAGCTTTTGCGAAGTGTCCCTTCATCGGCCGCGTTACGTTCTTTTCCTTGACTGCACCGAAACCAAGCTGAACAGCGTGGTAGCCATCTTTTTCCTCAGTGCGGTTTTGAACAACCACACAGGGGCCGGCTTCAACAACAGTTACAGGAACAAAAGTGCCGTCTTCCATGAAGACCTGCGTCATACCTAACTTCTTGCCTAAAATGCCTTTTGCCACTCTCGCCACCCCCTTACAGCTTGATCTCGATGTCCACGCCTGCCGGCAGGTCAAGACGCATCAGCGCATCAACCGTTTTCGGCGTTGGCTCCAGGATATCGATCAGGCGTTTATGTGTCCGCATCTCGAACTGTTCCCGGGAGTCTTTATTGACATGCGGGGAGCGCAAGATGGTAAAGATGTTTCTTTCAGTCGGCAAGGGAATCGGACCGGAAACAGAAGCACCGGTACGTTTTGCCGTGTCTACGATTTTCAGCGCGCTTTGGTCAAGAGCCTTGTGATCGTAGGCTTTCAAACGGATTCTGATTTTTTGTTGCTTAGCCATTGTTAGTATTTCCTCCTCATCGCCCGGTTTCATGAACAAGGCATACTCTGTGAAAATTCCCCCAGGCTCAGCTGGGCAACCTTTCACATCATCGCATCACCAGACAGACTGCGTGAGGGGCACACCACGCACCCCTCACGACCGTTCTGTTTAAACAATCGTCTTACTCGTTGATAGCGGTTACGACGCCAGCGCCAACCGTGCGGCCGCCTTCGCGGATCGCGAAGCGCAGGCCCGGTTCGATAGCAATCGGCGTGATCAGCTCGATGTCCATGGTGATGTTGTCACCAGGCATTACCAT
>JAJUGR010000007.1 GCA_029265905.1 Sporomusaceae bacterium | reverse complement strand
GAAGTGCTGGGCAATATTCCGGTGCTGAAGGGGCCGAAATCCTTCCTGTTCGAAGCGTTGCAGGGGCTTTCGAGTGCGCTGGCGTAGCGGTACGGTACCTTTACTCGTTCTTTGGCGCGGTCGCTTCTTCTTAAAAAAACAACAACAGTGCCTTGACACTATCGAACATGAGCGTCTCTTTGCCTGATTCCTGTCACTGTGTTATACTTTTCGCAAGAACAAACAAACGTTTTCCTCAAGGAGTGTTGCTATGCATCTCGACGGACTTTGCCTTTCCTATTATTGCCGCGAATTAACCTACCGACTGGTCGGCGGACGCATAACGAAAATCATCCAACTGAATCCGATGGCGGTCGGGTTAATGATACGCACCCGATCCGATGAGTCGTGCCTGTTCATCAATGCGAGTCCGGACCGGCCGTCCCTGCACTTGGGCGAGCTGCCCGGCATCCGCCAGGAGCAGGCGCCGGCCTTTTGCATGCTGCTGCGCAAGCATCTGGAAAACGGTCGGATTGCCGCCATCAGGCAGTTGTCGCTCGACCGGGTTGTCACGCTTGACATCGACTGCTTGGGCCCGGACCTGCGCATCGTGACAAAGCACTTGACGTTCGAGTGGACGGGGCGAAACGCGAACCTTGTCTTTTGGGCGGACGGCGTCGTGCTTGACGCTGTCCGCTATATCAGCCGAGCGCAAAACCGCGTGCGGCAAATTTACCCGCAACAGCCTTATCACTTTCCTCCGGTTGGCGACAGCCTGTTTCCCTCCCCGCAGGAAACCGCGGGCGCGCAGATCGTGTCGGCACTCATGAAGTCGCTCGACAATCGAACGCTTGAAAAACGGCTCCTGGCGGCTACAACCGGCCTCGGTCCGCTTACCATCCAGCAGATTTTGTTTCGCGCCGGCTTGCCCAAAGACCTGGCCGTCAATCTGCTGGACGAGGCAGACTGGGCTTCGCTGGCTAGCGCCTGGGATGCCTTTTTTAGTGAATTGAGCGAGCAAGGCCCCTGCCCGCACCGGTTGGTGGATGCGCGCAACAAAACGCTGGCCGTTCTCCCCTTCGCCAGCGATGACGCCACGCTTGCGGTCGGGCAGCGGCTGGTGCGGCACGACAGTCTTGTCTCGGCTGTCGCCGCATATTACCATGAAAAACCTACGCAAACCCCGCTGACCGACTCGTTGCGGGAAAAGCTCGAGCAGGAAAAAGCCCGCCTGCTCCGCCGCCTCGAGAAAATAGCCGCCGAGAAGGCAACGGCTGAATCAAGCGAATTAACCCGCCAGCTGGCGGACAGCCTGATGGCGCAGGCGCACCTTCCGGTGCCGCCGAACGGACAAATTACGCTGACTAATTTGTATGACGGCAAGGATTATCCCGTTTCAGTTGATCCGCTGTTGTCCGTGATGGAAAATGCACAGCTTTTGTACAAACGCTATCACAAGCAAAAAAGAGCCGCAGAGGAATTAACGCAGCAAATCGCCCAAGGAGAAGAAACACTCGTTTACCTGGAAAATCTGCTGTTTTCGCTGGAGACCGTCGCCAGCCGAGCTGAACTCGAAGAGATACGCCAGGAAATGCAGGACAACGGCCTGCTGCCACGCGAAAAAAAGAAAGCTTCACTGGCGCAATCGCAGCCCTTGATGCTCACGCTGCCGGACGGCGGGCTGATCGCCATCGGCAAAAACAACCGGCAGAACGACTGGCTGACGGGAAAATGGGCGCGGGCTGACGATTGGTGGTTTCATACGCAAAAGATCCCCGGCTCGCACGTTATTTTGCGTCCGCAAACCGATCCGCCCTCCAATGCCGTAATCGAACTGGCCGCCAAGTTGGCCGCCTACTTCAGCAAAGGGCGCGGCTCTTCGCAGGTGCCGGTCGATTATACAAAGCGGCGGCACGTTAAAAAACCAAACGGCGCCAAGCCAGGCTTTGTCATCTACCAACAACAGCGCACTTGCTACGTCACCCCGGAGGAAGATCAAGTACAAAAAGCCATCGCTGATTATAAGAAATAGCAAAAACGCCGCAGCGGCCGCTGCGGCGTTTTTGCTATCAGTCGTCATTATAATTCAATTTTGCAGGCGTTGGCCAACGCCTGCCTGGCTTCTTGCACGATTGCCGCCACCACGTCCCGGCAGGGGGCAATGTTGTTCAGCACGTTCAGGCTTTGGCCGACTTGCACCAACCCCGCCTCTACGTCGCCATCGATCGCCGCTAGGCGATTGGTGCCGGTTGCCAGGGCGTCAAGTTCGCCTTGCGGTGCGCCGCTGCGCTCTAATTCCAGATAACGGTCGGTGAAGGCGTTTTTCAGACCGCGCACGCCGTGGTTGCGGGAGTAGCCAGTTACGACAGAATCCGTGTCAGTGGCCTTGATGATCCGCTCTTTCGCCGCCGGGTGGAAAGGGCATTCCGTAGTAAGCAGAAAGCGCGAACCCATCTGGACGCCGGCCGCCCCCATCAACAAGGCGGCAGCCATCGCCCGCCCGTCGGAAATCCCGCCCGCCACGACGACCGGAATGGTAATTAGCGGCAAGACGTTGCTCATCAACGCCATCGTTGTCTGCGTGCCTACATGCCCGCCCGCTTCCATGCCTTCAATCACCAGCGCGTCCGCCCCTGCGCTTTCAATCCGCTGCGCAAGTTTGACGCTCGGGACGACCGGAATTACCTTGACTCCGGCGGCCTGGAATTTATCAATATACGGCACGGGGTTGCCAGCCCCCAAGGTTACAAAGGCCACCTTCTCGGCGCAAATTAGATCGACGATTTCATCCTTATTCGGAGCCATCAGCATAACATTGACGCCAAACGGCTTGTCAGTCAGCGTTTTCGCCCTACGGATCTCTTCGCGCGTCCATTCAGTCGTTCGGCCGCCGCTGCCGATGATGCCGGCCGCGCCCGCATTGGAAACAGCCGCCGCCAGTGTTGCATCGGAAGCCCAGGCCATGCCGCCTTGAATGATCGGATACTGAATGCCAAGCAACTCAGTCAACTTCATCTTCATCTTCATTATATCTGCCTCCCTCGCGTTCATGTCGTTATAAACTGTCTATATGGCTTCATTCTATACCATGGCTGGGCAAAAGAAAAGCAAGGACGCGCTCCTTGCGCAAAACGCCGTCCGCATTGCAACGGACGGCGTTTTGCCTGCAGATTATTGGAAATAGCGGACGCCGGAGCGGAAGATTTGCTGATCTTTAGCGCCTGGAACATTCTTTAGGATGTTTTGTCCGACGCGCTCGGAGTGGCCCATTTTACCCAAGACACGTCCGTCGGGGCTGGTGATACCCTCGATCGCGCACAACGAGCCATTCGGGTTCCAAGGCATCTGGGGCGTCGGGTTGCCGTTCGGGTCGACGTATTGTGTTGCTACTTGCCCGTTGGCAAAGAATGCGGCCAATTCGGCCTCGCTGGCGACAAAGCGCCCCTCGCCATGCGATACCGCCACGACGTGGCGATCGTCCGGCTGAACCAACTGCAGCCACGGCGAACGGTTCGACACAATTCGGGTTTCCACCATGGTTGAAACATGGCGCCCGATGCGATTAAACGTCAGGGTTGGCGAATCAGACCGCATGTCGACGATCTTGCCGTACGGCACCAGGCCGAGCTTGATCAAGGCTTGGAAGCCATTGCAGATGCCGAGCATCAGACCGTCTTGCTTTTCCAGAAGCGAGCTGACGGCATCCACCAATTGCGGCGCCCGGAAGACGGCGGCGATAAATTTGCCCGAACCGTCCGGTTCGTCGCCGGCGCTGAAGCCGCCTGGCAGCATTAGAATTTGCGCTTGGCGAATTTTATCCGCCAAGGCGACAATCGATTCATGCAAGGCGTCGGGCGTCAAGTTGCGGAAAACCATAACCTCCGCCTGGGCTCCCGCCTTTTCAAACGCGCGTGCTGAGTCGAATTCGCAGTTGCTGCCCGGGAAAACAGGAATGATGACGCGCGGCTTGGCAATCGACGGCATGGACCGCCGCAATACCGAGGCAGCAGCGGTGCTGCTTGTTTGGCAAAGGCCGGGCTTGACGCTATCGGCGTCAGCGGCATGCGTGGGGAAAATCTTCTCCAGCGGCGCCTCCCAGGCTTTCAGCAGCGAAGACAGGGCCAGACGAACTGTTCCGACTACGATGGCGTCGTCAGCCGTTGTAGTGCCGACGATGCGTCCGCCGGCGGCGGTCAGTTCCGCAACCGCTTTTTCATCGGCCACCTCGAGCAGCAATGCGCCGGGATTCCAGGCAAACAATTCGGCCGGATCGGCCGCAAACGCCTCGTCCAAGCAGGAGCCGATTCCATTGCCAAAACTCATGCGCGACAAAGCAACTGCCAAACCGCCTTCTCGGATGACGCCGGCCGACAAAATAAGTTTTTGTGCGGACAAAGCGGCCACAGCCTGCCATCTCGTGTCTAGTTGGGCAAAGTCGGGAATGCCCTGTTCATCGCAGGCCGCCGACAAAACAATAAGCTTGCTGCCCGCCTGCTTCAATTCCGCGGACACGGTCGTTTCCGCGCTGACCGGCGCTACGGCGAAGGAAATCAGTGTCGGGGGCACGGTCAAGTCCATGAAGGTGCCCGACATGCTGTCCTTGCCGCCGATTGCGGCGATGCCCAAGCCTTTTTGCATCCAATAGGCGCCCAGGAGGGCGGCCAGCGGCTTGCCCCATTTTTCGGGCTGATCGCCGAGCTTTTCGAAGTACTCTTGGAAAGACAAACGAATTCGGCGATAATCGCCGCCTAGCGCGACAATGCGGGCGGCCGATTCGAGGACGGCGTAAGCGGCGCCATGGAAGGGGCTCCAGCAGGCTACGCGCGGGTTGTAACCGCAAGTCATGGCCGTCGCCGCGTCTGTTTCGCGCGTGCCGACCGGCAGTTTTGCCACCATGCCTTCTTGCGGCGACAGCTGGCTTGCGCCGCCAAACGGCATCAATACGGACGCCGCGCCGATCGTGCTGTCAAAGCGCTCCACCAGGCCTTTTTGGCTGCAGTTGTTCAATTCGCCGAGCTTCTGCTGCCAGACTTGCTCCAGACCGGCGGCGCTTACTGTCGTTTTTTCCGCAAACACGCACGCCGAAACAGGCGCTGCCACATGGGCCGTGCTGTGCGACTGCACGCCGTTGGTGTCCAAGAACGCCCGATCGAGATCGACAATTCGTTTTCCGCGCCAGTCCATTTGCAGCCGGCCGGCGTCGGTCACGGTCGCCACAACAGTGGCCTCCAGGTTTTCCGCATCCGCCATGGCAATGAACGCCTCAGCCTGCGCCGCCGAGACGACAACCGCCATGCGTTCCTGGGATTCGGAGATGGCCAGTTCGGTGCCGTCCAGGCCCTCGTATTTTTTCGGCACGGCGTCAAGGTTGACGACGATGCCGTCGGTCAACTCGCCGATGGCGACGGAAACGCCGCCGGCGCCAAAGTCGTTGCACCGCTTAATCATGCGGGCGGCAATCGGGTTGCGGAACAAGCGCTGGAGTTTGCGCTCCGTCGGTGCGTTGCCTTTTTGAACTTCGGCGCCGCAGGACGCCAAAGATTCAAGATCATGCTCTTTAGACGAGCCGGTCGCCCCGCCGCAACCATCCCGGCCGGTCCGGCCGCCGACCAACAGTATCACATCGCCGGGCAGCGGCTGTTCGCGCACAACCTGGTCGCGGGGCGCTGCGCCGATGACAGCGCCTACCTCCATCCGCTTGGCGACAAACTGCGGATGGTAGAATTCCTGCACATGCCCCGTGGCAAGGCCGATTTGGTTGCCATATGAGCTGTAGCCGGCGGCGGCGCCGACCGTGATCTTGCGCTGCGGCAGTTTTCCGGACAGCGTGTCCGACACGGACTGCCGCGGGTCGCCGGAGCCGGTCACCCGCATCGCCTGATAGACATAGGAGCGGCCGGAGAGCGGATCACGGATCGCGCCGCCCAAGCAAGTCGCCGCCCCGCCGAACGGCTCGATTTCGGTCGGGTGATTATGCGTTTCATTTTTAAACATGACCAGCCATTCTTCCGTTTGGCCGTCCACTTCAATCGGAACGACAATGCTGCAGGCGTTGATTTCTTCCGACTGGTCGAGGTCCGGCAGCCTGCCTGCCGCCCGCAATTCCTTCATCGCCAGCACGGCCATGTCCATCAGCGTGACCGGACGCTTGGAGGCCTGTTCGCCATAAAAGGCTTGCCGGTTTTCGCAATAGGCTTTCCACGCGGCGGACACGAGCCCGGTTGACGCGGCCTCTTCGATCGTTACCCGGTCCAAAACCGTATTGAAGGTCGTGTGGCGGCAATGGTCGGACCAATACGTGTCCAGCACGCGCAATTCCGTGATTGTCGGCGGGCGCTTCTCCTGCCGGGCAAAATACGCCTGGCAAAAAGCCAGGTCTTCTTGCGTCATGGCCAGCCCAAGCGATTGGCGCAAAGCGGCAAGCCCCGCGGCGTCCAAATCATTGAAGTCGCTGAAGACGGCAACGTCATGCGGCTGCGCCCACACCTCTTCCAGGTCAAGCGGTTTTTCCATTGCGGCTTCCCGCGTTTCAACCGGATTGATCAGATAGGCTTTGATGGCCGCTTGATCGGCAGGCTGGTCAATGCCGAAAGCGGCAATGACTTTGGCCGTGCGAACCAAGGGACGCTCCTGCTGCGTCACCGCCTGGATGCATTGCGCGGCCGAATCAGCGCGCTGGTCGTACTGCCCAGGCAGATATTCCAGGGCAAAAACAAACGCGCCGCTCAAATCCGGAAGCGCTTCTTCGTAGACAAAATCGACCGGCGGCTCAGACAGCACCAAATCGCGCGCCAAAGCATACTGCTGCTCGTCCAATCCGCTGATATCGTAGCGATTCAATAAGCGGATGCCCGTCAAAGAAGCCATGCCCAGATTCTCGCGCAGGTCCGCAAAAATGCCGGCTGCCTCCACCGCATAGGATTCACGTTTCTCAACAAATAGACGTCTGACCGTATGTTTCATCGGGCAATCCACACTCCTATTTCTATTATTAATAAAATTCATTGATAAAATTATCGCAAGACGGCAGCCAGGTTGACAGCAGGCGCAATGCCTTCGGTTCTCCGCTCAGACCGTCTTTAGTCTGAAGCTGGCCGACGCTGTAATAGCCAAAGCAAAGTTGCGCCAGCGCGTCGATCGTGATCGCCGCATCCGGCGCTTGCTCGGCAACGCGGCTAACCGACAGGCAAGGTTCGTAGGCGATCCGCCAGCAGCCGTCGTTCCAATCCGCAACCGCGTCGCGCACCTTCAGCGTGAGCGCAGCCCCGGGCTGATATTCTTTCGGCAGGCATTGGCGCAAGGCGTGTCCAACATCGACGATTCGGCCCATCATGAACGGCTTGAGTCGAACTGACCAGGATGCGTCCGGCAGGCAGTCATAGAACAAGTCGTCGCACGGCAGCCTAAACGATATCTGATCGGCTTGGGATCGGTGCTGGTGCAAGAAGGCCAGGCAGTTTTTCAGCGCCGGCAAATTCGTCGCCAGCAGTTCAACAACCTGCAGCAGCCGGTTTTGAATGGTAAACCAAAGGTAAGCGGCAGGTTCGCCTGACTCGTCAGAGGCGATAAAGGCGCAGCCGCCTTCGGCAGACAAAGCCTCCAGCATCGAATGCCAGTTGGCTGCCTCCCTGACGACATAGCCGTGGCGCTGCTGCATCGCTCTGGCATAAACCTGCGCCATCGCCGCACAATCTTCTGCAGTGCCGCGCCGCCAGGACAGCGCCGGCTTGCCCTTTGGCAGCCGCCCAAGCTGCTCAACCGGGCAGTCAAACTGCCACTGGTGATAGCAGTAGGCGAAGCCGTAAGGCCGGTAGAAGCTCGCAGCAGACGGCATGAGCAAGGCAACGCCGTGCCCTTGGCGACGCAATTGCTGCAAGGAAGCCGCAAGCAGCGGGCGGAACAAGCCCTGCCCCCGCGCTTCCGGCGCAGTGGCGACGCCGACGAAGTAAGCGACTGGCAGCTCCTTGCCCCGCAGAAAAATCCGGTAGGGGTTCAGGTGCGCCATCGACTTCAACTGGTCTGCTTCCAGCGCCCCCACCACCTGCGGCAGGCGGCAGTAACGGCTGAAGTACCACTCGAAGAAGGGGTCGCCGCGCTTTTCAAAGCAGTAGTCCCATAACGCCATAACCGCCGGGCGCCAACTTTCATCCAGCAACCGGAACTCCATGCGCTTCACCTCACCACGTGGCAACAAATTTCTCAAGCAGGTAAACAGGCTGATACGACTCCTTCGCCCGGCGCAAGCCCTCGAGGCCCATGTCCTCTTCCCGGTTGACGTACTTGCTGTCCGGCCAGGCGTGCTCGCAGCACTGTTGGTTGATGGCTGCATACAAGCCCCGGATGTCCGGGTTGGCTTTCTCCACATGGATTAGCACCATGTCGTCATTGATGAACTCGCCGAATGAAAAGGCTTCCACCCGGCCGTTTACCACCAGCACGCCGCCGCGGATCGGCAAATCAGCCAGGTTGTTGAAAACGTGGCGAATTGCGCACTGCTCGCATTGCAGCGAGGGATCATCCTTGTCGGCGCGCTGCGCGCACCAGCGCGCGGCGAATTCCAAACAGGGTTCAACCCATTCCGCTGTCAGCGGGTGGTATTGATGGTCAGGGAATTCCCGTCGGAAGGCATTCAGATGGTTTTTCTTGCCGTGCAATTTTCGGCCGCTTAACGTAATCATGTTTTCCGTCAGATAGATATAATCAAAATTATCGCGATCGGCCGTGAAGGAAAATCTTCTTGGGAAGGCGGCCTCAATTTCGGCTTTTACGTCGCGGTAGACGCCGCGAAACTGCTTTTTCGCCCCGATAAACTCCGCCACTTCGACCAGCTTGTCGACCGCAGCCGGCAAATACGCCGGGTCATCGACAAACGGCGCCAGAAAAAAAGGCTCCCCTTCTCTTTCCGCCATAACATATAAGGCGTGCTCATCGAAAGC
The DNA here is from genome assembly GCA_029265905.1 of Sporomusaceae bacterium. Classification (GTDB taxonomy): domain Bacteria; phylum Bacillota; class Negativicutes; order Acidaminococcales; family JAJUGR01; genus JAJUGR01. The sequence continues at coordinate 114,014 of JAJUGR010000007.1, read as the reverse complement.
GCGCCTTATACGATAACATTCCCGCCACATAAAGAGATTAGTGAATGTGGATTCAGACCCCTCATATCTTCGGCAGTGAAAGAATGCTTCCATTTTGGAACGATCTGCCATCGTTATGTCTTGAAATACTAAAATAAGAAACCCTCCTTACAGCGCCCGGCAGATATTACAGAATGACTAATTACTTAATAGTATATCATACGCCAAAAAGTTGCAAATTCCTTGCGCGGCGGGCAAAGTCGTACAATTAAAGCATCTTGACAAAAGACCGGAACACCAGGCGGCATTCCGGTCTTTTGTGAAAATTTTTCGCTGCTCACACTTTCAGCAACCCGATTGCGTTCAAAAAAATAACGACTAACAAGGCGGGCGTGACATAACGGGCCAAAAAGAAGAATATGGGCAGCGTTGACCGCCCTAGGGACAGGGTGCCGTTGTTTGTCAGTTGATCGATGATATCCTGCTGATTGGCGGCATAACCGAAGAACAGGACGATGAACAGGCCGCCAATCGGCAAGAGGATATTGGAGGACAGGTAGTCGAACCAATCAAAGAAGCCGCGTCCGCCAAAAACGACCTGGCCAAGCGGTCCGACCGGATCGGCCGACCAAGCTGCCAGCATGCCGACAACAGCGATAAGCAGCGCATTGCCGATCGCGGCTTTTTGGCGCGATACGCCGTGTTCTTCCGAAAAATAGGCGATCAGCACTTCGACCAGCGACAGCATGGCGGTTGTCGCGGCAATGCTTGTTAGAAAGAAGAAGGCGATGAGCAGTTGCTGCCCAAACGGCATTTGCGAAAAGACGAGCGGGATGGTCATGAACAGAAGGCCCGGTCCTGCGCCGGGCTCCATGCCGAAAGCAAAGACGGTCGGAAAGATTGCCAGTCCGGCCAGCATGGAAACCAGGGTGTCTGCGGAGGCCACCTTGACTGCCGTCGCCATCATATTGTTGGAGGGCGTGAAGTAGCTGGCGTAGGTCGTCATCGTTCCCATCCCAAGCGAAAGCTTGAAGAACGCCAGCCCCATCGCCGTTAAAATGGCGGCGGGCGTCAGCTGCGAAAAATCGACATGCAACAAGAAATTGACGCCTTCCCCGGCGCCGGGCAGGGTCAGCGCCCGGATATCGCAAGCAATTATCAGCAGAAACAAAACCGGCATCAGCGTTTTGGTGATGCGTTCAATCCCCTTTTTGACGCCCATGATCAGGATGGCGGTAACAACGGCGAGGACGACCCATTGCCAAAATACCGGCGTCCACACGCCTGTGACGACCGCACCAAACTCATTTTTGAGCAAGTCGGGCGTGACGGCGGCAAAGTCGCCGCGCAGCGAGCGGAACAAGTAATAATAGACCCAGCCGGCGACGCAGCTGTAAAAAAACATAATCAAGTAAGCAGCCGAGACGCCCATAACGCCGATCCCTTTCCAAGGCGTCCCCGGGGCGAGCTGGTGAAACGCCCCCACCACATTTCGCCTTGTCCGGCGGCCGATATAAAACTCACTGAGCATGATCGGCAATCCGATCAGCAAAACGCATGACAAATAAACCAAGAGGAAAGCGCCGCCGCCGAACTTGCCGGTCAAATACGGGAATTTCCAAATATTCCCCAAACCAACGGCCGACCCAAGCGTGGCAAAAAACACTGCCAGACCGGAGGAAAACGTTTCCCTGCCATGATGATGCCCCATTGACATGCTGATGACCTCCCTTCTAATACGCAACCAGGTTTGCTCACAAACAATGTCCACACTAGCAGGATTATATTATCAGATGTCCATTAAGAGGTCAATCGCTTTTGCTTGTATTTTCTGGCGCTGCTATTGCGCCTGCCACACGGACGGACGCTGGAAAAGCCGCAGACCAAACCGCGGCAAAGAAACCAGCACCAATTCGCTAATATGCGTCTGCAGCGCCTCGAAGGGAATGAGCTCCCGTTCCCGGCTGAAGCAGTACACTTCGATCGGAATGCCGGTTTCAAGCATCGGCAATTGCCTGACAACGATCGGATAGCCGGTGTGGATATCCGGCAGGACCGAAATTTTCTGCAGCAAGTACGCCTGCGCCAAACCGAGGTTCGTCAAAGGCTCGCCTTGCCCCAGCAGGTCCGGCATTTCCGCGGCGACAATCGCTTGATCCGCAGGCGAGACGGGACGCAACCCCGTGACATCGACATAAAAGGCGCGCCTGATGCGTCGCGCCCCTGACTCGTGCATCCCCCGCCAGTTGCGGAAGGACTCGGATATCGCGACATAGGTGGGGAGCACGGAAACGCTGTTGTCAAAATTCTGGATGCGCATTGTATTCAGGTTGATGTCCATGACCGTGCCGTCAATATTGTATTTGGGAATCTCGATCCAATCGCCGATCCTGACCAGGTCGTACGCCGATATCTGCACGCTGGCCACCAGGCCGAGCAGGCTGTCGCGAAAGATCAGCACGACAATTGCGGTAACGGCGCCGATGCCGCTGACAATCGTCCATACCGATTGATGAAAGACAATTGCAATCGCCGCCAGGCTGCCAAGCGAAAAAACGATGATTTTGCCGACGTCGACGTAACTGTTGATCGGCTTGGCATTGCGCTTGCCGACTTCGGTCAGCAGGTACAAATGGGCGGCTGCGTCAAGCAATGCCGCTACCACAAAACAGACGACAAAGATAAAGTATAAAGAGGCTGCTGTTTCGATGGCGTCCTCCCACTGAACCGCCAGGGTGGCGCCGAAGGTCAGCACTGTGACCGGCGCAAGATGTGCCAGACGGTCAAAGAAATTAAACGTCACCAGCACCTGCAGCCAGTTTGGCTCCTCCGCTCTGCCAGTCCAGCGCAGCGCGCGGTGCAGCAGGCGATTTGTGATTTGATAGGCGATGAGGCAGGCGAATAAGGTCGCCAATAGCGCGATTGCGCTGGCTGCATCGAGCAGATGCGTTTTTTCAACACCGGCGTCCAGTAATTTGTTTTTAATCAATTGCAGCATCGTACGAGTCCCCCATTTGCTCAAATCTGCCTGTTGCGTCAACTTCATTATACCATTACGCTATGGCGTGAAAAATCATTTCCTGCTAAAAATGCGCGCGGATTCCCGCGCGCATTGTAAGCCAACTGCCAATCAATCGGCAACTTTGATAATCTCTTGGCGCTCCTCTTGCTGGCGGGCGAAAATATACAAGACGTCCGACAGGCGGTTGATATATTTTAACACCAGCAGATTCACGTCTTCCTTTTCGGCCAGGGAAATGATGATCCGCTCCGTGCGGCGGGTGACCGTTCTGGCCACATGCAGCATGCCGGAAGCCTTGCTTGTGCCCGGCACGATGAAATGCGGCTCCGGGTTGATGGTTTGAATAATCTCGTCAATCCAGCCCTCAAAGCGCGTGATCATTTCCTCCGTCAGACGCGTTTCAAAAACCGTTCCGCTCGGATCGGCCAACTCAGCGGCTACCCAGAAAAGCTCTTTTTGAACGATTTCAATTTTGTCAAACAAGGGGCGGGAGTCCACATAGTGTTTGGCAAAGCCGAGCAAAGAATTCAACTCGTCAACAGTCCCGTACGCTTCGACCCGCAGGCAATTTTTTTTGACGCGCGTTCCGTCCAGCAGCCCCGTCATGCCTTTATCGCCGGTTCTCGTGTAAATCACCGAATCAGCCATCATTACGCCTCCCCGCCATGTTTTTTACAGAAGACTTCGCTAAAGCGCGGGTAAATCCTGCTGACCGAAGGGCGCATTCTAGACTAATTTGTCAGGAAAACGGCCGCGCGGGGCCGACAAACAGCGCCGCCCCGCTTGCGTGCGGGGCGGCGCCAGGATAAACCGTTAGCCCAGGAAGGTTTTCAGATCATCTTCAACACTGCCAATGCCGGCGATGCCAAAGTTTTCCATCAGCACCTTGGCCACGTTCGGCGACAAAAAGCCTGGCAGCGTCGGTCCGAGGTGAATGTTTTTGACGCCGAGATACAGCAGCGCCAGCAGCACGGTGACCGCCTTTTGCTCATACCAGGCGATGTTGTAGGAAATCGGCAGCTTGTTGACGTCATCCAGCCCGAACACTTCCTTCAGCTTCAAAGCGATGACCGCCAGCGAATACGAGTCGTTGCACTGTCCGGCGTCCAAGACGCGCGGAATGCCGCCGATGTCGCCGAGTGGCAGCTTGTTGTAGCGATACTTGGCGCAGCCGGCCGTCAAAATAATCGTGTCATCAGGCAAGGCCTTGGCAAATTCGGTGTAGTAGTCCCGCCCCTTCATGCGGCCGTCGCAGCCGGCCATGACAAAGAAGCGCTTCACGGCGCCGCTTTTCACGGCTTCAACAACCTTGTCGGCCAAGGCCAGCACCTGGTTGTGGGCAAAGCCGCCAATGATTTCGCCGCGTTCAATTTCCGTCGGCGGTGCGCAACGCTTGGCATGCTCGATAATCGCGGAGAAATCTTTTTTCTGGCCGGCTGTTCGTTCAGGAATATGCTTCAGACCGTCAAAGCCGACTACGCCGGTTACATAAACGCGATCCTTGTAGGATTCTCTCGGCGGAACAAGGCAGTTCGTCGTCATCAGGATCGGCCCGTTGAAGGTTTCGAACTCCTTGTCCTGCAGCCACCAAGCATTGCCGTAGTTGCCGACGAAGTTGCCGTATTTTTTAAACGCCGGATAGTAGTTGGCCGGCAGCATCTCGCCGTGGGTATAGACATCAACGCCTGTGCCCTGCGTTTGCTCCAGCAGTTCTTCCATATCTTTGAGGTCGTGGCCGCTGATCAAAATCGCCGGGTTTTTTCTTACGCCGATGTTCACTTTGCTAATCTCCGGATTGCCGTAGGTGCTCGTGTTCGCCTTATCCAGCAGCGCCATGACGTCGACGCCGAATTTGCCGCATTCCATCACCAGCGCCACCAACTCGTCGATCGACAAGTCATTGTTGGTCGTCGCAACCAAGGCGCGTTGCATGAAAGCGAAAATTTCGTCTTGCTGATAGCCGAGCGTGTAGGCATGTTCCGCATAAGCGGCGATGCCCTTGACGCCGTAGGTCAAGAGTTCACGCAGCGAACGAACGTCTTCGTTTTCCGTGCTCAAGATGCCGATCAAGGCAGCTTTGCCTTCAAAATCAGTCTCGCTTTCGCCCGTCCAGGTGGCACTGTCGTGCTTGATGCCGTCAACGGCTGCGCCAGCCTTTATTAAGGCTTGTTTTACATTCTCGCGGATCGCCAGCGCCTTTTTAATGTGCGAGACAAAATCATTTCGGTCAAAGTTGGCATTCGTGATTGTCGCAAACAGCGATTCCATTACGAACTTATCAGCGGCCGCGGTCGGCAAGCCGGCTTTGCGCGCTTCCAGATTATAAAGCGCAATACCCTTTAGCGTATAAATCAATAAGTCTTGCAAGTTGGCAACATCGGCAGTTTTACCACAAACGCCGCGCATTGTGCACCCAGTTCCGCGTGCTGTTTCCTGACATTGATAACAAAACATTCCCATCGTTTGCGCCTCCTTAATTTGTTTGGCTGTCCGCCAAACCTTACATTCTTATCTTAAGGCAGCGCGAGCAGGAAATCTGTGATTAGCATCACATGGCAAAAATAAAAAAGAACCGGCTCAAGCGAGCCGGGTTATAACGTTACTTGCCGGACATGGCGTCACGCAGGTGTTGCACGAAAAGGGCCTGGACAGCCGGGTTTCTGCCCAACCCGCTCACGTCCGCCGCTGCCCGGTAACCAGCCTTCGTCAGTCGGTTAAGCCAGGAAGCCGCTTCCGGTCCGGCCATGTCGTTGTTGGCATGGTCGCCGGAGACAATCATCAGCGGCATAATGAAAACTTCTTCCACCCTGCGGATCTTCAAAAGCTCGCACATATCCGCGAAATTGGGGTGATCCGACTCCTCCACGACGCCGATGACGGCCGGCATTGCCAACTTGTCGAACGCCGCCTGCAGCTTCGTGTACGCCGGGTTGTGCCGGTTGGGCGAGCCATGCCCCATAAAGACAGCCGCGTGGCGCGGTTTTTGCAAAAAGGGCATTTGTGTGCGCAGGGCGTCGGCCAGCAACAAAAAGTCATCAGCGCGGCCGTCTTGCCCTTCCAGCGTCAGCAGCGGCCGACCGAGTGCCAGCTTGGCAAATTTCTGCTCATCCTGCGCTGCCCTGACAACCGCCACAACCTTGTTCTCATACTCTTCGCCCGGCGTGAGCAGGGTCGGCTGCACATAAACCTCCTGATAGCCATCGGCCGCCAGCCTGTGCAGCGCCTCTGAAAGACCGTCAACCGCGATTCCGCGTTCGGCAAGCCGCTTGCGGACGAGGTTGGAAGTGAAAGCCCGGCGGGTTTCGCACGCAGGAAAAGCTTCCCGGATGGCTGCTTCAATGCCTTCAATGTCGTTTATCCTGCCGGCGTCAACAGTGGTTCCAAAACTGACGACGACAATCGCTCTTTTCATCCTCCGCCCCCCTTGTTTTGCGCGGGCTGGCCAAGTTTACGCGGCAAGCCGCCTCACATTGCGTTGATCTGCGACAGGTGGTTTACGTCATTAACCAGTTCCACAACAGCCCTCGCCTCGTCCGGATAATAGACAATCTGGTTTACGGCTGTGTTGTCCTGGCGGATGTGCCAAAAGGCGTTGAGCGGCATGCAAAGCGCCGCGCACAACGCGGCGCGAATGGCGCCGCCGTGGCTGACCACGGCAATTGTCTCGCCGCGGTGGGCGGCGATGATCTCGTCTAACGCCGCCCCGATACGCAGCTGCAGCGCATTGAAATTTTCACCGCCAGGAATGTCGACGTCGCCCGGCGCGCGGAAAAAGCTGTCCATTTCCGCCGGCCAGGCGCTATGAATGCCGCCGTAGGTGAGGCCTTCCCATTCGCCAAAATTGATCTCGCGCAAGCCCGGTTTCGTCAAGACCGGCAGCTTGTGATGGGCGGCGATCGTCGCGGCCGTATCCTTCGCCCGCGTCAAATCGCTGGAATAAATCGCGGCAAAACGCTCGCTGGCCAGCCGGCTGGCCACGCATTGCGCTTGCCGGCGCCCTAATTCCGTTAAGGCAATATCGGTGTGGCCTTGGTAACGGCCCGTCAAATTCCATTCCGTTTGCCCGTGGCGCACAAAAATGATCTTTGTCATGACAATCCCTCCATGATCCCCTGCAGCGCATTTAAGAACTGGCTGTTCTCCGTTTCCGTCCGCACCGCGATTCGGATATGGCCAGGCGAAAGCGCGACATAATTGCTGCAATCGCGCACCAGTATGCGGCGGTCATAGAAAGCCTGCCGCCACCAGGGAGCATCTTTGCCGGTATTTTTCATGTCCAGCAGCAAGAAGTTCACGACCGACGGCGTGACGCTGATGGCGGGGTAGCAAGCCAAGCCGTCGAGCAGCTGCTGGCGCCAGCGCGGCACCGCCGCCTGCGTCTGCCGCAGATATTCCGTATCAATCAAGGCTGCCGTGCCAGCCGTTTGGGCCAGGACGTTCACATTCCACTGGTCCTTGGCCCGCTCAAGCGATGCTGCCAGCTCCGGCGCCATCACGCCGAAGCCAAGCCGCAGACCGGGAATGGCGAAGATCTTGGTCAGCGAACGTATCGAGGTCAAATGCGGATAACGCTTGATCCAGGAAAAGCAGGAGTGCCGCCCGTCCAAGTCGATAAAATCCAGGAAGGATTCATCGACGACGACCTGGCAGTTGCGGTCCGCAACCTGCGTTAAAAAAGTCTCCAGCTCGGTCAAATCAAGCAGGTTGCCGGTCGGGTTGTTCGGATGGCCCAAAAACACAAGGCTATCGTCAGTGACCGCCGCCTGCAGGGCCGCCCAGTCGACCGCATAGTTTTCCTTGAGCAAGGGCACGAAATGAACCTCAGCGCCTGCGGCGAGCGCCGAACGCTCATATTCGCTGAAGGCGGGCGGACAGACAAAAACATGTCCGGGTCTGCGCACCAGGCACAGCAAGTAAAACAGCTCCGCGGCGCCGTTGCCGAGCACGAGCGAATTTACCGGCATGCCGTAGCGGGACACGAGCGCACCGCGCAAAGCGGCGGCATCCGGGTCCGGATAATGAACGACATCGGCGAGCGACTTCTGCAAGGCCGCCAGCACGGTTGCTGACAAGCCCAGCGGATTGATATTGGCGCTGAAATCGAGGAACGCCGCGCCGCCGGACTCGCGGGACGCTTTATATAGATTGCCGCCATGCGTATAGCGATTCATACAGCAAGCCTCCTACTGTGAAAATATGCCGCCCGCAACCAGCTTGGCCTGACCGAGATAACGCCAGTCTGGCTGCTCAAGCTGCAGGTGGCGGACGCAATCCTGCAGCCCGCCCAAGCGCTTATCGTCGAACAAAACGCCGATCACCGTGCCGCTGTGGGCCGCGTTGATGCCGACGGCGCCGTGCTGGCTGACGCAAGCGACCGCCGCCTCCAGGCCCCGTTTCTCCAAGATCGTCTGGTTGGCCAGCGCGCTGAGTGTGGCGCCTTCGCCAATGAGGCGGGGATTGGCAGCCGCGAGCCCCTCTTTGACCAGGCAAAAGGCGCGGCGTACGTCCGCTTCCTTGTTGCGGTTGAGCGAAAGCAGATCGCCGCGCTGGTTGAAGCGCACCGTATCGATGCGCCCGCCCGTGTCAAAGATGGCCAGCGTCATGGGCGGCGGATCGCCTAACGCTTCGCACCAGGCCCCGTTCACGTGGTCGAAGGCGACGATCCCCTGAAAGAAAATCCCGTCGGAGGGTTCTATGGCAATGGCCAGCTCAGCAATTTCTTGCGGTGTGATGGCGTGGCCCTTGGCCGCCGCCGCCGCAACGCAAGCGGCCGCGATGTCGGCGCTGCTGGAGGCCATTCCCTTGCCGCGCGGCAAAGCGGAGCGCACGCGCACCAAAAATGGCTCGGCCGCGTAACCATGCTTGGCAAACCAAGCCGAGACCGCCCGGCCCAGCTTGCGCTGATGGGGCGGGATATGGCCGGCCCGGCCGGGAATAATCTCAACTTCACTGTACCAGGAGACCGGGCAGGTTACCAAAAAATAGCGTCCGTCGACGATCCCTTGTACCAGCTCGCCGCACGAGCCGGGCGCAATTGCCACTGCCATAGAATCCCCCGTTCATGTCGATGTTAAAGCTGTATCCGGGCGGCATTCATCAAGCCGCCAAGCTGCAATCCGTAAGCTAGCAGCATAAACACCACGTTGCCTGCCTCCGTCAAAGCGCCGTATACGTCGCCGGTCAACCCGCCCAACTGCTTTGTAGTTCGGATAGCCAAATAGTACAAAACCGCCCAGGTGAGGCAGGCAACGCCAAGCAACGGCGGATAAACCAGCAAGGACAAGACAGCCCCCTGCGTCAAAGCAAGCCAGACATAACTTTTTTTCGCGTGCAGGGAAAACAGGCCGCCGATGCCTTCGGGACGGGCGTATGGGAACAGGCAGATCAGCCCGACCATGCCAATCCGGCCGATAAATTGGCTAAACAGCAACAGCCAGGACAAAGCAGATGTTTCTATACTGCTCCACAAGCTCCATTTTAGCAGGATGAGGCAGACTGCCGCAAGGACGCCGTTTGCGCCAACTCGGCTGTCTTTCATGATTTCCAGCATCCGCTCGCGCTCGCGCCCGGAAAACAGGCCGTCGGCCGTATCCATAAAACCGTCGTACAGAAGCCCGCCGGTCAGCAAAATCTCCAACACCAGCAGCACAGCGGCCCGCAGCAGGTCGGCAACGCCAACCCAGGCCAGCAGCGCATTGGCAAGCGCCAACAGGCCGCCGACCACCAGTCCGACGGCAGGAATAAACGGGATCGAGCGGCCAAACACGGCTTTATCCCAATTCACTTGCTTGACCACCCGGATGCGGGTGAAAAATTGCAGCGCCGTCCATAATCCGTTCATTTCCGCCCTCCCTATAACCAGGCGCTGAGAATCGCCAAGGCGATCAGGCTGGCCCACAAGACAAATAAAAGCGTTGTTGCATACATCAGCTTGATTGTTTCGACTACGTTGACGGCCGACAGCGGCTTTTTTGCGTCGCCCATCCGCGCCCGCAGCGAAGGTCGGCCAAAATAGTAATTGAGACCGCCGAGCTGCACGCCTAGTGCGCCCGCAACGGTCGCTTCCGCCCAGCCGCTGTTGGGGCTTGGGTGGAGCGACGCATCCCGCAGCATGCAACGGTAGGCGCTCTTCGTATCATAGCCGCACAGGCGGGTTGCCAGCAGCAGCAGCATCGCCGTCAGACGGGCCGGCACCCAGTTGCAAAAATCGTCGAGCCGCGCGGCGGGCATGCCAAAATCGAGGTAGCGCTCGTTTTTGTAACCAACCATGGAATCCATCGTATTGACGGCCCGATAGGCAAACGCCAGCGGCACGCCGCCCAGCACAGCGAAAAAGAACGGCGCGATGATGCCGTCTGTAATGTTTTCCGCCACCGTTTCGACCGTCGCCCGCGTGATTTCGCCTTCATTCAGCTTGTCCGTATCGCGGCCGACAATCCAGCCGACTTTGCGCCGGGCTTCGATCAAGTTGCCTTCTTTCAGCAGGTCATGAATTTCCATCCCCGCTTCTTTCAGCGCGCGCGGTGAAATCGTAAACGACAGGAGCAGGCTGCAAGCAAGATACTGCCCGTAATGCGGCAGCGCCGCCGTCAACTGCACAGCAGACCAACTGAGGCCGTAGACAATCGACACGACAAGCGCGGCCAGCAGGCAGCCGCGCCAGCGCTTTTTCGCCGGCGCCAACTCCGGCGAAAGCAGCCTTTTTTCTAAAGCGCTGATCAGCTTGCCGATCAGGACAACCGGATGCCAGCTGCCGCGCGGGTCGCCGACCAGCGTATCCCAAGCCAAGGCGAGCGGCAGCAAAAAAGCATTGATAATCACGCCTTCTCCACTCCCATTGCGGCATAAACGCGTTTCAAGTCAAGATGCTGCCGTACGGTGTCGGCCAGCCGGTCGTAAGCCGCTTCCTTGCGGGCCTGGATGTTGACCGGTCCGGATTGCAGGCCGTCAAGGCCCTTGCGCAGGCGCAGGCTGTTTAGCAGCTTGCGCCGATAATCGTCATTGTCAAAAATGCCGTGGATATAGCTGCCCATGACCAGGCCGTCCTCGCGCACAACGCCGTCTTCAAGCCACGTTCCGTCGCCGCGGTCAACCAGGAAGGCATGCTTGACCGGTGAGAGATAGCTCGTGCGTCCCATGTGTATTTCATAGCCGGTCAGTGCTTCGGCGCTGTATTGCAGGGACAAGAAAGCATGGCTTGCCGCACGCACTGTCACCTGGCGGGTAATTTTGTCGGGCAAAAACACCGTGCTGGTCGGCAGCAGCCCCATGCCAGCCAAGCCGTCCAGCGCTGATTCCGTATGATCCGGGTCCTCAACCCGCTGGCCGAGCATCTGATAACCGCCACAGATGCCGACAATCGGTATGCCGGTTTTATTCTTCCGGACGATGGCCGTCTCCAAGCCCGATTCCTTCAAGTACAGCAAATCTTCCGTCGTGTTTTTGCTGCCGGGCAAAATAATCAAGTCCGGATCGCCCAGCTCGGCCAAGGTTTTAACGTAGCGCACGCTGACATCCGGTTCGGCGGCCAGCGCTTCAAAGTCAGTGAAGTTGGAGATCTTCGGCAGCCGGACAACAGCAATATCCAACTCTTTGCTGCTGCAGCCTTTCTTGTCGTCCAAGGACACGGAGTCCTCGTCGTCGATGTCCAATCTTGGCATATGCGGAATAACGCCTAAAACCGGCTTGCCGGTCTTTTCCTCCAGAAAATCAAGCGCCGGCTGCAACAGGCTCACGTCGCCGCGGAACTTATTGATGATGAAGCCTTTCACCAGGTCGCGTTCGTCCGGGTCTAAGAGCTCCATTGTCCCGACCAGCGAGGCGATGACGCCGCCCCGGTCGATGTCCGCCACCAGCAGCACAGGCGCCTGCAGCAGTTTCGCCACGCGCATGTTGACGATGTCAGAATCCTTTAAATTGATTTCCGCCGGGCTCCCCGCCCCTTCGATCACCAGTGCGTCAAATTGTTCGGCCAGCTTGCGGGCGGCCGACTCGACAATTTTTATCGCTCCGGGCGCAAACGTGCTGTGGTATTCCTTTGCGCCCATTGTTGCCACCGGTTTGCCCATAACGATGACCTGGCTGGTCGCGTTGCCGGTCGGCTTCAATAAAATCGGGTTCATCTCGACCGACGGCTCCAGCCCCGCCGCCTCCGCCTGCGCCACCTGGGCCCGGCCCATTTCGCCCCCGTCCTTGGTCACATATGAATTGAGCGCCATATTCTGCGCTTTAAACGGAACCGGCCGGAGACCATCCTGTAAAAAAATGCGGCATAGCGCCGTGGTCAAAATGCTCTTGCCCACATGCGAGCCAGTGCCCTGCAGCATGACTGACCTCATGTTATCACTCCATTCCCACCGTTTCGCCGTAGCGTTTTAAATCGATCGCCAGACCGCAGGCGACCAGCCAGACCTCGTCTGCCGCGGCCGCGACCGTCTGATTGACAAGCCCGATGCAGTCGCGAAATTCGCGCGTGACCGGATCCATTGGCACAATTCCGGAGCCGACTTCGCTCGTTACAAAAACGACCGGACACGGCATCGCGCGCGCGGCAGACAACAGCGCCTGCGCTTCCGCTAAAATCGCCGCTTCCTTTTCGGCGGGCGGCAAGCCTGATAGCTGGAACAAGCGATTGCTGATGTAAACCGTCAAGCAATCGAACAGCACCGCTTGATAGCCGGACGGGCCGATGGACGACAGGCAGCTGACCGCCGCCTGCGGCGCCTCAAAATTGTCCCAACAGTCGGCCGGGCGCCGGGCGCGGTGCGACGCAACGCGTCGCGCCATTTCTTCGTCTTCGACTAAAGCGGTTGCCACATAGGCGGTTTTCCCCCCGTAGGAGCGGGCCAATTTTTCCGCCCAGACGCTCTTGCCGCTGCGCGAGCCGCCGCTGACTAAAACAACTTTAGTTGCCATAGCCGCCTCGTTTCCGGCGCCAGGCCGCCGCCGCCGCTAAAAACGCGGTCGCGGCCGCCCGGTTGCCAAGAAAATTGATATGCAAATACGACGCCAGCACATTGCCGCGGCAAAACCCGCCAGGATAGACGCTGCCATCGCGGTTTTTTTCAAACGTTAACCCCCAGGGGAAATCTTGCTCGCGCGGCTCAAAGACCGAAAAATGGAATTCATGGCCGCGCATGGTTGTGCCGGACGCTCCGAGCACGCTGTTTTGGCGCAGCGTCGCCTGAACGTAGCCAACGGTCTGCAACTTTTTTTGCATCAGGGAGCGGCCGGGAATGACGCCCGCCATTTCATAGGATTGGCCGTCAAAATCCTGCAGCAGCTCCGTCAAGTACATAAACCCGCCGCATTCGGCATAAATGGGCAAGCCTTCGGCGGCCGCCTGCTTGACCGCGTGCCGCATCGCAGCATTGTCCGCTAATTCCCGCGCAAACATTTCCGGGAAGCCGCCTCCGAGCAACAGGGCGTCGCATTCAGGCAGCTGCGCGTCGCGCAGGGGACTGAAGCGGACCAGCCTGGCGCCACAGCGCTCCAAGAAAGCTAGGCTTGACGGATAGTAGAAGGAAAACGCCTCGTCGTCCGCCACCGCTACAACCACTTCGTCGCCGGCTAGCGGCGCGACGCTTTCTTCCGGCAGGGCAAGCGCCGGCGCTCGCCTCGCCAAATCAGCCAAGCCGGATAAATCAAGGGACTGCTCCGCTAAGCTGCGCATTGACTCCACGCGGGCCGCTGCGGCTTCTACTTCGCCGGTTGGCGTCAGACCCAGGTGGCGTTCGGGCAGGGCGATTTCCGCATTGCGCCGGACGCAACCGTACACCGGCATCGCAATTTTCGCCATCGCCTCGCGCAAAATCGCTTCGTGCGTATCGGAGCCGACCTGATTTAATATGACGCCGGCCAGGTTGACTTCTTTGTCATATTCGCGGAAGCCCAGCACGACAGCGGCGGCGCTCTCGCCCATGGAACGGCAGTTGACGACCAAAACGACCGGCGCTTGCAGCCATTTGGCGATCGCCGCCGTTGAACTGACCCCTTCGCGGCCGCCGTCAAAGAGGCCCATGACGCCCTCAATCAAGGCCAGCTCCGCGCCTTGCGCGGCAGAAGAAAATACTTGTCCCAAATCTTTTGCCCTCACCATCCAGGTGTCCAGATTGTGCGAGGGCTTACCTGAGGCAAGCTGGTGGAAACCCGGATCAATGTAGTCCGGCCCGACTTTGAAGGACTGCACCTGCCTGCCTTGGGCGGCAAACGCCGCCAGCATGCCGGACAACAGCGTCGTCTTGCCGACGCCGGAGGACGCCCCGGCAACCACCAGTCTGGGCATATTGATCTGCATGTTGGTTCACGCTCCCTCAGTATTCAATCCCGCGCCGCGCGTCGATGCCTCTTTCCAGCGGATGCTTGACGGCGCCGCACTCGATAATCTCGCCGGCGACCGCCGCCAGGCCAGGAGAAACATTGCGTCCGGTGATGATCACCTGCATTGTGGCTGGCAGGCTGCGCAAAAAGGCCGCTACTTCCGCCTCCGGCAGCAAAGCGCGCCGCACAGCATGCGCCAGCTCGTCTAAAACGATCAGGTCCGGCGGATTTTCAGCCGCCACCGCAGTGAAATATTGCCAAGCCGACGGCGCAAAGCCGCATTCAGGATCGCGGTTGCCGCGAAAGCACGCGCCGCACTTATTGCACTTTTGCCGGCCGCTGCGGATGGCCGCGCTGATCGGACAGCCGGCGCCAAACTGGCGGATCGAAAACCGATCGCCAAACAAGTCCGTGGTGAACAATTCTCCCGAGTAGCCGCCGCCTTTCAGAAATTGAATGACGGCCACCCGACCGCCCTGCGCCAGCGTTCGCAGGGCATAGCCCAAGGCAGTGGTCGTTTTCCCCTTGCCGTTGCCTGTCACGATCAGGATGTTGCCGCAACCCTTCATGGCCGTTAACGGCCTTTCAAATACTGGATGGCATTAATCACCGAAGCCGCAATCGGGCTGCCGCCCTTGTTGCCGCGCACGGTAATGTAAGGCACGGGCGATTGGGCAACCAGCGCTTCCTTCGACTCGGCTGCGCCGACAAAGCCGACCGGAATGCCGACGATGCAGGCCGGCCGGATGCCCTCCTCCTTCATCAGGCGCAAGACCTCAAACAAGGCGGTTGGGGCGTTGCCGATCGCGACGATGTTGCCGTCCAGCTGCTTGCCGAACGTCCGCATCGCAACCATCGAGCGGGTGATGCCGAGCTTCTTCGCCTCTTGCGCCACCGTCTCGTCTCCGATCAGGCAATGGACGCTGCCGCCGAATTTGGCCAGTTGCCGGCGGTTGATGCCGGTTCTGACCATTTCCACGTCGCAATAAATCGAAGCCCCACGCTCGATTGCCGCCAATGCGCCAGCAATGGCCTGCGGGTGGAGCGCCACGTGATTGGCATAATCAGGGTCGCCGGCGGCGTGGATCATGCGCGAATATACAAGCCGCTCCGGTTCGCTCAACGCAAGCTTTTCCAGATACGGCCGAATAATTTCCATGCTGCGGTTCTCGATCCCCATCGGGTCAGTCATGAATTCCATTTTGTTCCCTCCCAATCCAATTCAAGAGCTCATCTATATCGCCTGTCGCCCGCCCGTAAGCTAAAGCCGGCCGTTCAATCATCACGACGGGCAGGCGCAGCGAGGCCGCCGCTGCCAGCTTCGTATCGCAGCCGCCGGCCGTGCCGCTTTCCTTTGTTACGACAACCTGCGCGCCGTAAGCCAGAAACAATTCTCTGTTCAGCCCTTCGCTGAACGGGCCTTGGAGCGCAACAATGTCGCGTGGCTCAAGGCCCAGCGCCCGGCATTGGGCCAAAACCGCTGTTTCCGGCAGGACGCGCGCTACGAGGCGCTTGCCTTGCAGCGCCGGGTGGCGGACAAAGACGGGCAGCGTTTTGGAGCCGGTGGTTAAAAAAACCGTATTACCCAGCTGTGCGGCCAGCTCAGCCGCCGCTTGCGCTGACGCTACCTTGTGCAGCAGGCCGGACAAGGCGGCCTGGTCAAGGGGCGCCGCGGCCCGTTCGTAGCGGAAATAGGGAAGGCCGGCCTTGCGCGTCGCCGCCATGGCATTTTTGCTCGCCTCCGACGCATACGGATGGGTTGCATCCACCACCAGGGAAATCCGCCACGCCTCAAGCAGCTGCTGCAAGCCGGGCGCGTCAAGCCGCGCCTGGCTGACCCGGTCGGCGGACGCTCGCAGTAGGTCGGCGCCGTACTCGGTGGTAACCGAAACCGCCACTTCCGCACGTTTTTCCTTCAGCCGCTGCAAAATAAGGCGTGCGTCGCTGGTTCCGGCAAGCAGCAAAATCATACCGCGTAACCGCGCGGCGTGATCATTTTGCCGTTTTGCACAAAGGTACGGCTGTTGCCGATAATGACAAGCGAGAACATGGCGATGTCTTCTTGCAGGAAGTCGGCCAAACTGGAAACAACTGCCGTTTCGCCTTCGCGAGTGGCGTTGGTCACAATGCCGACCGGCGTCTCCGGCGACCGGTGCGCCAGCATGATGCGGCGCGCTTCCTTAATCTGCTCCGTACGGCGCATGCTTTTGGGATTGTAAAGCGCAACAACGAAATCGCTGGCGGCCGCCGCCTCCAAGCGCTTCACGATGACGTCCCACGGCGTCAGCAAGTCGCTCAGGCTGATCACAGCAAAGTCATGCATGAGCGGCGCCCCTAAGACTGCCGCAGCGGCGCCGACGGCGCTGATCCCGGGGATGACTTTCACCGCCGGCTGCTTGTCGGCGGACACCTGCTGCGCCAATTCAAGCACAAGGCCGGCCATGCCGTAAATGCCGGGGTCGCCGCTGGAAACGACGGCCACAGTTTTGCCTTCGCCGGCCAATTCGACTGCCCGCCGGCAGCGCTCGATTTCCTGCATCATGCCGGTTCCGACGATTTCTTTGCCGGCCAGAAGCGGCTTAATCAAGGACAAATACGTATCATAGCCGACAATGCAATCACTTTGCGCCAGTGCTTCCCTGGCGCGGCCGCTCATATCTTCGAGACATCCGGGACCGATTCCCACGACATAAAGGATCCCCGGGCCAACGCCACGGTTATCCTTCGGCAAGGTGTTTTTTTCATGATCAGTTGAACCGGTTCCGGTCCCGCTAGTGCTGCTGCTTCGCATACATTTCCCACTCCTATCTCTTGTTTAACAAAAGCAGATTCCGTCAAGGAAAACTGCTCGATCGTCTTTGCCAATGCGGACCGCTCGTAACAAACGAACGGAATGCGCAGTTCTTCCGCCAAGGCTAACAGCCCCGGCTCGTCCGCCTTCACCCAGGCCGAGGCAAGACGGCAGACCGATTTCAGGCTGTAGCCGCAGTCTTGCAGGGCCTGTTGGAGGGCGACTGACAGTTCGGCCTGCGGCGTCCCCCGCCGGCAACCGATGCCGGCCACCAAGGTTGGCGGGCGCAAGAGCAATTGTCCAGGCGCGTCAGGCACAAGCCGATCGCTCACAACAACCCTTGCCCCTTGCGCCGGGAAAGCCTGCGTCATTCCCCCGCCCAGGCCGGGGACACTGCCAAGCCGCTCCCGCCACACGGCGTAATCCGGTAGGCTGGCCTCAAGCCACAGCGGTACCGGTTCTTGGGCGGCCAGCGCCGCATTCACCGGCAAAATCGCCGCCTGCGGCTCCAGGCGCAGGCCCCAGCGGGCCGCCAGCAGGTCGGGAGCAACGAATTGCAAGCCGTCCGTCGCCGTGGTAATCACCGGCTGCAGGCGGTTCTGCACAGCAATCAGGCGGGCCAAATCGTTGGCGCCGCCCAGATGACCGGACAACAAGCTGATAGCAAAATGCCCCTGGTCATCCACCACAACAACGGCCGGATCGACGCCCTTATGGCGCAGGTGCGGTGCTATCGCTCGTACGACGATGCCCGTAGCTGCAATAAAAACAAGCCCGTCGACTGCGCAAAACAGGTCGTCCACCAAGCGCAGCAATGAATCGTAGGGCGTTTGTCCGCCGTCGAACGTTTTGCCGGCTTTCGCGTATTCAAAGACTTCGCGTCCGCACGCCCGCAGCGAATCCGCCACGCGGCGCGCCATGGCCGCCCCGTGCCTGGTTACAGCCACAACCGCGAGTTTCATGCTTCTTTTGCTTCCCGGAAGCCGTGGGTGAAGTCGGCCGCATACAGGCGGGACAATTCGTACTCGTCGCCCAAAAAGCCGCCCACCATAATCATCGCCGTGCGGTCGATCCCCTCCGCCTGAACGATTTGCGCAATGGTGCCGATTGTTCCGCGGAAGATCCGCTGATCAGGCCAGGAAGCTTTTTGCACAATGGCGACCGGCGTATCCTTTGTATATGCGCCGCCTTGGAGCAACTCATCCATCACCTCGGAAATCATCTGAACGCTCAGGAAGATGCACATGGTCGAACCATGGCTGGCCAGCTTGCGCAGCGTCTCGCCCTCCGGCACCGGCGTTCGGCCGGCATGGCGCGTGATAATGACCGTCTGTGATACGCTGGGCAAGGTAAACTCTTTTTTCAAGGCCGCCGCCGAAGCGACAAACGAGCTGACGCCCGGAACAACCTCATATTCAAGCTTCAAAGCATCCAACCTGTCCATTTGCTCGCGGATCGCACCGTAAATGCTCGGATCGCCAGTATGCAGGCGGACCACCTTCTTGCCGGCCTGCGCCGCCGGCGCCATAACTGCGATCACTTCATCGAGAGTCATGGACGCGCTGTTGTAAATTGCCGCCCCCTGCTTGGCATGCGTCAATATCGCCGGATTAACAAGCGAGCCGGCGTAGATGACAACGTCGGCCTCGCCTAACTTTTTCGCCCCTTTGATTGTAATCAGCTCCGGATCGCCCGAACCTGCCCCCACAAATGTTATCATCGAGATTCCCCTTCCGTTCTTTGCTCCATTGTCGCAGTAATGATATAAACCGGATTTTGCGCCTGATGCAGGTGATAGCGTCCCACCGGACGCAGCCTCGTTGCCTGCAGGCAAACGCCCTGATGAGAAAAGACGCTATGTTGGCTGAAGTATTCCAGGGCCGCCGCCGTGGTTTCCGGCGTTACCGCATTGACGACGATCCGGCCCCCGGGCGCCAGCCGCAAAGCCGCGGCATCCAATATCGAGGCCAGGTGCCCGCCGCTCCCGCCGACCAGTACGACGTCAAGCCGCTCATTTTCCGGCAAAGCCGCCAGCGCCGCCGGCGCTTCGCCCGGAATAATCGTCAGATTATCGCAGGCAAACCGCCGCTTGTTTTCCGCCAGCAACGCTAGCGCCGCCTCGTCCCGCTCAATTGCGAAGACCTTTCCCTGCGGCGCCAGCAGTGCGGCTTCAACCGACAAGGAACCGGTTCCGGCGCCGATGTCCAGCACCCGGGCATTGGTCCGGATGCGCGCCTTGGCCAGCGTGACAATGCGGATCTCTTCCTTTGTCATCGGCGCATCGCCGCGTAAAAAAGCTTCATCGGGCAACCCTAAGCTATATTCCTGCTTGTTCATCCTGCCACCACCATTACGCACATTGCCTGGGCCGGAACCTGCAGCGCTTCCTGCAGCGTGCCGCGCCAAATCTGTTCATCCGGGTAAGATAAATTGGCGCAGACGCCGACAAAGGCGGTCCCCGGCCACCCGCAAGCTTGCAGTTTTTTTGCCGCCTCCGCCGCGTGCATTTTGCCATCCAGCAGAAGCCCGATCGTTCGCCCCGGCCTATATGCCAGTGCGGCCGCCGACTCGTCATGGCCGTGAAGGCTTAAAAATGCGGCATCCTGCCAAGGCAGGGCCAAACGGGCGAAGGCAACCTGCAAGGAGGAGATGCCCGGTATAACAACCAATTTTTGCGCGCCGAAAACCGCGCGCAGCCGGGTCAAAAAGCTGTGAAAGCCGGGATCCCCCGACACCATCACGACGACGTCATGGTGGTTCAGGGCTTCGGCGATGAAGTCGAGCGTCTTTTGTATGTCGCGGTCAATGACCTGCGTCACTTGCTTGTCATGCGAATAATCGTTCAAGGCCCGCTGCCCGCCGACCAAATAGCGGGCGTTTTCAATCGCCGCCAAGGCGGCGGGCAGTAAATAGTCGCGAGCGCCCGGGCCTATCCCCGCAACAATGATTTTGGTTTCCATCCCAGTTTTTCACCAATCCTCTCCGCCTCGGCGTCGTATCCCAGCAAGCGGCCATCCAAGGCCAAAATAGCCGTGCCGACAGCAAGTCTGCCTTTGACATGCTGCACAGCCCGCGCGCTCGCCTTTTGCGCCAACAGGTTGAAAACGCTGCCTAGTCCGGCGCTCTCTATGGCGGACAGCACTGCTTCCGTCGTATTGGCTGACAGCACAAGCTCCACCAGGCTCTGCTTTGCCCCCAGCCGCGCAAGATACGCTGCCAGGATCTCCTGTCGCGCGTCCGCGATATGGCTGTGGGTGTTGAATATGCCGCCGGAAACCTTGATCAATTTGCCGGCATGTCCGAACAGCAAAATCTCGGTCAGGCCGACCTCGGCCGCCTGCTCCAGCAAGTAGCCGATGAAATTGCTTGTCTGGGCAATCACGCCGGCCGACAGGCCATATTGCTGCACCGCCAGGTTCAGGCCGATTTTCCCCGGCGTCAGCAGGGCGGCGGTCGAGCCGGCGGCATGGATTACGCGCAGCTGCGGGACAAGTGATTCTTTAAAGGCGTCCTCCGACATCGGCCGCACAATGCCGTCCGTGCCGATGATGGAAATGCCGCCTTCAATGCCCAGCATCGGGTTCAGCGTATGCACAGCCAGCGCTTCGCCATCCGGCACGTGGATCGTCACGCAAACGCCTTGAGACGGCGAAAGCATTTCCTCGAGCACGCGCTCGATCATTTTCACCGGCCCGGGATTGATCGCCGCCTTCCCGACTGGAACCGACAGGCCGGCACGCGTTACAACGCCTACGCCGCGGCCGCCGGTGATAATCCGGCTGCCGGCGGCGGTGATTGCCACTTCCGCTGCAATTAGCGTGCCGTGCGTGACATCGATGTCGTCCCCGCCATCTTTAATCACGACGGCCTGGAAACGAGCCGGGCCAAGCTGATCAACTTTTTCAACCGGCACGGCAATCTTTTGATCGCCGGCCGGCGACGTTACTTCAACGGCATCAAGCACAATCCCGGTCTGGTAAAAATGGAGCGCCGCCTTCACGCCGGCCGCAGCACAGCTGCCGGTCGTGTAGCCGCAGCGCAATTCCTTTCCCAATAAAAAAACCCCCTTTGCACAAGGGGGCACAGCCAATCAAACCCAATAGTCTGCCGGGCTTTGCCACCTTGCCCATCGCTCGCAGGCACTTGGTGTCGAGCTGTCGGAGTTGCTGGCTAAAATGACGAAAGCATTTATCTCAGCAGCGGGACTGCGCCGGATTCGCACCGGACTCCCCGAAACAGCCATTGCTTCTTCATGATACCATGAAATGCAGTACTTGCCTATATATTCTCACAACAAACGAATGGTGAATTGATATCACTTTTCTTTATAAAACTTTTCCGCGCCTTCGTTCAAAGGCAGCGTCATGCCGATCTGGGCCGTTTCCTTTGTCACATTTTTCCCCTGCGCATGGGCCGCCTGCAGGCGGTCGGTGTTGGCATAGATCGCTTTGCTGATCTTATAACCTAGTTCGGCATCCATTTTATCCGTGATTGCCAGCATGGCGCGGACAGCAACCGTTTCCACGTCCGTTTCCACGCCGGGGTAGGTTCGCGCCGGAATCGCATTGGCCGTGTAGAAAGGATATTTGCTGATCAGTGCGTCGATTTTGGCCCGTTCAAGGGGAATCAGCGCAATCTTCTTTTGTGCCGCGACATCCGAGATGGCGGCTGTCGGATAGCCGGCCGTCACGAAAGCCGCGTCCACCCGACCGTCGCGCAGCGCGACAATGGCTTCCGCGAAGGCAAGGTTCTGCACGGCAATATCCTTATATGTGAGGCCGTGAATCTCCAGTATTTGCCGAGCATTGGCTTCCGTGCCGCTGCCGACCGGGCCGACCGCGACCCGCTTGCCTTTTAAGGCGCTGACTGACTTGATGCCGCCCGCATCCAGCGTAACAAGCTGGATGGTTTCCGCATACAGTGTCGCCAGTCCTTTTAAATTGGCGACCGGCTTGCCCTGAAACATTTCCATGCCGTTGGCGGCAAAATAAGCAATATCGCTTTGCACAAACGCGATATCCGCTTTTCCGCTTGCCAGCAAGCCAATGTTGGCAACGGCGCCCGTTGTGCTCTGAACGCTGACGTTCAGCCCCGGAACATTCTTATTCAAAATGCCGGCCAGCGCCGCCCCAAGCGGATAGTAGGTTCCGCTTGTCTCGCCTGTTGCAATGTTGATGAACTGCTGTTTGACAGGAACCGCGGCTTTGTGCCCTCCAGAACCGCAACCGGCCAAAAAGCTCAATGCCAGCACCCCCGCCGTCAGACAGACAACTATCTTCTTCATCCCGTCCCTCCCAACCATATCTCCCCCCCAAGCAGCACGGCTGCCTCCCCGTTCAAGCTGCTAAAGCACCTTGCGCATCGATTACGGTTTGACCATACTTCAATTCGTGACCGATCGCCAAATTCCTGCCGGCGGCCCAACTGTTCTGTTTTTTCTGACAACCTTTCGACATCTACCTGAATATGTGCTATAATGTTTCTCGTTACAATTGAATCATCAGGAGGTAGTTTCTTCATGGGAAAATTGTCCGTCGCCGTCGCTAAAACGCTTTATCATAACATGTACCGTTGCCGGTTGGAGCGGGAAGATGGCACGCTGGCCGGCGTTATCAAGGTCATGCCGGGCCTGCCGTTGCCCGCCGACGCCCTGCCGGAAGGCGCGCCGCAGGTCCCGCCCTTTTTGCTCGTTGTTGTCGAAGATGCCGATATCACCGAGGCTTCGCTGATCGACTTTGAGGAAGAGGCGTCTGTTGCGCTGCTGAAGCGCTTCGCCACAGAAGACATGGCGATGCATCATTGCCAATTCTTCTACCCGAGCCCGGCCTTTGTCTTTGGTGAAAAGCCGGATACGCCCGCCAACTAAGCTTGGAAAAAGCGCAGTGTGCGAATAACCGCACGCTGCGCTTTTTTTGCGGGTCAAAAGCGGTTGCGTATGCCATTTAGAGCAATTCGCCGATTGTTTTAAAGTGCCACTTTACGTACTGCTTCATTTCCTCCGGTCCAAGCCGCCGCAGCAGATTGCCCGCGCAGTCGCGCACGCCTGCGGAAGCGCCCTTGGGCAAAGCGACGCCAACCGCCGAAGACAACCGCTCCATCTCTGCCACGTAACGTTCACGCGCCAACACAGACGCGGCGGCGACCGCAGGGTCGCGCTCGCCCTTTGGAATCTGCAGCAGCGAAAAGCCGGGCGGCGCCCCTTTGATGCGCCGGCTGATCAAGTCGCGGACGCTGAAACGGTCGACCACGGCAAAAGGAAAGGTCTGCCTTTCCAATAAATCGCTCAGCGCTTTTGCGTGGCACCAAGCCAGCAAATCGTTCAAATTCTTCCCTTCCGCGCGCATAACATCGTACAGGCGATTGTATGACGACGGCAGCAGCGCTATCACCTGGTGGTCGGTCGCGATCGCCTTGATTTGTGCCGCCAACGCGGCGATTTGCCCGTCCTTTAACTGCTTGCTGTCCTTGACGCCAAGCTCCGCAATCATTTTTGCCTGTTCTTTGGTTAGCAAAACCGAGGCCACGACCAGCGGCCCGAATACGTCGCCCTTGCCGGATTCATCCGACCCGGCCCACAAGGGCTGGTCAGGCCAGCTATAGCCGTTTTGCATGGCCGTTTCTACATCTGGCGCCGGCGACGCGCTCGCGGCGGGCGGCGCCTGCCCCAGGGCCGCCGCCACAAGCTGCCGCAGCGGGGATTCCTTGCCGCCTAGCACGGCCTGTTCGCCCTTCTTTCTGGCGTACAGCGTGACGATGACGGTTTGCTGACTCGCATCCCGGACGATAAGCTGCTGGCCGTAAGGAACGGTTTTGCCGACCTGAACCGCCAAGCCTTGCTTTGCCAACCGGGCGCTTGCTCTCGCGACATAGCGCTGCAGCGCGTCGTCAGCACTCATGGTCCACCGCGTTCAGCGCCTGCTGCAGCGCAGCTTGCCAAACCGTTTTTAGTGCAACATTATTCGTGGCGGCCAGGCGGCAGCAGTCGTCATATTCCGGCATCACCTGCACAACCTTGCCGGCTCGGGAAGCGACCTTCACATGCACTGTTCCCCACGGCGAATCAACCGTGATAATCTTTCGGTCGGCCACGATGCGCCGAACGGGGTAATGACGCACCCCGATGGTCGACGTCTCGGAAAACAGGATGTCCGCCGCCTGTTCTACCAGATCACGGTGCAGCAAAACCGAGATCAAGTGCGCCGGGCGGCCTTTTTTCATTTGGATCGGCGTCAGCCAGACATCCAAGGCGCCGGCGGCGAACAGTTGGTCCATGGCGTGTGCATAAAACTGCGGATTCAAGTCGTCAATATTCGTCTCCAGAACGTACAAGGGGGCGTCCTCTTCAGGCAGCGTTCCCAGCATGGCGCGCAACACATTGGGTATCGGCAGCTCCCGGCTGCCCGCCCCGTAGCCGACCAGTTGCTGACGGAATGCTGCGGTGACGTCCCCCCACTCGTCAACCAGCTCAGCCAACAAGGCCGCGCCGGTCGGCGTCAGCAGCTCGCCCTCAACAGCGCCGCGCCGATGCGGAATATCGGTCAGCAAGGCCTGCGTGGCCGGAGCGGGAACAGGCATCAACCCGTGGGCGCAGCGAACCAGGCCGAATCCGGTCGTGACCGGGGCGGCCACGATGCGCTCGACGCCCAGCCAGTCAAGACAAAGTACGGTTCCGACGATGTCAACCAGCGTATCGAGCGATCCGACTTCATGAAAATGAACTTCCTCAACCGGTTTGCCATGCACCTTCGCTTCGGCTTCGCCCAAGCGCTGCAAGACGGCGCAGCTGCGGGCCTTAACCCGCTCGGAAAACGGCATCGCCTGGACGCGCGCCAACAGATCCCGCAGCCCCACATGGTCGTGGGAGTGGCCGTGCACGACGTGCGGCAATTCGTCAAGAGAAACCTTATGGCCATGGTGGTGATGATGTTCGTGCTCGTGATGGTGCGGATGGGCGCCTGGTCTGTCCGCATGGCTATGCTTATGTTCCTGGTGCTCATGGCCGCCCTGTTCTTGAGCTGTCTGCCCCTTTTGAGCCGCCGGCAGAGCGACTTCGACATGCAGCGCGGCGATACCCGAGCGCTGCACCGTTGAAACGGCAAGTCCGCAGCCGTCTAGCTTCATCTCGGCCACCGCCTGCTGCAGTTTTTCCGCCGGTACCCCCAGGTCTAGCAAGCAGCCCAGCAGCATGTTGCCGCTGGCGCCGCTGAAGCAATCGAGATATAAAGTTTTCATCAGTCCACGACTCCTTTTTGATTGATTAGGGAAGCCAGACGTCCGGCCCCAAAGCCGTTGTCAATATTCACCACCGCTACCCCGGCGGCGCAACTGTTCAACATGCTCAACAAAGCTGTAATCCCCTGGAAACTTGTGCCATAGCCGACGCTGGTCGGCACCGCTATGACCGGCTTGGCGACCAGGCCGCCGACGACGCTGGCCAGCGCCCCTTCCATGCCGGCCACGACGATCAGTACGCCCGCCTTCTCCAAGATCGGCAATTGGGCCAGCAGGCGATGCAGGCCGGCTACCCCAACGTCATAGATGCGCCGAACCGGATTCCCCATCGCCTCGGCGGTCAGCGCAGCCTCTTCCGCTACCGGCATGTCGCTCGTCCCGGCCGACAGAACGACGATCTCAGCCAGCTTTTCGTTGATCACCGGCGGCTGGAGCAAAATCATGCGCGCCATTTTATGATAGTTGGCGGAAGGAATCGCTTTTTTGACCGCCTCAAATTTTTCTGCTGAGGCCCTGGTTCCCATTGCCTGGCCGGAGTGCGCCTTGATGTGCAGCATAATGCTCGCCACCTGTTCCGGCGTCTTGCCCTCGCAGTAGACGACCTCCGGAAACCCTTGACGGAGCGATCGATGATGGTCAACCTTGGCAAAGCCCAGTTCTTCAAACGGCCAATGACGGAGTTTGGCCATCGCCGACTCCAGATCAATATCCCCTGTACGGTAAGCCTCTAAAATCGACTTGATAACGTCGCCTTCCACAAACAATCACCTCAAAATTTCCTTAACAATACTGTCCGACACAAGCAAATCGGACGGCTATGGCCGTCCGACAGGCAATGGCGCCTCGCCCTGGGGTTATCAGCCGTTATGATTTCTGCCGGCCGTTATGGCCGCCCGCTATCGATGGACTCGGCAACAGCGCCGCCCCTGGGGCGGCTAGCACATATTGCTGCTTAAGGTTGCCGGCTGAATCGGCCGACAAGGTGAAGCCGGCAACACGAACGCTGGGCGCCGCCTTCGTTTCCAGTTGCTGCAAAAAGCGTTGCGCCGCAAAAAAATCGCCCGAAACCGTTACTTCGTATGGGTATTCGGTAACTTGCCCAACCGCGCGCGCGGCTTGCGGCTTGACGCCAACAACATGTACGCCCGCTTGCAGTGCGGACGCATCCAGCATTCGCAGCATATCGGGCGTCTGGACCTGATCGGGCAGTTTTTGGCGCCAGACGGAGCGCTCAAGCGACAGCTGGCGCCTTGTTTGCTCCTGACCGGACGCATCGCTTGCGCGCAGCGCCGAAACCTGCGCGGCGAGCTGTGTCTTCCTGGCGCTCAATGCCTGCGACCGCTCGACAAGCGGCCAAAGCAGGAGTCCGGACGCCAGCACGGCCAGGGCCAACAACGAACCGGTGGCGAATATGACGCGCTGCCTGTCAGCTTGCGCCTTCCACCACCCGAGTATTTGTTTCATGCTCAAGACTCCTTGTGTTTTAATAAAATTTCAAACTGGATTGTTTGCTTTTTATCGCGCGAAACATCCTTTACTTCAACTTTGTCAAAAACAGGCGCCTTTGACAGCTTGTCGACAAATTGGGCGACATCCTCCATCGTCAGGGCAAACCCCTTCAGGGAGAGCGTTTTCTCCTTGTCCGGCTGGCGCATTTCGCTCAGCCACACTCCCGGCGGAACCAGGCCGGCCAGCTGCGTCATCGTCTCATAGGCGGATGCGCTCTTGCCTTGCCAGCTGTCCAAAAGCTGCTTTTGCTGGCCGATCTCGCGGCGCAGCCGTCCAATCTCCTCTTGCTGCAAGCGGATTGGCTCCAAACGATCGCGCTCGCCCTGCAGGTATACGACCGATTGCTCAAGCGTTATCGTCCGCTGCCATAATGCGCCGAATATGACGGCAAACAGCAAGGTAAAGGCGCATACTTCCACCAAAAACAGCCGCGACATCAGCAAACGCCTGATTCTCAAGCGCGGCGGCAGCAAATTGATCGTTTGCTTCATGCTACTGCACCTCCCGAAGGCAAAGCCCAACTGCCACAGCCATGCGGGCCTCCAGCCTAGTCAAAAATTCGGCGTCCCACTGTCCCCGGGCTAAGTCAATTTGTCTAAACGGCTCCAACGTTTTGATCGAAGTGTTTAAAAAGGCAGCCAAGTCATCGCTGCCGGCAGGCAGCCAGCCGCCGCCGGTGATGACAACCGCGGAAAAAGCCGCGTCATTATTGTTGATTCGATAGTAATCGACCGTACGGTTCACCTCGCGTCCCAACTCCGTGAAGGCGCTCCGCCCTTGCTGGTCGGGAGCACACAATACCGCAGCCTCCGCTGGCCGATACCGCTTGATGCGTTCCGCCGCTTCGAGCGGCTCGTCAAGGCGAGTGGCCAGCGCTTGCGTGAAGTAAGTTCCGCCGAGGGGAATGTTGCGTTGCGCGACCGGCAGCCCCCGCTGAAAAACAGTCAACTGCGAAGTCGTCTCACCCATATCCAGCAGCAAGTAATCGGCCAAATCAGGCACAAGCCGCTTGACGGCCATCGCTTCTGTTTCCACAGCAGTTAGCTTGAGCCCGGCCTGGTCAACGATCCGTCCGATCGTGTCCACCCATTCCTTGGGCGCCGCAAACAGCAATACTTTCATTTCCAGGTCGCTTTTGCCGCGTCCGGCCGGCAGGTAATCGTAGTAGTAGCTGCCGGGCGCCAGCGGTATGTATTGCTCGATATCCCACTGCATGGCCGAAGACAGTTCATCGTCTGTCATCGCCGGAAAGTCAATTTCACGCACAAAGGCCACGCGGCTGCTGACGGAGACAACGGCCTGCCTGGCTTTCATGCCTTGCGTGGACAGGCACTGTTTCAAAAAGAGCGCTGCTTCCTCGGGGCGGGATAGCCAGGCCCCATCCGCCAGGGCCGGAGGCCAGTCAACCGCCGCCATTTTTTCAATGCGGCAGGGCGTTTGGGCAATACGCATCAGCACCAATTTTAAGGAGGCCCCGGCGAAATCGATCCCCAGCACGCTCGTCGGGTGATCATAAAGCCAATCATTCAGCTTTTTTATCAGAGCCATGTTGCACCGCCTGTAAAAGATTCATAAAAATGCGTTTCTTAAAATATAGTTTCCACAAGCAAAAGTCAAATCCTGCCGGCTGAAAAAAATCTCAGCGCCAGTACCACTGCCAGATTGCCTGGCCCCAGTAGCAGGCGACCCAGGCCCCGACGCAAAGAAACGGACCGAAGGGAATCGGATCACGCCGCCCTTTGATCTTTGCCGCCAGCAGCACGGCGGCGACGGCGCCGCCGACGATAAAACTGATGAACAAATACAAAATCGCGCCGGGAAAGCCAAGCCACCAGCCGGCGACCAAGGACATCTTTACATCACCCTCGCCGATGCCGCCGCGGGTGATGATGTAGAGCAGCAGCAAGAAACCGCCGCCGATCCCCGCCCCGACCAGGCGGTCGTAATAATTGAAGGCGCCGCCATCCGCCAGCGGCAACAGGCTGGCCAGAAGCCAAACCGCCAGCACGCGGTGGAAAATCAGCTGATGCTCCAGGTCGATAAAGAAAATGACCACCAGGCAGGCCGCCACCAGCGCCCGTTCGCCAAACCCGGCGAGCGTCGCCGTATTCGCCGCTGCTTGCGCGAACAAGAGGGCGGTCAAGAGCTCCACGACCGGGTAGCGCACCGCGATCCCGTCCCGGCAATAGCGGCATTTGCCCCTCAGCCACAGCCAGCTGAAAACAGGCACCAGGTCGAGCGGCCCCAGCCGGTGCTGGCAGTGCGGGCAATGCGAAGGCGGAAAGGCGATCGATTCTCCGCGCGGAATGCGGTGTATGCAAACGTTTAAAAAGCTGCCGATCACCGCGCCGAGAATTCCGGCCGCAATCAATTCTATGTACATGGCAGTTCACCTCACTAGTGCTATTATACAACAAAATGTCCTGCAGCGCGCTGCAGGACATTTTGTCGATAAGCATAAAAGCGGTTAGTTGTAACTAGTCATTGTTGATCAGTGATTAATTGCACATATGGCGCAGTTGCGCTTAATTGAAGCTATCTGCCGTAGCACTTGCAATCGCTGCACCTTCCGTAATGCCCGTTTTTGTAATTTCCCCTTTGCCCACTGCTATTGTTGCGCGATGCGTAGTTGTGTCTATTACATATTGCGTTGTTTTCGAGTCGACGGTATAACTTTTTCCATTTATTATAATATTGCCAGACTGCGGCTTCGGTTCTGCGGCTAACAAATCAGCATCTGTAAGCTGAGAAAAAGTTGTAGGATACGTTCCGTTTTGCGCACTATAAAGAGAAATCGCACTGTCGATCGTTCTCAAGTCAGCGACAATCTTGCTGCCGCGCGAGTTTGCTGACGCGTCAGAAAAACGCGGCACTGCTACCGCAGCCAAAATACCTAATATCGCCACGACTACCATCAACTCAACCAGCGTAAAACCTTTTCTGCCTTTGCTTTTTTTACCGAAAATCACCATAATCATCCTTTCGTATGTAGCGTAAACTGCTGCGATCGATGCCCGGCAAGCTCCGGGTGTGCGTATCCACTCGAACCAATGGTACGTCCGCACGATGATAAATTGGCGATCAAGCTGTTTTGGAAACCACCACCCTTTAAATTACATCGAAGGGAAATATTCCATGTTGACATTATACAGCACGATTGAAGTTTGTGACAACCTCCAACATTGGCAGCATAATGGAAACAACGATAAAGCCGATCACCACGCCCAGGACGACAATTAACAGCGGATCAAGCAGGCTGCTCAAGCGGCTCACCATGTCGTCCACTTCCGCCTCGTAAAAGTCGGCGATCTTGACCAGCATCTGCTCCAGTTCCCCGGTTTCCTCGCCGACCGCGATCATATGGACGACCATCGGCGCGAACAGGCGGTTTTGCCGCAGGGGGGGCGCCAACCCGTCGCCGCGCGTGACGCTCGCCTGCGCCGTATCCAGCGCCTCGACCATGATCACGTTCGCCACCGTGTTTTTGACGACTTCCAGCGACGCGATCATCGGCACGCCGCTGCGGATCAGGCCGCTGAACGTGCGGCTGAAACGCGCGATCGCCACCTTTTTCGCCAGCGAGCCGAACACCGGCAGGATAAGCAGCAGGCGGTCAAGAGGCTTTCGCACCGCCGGCTGCTCTTTTGCGTGCGAAAAAAGCACACCTGCGCCGGCCAACGCCCCCAGCAGCCATGGCCAGTCGTTGCGCAGCAGATCGCTGAGCGAAAGCAGCAGTTTTGTCGACCAAGGCAGGTCCATTTTCATGCCCGCGAACATATCGATAAAAGTCGGCAACACAAACGCCAGGATAAAGGCCAGCGACAGCGCCGCCATCCCCAGGACGACGAGCGGATAAGTGAGCGCGGAGCGGAGTCTGGCGTTCAGCTTGTGCTCCTTTTCAAACTGGTCGGCCAGGCGCGCCATGACGACATCCAGCATGCCGCCCAGCTCGCCCGCCTCGACCATGCTCACCATGACCGGCGGAAAAACCCGGTTGTGCTGCCGCAGTGCAAAGGACAGGGTTTCGCCGGTCTGCACGTCCGCAATTACCAGTTGCAGCACCTGCCGAAACCGTCGGTTCTCGGTCTGCTCCACGAGTACGTTCAGCGCCTGGATCATGGATATCCCGGCGCTGAACAGCGTGGCAAACTGCCGGCAGAACACCGACAGGTCGCGCAAGGAAACGCGCTGATAATGCGCCAGACAACTTCCCCGCTTGCTTTGTCCGGCAGCTTGTGGAGCAATCCGCGTGGCGACAAAGCCGCGCTCGCGCAGGTAGCGCGCCACAGCCGCGGCGTCGTCCGCTTCAATGCTGCCGTTTTGCAGCTGACCGAACCTGTTTTTCGCCTGATAGGAAAATAGCGTAGCCATGGCGCCCTGCTACCTGAAGCCTGCGGTCAGGCGCTGGAATAAATCGGGGTCGATGGCGTGCATCATGCCTTCGTCGTATGTAATCTCATGGCGCTGAACCAAGTCGCGCAACGCCATGTCCATGGCCTGCATGCCGCTTTTTCCGCCCGTCTGGATGACGGAGTGCAGCTGGTGCGTCTTGCCCTCGCGGATCAGGTTGCGCACGGCCGGCGTCGCTACCAGCACCTCAAAGGCGGCAACGCGCCCCTGCCCGCTTCGCCGGGGGAGGAGCTGCTGCGCCACAATCCCTTGCAGCGTCAGGGACAGTTGGATTTTCACCTGCTGTTGCTGATGCGGCGGAAAAACGTCGATGATCCGGTCGATCGTCTGCGCGGCATCGGAGGTATGCAAGGTGGCCAGCACAAGGTGCCCCGTTTCGGCGGCGGTAATGGCGGTGGCGATCGTCTCCGTGTCCCGCATCTCGCCCACCAGAATCACGTCCGGATCCTCGCGCAGCGCCGCCCGCAGCGCGTTGGCAAAGGACAGCGTATCGGCATGCATTTCCCGCTGGTTGATAATGCTTTTGTCGTGGCGGTGCAAATATTCGATCGGATCCTCCAACGTGATGATGTGGCAGCTTCGCTCATGATTGATCAGGTCGATCATCGCCGCCAGTGTTGTCGACTTGCCCGAGCCGGTCGGACCGGTTACCAGCACCAGGCCGCGCGGCTTCATCGCCAGCTGGGCAACGGTGGCCGGCAAGCCGAGCGCTTCAATCGTCGGAATTGTTTCGTTGACAACGCGGATGGCAATCGCGACCGAACCCCGCTGTCGGAACGCATTGATGCGAAAGCGGCTGACGCGCGCTATGGCGTAGGAAAAATCAATTTCCCCGCGCTCGTGGAACTGGGCCTGCTTGTCTGCGTCGGCCAGCGCCCGCAGGGCGGCTTCCGTGTCGGACGGCATCAGGCGCTCTTCGCCGCAGCGGGCCAGGCTGCCGTTTAAACGCAGCACGGGCGGCGCACCCACCGTCAGGTGGATGTCGGATGCCTGTTTTTCGACCGCTTCCGTCAGGAGTTCGATGATATTCTTCAAGGCCATATTCTCTCCTTATTCGCCGCCGCTGTAGGCGACGCGGATTATCTCTTCGACCGTCGTTTTGCCGGCCAGCGCTTTGCTGATGCCGTCCTCCTTCATTGTCACCAGGCCTCCGGCTCTGGCCTTTGCGAACAGTTCGTCCGCCGGCGCCTGCCGGGCGACCGCCGCCCGCAGTTCAGGCGTCAAGGCGATGACCTCGTGAATGGCCAGCCGACCTTTATAGCCGGTGAAATTGCAGTGCGCGCACCCCGCCCCCTGGTAGAGCGTGACTTCTGTTTCCGGACCAACTCCCATAAAGACGCGTTCCGCGGCCTGAGGCGCCAGCAGGTAGGGCGCTTTGCATTCCGGGCAAATCGTCCGCACCAGCCGTTGCGCCACCACCCCCAGCACAGATGAAGCGACCAAAAACGATTCTACGCCCATGTCAATCAGGCGGGTGATCGCCCCCACAGCGTCGTTGGTATGCAGCGTGCTGAAAACCAGATGGCCGGTGAGTGCGGCGCGCACGGCTATATCAGCCGTCTCCCGGTCGCGTATTTCGCCGACCATGACCACGTTCGGATCCTGACGCAAAATGGAACGCAGGCCATTGGCGAACGTCAATCCGGCCTTGGCGTTGACCTGGACCTGATTGATGCCGTTCATTCTGTATTCGACCGGATCTTCGACGGTGATGATGTTCTTTGCCGGCGCGTTTATTTCAGCTAAAACGGAATACAGCGTGGTCGATTTTCCGGAGCCGGTCGGTCCGGTCACCAGCACCATCCCGTAAGCGCACGCGTACAACTGCTTGAAAATCGGCAGATTCGCGTCGCTGATGCCAAGCCCGTTGATATTCAAGGCCACCGCCCGGCGATCCAGGATGCGCATCACAACCTTTTCCCCCTGGATGGTCGGCAGGGTTGAAACGCGGACATCAACTTCCCGCCCGTTTTCGCCGATATTGATCCGGCCATCCTGAGGCAGCCGCTTTTCCGCGATGTCCATATCACTCATGATTTTTATCCGCGACAGAAGCGGGGCGTGCGTGTGGCGCGGAAACGTGACGACTTCTCGCAGCAGGCCGTCGACGCGGTAGCGGACGCGCACCAGGTCGTCAAGCGGCTCGATATGTATGTCGCTGGCTTTTTCCTTAACCGCCTGGGCGATCAGCGAGTTGACGATGCTGACGATCGGGGCATCCTCGGCGGATATTTGCTGCACCGCGCCGCCATCCCGCGCTTCCTTTTTCAGGCGGCTTACATCCTTTTCCACTACCCCCTTCACGCCGTAATGGCGGCGGAGCGCGTTTTTAATATCTGCCTCGGCCGCTAGTACCGGCGTCACCTCCGCCCCGGTGATCAGACGGATGTCGTCCAGCGCGAAAAAATTGGTCGGATCAGTTGTCGCCAGCGTCAGGCGCCGCCCTTCCCGCCTGATCGGCATTACCGCATACCGTTCGGCTAAGGCCAGAGGGACAGACTCTACCGCATCAGCATGTATGACTACTTCGCTGAGGTTTACCCGCAAAATCCCCAGCTGCTTTTCCAGCGCTTCCAAGATATCGTCCTCGCGCAACATGCCGGCCGTGATCAATACCCGCCCCAGCCTGCCGCCCTGCGCCTTTTGCAATTCGAGCGCCCGGCCCAGTTGGGCCGGCGTTATTTTACCTGCATCGACCAGAATGTCGCCTAAGCGTTTGCGTTGCAATTGCATACTCCACCTTTAATGAGCGACGGTAACCGCCAGCCAAATTCATACAAAATGAAAAATTCGCAGGGAAGGGGAAAATTCCTGCTTCAGTGGAAAAAATATTGTAAAATCGTTCCCCTGAGGAATGGTTGTGAAGGAATCGACTTAGAGACGTCGAATGTAAAATAAGTACGTTTATTTTTTAACATTATTGACGCTTTTATCCATCATCAGTTGCAGATTTGCACCGCAGCCAAGGAGGCAAAAACCATGTCGAATCTGAACACCTGGTGGAGAAATCGCACCAGCCGCGAAAAATCAATGCTGCTGGTCTTTCTCCTGCTCGTCAACGTATCGCTTTTTTTGCATTTGAATCTTTTCGCCGCCCCGCTGCCTAAAGGGTCGGCGGTCAGCAGCCACCACCAGCCCGGGGCGGAGGCGCATACGCCTTTCGAACCGCCGCAGCCAACCAGCATGCCGCAGCGAGCCAGGCCAGTTTTGCCCGCCAGCCAGCGTGACCCTTTCCGCCCGCCCGGCGGGCTGGCTGCGCCGGCGACTGCTGAACAACGCTTGGCGGCGCGCGCGCCGGAGGCGGCCACAGCCTCCGGCGGCGCCGGGAAGTCCCAGAAGGAGACTGCCCCCCCGCTCGTTTTAACCGGCGTCCTGGCCGGCGAAGCCGGCGCCAAGCTAGCCATCATTGAATACAACGGCGCCAGCCGCCACTACAAGTTGCACGATAGGATCGGCGACTACGTCGTTTCAGCCATTTCCGAGAGCGGCGTCACGTTATCCGGGCCTGACGGTCCGCGGCTGATCACATTAAGGAGGTAGCCCATGTTTGCTGCAACGCGCGCTTTTTTCCTCTCCCTGTGTTTGCTGTTCTTTTTTCCGGCGGTCAATCCGGCGGCCGCAGCCACCTCCACCTTGGTTAATATGAATGTCCAGCAGGCGGAAATCCGCGATGTCCTGACGGCCTTGTCCTCGCTGGCCGAAGCAAATATTATCGCTGACGACAGCGTCACCGGAAAGGTGACCGTGCAGCTGGCCAACATCCCGTTTGAGACGGCGCTTGACCTCATTACGCGTACCAAGGGGCTCGCCTACCGCCGCTACAACGATATCATCGTCGTCGCCTCGGCCGAAAAAATGGCCCAGCACTACAGCCAGTTGCAAATCTTCCCGCTCCGCTATGCCAAGGCCGAGGAACTGAAAACCGCTCTGGACGGGATTGTAGACAGCAAATACATCAAGGCGGACACCATGACAAACGCATTGATTTTCAACGGCCCGCGCGGCGAGGAGGACAAGGTGCGCGAAGCGCTGAGCCGCCTTGACATTCCCTGCAAGCAAATTTCCCTCGAGGCCCAGATCGTTTCGATCGTCAAAGAGGACAAGAAGAATCTTGGAATCAACTGGGAATGGGACGAAATACCCTCGAGCAGTTCTGATGATGACGACGACGTCAAGGCCGGCAAGATCCACTTCGGTCCCGGGTATGTCTTCCGCTACCAGGCGACGCTGAGCGCGATGATATCCAGCGGCAAGGCGAAAATTCTTGCCAGTCCGCGCATAACCACGATGCCCGGCAAGGAGGCCGCCATCTTCATCGGCGACCACATCCCGGTTATAACGGAAAAGACAACGGATGGTTCCGTGACGCAATCAACCGAGTATGTCGACGCGGGGATCAAGCTGACCTATACGCCCCAAGTGAATGAGAACGGCGACATCACGGCCAAGGTTCATACCGAAGTCAGTACGCCGATCCTTGTCACCGAGCTGAAAAACTACAAGATCACCACGCGTTCGGCGGAAACCTATGTTCGCCTGAAGGACGGCGAAACGCTCGTCATCGGCGGCCTGATCAATGCCGAAGAAACAAACAACCTGAGCAAAATCCCTCTGCTCAGCAACCTGCCGGTGCTTGGCCACCTGTTCAAGGATTCGAGCAAGAGCAAGGTTAATACGGAAGTCATCATTTTCCTGAAGCCGACGATCATCAATCCAGATGCACAAGCCAACCTCGGCAAGAAATAGCAAAGAACGGACGGGGCAAGCAATTTCGCTTGCCCCGTCCGTTCTTTGCTTCTCACACAAGCAGACTGCGTTTTATCGCCAGGGCCGCGGCCCTGGCGTCGTCTGCGCCCATCACGGCCGAAGAAACCGCGACGCCGGCACAACCGCTCGTCATGACCACCGCGGCATTATCGGCATTGATCCCGCCGATCGCGACCACCGGAATCGGCGCGGCGGCGACAATCGCGGTCAAATCGCGCAGCGCCAAGGCCGTTGTATTGTCCTTAGTGCTGGTGGCAAACATGGCGCCCGCCCCCAGGTAGTCAGCCTGCTGCGCGACGGCGGTTTTCGCCTCCGCAACCGAATGCGTCGACACGCCCACAATTTTATCCGGCGCCCACAGGCGGCGAATGACCGGCACAGGCAAATCATCCTGCCCGACATGAACGCCTGCGGCATCAACCGCCATGGCAATATCAAGGCGGTCGTTGATGATCAGCGGGACGGACAATACGTCCAAGCGTTGCTTGAGCGCCAGCGCCAGCTCATAAAAGGGGCGTCCGCTCAAATTTTTGGCGCGCAGCTGCACGACCGTGACTCCGCCGACAACTGCGGCAATTACTTGGTGAAACAGAGCGTCATGCGAGTGATCGGCCTGCATATCCGCCACTAGATAGAGCCGCAGGTCCAGTTTCCCCATAAGCGCACCCTTCCTCTCGTTCGATAATCATCCGGCGACAAGGAATAGACGGCATCAAACAAAGCGGCATGGAACGAACCGGGCCCCGCCGACTGAGCGGCAGCCAGCTCTGCTGCAATCCCGATCGTCGTCAAGGCGGCGGCGGCGGCCAGCAAGGGATCCGGCTCGACCGCCAGGCACGCCCCGACCAAGGCGGTAGTCATGCAGCCCGCGCCGGTGATGCTCGTCAGGAGCGCGTGCCCGTTGGCAATCTCCAAGCCGCGCCTGCCATCGGAAAGGTAATCGATCGCGCCGGTAATCGCCACGGTCCGGGCGAGCTGCTGCGCGAGCCGTTCGGCTGCTGCGCGCGGCGAAGCAATCGGTTGTTCCGCGTCGACGCCGCGCATCGCGTGCTGGCGGTTCAACAGCGCTGCGGCTTCCGAGGCGTTGCCTCGCACCACCTTCACGCTGTCCGCCGTCAAAAGGGCGTCAACCGCACTGCGGCGCAAGCGGCTGACGCCGACGCCAACCGGGTCTAATACCGCCGGTTTGCAATGCCGCCCGGCAAGCGCGGCCGCGCTTGCCATTGTTTTTTCGCGACCCTCGCAAAAGGTGCCGGTGTTCAGTACTAGCGCGTCGATGCGCGGCACCACCTCTTGCATTTCCAGCAGCTCGTCGGCCATAATCGGCGACGCCCCAGCCGCCAGCGTGATGTTGGCGCAGTCCGTCGCCGAAACGTAATTGGTAATCTGGTGGACAACAGGTCGTCTCTGGCGGACACGCAAAGCAATGGCTGCAAACACCGCCAGCAGCTCGTCCGAGCTTGCTTTACTCATAGTCCAACCCGGCTTTCCGGTACAAATCATAAAAGTGATGCGTGGGTCCGCAGCCTTTGCCGATTGCCAAACCGTGGCGAATGCCTTGCGTGACATACGCCTTGCTTGCCGCCACCGACTCAGCCAGCGTCATCCCCTTGGCCAGATTGGCTGCCAATGACGACGACAGCGTGCAGCCTGTCCCGTGCGTGTGCAGGGATTGAATCCGGGCGCCTTCGAACCAAGCGCCCCCTTCACGGGTCAGCAGATAGTCATCGGCCGCCTCCGCCAGGTGCCCGCCTTTTAGCAGCACCGCTCGCGCCCCTAGAGACAAAATGGCCTGGGCCGCCCGCAGCATGTCTTCGCGGCTGGCAATCTTGGCACCCGTCAGCGTCTCCGCCTCCGGCAGATTCGGCGTAACCAGCGTTGCCAGCGGCAGCAATTGTGAAATGAGGGCGGCGCACGCCTCCGGCTTGAGCAAGGCGTAGCCGCTTTTTGATATCATAACCGGATCAAGCACGATGATCGGCGGATGCCAAAAGCGCAAGCGCTCCGCAACGCAATCGATAATTTCCGGCTGCGAAAGCATGCCGATCTTGACCGCGTCCACGCGAATATCGCTGAAAACAGCATCGATTTGCGCAGCAATGATCTCCGGGCTTAAATCGACCACGGCGGTCACCCCGGTCGTGTTCTGCGCGGTAACGGCGGTAATCACGCTCATGCCGTACGTGCCGTGGGCGGCAAAGGTTTTCAAATCAGCCTGTATGCCAGCGCCGCCGCTGCTGTCCGATCCGGCAATAGTCAGCAGGTGTTTCATAAGTTTCACCCTTTCCGGGCTAAAGCCTTATGCGCCAGCGCAACAACGGCTTCCGCCGTAAACCCAAGAGCTTCGTAAGCGGCCTGTCCTGGAGCCGAGGTGCCGAACCGGTTGAGGCCCAGCACATACTTGTCGCTGCCGGTGAAGCGCGACCAGCCGCAGCTGACCCCCGCTTCCACCGCAATCGTCGGCAGGCCCGCCGGCAATACGCTTTCGCGATAAGCTTCCGTCTGCGCGTCGAACTGCTCCCAGCACAGCAGGGAGACAACGCGCGAGCCAATGCCCTGCGCCAGCAGTGCCTCTTGCGCCGCCAGCGCTAGTTGCACTTCCGAACCGGAAGCGGCGATGGCGACTTGCAGCTTATCACCTTTGTCGGACAGAACGTAGCCGCCTTTTTTAGCGCCGTTCATGACCGACTCTTTATAGTCATGCAGCACGTTCATTTTTTGCCGCGTCAACAAAAGTGTCGCCGGCTTTTTGCTTTTGATTGCCTGCTCCCATGCAACAACGGTTTCCAGCGCGTCAGCAGGACGGTAGACCTGCAGGTCAGGAATCAAGCGCAGGCTCATTGCATGCTCGACCGGCTGATGCGTCGGGCCGTCCTCTCCTACCAATATGCTGTCGTGGGTGAAGACATGAACGACCGGCAAGCCCATCATGGCCGACAGGCGTACCGCCGGACGGACGAAATCAGAGAAAACCAAAAAGGTCCCGGTATAGGGTATCAGGGCGCCGTGCAGGGCCAAACCGTTGGCGATTGCCCCCATGGCATGCTCGCGCACGCCAAAATGCAGGTTGCGGCCGCCAGGCTGCGCGACGGAAAAATCGCCGGCATTTTTGACGTAGGTTTTATTCGAAGGCGCCAGGTCGGCGGAGCCGCCGACAAGGCCAGGCAGACGCGCCGACAGGACCTGCAAGAGTTCGCCGGAAGCCTCCCGCGTCGAGGTCGCCTTGACCGTGGCGAAAACGTCGGCCAAGTCCTTGTCCCAGCCAGCGGGGAACTCTCCCTTGATTAAAGCGGACAGGGCGGCAGCTTCTGCCGGATATTCCTTGGCGTAAGCGGCCATCATATTATTCCAGACCTCTTCCCGGCCAAGGCCGTCTTTTTGCAGGTGGGCAAAGGCCTCCCGCACCTGGTCCGGCACATGGAAAGCCGGCGTTTCCGGCCAACCAAGTTTTTGCTTGGTGGCGGCAACGTTGTCCTTGCCCAGCGGCTCACCGTGGGCTGCGGCCGAATCCTCTTTCGGACTGCCGTAGCCGATATGGGTGCGCACCATGATCAAGGACGGCTTTTCCGTCTCTCCCTGCGCATTGCGGATTGCCTCCGACAAGAGGAACAGATCCTCGGCGTCCTCGACGCGCAGCACCTGCCAGCCGTAGGCTTCAAACCGCTTCGCGACGTCTTCGGTAAAGGCAATATCCGTCGAACCTTCGATCGAAATATGGTTGTCGTCGTATAGATAAATCAGTTTGCCCAAGCCCAGCGTGCCAGCCAGGGACGCCGCCTCGGCGCTGACGCCTTCCATCAGATCGCCGTCTGACACGATGGCGTACGTATAGTGGTCGACAATCGGAAAACTTGGTTTATTATACTGGCTGGCCAGCATTTTTTCGGCAATTGCCATGCCGACCCCCATGGCAAAGCCATGGCCGAGCGGCCCCGTCGTCGCTTCAACGCCCGCCGTATGGCCGTATTCAGGATGGCCGGGCGTTTGCGAGCCCAGCTGGCGGAAACGCTTCAATTCGTCAAGCGGCAAGTCATAGCCGCTCAAATGGAGCATGGCATATAAAAGCGCCGAGCCGTGTCCGGCAGACAGTACGAAACGGTCACGGTTGAACCATTTCGGATTGGCCGGATTATGCTTCATCGCGCGAGTCCACAGTGCATAGGCCAGCGGGGCGGCCCCCAACGGCAAGCCCGGATGGCCGGAATTTGCCTGTTCAACCGCGTCAACAGCCAAAAAGCGAAGCGTGTTGATCGCCAGGTTGTCCATCTTACTTAACATAATAAATAATCCCCCCATTATATCTGTTTATTGCCTTGTGGCCTGTCGGCCGTACCACCTGCTTATCTACATCATTATATTGTGCCGGTGCAGCTTCTGTCAAACGAACGCCCTCGGACCGCGCGCGGTCCGAGGGCGTTCAAAACTTCCCAGCCGGTTATTCCTCGGCTTTATTGAGGTGCGCTTTGGCGATGATTTCATCTGCCATGCGCTGAGGCATTTCGTCATAATGGTCGAAGCTCATGTCGAACGAGCCCCGCCCCTGCGTCATCGAGCGCAAATCGATCGCATACCGCAACAGCTCGGCATAGGGCGCCTGCGCCCTTACTACCCCGAGGCCGCCGCCAATCGGCTCCATCCCGAGAATCCGGCCGCGCTTGCCGTTAAAATCGCCGATGACGTCGCCCATGCAGTTCTCCGGCACCGTGACCTCTACGCTATACAAAGGTTCGAGCAAGACCGGGTGCGATTGCAGCATGGCTTTTTTAAACGCCTGGTTGCTGGCGATCTTAAACGCCATTTCCGAAGAATCGACCGGGTGATAGGAACCGTCAAGCAGCGTGATTTTCACATCAACGACCGGATATCCCGCCAATACGCCATGCTGCATTGATTCCTGCAGGCCCTTTTCTACCGCCGGGATATACTGTCTCGGCACGGCGCCGCCAAAGATCGCATCGACAAATTCAAATCCGCCGCCGGGCGGCAAAGGCTCCATTTCGATCCAAACGTGACCAAACTGTCCGTGGCCGCCGGTTTGCTTCTTGTGCTTGCCCTCCACCTTCGCCTTGCCGCGAATCGTTTCACGATAGGCGACCGTCGGCGGCTTCAGCAATGCTTCAACGCCAAATTTGCGCTTCAGCTTTTCCAGGATAATTTCCAAGTGCAGGTCGCCAATGCCGCTGGCGATCTTTTCCTTCGTTTCGGTATTTTTCTGCAGCCGGAAGGTGCAATCCTCATCCATGAGTCTGGCCAGGGCCTGGCCGATTTTATCTTCGTCATGCTTGCTCTTTGCTTCAATGCACATGGAGTACATCGGTTTTGGGAAAGCGATCGGCTCGAACAAAAACTGGCTGTCCTTTTCCGCCACCGTATCGCCCGTCCCCGTTTCCTGCAGCTTAGCGACGACGCCAATGTCACCGGCCGCGATTTCCGTCAATGGCATCTGCTGCTTTCCGCGCATCGTAAACACGCCGCCGATGCGTTCAGACTTGTCTTTGCTGATATTGTAGATCACGCT
Organism: Sporomusaceae bacterium; assembly: GCA_029265905.1. Lineage (GTDB taxonomy): Bacteria > Bacillota > Negativicutes > Acidaminococcales > JAJUGR01 > JAJUGR01. The sequence goes on along the minus strand of JAJUGR010000007.1, from coordinate 72,467 downwards.
GTCCGGCTTGAGCGTGCCGGAGAAAACTCGAAAGAAACTCAAGCGGCCAACGAACGGATCTGTAGTCGTTTTGAACACCAGTGAAGCCAGCTTCGTGTCGACTGGCAGCTTAGACACGTCGCCAGTTTTGGAATTTATTACCTGCACGGGTCGTTCGGTCGGCGCCGGCAGGTAGTCGATGATGGCGTCCAAAAGGCGACGCATGCCGATATTTTTAGTGGCTGAAGCGCAGAAAACCGGGAAAATGGCGGCCGATTTTATCCCCTGCAGCAGGCAGCGGATTATTTCCTCTTCCGACAGTGCTTCGCCTTCCAAGTATTTGGTTAAAATTTCATCATCAGCCTCGGCGACGGCTTCAATTAGCTCCTCGCGCGCGACGGCGGCCAAGTCAGCCATATCGTCCGGAATCGGCTGTTCGACGCAATCATTGCCCTGCGGCACGTAAGCCTTCATGCTCACCAGGTCGACGACGCCGGAGAAGCCGGCTTCTTTGCCGATCGGCAGCTGAATGGGAAACACATGCGGCCCGAAGCTGGCCCGCATTTCATCAACCACCTGTTCGAAGGAAGCGTTTTCGCGGTCCATCTTGTTGACGACCGCAAGCCGGGGCAAGCCCTGCTCCGCCGCGTATTGCCACACCTTCTCCGTTTGCACCTCCACGCCCGCCGCCGCGCACAGCACCACCAGCACGCTGTCGACCGCGCGCAAGGCGCCCTTGACCTCGCCGACGAAATCCGAATACCCCGGGGTGTCGATAAAATTAATCTTGTGATCGCGCCACTCGCAAGGCGCCAGGCTCGCGCTGATCGTAACCTTGCGTTTGATTTCTTCCGGTTCAAAATCGCCTGTTGTTGAGCCGTCATCCACTTTGCCCAGCCGGTTTACCGCTCCCGTTGTGTACAGAAAAGCTTCTACGATTGATGTTTTGCCTGCGCTGCCATGTGCTACTACGCCGACGTTCCGAATCTTGCCGCTCTTGTACGCTTTCAATAACAGTCCCTCCCAGCTCCGTAAGATTGTGCGATTCACTGTATGCCATTAATTCTCTATCACCGTTGAATATTCCTGCTTTTCTGTTAATTATCCAGCAAAAGAAAAACGGGCCAAGCGGCCCGCCTGCAAGTGTAACATCAAAAAGGGTTTTCCGTGAGCTCCGACTCAACGCGCGATAAAACGAAACATAGGTCAGACAGCCGGTTTAGCGCGATTTGTACCTGGGGGTTGACCGCCTCTTGCCGGCTTAGGCGGATGACAGCCCGTTCCGCGCGCCGCGTTGTTGTCCTTGCTGCATCAAGCGCAGCCGCGCCCGGCGTATCGCCGGGGATGATGAATTTCGAAAGCGGCGCCAGCACGGCGTCATAGCGGTCGATTTCCGCCTCAAGCGCCTTGACTGAGTCCTCGTTTACATAGCGGTGCTCCGGACTTGTGCTTGCAATGTCAGCCATCAGCAGCATCAGATTTTTTTGCAAATCAAGGATTGATTCCTTCACGGCAGCCTTTGCCGCCAACGCCCTTGCCAGCCCTAATGCGGACATGATTTCGTCGACTGTGCCGTAGGCCTCGACGCGCAAGGAATCCTTATCGACACGTTCGCCGCTGAACAAGCCGGTCGTGCCTTTATCGCCCGTTTTCGTGTAAACCTTCACCTTTCATCCTCCTCGCTAACGCTGGTTTCGTCTTAAAACAATTCGCAGTCCGAAAAGAAGTGGGCCAACTCCCTGGAGGCGCTCTCAACGCCATCAGAGCCATGCACGATATTTTCCCCGGTGGCCAACGCGAAATCACCCCTGATCGAGCCCGGCACAGCTTCGAGCGGGTTGGTGGCGCCCATCATGCCGCGCACGGCGCGGATGGCGTTCTCTCCCTCAATCGCCAGCGCAACGATCGGGCCGGAAGTAATGAACGCTACCAGGCCGGCAAAAAAAGGCTTTCCGTCGTGCTCTGCGTAATGCTTTTTAGCCTGCGCGTCATTCAGCCGCATCATTTTCAAGCCCGCCACCCGCAGGCCGCGCCGTTCAAAACGGTTGATGATTTCGCCGATCAAATGTTTGCGGACCCCGTCCGGCTTGACCAAAACAAGTGTTCTTTCCATGCTCGAAAACGCCTCCTCATCTTAACGGGCAACTAGCGCCGCCAGCTGCTGCTTGTCCAGTCTGCGCAGCACCGCCAGCATTAAGCGCACCGCCGCTTCATAGTCGTCGCGGTGAATCATTGACTGGTGGCTGTGGATATACCGGGTCGGCAAGCTGATGACGAGCGTCGGCACGCCGATTTCATGCATGTGGATCCGGCCGCCGTCCGTGCCGCCGCCTTCGGAGAAAGAAAGCTGGTAAGGGATTTTTTCCGCTTTGGCTGTTTCGATGACAAAATCGCGCAAGCCCGTATGCGGGATCATGCTGGCGTCAAAGAAGGTGATCGCCACGCCGGCCCCGAGCTTGCTGGCGGCGACATCAGGGGTCACGCCGGGCGTATCGCCGGCGACACAGGTGTCAATAACAAAGGCCACATCGGGCGCCGCGACCTTGACGCTGGTTTGCGCGCCGCGCAATCCCACCTCTTCTTGCACTGTGGCGGCGCCGATCACCGTGTTGGGATGCTGCTGCAGTTCTTCCAGGACCCGGGCCATGACGGCGCAGCCGATCCGGTTGTCCCAGGCCTTGCCCAGCAGGTATTTGTCGTTGCCCATGGCCGTAAACGGGCTATAGGGCGTAACGACGTCGCCGGGCGTGATCCCGAAGCGCTCAAGCACTTCTTTTTCGTCGGCCGCGCCGATATCGATGTACATGTCCTTTTTCTCAACAACTTTTTTTCGTTCGTCCGGGGTTAAGATGTGGGGCGGCTTGCTGCCGATTACACCAGGGAACGCCCCATTTTTCGAGTGGACGGTAACTCGCTGGCCGAGCATGACCTGCTCCCACCAGCCGCCCAGGGTGGTGAATTTCAAATAACCTTCCTTGGTGACGTGCTTGACGAGAAAACCGATTTCGTCCATGTGGCTCGCCAGCATGACGCGCGGCCGCTCATCCTGGCCTTTTTTTGTGAACAGAATGCTGCCCAATTGATCGTAGGACACCTCCGCCACCGGCGCCAGCTTGTCTTTGAGCAATTGCTTGACCGGGCCTTCAAACCCGGAAACGCCAGGCGCCTCCGACAGCTGCTGCAGCCAAATTAGATCCTTGTCCATTATGTATCACTCCTTCAACATGGATTATTATACCGCGAATCAACCGGCACGAAAAGCAATGCAAAAAAGCGGCGGAAAATCCGCCGCCCTCGAGACGCTGTTTAACGGCGCATCCGACGCGCCAATTCTTGCAGTTTTTCCACCCGCGCGCTGGTCGTCGGGTGCGTGCTGAAGAGGTTCATGAACCAGGCGCCAGCGCCTGAAATCGGATTGATGATAAACAGGTGGGCCGTTGCCGGCGTCGCGTCCGGCATGGCCCGGAAGCGGGAATACTGCTCGATTTTCGTGAGTGCACTCGCCAAGGCCAGCGGGTTGCCGCACAGCGTGCCGCCCGTCTCGTCGGCCGAAAATTCGCGCGACCGCGAAATGCCCATCTGGATCAGCATGGCCGCCAGCGGCGCCAAAATCGCCATCGCCACCATGCCGACAATCCCGCCGCCATTGTCTTCGTCATCATTTCTGCCCATACCGAACATGGCGCCCCAGCGGATCATGTCGCCGATCATCGTGATCACGCCGGCCATCGATGCCACCACCGTGCTGATCAGCGTATCGCGGTTTTTAACGTGGGCCAATTCATGGGCCACTACGCCTTCGAGTTCTTCCGGCGTCAAGGCGCGCATGATCCCGCTCGTCACGGCAACCGCCGCATGCTCCGGGTCGCGCCCTGTGGCAAAGGCGTTGGGCACATCCGTGTCCATAATATACACTTTCGGCATCGGCAGCTGGCCTTTTTTCGCCAGGTTGGCCACCATCCGGACCAAGCCGGGCTCCGTTTCAGCCGTCACTTCCTGCGCCCCATACATTTTCAAAACCAGTTTGTCGCTGTACCAATAGCTGAAAAAATTCATGCCTATGGAAATCAGCAACATGACCATCATACCACTTCGACCACCAAATGCCGCACCTGCAGCCAGCAACAACAACGTCATCAGCGTCAGCAAGAAAGTCGTCTTTAGCGTGTTCATCTTTTCCTCCCAATGTTCATTCCTGCATTAACAGGTTCTGTAACTAATTATAAGTGTTTCTGTGCACTTTAACAAGATGAACAAAAATGCGATTTCAGGCAAATTTGCGGCGTTTTAGGCAGTTCCTTCAATTTTTGCTTTTACCGCCGCAAGCATGTTCTCGCTATTGTCGCGTACCTTCATTTTTAAAATGGGGTTCAACAACCCGGCGATCATCGGAATGCCGAACTCAAAATCAACCGTCAGTGTCACTTTGGTGCCGTCCTCCACCTCCGTCAGCAGCCACTCACCCTCCATTTTTTTCAGGTCGCCCGCCGTCTGCTGATAATGGATGCGCCACTCATCGTCATAGAAGGTGTCGCGCTCGGTCCATTCGATCACGCGGCCGTCCACGTTCGACACCCAATGGGTAATCGTGTAGTTGTCGCCGCGTTCCAGCACGGAAACGCTTTTTAAATCGGCCATGAAAAGCGGATAATCCTCCATGCGTTTAATAATCGGCAGGATTTGCGCCCGGTCTGCCTTGACCACTTTGCTTACCTCAACATAAGGCAACGAAAAAACCTCCCTCGTTATACGTTATAAATCTTCAAAAACAGACGCCGTTTCATTAAACGCCTGCGTCAGCGCCTGCAAAGCGAAGTCCGCCTCGGCTTCAGACATGACAAGCGGTGGCTCAATGCGAATCACGCGCGGATTGTTCAAGGTATACGCCACAAGAATGCCCGCGTCAATCAGCCGGGACATCAAAAAGCCGCCCGCCCCCTCTTTTGTCAGCAAAAGGCCGATCAACATGCCTCTGCCGCGCACCTCTTCGAGAATGTGCGGGTGCTGCGCCTGAATTTTCTGCAGGCCCGTCATCAAATAGGCACCGATTTTTGCCGCCTTCTCCGGCAACTGCTCTGCCTCGAGCACCGCCAGCGCCGCCAAACCGGCGCGGCAGGCCAACGGATTGCCGCCGAAGGTCGAGGTGTGCAAAAAGGGGCTCTCAATCAATTTTGCCCAGACGGCCGTTGTAGCAGTAAACGCCCCGATCGGCATCACGCCGCCGCCCAGCGCTTTGGCCGTCGCCATAATATCCGGCACGACGCCTTCATGGTCAACGCCGAACCATTTGCCGGTGCGCCCCAGGCCGGTCTGCACCTCGTCGGCGATCAAGAGGGCACCAAAGCGGTCGCACAGCGTCCGCGCCGCCTTTAGGTAGCCTGGCGGCGGCACGATAATGCCGCCTTCGCCCTGCACCGGCTCTAAGAGCACCGCCGCCACCGTTTCGTCCATTTGCGCCTCGAGCGCCGCCGCATCACCGTAGGGAACGTGGACAAACCCTTCCAGAAGCGGATAAAACGGCGAGCGGAACAACTCCCGCCCGGTAGCGGACAAGGCGCCGAAGGTTTTTCCGTGAAACGCGTTTTGCGCGGCAATAACCTTTTGGCGGCCCGTATGTAGCCTGGCCAGCTTCAAGGCGCCCTCCACCGCTTCCGTGCCGCTGTTGACAAAAAAGCTGTATTGCAAGTCGCCGGGCATCACGCGCGCCAGCGCCTCGGCCAAATCAGCCTTTGGCGCATCAAACAAAATCTGGCTCGACATGGGCAAATAGTCAAGCTGGTCCTTCACGGCGGCGATCACCGCCGGGTGGCGATGACCAAGGCTGAAAACGCCATAACCGCCAAGGCAGTCTAGATAACGGCGTCCCTCCGAATCCGTAACCCAACAGCCATCGCCCTTCACTTCTACGCTGGAGAGGCCCATGTAGCGAAACAACTTCGCTACCGCCGGATTGACATACTCTTCATACTTGCGGATTGTCTCCGCGGCCAATGTGCTGGACATGCTGACATCCTCCTTTTATCTGAGCAATTGCGAAGCAAAAACAAGGTTGGTCGTTTGCTGCAATTCGCCAATGACTTCCGCAAGGGCGATTGACGTGTTCGGACGGGCATGGCAAATCGCCACCAGCGAGCCGTTTTCCGCCGCCGTTTTCGCCGCCTGGCGCATCCTGTTTTTGATCGCGTCCACGTCGGAGCTGTTGTCCAAAAACATGCCGTTCAAGGCGGCTGAAACGCCCATTTCAGACGCTGTCTGGTAAGCGACGGACCTGGCCTGCGTGTGGCTGTCGATGAAATACAGTCCGCGGCTGCGCACGACCCCCAATACGGCGCGCATCGTCCGCTCGTCGCCCGTGGCCCGCGAACCCTGGTGGTTGTTCACGCCGATCACGCCCGGCAGCGAGTCAAGAGCCTGGCGCGTTACCTGTTGGATTTCGCCTTCTGTCATCGAAACCGCCACCATTTTCGCCTCCGAAGCTTGCGAGGCATCAAGCGGCTCCATCGGCAAATGCAGGATCGCTTCCTTGCCTCGCTGCTGGGCGAAGGCAAGGCTCTGGGTGGAATACGGACGGTAGGGCAAAATGGCAAAGGTCAGGTTGGCGGGCAAGCCGGTCATCCGCTCTGCGGCGCCCAGTTCATAGCCGCAATCGTCGATGATGATCGCCAGTTGCCCTTTTGGCGCGCTTTTTGCGGTCGAGGCGGCCGTTCCGCCGCCGACCAAGTAGACCTTGTCCGTAATCAAGCGCAGCGGCTCGCCGCCGAGCTGTTCCGTGAAGCCGACGTCAAGCCGCAGGGCCGCTTTTCCCTGCCACGTATCATTCGCTTCTTCCACTATGCCGGCCGGAGCCGCCAAGACGCTTTTAATCCGGCTGGCGGCTCCGGCCGGGCTTTGATCCTTGGGCAACTCAATGACGATTGTGCGGCGATGCCAGATAATCGCGCCGCCGTTGTCGCGCTTGCTCCGTTTTTCTTCCTGCTCAAGCGAGGCAAAGCTGCCGCCAGCCTTCGCCAGCGCTTGATCGAGCTTTTGATGGACCTTTTGCGCTTGCTGGCGATAATCGACGTCGTTTTTGCTCATCGGTTCGGTCGGCTTTACGGCTTTTTCCTCTTGCGCCGTTTTCAATCCGGGTTTGCCGGCCTGATCGCTGTGCGGCTTAGCCGTATAAAAGCCCCAAACCGCCGCGCCGACGAGAATCATCGCCACTAACAGCCAGGACCAAATGCTGCGTTTTTTCCTCATGCTAGTCCCCCTTCTTACGCCCGCGGATGAGTCCGGTCATACAGGTCGCGCAGGCGGCTGACGTTCACATGCGTATAAATCTGCGTCGTGGCAATATCGGCATGGCCGAGCAGCTCCTGCACCATGCGCAGGTCGGCGCCGTTTTCCAGCAAATGCGTGGCGAACGAGTGGCGCAATAAATGCGGCGAGAGGCGTTTTGCGATCCCCGCTTGCGCCGCATACCGCTTCACCTGCTGCCAGACCGCCTGGCGCGTAATCCGCCCGCCGCCCGCCGTCAGGAAAAAAGCCCTCGCTGACGGCTCCGCCCAGCTTGGGCGAACTTCTTTATTGTAGCGTTCGAGCCACAAGACAGCCTGGCTGCTTAATGGCAGCAGGCGCTCCTTGGCGCCTTTGCCGAAGCAGCGCATCGTTCCGGCGCCCAGATCAAAATCGCCCAGGTTGGCGGCCACCGCTTCGGAAATCCGCAAGCCGCTGCCATACAGCAGTTCCAGCATCGCCCGGTCGCGCACCCCCGCCGGCGAATGCGAATCCGGCATCTCGACAAGCCGCTGCACTTCCTCGGGCGATAAAATGGCAGGCAGCTTGTGCGGCAGCATTGGCGTTTCCAGCACCACGGTCGGGTTGTCTGTTATCAGGCCCTCCGCCGCTAAAAAATGAAAAAAGGCGCGCAACGAAGAAAGCTTCCTCGCCATGGTTGCCGGCGCCCGCCGCTTTTCCTTCTCCTGCGCCAGGTGCCGAACGATCATTTCCTTGGTCACAGCAGCAAGCGGCGTTCCCGCCACCGTCGCCAAAAAGGCCTCGATGTCGCGCCGGTAGGCCTCCCGCGTATTGACGGAAAGGCCTCTTTCGACGAGCAAATAGGCTAAAAAAGCTTCCAGCCGCGGCGCGCTGCTTTTCACGGTCTTTCCTCGCGCCGCTCCGGGGCGACAATTTCAATCGGGCTCAGGGGTGAAATCGTGGACACAGCGTGCTTGTAAATAAGCTGCTGCTTGCCGTCTTGTTCGACAATAACCGTGAAGTTATCAAAGCCGCGGACCAGGCCGCGAATTTGAAATCCGTTCAACAGGTACATAACGACAGGCACGTTTTCTTTGCGCACCTGATTTAAAAAGCTGTCCTGCAGGTTGATGATCCTTGCTGCCATGCTTATTTCCCCCTTGCAACATTTGTCTTTATCTTACTCCTGTTTATAGCGGTCGGCAAGCTTGGCGCACAAGACGTCAGCCAGCGCCTCCGTATCAGGATAAGCGGACACGTCGTACCATTCGATATATTGCATGCGCCGGTACCAGGTGAATTGCCGCTTGGCGAAGTTGCGCGTCGCCTGCTTCACCTTGTCGACGGCCGTCTGATAGTCAAGCTCGCCGGCGAGATAAGCGACGATCTCCTTGTAGCCGATTCCCTTCATTGACTGCGCCGTCGGCGAAACGCCCTGCTTTAAGAGGGCGGCCACTTCTTCGATCAGCCCCTGCGCCACCATCTCGTCCACGCGCTGATTGATGCGCGCATAAAGCTTGCTGCGCTCCATCGTCAGGCCGATCACCCAGGCGTCATAGCGCATCGCTTCGGGATGCCCGCGCCGCTGCGACACGGCGCCTCCCGCATGCGCCACCTCAATCGCCCGGATTACGCGGCGCACATCATTGACGTGCAAGCGGGCCGCCGTCAGCGGATCAAGCGCCGCCAACTCCTGCCACACGCTTGCGTTCCCCTCTTGCGCCGCCTTGTTCGCCAAACGGGCGCGCAAGGCGGCATCCTCCGCAACGGGAGCAAATTCGTATTTCTCCAGCAGCGCCTGGATGTACAGGCCCGTTCCGCCGACGACGATCGGCCATTTGTTTTGTTGCTGCAAGGATGCGATCAAGGCGTCGGCTTGCGTCTGGAAATCGGCTGCGCTGTAGGGCTCATTCGGTTCCAAAATATCGATCAGGTGGTGCGGAACGCTGTCGAGGATTGCGCGCTCCGGCTTAGCCGTACCGATATCCATGCCCCGAAAAACCAGCATGGAATCGCCGGAAATAATTTCCCCGCCGAGCCGCTTGGCCAAACTAACGCCAAGCGCCGATTTTCCCGTCGCGGTTGGGCCTAGAATGACGATTACCTTTGGCTTCACTTCTCAGCCTCCCAAATGCCAAATCGAATATGACTGTATTTGCCGCCGCTCAATTGCGGCGCCTTAAGCGCCTTTAGCAGCGCGCCGGAGCGGTGGTCCTTAATCACAACCCGGCGCCTGGCGACGCGGCGCGCCTGAGCCAAGCTGGCGGCCGAAACGCCGCCGGACTGCGCCAATGGGCGCAGAGGCTGCATGTTGGCTGACGCCGCCACGGGATGGACAAAAAGCGGATCAAAATAGACAACGTCATAAGCCTTGTCCGGCAACGATGCCAGCACCGCCTCGTAGCGCCCTGTCTCAACCGCAATCCGCGCTGCCGCTTGGCGCAGCCAGACCGGCTGTTCGTTCTGGCGCTGGCAGGCCATCAGGCCTTCGCGCACGACGAGTGCGATCAGGGGCGAGGCTTCCAGACCCCGCACCGCGCCATTTTCCCCCAAGGCATGCGCCATGACGCAGGCGTCCGACGCCAAGCCAAGCGTGCAGTCCAGCACCTGTTCGCCAGGCGAGAGTTCCAGCGCATTGAGCAGCAGGTCATGCCCGCCGCGCGCCAGGCGCTGCACGCGCAAGACTGACAGGCTGGGATGAAAGAAGAAAGCGCCACCTTCGCCGGGCAAGTACACCCGCGGACCTTGTTTCGTGACTACCAGCAGGGCGTCCAGCCCTGCTTGGGCGCAGATCGTTTCCAACGGTCCGGTTCGCTCCAGAAAGGGCAGCGCAAGCTCTATTGCCCACGCTGCCGCTTGTTCCCGCACGGCGGAAACGTTTTTGCTGCCGGTTGTGACAGCTGCCTTCATATCTGTAATCTCCTTTTTCTACGTGCCCCGCTTGAACCAGCGTCCGATTTCCTCCGCTTCAAAACGAACCGTGACCGGTCGTCCGTGCGGGCACGTGTACGGAAACTTGGTGGCAAACAGTTGCTGGACCAAATCCTTCATTTGCCGCATCGACAAAACCTCGCCGGCGCGAATCGCCGCGTGGCAGGCGGAGCTGAACAGGAATTTTTGCCGCAGCGAAAGAGCCGTCGGCGCCTTCTCCTCAACAAGGTAGGACAAGATTTCCCGCACCACCGGCTCAATCGCCTTCTCCGGCAAATCGACCGGCGCCGCTGCGACGCTGACCTGCGTCGGCCCGCTGGGCGTAATGTCAAAACCCAGGGACTCTAAGAGCGCTTGCTGCTCCTCGGCCAGACTGGCCTCCGCGTACGTGACAGACAAGCCAATCGGCAGCAGCAGCGGCTGAACGGCCATGTTTTCCAGCCGCGCGGACAGCCTGTCGAATAAAACCCGCTCATGCGCCGCATGCTGGTCAATCAAATACAGGACGTCTTCCGATTGGGCGATGATGAACGCCTTGTCAACCTGACCCACCGGCCAAATTGGCGCCGCACCGCTCACCTCCGCGGCAAAGAGCGCTTCGACGGCGCCCGCATCACGGGCCTGTTCGTTCCCGCCGGTTGCTTGAAAGGCAGCCGTCGCCCACGACGCTTCCCGCGGGGGCGAATCATCCTGCCCCGCCGCGGCCACGCCGGCCGGACGCCAGGACGCGGCCGGCGCGGGCCAGCTTGTTGCGGGCGCCGGATCCCGCAGATAAAGCGCCGGCCGAACTGCAATTGGCGCCGTTATGGCCGAGGCGGTTGTGAGCGCACTTGCCGGTCCGGCGCCGAGGGTGCCGCCTTGCTCCAGCGCGCATCGAACGGCATGGTAGACGGCCCTAAAGAGCTGCTGCTCGTTGCTGAAACGCACCTCGCTTTTTTGCGGGTGCACGTTTACATCAACCTGTTCCGTATCGATCGAAATGGCCAGCACGGCAAACGGAAACCCCTGCCGAGGAATAAGCGATTCATAGGCCTGGTCTACCGCCCGCTGCAAGGAGCGGCTGACGATCACGCGGCCGTTGACGATAATCGTCTGCCACTGGCGGTTGCCGCGCAGCAGGGTCGGCTTTCCGACAAAACCGGAAACCCGGACGATTTCATATTCATAGTCAACCGCCACGGTCTCGGCCTGCACCGCTTGGCCGTACAACCCGCCGATCGTCTCCTGCAAGCGGGCCGTTCCGGGTGTGGACAGCACCGTTTTGCCGCTGTTAATCAGCACAAACTGCACGTCCGGGCGCGTAAGCGCGAGCCGTCCAACCGTATCGTGAACCTGGCGCGCCTCCGCTTGGGGTGATTTCAAAAACTTGCGCCTGGCCGGCGTATTGAAAAAAAGCTCTTCCACCAAAATGGTCGTGCCGACCGCCGTACCCGCCGGGCTGACAGCCGGCGCGGCGCCGCCCGCCACCTCAATGCGGCAGCCGACTTCTTCGCCAGCCAGGCGCGTCAGCAGGGAAAAGCGCGCGACGGAGGCGATGCTCGGCAAGGCTTCGCCGCGAAACCCTAGGGTCAGCACGTGGTCCAGATCGTCCGCCGAACGGATTTTGCTGGTTGCGTGGCGCAAAATCGCCAGCTCCGCGTCAGCCTGCGACATGCCGGAACCGTTGTCCGTCACCCGGATCAGCTCAATGCCGCCCTGCACAATTTCAATCTCAATGAAGCTGGCCCCCGCATCAAGCGCATTCTCCACCAGTTCCTTGACGACGGAGGCAGGACGCTCCACGACTTCGCCGGCGGCAATCTGGTTTGCGGTATGTTCGTCAAGAACGCGAATTTTTGTCTCCATCACGGCTGTCCCGCCTCCTGTTTCGCCTGCTGCTGCAGTCTGTACAGCAAATTCAGCGCCTCCAATGGCGTTGTGGTCGTCACATCCACCGCCAGCAGTTCTTCGGCCAGACTGCTGCTGAACAGCGTCGCCTGGCAGACGGTCATTGCCGCGGCGCTGCCCGGCGGCGCCGCGGCAAGCGCTGCCGGCGCGCCGCCCGGCTCGGAAAAGCGGTCTAAATTGGCTTGGGCCCGTTCAATTACTTTTTTCGGCAGCCCAGCCAGTTGCGCCACGTGGATGCCGTAGCTGCGGTCTGTTCCGCCCGCCACGATCCGGCGCAAAAAGAGCACGTCGTTGCCTTTTTCCTTGACGGCGACGCTATGGTTTTTGACCGCCGGATAACGGTCGGCCAGGCTCATCAATTCATGGTAGTGCGTGGCGAACAAGGTCTTCGCCTGCACTTTTTCCGTCAGATACTCCAACACGGCGCTGGCGATGCTCATGCCGTCATACGTGCTCGTGCCTCGGCCGACCTCATCGAGAATGACCAGGCTGTTGGCGTTGGCATGGTGCAGGATCTGCGCCACTTCATTCATCTCCACCATGAACGTGCTTTGCCCCGTCGCCAGATCATCGCTTGCGCCGACGCGGGTGAAAATGCGCTCGACCGGGCAGATTGAGCCCGCTTTGGCGGGTATGAAGCTGCCGATTTGCGCCATGATGACCAAGAGGGCCACCTGCCGCATATAAGTCGATTTGCCGGCCATGTTCGGCCCCGTTATGATCATCACCCGTTGCTCGTGCTGATCGAGGCGGGTGTCGTTAGGGACGAAGCGCTCCTTCTTGAGCAGGCGCTCCACAACCGGATGCCGGCCTTCCTGAATGCTGATTTGATGGCGATCATTCAATTCCGGGCAGACATACTGGTAGCGCGCGGCTGCTTCCGCCAACGACAGCAGGGCGTCCACGGAACCCAAAGCGCCAGCGGTTTGCTGCAGCGCCGCCAGCTTCTCCCGCACCTGGTCGCAAAGCTGGCTGAACAGGTGAAATTCCAGCTGTTCAAGGCGTTCTTTTGCGCCCAGAATGCGGCTCTCATATTCTTTGAGGTCTTGGGTAATGTAGCGTTCGGCATTGGCCAGCGTTTGCTTGCGCACAAAATCGTCCGGCACCAGGTCGCTGTTGGCCTTCGTCACCTCGATGTAATAACCGAACACCTTGTTGTAGCCGACCTTCAGGCTCTTGATGGCCGTCCGCTGCTTTAGCTGCAGTTCAAATTGCTGCAGCCACGTATGGCTGTCCTGGGAAATGCTTTTAATTTCATCCAGTTCCAAATTATAGCCGTCGCGGATCATCCCGCCCTCACGCACGGAAAAAGGCGGATTGTCCACCAGTGCGTTTTCCAAAAGGGAGGCCAGCTCCGTATGGGTGGAGCAAAAAAGCGACAAGCGGCGCAAGAGGCTGATATGTTCGTACTTGAGCAGTTTTTCGCGCACTGCCGGCAAAACGGCCAGGGAAGAGCGCAAGGAGGCCAAATCACGCGCATTGGCCGAGCCGATGGAAAGGCGCGACAAAATGCGCTCCATGTCGTAAACGCGTTCCAGCAGGGCATTCATGGCCTGCCGGTCGGAGGGGTTGTCCACCCAGGCCTGAACCGCCTCCTGGCGGGCGCGGATCGCCATCCGCTCATAAAGCGGCGCTTCCAGCCATTTTTTCAGGCAACGTCCGCCCATGGCCGTACGGGTGAAATCCAACACGCCCAGGAGGGTGTCCTTTTTGCCCCCGTCCTTCATGTTCCGGACCAGCTCCAGGTTGCGCAGCGCGGTTGCGTCAAGCTGCAGGTGTTTTTCACCGAACAGCGCCTGCAACTGGTTGACATGCGATAAGTCCGACTTCAGCATGTTGTGCAGGTAGTCAAGCAAAAACGCGACGGCGTCCCGGGCAACCGGTTCGGGGGGCAAGGCCGCCTGGGGAAAATGCCGATCCAGCCACTTTTGTGCCGCCAGGCAATCTTCCGGCAGAAAGTCCGTCCAGCAGCAAGCCAGGCGGTCCAGGGCATATTCACGCAACGCGGCGTGGCCCCCCACTGCCCCCAGTGCGACTAATTCAGCGGGCTGCAGCCGGAACAATTGGTCGCAGGCCGCCTGCAGCCGGTCACGGCCGGAGAAAAGCGCCCAAACGCATTCGCCAGTCGACACATCAGCTGCGACCAGGGCCAGCGCCTCCTGGTCTTCATGCAGCGCCACAATGTACTGGTTCGTTTTTTCTTCTAAAAGCGGCTCCGCCATGGCCGTTCCGGGCGTGATGACCTTGATGACCTCGCGGCGGACCAAACCCTTGACGCTCTTGGGGTCTTCCACTTGCTCGCAGATGGCGACTCGATAGCCTTTTTTAATCAGCTTGGCAATGTAGCCCTCGGCCGAGTGGTAAGGAACGCCGCACATGGGAATGCGTTCGGCCAGACCGCCCTCCCGCCCGGTAAGCGTAATTTCCAGTTCTTTGGCGGCCAGCTCCGCGTCATCAAAAAACATTTCATAAAAATCGCCGAGCCGGAAAAACAATATTTCATTTGGATGCGCGGCCTTAATGCTCCTGTATTGCTCCATCATTGGCGTATAGCTCGGGTTTGTCATCGTCCGCCTCCTGTCCTTTTAACAGCCAGGTCTGTGCCTTCGTTATTCTGATTTTGGCCAGATCGCCAACCTTGTGCCGACCCGTGTCCGGCCATAAAACCAATTTGTTGCCATCCGTCCGGCCCGTCAAAACACGTTGATCATTTTTGCTCGGACCTTCAACCAAAACCGGCAGCAGCTGTCCGAGCATCTGCCGGTTGAGCTGCAGGCTGATTTCGCTTTGCAGCCCGTTGAGCGCCTGGAAGCGGCGTTTCTTTTCCTCCAGCGGCAACTGGTTCTCAAAGGCGGCGGCAGGCGTGCCGCTGCGCTTGGAGTAGAGGAAAATATAGGACATGTCGAATTGCACTTCCCGCACCAACGACATCGTGTCGGCGAACTCTTCTTCCGTTTCGCCGGGGAAGCCGACGATGATATCGGTCGTCAGGGTCGCCGTTGGCAAATACTGCCGCACTTTTGCAATCAAGGCCAGGTAATCTTCGCGCGTATACCCGCGGTTCATGCGCTTGAGCATGCTTGTGCTGCCCGACTGGACCGGCAGATGGATTTGTTTGGAAAGATGCCTGCCATTGGCAATAACCCGCAAGACTTCTTCTGTCATATCGCGCGGATGGCTTGTCATAAAGCGGATCCGCTCCACGCCCGCCACCTGGTCGACCGCCGCCAGCAAAGCGGCAAACGCCTGTTCTTCACCGCGGTCCTTTCCGTAAGAATTCACGTTTTGTCCAAGCAGGTAGATTTCCTTATATCCGTCTTGCACCGCCTGCCGCACCTCGGCGAGGATATCGGACTGCGGGCGGCTTTTTTCCCGCCCGCGGACATAGGGCACGATGCAGTAGGTGCAAAAGTTGTTGCAGCCATGCATGATCGGAACCCATGCCGTCACGTCGCTGCGGCGCGCCGCCTGATCGACGCAATCGTCTCCGGCCGCCACTGCCTCGCCGGTTATTGTCCGCTTCAGCCGGTTGTCGGCAAATTCTCTCAGCAACGAGCCAAAAGCGGGGATCTGCTGTGTTCCCAGCACCAGGTCAATATGCGGCGCCCGCTTCAAGAGCTTTTCGCCGTCTTTTTCCGCCAGACAGCCCGTGATGCACAAAATGCGCTCGGGCTTGTCCAGTTTCCATTTTTTCAGTTCGCCAATCTTGCCGAATATCTTTTTCTCCGCGCTTTCGCGAACGCAGCACGTATTCATGACCACAACGTCCGCTTCCTCCCAGGAAGCGGCGCGCGTGCCGCCCAATTGTTCCAGTTGGCCGGCAAAGTGTTCCGCATCGCTCTCGCTCATCTGGCAGCCGAAGGTCATGGTTGCATAGTAAAACGGTTTCATAACTTCTCCTCTCGAAAATACAGCTAGTTATTATTATACCCTACTCATTCACTCAAGACCAAGAAAAAGGCTGACCCCTTTTTTAGGAGCCAGCCCTGAAAAGTTCGCTTTATTCGACTGCCGGTGCGCTTTCGCCCATTTTAAAGCTGCGGTACTTGTCGTAAATAATTCGAATTGCAGTCGTTACCGCTTTTTTTGCGCTGCCCTGATATACAGTCTCCAAAATAACCTGAAGCGGCTCCGGTCCGCGGTTGAGGTTGTAGCCAAGAATGATATTGGCTACATGCTCGCGAGCGACCGAGGTTGCCAGCGTGCAGTCAGCCTTGACAATTTCACCTGTTTCAACATTAACGACGACGATTACACCGATTACCTTGTACATTTCACTTGCCGTGATCCCCGCCGGGAGTTTGGCATAACCGGAAAATAACACCAGGTCTTTTTGGAAATTCTGCATTTTCGTCCCTCCGTTTAATCGATGGTCAACCGCTTAACTTCCACATTGACCGCTTTCACATTCATTGCGGTCATATATTCCACATCCGCCTTGATTGCATCTTGAACCTGGCGAATAACATCAACTATCTGTACGCCGTAACGCAACGTCACATCGAGCGCGATTAACACCGCACGGTCCTTGTCTTCCGTGCGGCGAATCCGAACGGCACCGATCTTGCGAACGGCGTCATATTTTGCCGCCACGTGACGAACAAGCGCCTCAATCACCGAATCGGCGATTAATAATTTCCCATAATAACTGAAAGCGGGTCGAACAATGGATTTTTCCCCCAAGAAGCGCTGCTTGCTCCGGGGGCGGTGGAACAAAACCACCAGCGGATCAACCAAGTAGCCGGAAAAGTGCGGTTTTAGCTCTATCGTCGGCACCGGGACAATGTGTTTGCCGTCCTTCAACCGCGCCTCGCGCGCCTTGGCAATTTCGCGCTGCGAAGCAATGTCCTCGATCCTGACGACTTTATGCGGCTTCGGCAAGCCAAGCCGCTCGGCAATGCGTTCGACCATGCCGTTCGAGGTGCCCAAAATCAGAATGCGCTTTGGTTTATGCGCGCGAATCGCCGCCGCAACCTCGTCAACATGCTTTTGCTCGTTAAATATGGCCCGTTTGACGGCCTGGATTTTATTGGGTTCATTTTTAGCGGAATAGCCCGCGATAATTTTCGTGCCCTGTATCAGCAACCCATCGTCAATAATTGCGTCAGCGCCGCACTCATGCGCAACCACAAGCGCGCGATGGCTTTTCCCGGTCCCGCTCGGCCCGACGAAAGCAACTACATCCATCTTCCCGCCCCCCTACTTCAGCAGTCCCAGCCGATCCAGCAAGGGACGAACACTGCTTGCCGGTATGGCAAACGTGCCCGGATTAACCGGATAGCGACCCGGAATAGCATGGAAATCGCTTCCGCCGGAAACAAGCAATCGCTTTTCCGCTGCCAGCGCACTGTACTGGCGCACCTGCACGGCGCCATGCTGCGGATGGAAGACTTCAATGCCATCGACACCAGCCGCCAGCGCAGCCGCAAAAGAGGCCGGTGCGGCTATCAGCCCGGGATGCGCCACAATCGCCACGCCGCCGGCGGCGTGAATCGTATCGACTGCCTGCCTGACAGTCAGCTTCGCATGAGGCACATAGGCCGGCCCTTTGTGATGCAGCAAAGCACGAAAAGCTTCCCTGACGCTGCCAAAATAATTTTTTTGCACCAACGCCTGCGCAACATGCGGTCTGCCAACCGCATGCGGTGAATGCGCACACTGAAAAACATCATCTACCGACAAATCATACCCCAGATGAATCAATTTGTCCACTATCATTTCGATCCGCAAAAACCGGCGGCGGCGCAGCACCCGCACCGTCTCCGCCAACTGCACGTTCCGCGGGCCGATCCCTAAGCCAAGAATGTGAATCTCGGACGCTTCATCGTCCGCACTGAATTCAATGCCGCAGACAACCTCTATCTCGGCGGCGCACGCCCCGAGCGCCAGACAGCCGTCAACGGCGTCGTGATCGGTGATCGCAACGGCGCTCAAGCCGCTGCGCGCGGCGGCAGATACCAAGCCGACAGGCGTTAGCCGCCCGTCGGAAAAGGTGGTATGGGTGTGCAGATCAACCAGCATGGCAGCACGCCTCGGCCAGCGCAACCAGCGTTCTGACGCCGATGCCGGTCGGACCGGCCGGCAAGTAACCGGTCGTCTTGTCCCTGGCCACCGCGCCGCCAATGTCAACGTGGGCCCAGGGCTTTGTGACAAACTCGCCGATGAACAGCCCGCCCGTAATCGCCCCGCCGTAACGGCCGCCGCTGTTCTTCAAATCGGCAATACTGCTTTTGATCAGCGCTTTGTACCGCTGATCATTCGGCATGCGCCAAAGGTCTTCGCCCGCCGCGCTAGCGGCCGCCAAGAGCTGCCCTGCCCACTCGGCGTCATTATCAATGACGCCGGCGTAAAGGTCGCCTAGCGCCACTTTGCACGCCCCGGTCAGGGTCGCAATGTCCACAAGCTTAGTCGCCCCCTGCTGTTCGGCGTACCAGAGCGCGTCCGCCAATATCAGCCTGCCTTCCGCGTCAGTCGATAGCACTTCGATTGTTTTGCCGTTGGCGGCCCGCAGCACGTCGCCGGGGCGATAGGCTTTCGACGACGGCATGTTCTCCACGCACGGCAGGACCGCCAGGACGTTGACCTTCAAGCCCAACTGAGCAACGGCGCACGCCGCTCCCAGCACCGCCGCCGCGCCGGCCATGTCATCTTTCATCTCATGCATCCCTTCCGACGGCTTAATCGAGATGCCGCCGCTGTCGAAAGTAATGCCTTTGCCGACAAGGCCCAATGTCTCACTCGAATCCGGATTGCCGCGATAACGCAGCACAACCAGCTGCGGCTCCTGGCTTGAGCCTTTCGCCACGGCCAACAGCGCCCCCATGTTCAAGGCCTGCATGTCCGCTGCGCCCAACACATTGGCCTGCAGCCCCGCCTCTTGAGCCGCCGCCGAAGCCAGTTCGGCAAATCGGCCGGGCGTCAAGTCATTAGCCGGCGTGTTCACCAGATCCCGGGCCAAATTGACAGCGTCGGCCAGCAGCCCGCCCTTATTCAAGGCCGCTTGCGCGTCTTGTTCGAAAATATAGTCCGGCACGTGGACGAACGTTTTTTGCTCAGGCGCCGGCGCTGGCTGGGAAAAATAGCGGTCAAAGCGATACGCGCCCAAGCGCCAGCCTTCAACAAAGGCTTGAAGGCCGCCCTGCAGCTCCCACAGGCAGGGCGGCAAGCTAACCACGACCTCGCCATCGTCCGTTATCACGCGGCTGGCAATGCCGGCCGCGTTGCGAACCGCTTCCGGCGTCAATTCAGCCGCCGCGCCGACGCCGACGGCCGCCGTGGTCAACAGCTTCCCTTCGACAACGGATGACGCCGTTTTTACCCACTCCCGCTCGCCGGCTTTAGGCTGCGCCGCCAAGGCTGACAGAAGCTCCCGGCGCAGCGGCGAAGCTGCCTCAACCGCCAAGCGGTCTTGTGCCAGGAAATAAAGATGATGCGCATTGTCAGATACAGTTTGCGTCAGGTGAATCATCATGCCAAAGCCTTCTTTCGTATGTAATCGCTAAGCCAAGCCGGCCAGGTAAAAGGTGTTCAGCGTTTTTGCATCGCAAATTTCCCCGCGGCGCACCATATCGGCAATTTGCGCGGGAGAAAAGGCCCGCGGTTCAATGAACTCGTCTTCATCCGTGCGTTGCGCCACGAAGGTCAGTTCCCTCGCCCGGTAAAGGTGGATTACTTCATCAGAAAAACCCGGCGTGGTGAAAATTGACCCCAATCGCTCAATCTGCCGCGCCTGGTAGCCGGTTTCCTCCTCCAACTCGCGCCGCACGCAAGCATCCGGATTTTCGCCGGCATCCAGCTTGCCCGCCGGCACTTCCCACAGGATTTTTTTTACCGCATGGCGGTACTGCGCAACCAGCACCACGCTGCCGTCCGCCAAAACCGGCAATACGGCGACCGCCCCAGGGTGAGCGACCACTTCGCGTTCAGCCAGCTTCCCGTCCGGCAGCCGGACGGTATCCACCGCGACGCGCAGCATGCGGCCCTGAAAAACCGGCTGCGACGACACAAACACTTCTTCCAACTTCTTTTTGTCCATTCCCTTGTCACCCATTTTCCATATAATCTGCAATAGGGAATCATTCTGCAGCTACGGCAGTTTTCCCTCCCTTAAACGAAAAAAGGACGCGTCAACGTCCTTTTTTTGCGCGGGCCTCGCGCAGCATTTCCCGCGCGGCTTCGGTAGCCGCCGCTGAGCCCTGCTCACCGGCAAGCAGACGAACCATCTCCTGCACGCGCGTTTCGCCTTCGACGAGACGAACCGTCGTCACGGTTTGGCCGTCAACCACCAGCTTTTCGTTTACCAGATGATGGTCGGCCATGCTCGCGATCTGCGGCAGGTGCGTCACGCATAGCACCTGCCGGCCCTCCGCCACGGCTGCAATCTGCTCGGCCATCCGCAAAGCCGTCAAACCGCCGACCCCGCTGTCGATCTCGTCGAATACCGTTACCGGCAAGGACTGGATCGCGGCCAAAATGCGCTTGAAGGCCAGCGCAATCCGGGACAGCTCGCCGCCGGAGGCAACTTTCGCCAGCTCTTTCGGCGCCATGCCGGTATTGGCGGAAAATAAAAACGCAACCTTGTCGCGCCCGTTTGGCCCCAGACTTGTTTCCGGCGTCAATTGGACAGCGAATACTGCCGCTCCCATCGCCAACGCCCGCAACTCTTTTGTTACCTCCGCCCCGAACGCGCCGGCCGCCGCGGCGCGTAGGTCGGTCAAAGCCTTAGCCAGTCGGTCCAGTTCACGTTGCAGCTGTTTTTCCTGCTCTCGCCAGGTGTCAATGTCGCCGCTCAAGGTATCCAGCTGGCGCAGTTCCGTCTGCGCGCGGCTGTAAAACGTCAGCGCCTCCTCGGTAGTCGGGCCGTACTTTCGTTTCAGGCGATAATACAAATCCAGACGCTCCCCGACTCGCGCGGCTCGCTCAGGATCAAACTCCATTTCAGTTTCATACCGTGCGCAGGCGCCCTTGATCTCCTCCAGCAGGTAAGCCGCATCCTTCAGCGGCGAGACGAACTCGGCAAAATTTTTTTCAAGCCTGCCGACGCGGGCGACGAGTTGCTGCAGCTCATGCAGGGCGGCGAGCACGCCGTAGTTCTCCTCGCCATCGAGCAATTCGCCCGCCTGCCGCACAGCAACGGCGATTTTTTCCCAGTTGGCCAACCGCAACGACTCTTCCTGCAGCGCCGTTTCCTCCGCAACCGAAAGGTTCGCTTCGCCAAGCTCCTTCGTCTGCCACCGGAGCATATCCAGCTTGCGTTCTCGCTCCGCTTCCTCCGCCACAGCCTGCTGCAGCTGCTTTTTGGTCTGCTGCCAGGCTTGGTACTGGCGGCGGTATTTCGCCAACGCCTCGGCCAAATCCGCTCCCGCATAAGCGTCCAAAATCTCCAGATAACTGGATGGTTTGAGCAGGCGCTGGCTTTCATGCTGGCCGTGGATTTCAACGAGCTTCTCGCCCACTTGGCGCAATACGGCTAGCGGAACCTGGACGCCGTTGACAAAAGCATGCCCGCGCCCGGTGCGGGCATGCCGCCGCAGGAGCAGCAGCTGCCCGTCCTCAAGGATGCTGCCGGTAAGCAGCTCGATGTCCTGGCGCAAGCCGGGCTCCCCGCCCAAGTCAAAAACCGCCTGCACAAGACAGGCGTCGCTCCCCTGCCTAATTTGTTCAACCGACATGCGCCCGCCGATTGCGGCGCCGAACGCGTCGATTAGAATCGATTTGCCTGTGCCGGTTTCGCCGGTCAATACATTGAAGCCGGGCGCAAAATCAATCGTCAGCGAGTCAATTAATGCGAAATTTTTAATGAGCAACTGCGTTAACATGGCCAGCCCCCTTCTCGCCCAAGCCTACAGCATGGCACGGAATTTGGCAATTACGGTGTCGATATGCTCCCGGGCCGTTACCACCACGAAGATCGTATCATCTCCGGCTACCGTGCCCAGTATTTCCGGCCACTTCACATAATCAATCGTATAGGCAACCGCTTGCGCCGTTCCGGGAAGCGTGCGCATCACAATGATGTTTTCGCTTGAGCCAATACTCATGACCGAGTCGCGAAACGTTCTCTCCATCCGGGACTGAGACAAAATCATCCCCTGATCGCTGGGAAAAGCATAGCGGTATCCGCCGTCGCCGGCCGGCACCTTGATCAGCATGAGTTCCTTGATATCGCGCGAGACGGTGGCCTGCGTCACCTCTATGCCATGCCGACGCAACGCTTCCGCCAGTTCTTCCTGGGTTTCGACAACTTGTTGGTCGATAATCTCCTTGATTTTGGCATGCCGTAATCCCTTCATTGCTTTCACCTCGCTGTTGATTTATGGCTGCTGGCCAGCGCGCGCCGGCAAAAGCGCCTGCACTAAAAAGCCGCGCTGTCCTCACCCTTTCGCAGCTTGGACTGCCAGGTACTATAGTAGGAAGGCTCTTTCACCTGCAAAAACCGCACGCAATAGGCGCTGCGCCCGATCGTTATCCGGTCCTCGGGATCAAGCGCATGGATCGTCTCACCGTCAACCGCCAGCAGCACATCACTGAACGGCGGTATGAGCTGGACATCGACCCGGGCAGTCGCCGGCACCAAAAAAGGCCGCGTATGTAGGGCATGCGGGCAAATCGGCGTCAGCAGCGTCACATCCAAGGATGGATGCACGATCGGACCGCCGGCAGAAAGGGAGTATGCCGTCGATCCGGTGGCGGTTGCAAAAATCAGCCCGTCCGCCGGATATTTGGCCGTCTCAACGCCGTCAATCGTTACGGCAAGGCGGATCATGCGGGCAAAATGCCCCTTTGACAAAACGACATCGTTCAGGGCGTCCGCATCGGCAATGCAGGTTTCCCCGCGCCAAGCCTTAACATTCAGCATAGCGCGGGGCGCAACCTTGTAGCGGCCTTGCGCGATCGCCAGCAGGGCCGGTTCAAGGTCGGGCAGTTCTATTTCCGTCAAAAAGCCCACCCGGCCCAGATTGACGCCGCCGAGCGGAATGCCGGCCAGCGCGGTGATCCGCGCAGCACGCAAAAAGGTTCCGTCGCCGCCCAGCGACAAAGCCAGGTCCAGCGTTTTAACGTCCACGGCCTGCGATGGATCAAACCCGTCACAGCCAAACTGATCGGCGCACGCCGTTGGCAAAAGCGGCGTCAGCTCATGGTCACGGCAATACTGAATGAGCCATCCCAGCACGGCGACGACGCCTGATTTATCGAGGTTAGGGAAGATGCCGAGCCGCATACCCACGCTTACACACCGCCGTTTCTCTTCATATTAGACCGCTAATCAAGCGACTGGTGCGCCTGGGCGACAACCGCCGCCACATCCGGCGCGTCCCATTCGCCTGAAGCATCTTTTTGCAAATACAGCAGATATTCGATGTTCCCCTCCGGGCCTTTGACGGGCGAAAAAGTCAAGCCCCGCGGCAACAGTCCCGCGGCAACCACAGCCGACAATACCTGCTGTATGACGCGGACGTGGACTGCCGGATCGCGCACAACGCCCTTCTTGCCAACATCCTCGCGCCCGGCTTCAAACTGCGGTTTGATCAGGACCACCGCCTCTGCGCCCGGCTTGAGCAAGGCGGCTACGACCGGAACGACTTTGCTGAGCGAGATAAAGGAAACGTCGACGCTGGCAAAATCAAAATATTCACCGCCAACGTCAGCCAGGGTCAAAAAGCGGATATTGGTCCGCTCCAAATTCAGAACGCGCGGATCCGTCCGCAACTTCCAGGCGAGCTGTCCGTAGCCGACATCAACCGCCGCCACAAAAGCGGCGCCGTGCTGCAGGGCGCAATCGGTGAAACCGCCCGTAGACGCCCCCACGTCAATCATGCGTTTATCCTGCAGGCTGATCGCAAAGGTGTCGATCGCCTTGGCCAATTTCAGACCGCCCCGGCTGACAAATCCGATTGGGTCGCCCGTTACCGTGATAACCGCCGTTTCAGGCACAAGCGTTCCCGGCTTGTCTTGACGCTGTCCGTCAACTTGGACGCACCCGGCCATCAAGGTCGTCTTAGCCCGCTCGCGCGAAGCGCACAACCCTCGTTCGACCAGCAGCATATCCAATCTCTTCTTACTCATATTTTTCCCCTTTGACAAAGGCGTTAATTCGTTCAACCAGCGCAGGCACATCGAGCTTCAAGAGCGCCAGCAGTTCCTCTTTTTTTCCGTGCGGCACAAATTCGTCGGGAATGCCCAGCCGCAAAACACGCACGGGCGCCTGGGGATAAAGCTCATTGACCGCCTCCAAAACAGCGGAGCCAAAACCGCCTGCCAGCACATTTTCTTCAAGCGTCACCAAGCAGCCGCAGCGGGCCGTATCCGCCAGCAGTTCCCGGTCAAGCGGCTTAACAAACCGCGCATTCACAAGGCCGACGCTGAGGCCTTCTTTTCCCAGCTCGCGTTGGGCCTGCCGGGCAAATTCCACCATGCTGCCGACCGCCCACAGGCAGACGTCTGTGCCGTGCTCCAGTTGTTCGGCCTTGCCCTTGGGCAAAAGCCGCCAACCGGGTTCCAGCGGGACGCCGACAGCGCACCCTCTCGGATAGCGAATGGCGCAGGGGGCCTGCAGTTGGAAGGCGGTGTACAGCATCTGCCGCAGCTCGTTTTCATCTTTAGGGGCCATGATGGTCATGTTCGGCATCGACCGCAAAAAAGCGTAATCAAAGACGCCATGATGAGTTGGTCCATCGTCCCCGACAAGGCCCGCGCGATCGAGCGCCAGCACAACCGGCAATTCCTGCAAACAAATGTCATGCAGAATTTGATCGTAGCCCCGTTGGGCAAAAGTCGAATAAACCGCCACCAGCGGGCGCGCGCCTTGCGCGGCCATGCCGGCCGCCAAGGTCATGGCATGCTGTTCGGCAATGCCGACGTCAAAAAAGCGTTCCGGATACAGCTTGGAAAATTTGCGCAAGCCCGTTCCATCCGGCATTGCCGCCGTAATGGCCGTGATTGACGCGTCCTGCTCGGCCAAGTCCGTCAAGGCATCGCCGAACACCTTGGTGTAGGAAGGCACCGCCGTTGATTGGCACACCTCGCCTGTCCCAACGCAAAAAGGACCGACGCCGTGAAACTTGCCCGCATTCGTCTCGGCCGGTTCGTACCCCATGCCTTTTTGGGTCACCGCATGAATGACGACCGGACCGTTAATGGTTTTGGCTTTCTCGAAAATTTCCAGCAGCAACGGCAGTTGATGCCCGTCGACCGGGCCGATGTAGGTGCAGCCCAGGTCCTCGAACAGCATGCCCGGCACCAGCAGGTACTTGAGGCTGTCTTTCACCCGCTCGGCCGTATGGGCCACCTTTTGGCCGATCGAGGGAATATTTTTCAGCAACACTTCAACGTCGCGCTTAATTCGTGAATAGGTCGGCGCCGTGCGCATCCGGTATAAATACTCCGACATGGCGCCCACGTTTTTGGCAATCGACATTTCGTTGTCATTCAGCACAATAATCATCTTGCGGCGCAGCATGCCGGCATGATTCAGCGCTTCGAACGCTTGCCCGCCGGTCAGCGAACCATCTCCGATCACCGCAACAACCTGATAGTCGTCGCCCGCCATGTCGCGCGCCACTGCCATTCCCAGCGCCGCTGACAAAGAGGTGCTGGAATGGCCCGTGTCAAAGGCGTCATGCGGACTTTCCGTCCGCTTGGGAAAGCCGCTGAGACCGCCAAACTGCCGCAAGCTCGAAAAAGCGTCGCGGCGTCCGGTCAGAATTTTATGCACGTACGCTTGATGGCCTACATCCCAAACAATGCGATCACGCGGGCTGTCAAAAACCCGGTGCAATGCCATCGTCAGTTCGACAACGCCAAGATTGGAAGCCAGGTGGCCGCCGTTTTTAGAAACTGTATCGATTATCAGCTCGCGAATCTCCCTTGCCAAGCTGTCCATTTCCGCCATACTTAGTTGTCTCAGGTCATGGGGCTGGTTAATTTTTTTCAATAAGCCCATGTTGCAACCCTTTCCCCCTTGCAGCAACCTCGTTGCTGTGCATAATTATACCATATTATTCGAAGATCAGCCACAAAACAACCAGGCGATAAGCGCGCCCAGCAATGCCCCCGCCACCACTTCCAGCGGCGTATGTCCAAGCAGTTCTTTCAGGCGGATTTCCTGTATAGAATGATGCTGCCTCAAATCCTGCAGCAGCTTGTTGAGCACCTTGGCCTGCTTGCCGGCCGCCTGCCGCACCCCTGACGCATCGTACATCACCACTCCGGCCATAACGAAACCGATGGCGAAAGCCACCGAGTCAAAGCCCCGGCTCCAGCCGATTGCCATCGCCAGCGCCACGACCAGCGCGGCATGCGAACTTGGCATGCCCCCGGCACCGACCAGCCGTTGAAAATCGATCTTCCCAGTCCGGTAATAAGAAGTAAAAAGCTTCAGCACCTGGGCAATAAGCCAGGCGGTCAAGGCGGCCCACAGGACCTGATTTGCCAGCAACCCTCTAAGCACCGGTCACCACCACTCTCTTACTAGTTTTTCCGGCTGATTAATTTTCGCACTAGCGCACGCAACGGCTCGGCCTTATCGCCGAACGAAACGAGGCAAGCCTCCGCCCCGGCCACAGTCTGTTCAGCCAGGCGCATTGCCCCCGGCAGCGTATGAATCGAAACATAGGTGGACTTGTTGTTTTTTTCGTCGCTGCCGGCCGGCTTGCCAATTTCCTCCGTTGTCCCGGTGACGTCCAAAATATCGTCGGTGATTTGGAACGCCAGGCCGAACAAGGCCGCATACCGCTCCAGGTCGGCAAGCTGGCTTTCCGTCGCGCCGCCCAGCTTGCCGCCGCACCAGATGGCGGCGCGAAACAGCGCGCCAGTCTTGCGCTCGTGCATGTCGACCAGCAGTTCCGGAGCAATTTGCGTGTTTTCCGACTGCAGGTCGATGACCTGGCCGCCAACCATCCCCTCCGGGCCCGCGCACTGGGCGATTTTTTGTACAACTTCAAGCAATACAGCCGGGTCGACCCCTTCCTGGCGCAGCATTGTCTCAAACGCCAGCGTCAGGAGGCCGTCACCGGCCAAAATCGCCATCGCCTCGCCGAACACTTTGTGGTTGGTCAAGCGCCCGCGCCGGTAATCGTCATTATCCATAGCCGGCAGGTCGTCGTGGATAAGCGAATAGGTATGGATCATCTCCAAACCGCAGGCGACAGGCAAAAATGCCGTTCCGTCCGCGCCGACCGCATCCGCGGCCGCCATCAGCATAATCGGGCGCAGGCGTTTGCCCCCCGCCATCAAGCTGTAGCGCATGGCCTCAAATATAACCGGCGGGTGCTTCAATTCCGGCGCATGAAAGCCCAGCGCCTCGTTTACCAGAGCGGCTCTTTTTGTCAAATAGTGTTGCTCCACCTATTACTCCTCCGTTTCCGCAAAGGGCAAGGTCATCAGCTCGCCGTCTTTTTCAACCAAGATGCGGCGCACTTTCTCCTGCGCCGCATCCAGCTTGCCGGCGCAGATTCTCGACAAGCGGACGCCCTGCTCAAATAGCGCCACTGATTCTTCCAGCGGCAGATCGCCCTTTTCAAGCGCTTGGACGATTTCTTCCAGTTGAAGCATCGCTGCTTCAAAACTAACCGCACCAGTTTCGCTGCTTTTTTTTCTAGCCACGACCAGACCCCTCCTCGCAGATCGCTGTTATTGTCGCCTGAAAAGACCCCCGTGACAAGCGGGTCCGCACCAGATCGCCCGGCGACAGTTGCCGGACATCGCGCACGATCCTGCCCGCTTGCGTTTCCGTTAAGGAATAGCCTCTTGCCAGCACAGCCAAGGGACTCAAGCTATCCAGGCGCGCGACAAGTTGTCCTGTCTTGAGCCGTTGGCGCTCTAAGGCTTCAGGCAGACCTCCCGCAAGGCGGGCCTGCAGGCGGTCCAAATCCTGCCATCGGCTGCGCAGCAAATCCTCCGGACGCGTAAAAACCGGCCGTTCGAGCAGATGGCTGACACGCAGCGCCGCCTTCTCCAGCTTGTTTTTGGCCGCCATGTCCAGTCGGTGTCTGGCTTTGTAGAGGCGCTCGATGAGCGCGTGCTGGTCCGGCACCGCCAGTTCCGCCGCCTGCGAAGGGGTGGCGGCGCGCATGTCCGCGGCGAAATCAGATAGCGTGACGTCGGTTTCGTGTCCGACGGCCGATATGATTGGTATGGATGACGCGGCAATCGTCCTGACTACCTGCTCGTCGTTAAACGCCCACAGTTCCTCGAGGGAGCCGCCGCCGCGCCCGACAATGATTACGTCGACGCCGCCGAATTTTTCCAGCCTCTTGATGCCGGCGCAAATTTCCCCCGGCGCTTGCTGTCCCTGAACGCGCACATCAACCAGGTAAAGCGCTACGCCCGGATTCCTGCGGCCGGCCACCTTCATGATGTCGCGGATTGCCGCGCCGGCGCTTGACGTGACGATGCCGATCGCGTGCGGATAAGGCGGCAGAGGGCGCTTGCGGGCGACGTCAAACAAGCCCTCGGCGCTAAGTTTCTTTTTCAGGTTCTCGAACGCCTGCATCAGGTCGCCCATGCCCCGTTCACGAATCCAGTCGGCGTACAGCTGATAAACGCCATCACGCTCGTACACGGCGATCCGCCCGCCAACAACCACCATGCTGCCGTTGGCCGGCTCAAACAGGGACGATGCCGCGCCCCGGCGCTTAAACAGCACGCATTTTAGCAGGCTGCTGGCATCCTTCAAGGTAAAATAGGCGTGGCCGGACGGGTAGCGTTTAAAATTGGACAGTTCGCCTTCCACCTCAACGTGCTGCAAAAGCGGCTCGCGGTCAATCAGCCGTTTGATAATCCCGGTTACCTCACTGACCTGATAAGCCATCACCAACGCCTCCTTCCGCAGCCCAGCGGCGAACAGCAGCCGCGCATCCGACGGCATGGTCGCTGCTATAAGCAGGTTCGGCAAATAGCAGCGTCCAGCCATGCCGCTCAGCCGCCGACAGCAGGACCGTGCGAATCTGACGGTTGGCCATGACGCCGCCGACGAGCAACATTTGCCGGAGCCCCGTTGCTTTCGACGCGGCTTTCGCCATGCGGACAAGGCTTTGCGCCACGATCTGCAGCACTCCGCCGGCCAGCCCGGCCGGGCTAACTTCGCCTTTTGCCAGCAGGCGCTCCGCCGCGCTCAGCGGGCCGGAAAAACTGCACCAAGTTCCTTGCACCGAAACTGGGAGAGCAAGCGGCGCCGTGTCGGCGGCCAGTTGTTCTAATGCCGGACCGGCCGGGAATGAGAGCCCCAAGGCAACTCCCACGCGGTCAATCATTTGCCCGGCATGCAAATCCCGGCTGCCGCCCAAGCAAGTTAGGCGCCAAGACGCGCCCTCGCGTTCTGCCTGCACTAATTCGGTTGTTCCACCCGACACATGAAATACGAGAAAAGGACCGGAAAATGATCCGCCGGCGGACCACAATCCGGCCTCCAAATGATTTTCCTGATGGCTGAGCGAAAAAACGGGCACAGCTAAGGCTGCCCCCAGGGAGCGGGCCAGCCCCAAGCCAGCCAAAAAGGCAGGCATGTATGACCCTTCCAGCGGCCGCGGCCGGCTGGAAACGCCAATGGCGGCAATCCCGCCCCCGGCGGCTTTCATGGCCCGCTCGATCAGGACAGGGAGATTGCGTGTATGCTGATAAAGCATTTCTGATTGGGCCAATCCGCGGCCGCCCGGCTTCACCTTCAGCAACGAACGGTCGGCTGCCAGCAGTTCGCCGGATTCCGCCATCAGCGCCACAGACGTGGTATAGCAGCTCGTATCAATCCCCAGATAAGCTTTCATACATTACGCCTCGGCCCGCTGTGCCCGCGCCATATTGCCCAGTATGCCGTTGACAAACCGTGGGGTTTCGTCAGAGCCGAAGGCCTTTGCCAATTCAATCGCCTCATCGATAGCAATATTAGGCACGATCAGTTCGTGCGCAAAAAACATTTCATACACGGCGATCCGCAGAATATTGCGATCTACGCCCGCCATGCGGTCAACCCGCCAATCTATGGCAAAAGCGGCAATCTTATCGTCGATTTGCTGCCGTTGGGCAATTACTCCGTCCACAAGCTCGCGGGCATATTTTTCCGCAACATTGCCTGTCCCGGGCTCGATGCCTCGTTCTACGCAAACAGCGCCGAGGGCCAACTCCTGGTCCTCATGCGCAAAATCCAATTGAAACAATGTTTGTAATGCCATTTCTCTGGCAATCCTGCGACTCATTGCCGTTCCTCATTTCTTTTCTAATCAATCAGCGGTGATAACCTGGCGGCAGGATCTTGTCCAAAATTTCCAGGAGATCCTCTTTTTGATCAATCTTCTTTCCCACTAAATAACCACCAACCGCGCAAATAAGCAAAAACAGGGTCTTGAACACCCCCAGCAATAATACCATAAAACCAAACAGCAAGCCGGCCGCCAGTCCGACAATGCGGCCTCGATGCGTTTGCCACAACCCTTCCAGCATTTCCCGGTCCATGGTTTATCCCTCATTCCACACGGTTTTTTTGTTTATCCTCCATGGTGATGCCCCGAACCGCCAGATCAAACCTGCCCAATTCAAACCCGACGATATGCAGCAGCTGCTCTCTGGCCCGCTCTTTCAACCAGCGGCTGGCCTCCGGCAAGCTGCATTCAGGCGTCACATCAAGCCGCATGTTGACCTGCAGCTTCTCTTCCACCTGTTCGATTCTGACGCGAACACGCTTAACACCTCTGGTGTTTTTTGCCATCGACTCTAAAAGCGCCTCGAGCGCATCAAGCTGCATCGTAACCGCGCCGTCGTCGCTTGTGGCAATTAGGAGCTGCCGGGCCTTCTTGCCACCGAAGGCGGCAAACAAAAGCCGCACTGACAAGGCAAAAAAGATTGCCCCCCCCAGCACAAGCTCCCAGCGGCCAGGCAGCATCGCCAGCCAAGGCGTCATTTTATCGACGGGAACCAGCCCCGAGCTGAGCACGATCAAGCCTACCGCAAATGCCAGCGAGATAAACATGTGCAACGTTAATATAATCCGATCAATCAGTCTCATTTGCCATCACCTCACCGAACGCGCTCTTCACCCTTGTCAGCCTCTGAAAAGCTGATGCCTTGCACATGAACATTGACCTCGACAACTTCCAACCCGGTCATCGTCTCAATGGCCCGCTTTACGTTTTCCTGCACGCGAATGGCGACATCCGGCACGCGCGATCCATACTCGATGATAACATACAAATCAACCGCCGCTTGTTTTTCGCCAACCTCGACCTTGACCCCTTTTGACAAGTTCTTTTTTCCAAGCATCTCAGCAATGCCGCCGACCAAGCCTCCGCTCATTCCCGCTATGCCGGCCACTTCGGTGGCCGCCAGCCCGGCAATGATGCTCACAACTTCATCGGCAATCTTTACAGCGCCAACATCTTCTTGCTCCGGTGATGCCCCAGTAAGCTCTTTGTCTTCCATCGCGCATCCTCCTTTACTTGTCAAAAAATATGATCATCTTATTATAACAAGTTATGGCAGGGTTATCAAATCAAAAGGAGGACGCATCCAGCGGATACGTCCTCAAGCCAACCTTATGCCCGTTCGATATAGTCGCCGGAACGGGTGTCGATGCGCAGCACGTCGCCCTCGTTGATGAACAAGGGAACCTTGACAACATAGCCCGTTTCCAATTTCGCCGGCTTCGTGCCGCCAGTTGCAGTATCGCCACGGATGCCGGGATCGGTCTCAACAACTCGAAGTTCAACTGTGTTCGGCAGCTCAACGCCATAAATGGTGCCTTCAAAGGACATGATCGTAATCGTCATGTTTTCCTTGAGGAAATTCATGGCGTTGCCCATTTGTTCTTTCGTCAATTCGGACTGCTCGAAGGTTTCATTGTCCATGAATACCAGGTTGCCGTCGCTCTCATACAAGAACTGCATGTCGCGGCGCTCAATGTGCGCTTTCGGCATTTTTTCACCGGCGTTGAAGGTTCTTTCAACAACGGAGCCCGTGCGCAGGTTGCGCATTTTTGCCCGCACGAAAGCGGCGCCTTTACCCGGTTTAACGTGCTGGAAGTCGATAACCTGCCAGGCATCGTTGTCAATCTGCACCGTCGTGCCGGTTCTAAATTCATTCGTCGAAATCATTAAAATACCCTCCTGCTTCTTGTTTTATGGTAAATCAACCGATTTCCAGCAACTGCTTGTCTGTCTGCGTCAGTTTCCGGCAACCAGTCTCCGTGACCACTACAACATCCTCGATCCGCACGCCGCCAACGCCGTCATAATAGGCGCCCGGCTCAACCGTCATCACCATGCCAGGCAGCAAGACGGTGTCGCAGGCCGGCGAGAAGCGTGGTTCTTCATGTATTGCCAGGCCGAGGCTGTGCCCCAACCCATGGCTGAAAGCGGCGAGATGGCCGCTTTGCCGCAGCCGTTCCCTGGCGACGGCATCCACCTCAGAGGCGCGAATCCCCGGCCGAACAGCAGCCAGTGCCGCCAGCTGCGCATCCAAGACCGCCTCATACAGCTTCTTTTGCCAGCAGTCAACCCGCCCCAGCACCACCGTCCGCGTTATGTCTGAGCAATAGCCGTTGTATACGGCGCCAAAATCAAAGGTGACAAAGTCGCCCGGCTGCAGTCGCTTTTGCGTCGGTTGGCCGTGAGGCAGCGCCGACCGCGCCCCGGACGCAACAATTGTGCTGAATGCCAAGCCTTCCGCGCCGCCGTCCCGCATGAAAAACTCAAGGCGCGCCGCCGCCTGCAGCTCCGTCATGCCGGGGCGCAGCTCGTCAATCAGTTTGGCGAAGGCCGCGTCGGCGATGCGTACAGCTTCTTCAATGCTGCGGATTTCCCGCTGGTCCTTGACGCGGCGCAAGCCATCGAGCATAACCGGCACGAGCTGTCTGCCCGGGAAGGCCGCGGCGATTTTCCCCCACTGCTCATACGTAACGGCATCCTGTTCCACGCCGATTCGCTGCGCCCCGCCGGCAACCTCGCCGACCGTTTGCCACAGCGATGCGCCCTGCAACAGCACAGCAGTGTCAGGCGCGCACTCACGCTTGGCTTGAACCGTGTAGCGCCCGTCCGTCACCAGCGCCGCCCGTTCTGGCGTAATGACCAGGCAGCCGGAGCTGCCGGAAAAGCCGCTTAAATAACGGCGGTTCTTTGATTTTTGCACGAGCAAAACGTCAAGTCCGAATTGTTCAAACAGCGCGCGCGCCGCATTGATTCGTTCCATGCCAACCATCCTTTGAAGCACCAGCCGTTTAATCGTACATTGCCCACATATTTTATCACACTCGGGCGCGTTTGCCTAGTTATCAGGTGCAGCGGCAAGCTGGACAGCGATCGGCGCCGCCTGCAAAAGCGCCGCCACCTCCGCCAGGCGGTCCGCTGTCGTGCGGATCACGCACAAGCCGGTCGCCTTGTCGACCGTGCTCAGCAAGCCCAAATGCCCGCAACCTTCTAAAATCCGTCCCAGCCGGATAATATCGGCCGATGCCAGTTGAAAATAAATCCGTTCGTTCATTGCGTTGACTCCCGGCGCAAAATCGCATCCGCCGCCACCGCCGTCGGCGCGGCCAGCCACAGGCGCTGCTGGGGATGCGGCGCCTTTTGAACTTCATTGCCGTCCAAATCCCACATGCCGCCGACGACAAACTGCATGCGGCTGCCGTCCGGCTGAACGAACTCGACTGGCTGTCCTTGGGCAAAATGATTGCGCTGCTCGACTAAAACCGCTTTCCTGGCCGCGTCATATTCAAGTGCAAGGGCGATAAATTCATGCGTCTGCTGGTAGGAGGAATTGCTGTACACCTGCATCGCCTCATCTTTTGGCACATAAAACCCGGTTGTATAGGGACGGTGCGAAACCGCCTCCAATTCCTTCACCCACTCCGCCTTGATGCAGAAGCGATCCGGATCTTGCGCCCACGCATCCAAGGCGGCGCGGTACACAGACGTGACCATCGCCACATAATAGAGGCTCTTCATCCGCCCTTCGATCTTCAGGCTGTCGATGCCGCTTGACAAGAGCTGCGGCAGGACCGGCAACCCGCATAAGTCGCGCGAATTCATAATATAGGTGCCGCCCTTGTCCTCCCGCATCGACAAGGCCTCCGCCGCCTCACGGCCTTCCGGTACAAGATCATACCGCCAGCGGCACGGCTGGGCGCAGGCGCCGCGGTTGGCATCCCGTCCGGTCAGGTATTGGCTGAGCAGGCAGCGCCCGGAAAGCGAGACGCACATGGCGCCGTGAACAAAGCACTCCAGTTCGGCCTGCACATGCGGCCGCAGGGCGCTGATTTCGGCAATGGACAATTCCCGCGCCAGCACGATCCGTTTGGCGCCCAGCTCTTGCCAGGCTAGGATCGCTTCCCGATTGACCGTGTTGGCCTGCGTGCTGACATGAAACGGCAAATCAGGCGCTACGCGCCTTGCCACGCGCCAAACGCCCAGGTCGGACAAAATGACGGCGTCAACGCCAATGTCGCGAATCGCGCCAATATAGTCGGGCAATCCGACCATGTCCTCGTCATGCGGCATCATATTGACCGTCACATAAACTCGTTTGCCGCTGGCATGCGCCAACTTGACCGCCGCCGACATTTCCTCAAGCGTAAAATTGTCGCTAAAGGCGCGCAGCCCATACGCCTTGCCTGCCAGATAAACCGCATCCGCGCCGTAGCGCAAAGCGATGCGGCATTTTTCAAAGTTTCCCGCCGGAGCCAGCAGTTCCGGCCTGTTCCTAGATTGCATTATAAAGCTCCTTCCTAAAGCGCGCCAGCAGCATGCCATGCCCGGTTTGGAGAATGGCTGTGTCGTAAAAAGGCGGCTGCTTCAACCGCTCGATGAACTCCCGCAGCCGCTTCACAATCGTGCGCTGCCGGCGCGGAATCTCCGTCCAAGCCTTGTGCAGCAGCCCGTCGTGAAAAATGTCATCCGCCACGATAACCGCGCCGTCGCACAGCAAGGGCAGCACGGCTTCGAGATTCGCCCAGTATTGTCCCTTGGCAGCGTCCAGATAAACAAAATCAAAGCCGGTTTCCAAATGCAGCAGCACCTCTGCCGCATCTCCTTCCAGCACAAACAGCCGATCGGCCACGCCCGCCTCCCGCACCCAGCGGCGCGCGCAGGCGGCCCGGTCAGCATCGAGCTCAATAGTTGTCACCGTGCCGTCATCGCCCATGGCCGACAGCATGCCAAAGGCGGTAAAGCCGTTTGCCGTGCCAATCTCCAGCACCCGCTGAGGCTTGTACTGCTCAACCAGCTTGCGCAGGGCCATAAAGCCGTTCATATCGATGGAAGGCACGCCCAACTCCAGCGCTTCCTGCCGTATTCTTGCCAGCAAATCCGTCCAGTTCATAACCCTCCCACCTGCTGAATCGCCGTCAGGTGCTCGTCATAAGTGCGGCTGAAGCGGTGCGCGCCGTTTGCCTGCACGACAAAAAACTTGTAGTCAGTTTGAGCGGGCGCAAGGGCGGCCGAGAAGGCGGCGGCCCCGGCATTGGCGATCGGACCGGGCGGCAAGCCGGCATGCTGGTAGGTGTTGTATGGCGACGGCAATTTGGTATCCGCTACGGTTAGTTCCGCCTTCGGATAACCGAGAATATACTGGATAGTCGCGCACGACTGCAGCGGCATTTCCTCGCGCAGGCGGTTGTAGAATACCCCCGCGATCAGCGGACGATCCTGCTCCACCTGCGCCTCCTTTTCCACCAAGGAAGCCATAATCACCCATTGGCGCACCGTCAACCCGCGGTCAGCGAGCTGACGCTGCGTGTCCGGCGTCAGCCGCTTGTCGAACTCCTTGGCCATCATGGCCATAATCTGCTCTTCGCGCATATCATCGGACAAGAAATACGTCGAGGGGAATAAGAACCCCTCCGCCTTGTAGGCGATATCCGGATTATCCGTCTGCATGTAATCGTACGGCGCATAATTTCTGGCCAGCTCCAAAAATCGCTCCTTTTTCCCAAGCCGCATCTGCTCGACCAGCTCGGCAACCTGCGCCACCGTGTAGCCTTCGGGCACCGTGAAAGCAATCTGCTCTACCCTTCCCTTGGCAAACACGTCAATGATTTGCCGGATGGACATCCCGCGCGTCAGGCGGTAGGTGCCGGCCTGCAGGCTTTTTTCCAACCCGCTGACCTTCGCTTCCGTCCGAAAGGCGGTAACGTTGTCAATAAGCTGTTCCTTTTTCAGCTGCTCGGCAATCGCCGCTGCAGACATGCCCGGCGTCACGCGGAACAAAACGGCTTGGCCGTCACCGCCTGCTTTGGGCGCCGTCAACGAACTGTTCCAGTAAAAAAAGCTCCCGATCAGCAGGCAGGCAAGCGCAACCCCGCCCCATAGCACTCGCTTCATGAAGTTCACCTCAAACGACGAAAATTCAAAAAAAAGGAAGCCTGTCGGCCTCCTTTTCGGTGTCTAGCAAAACAAGCGTCGCTTATTCCTCTTCTTCATCCATGAGCTCTTCGTACAAGCGGCTCACTTCTTCAAACTCTTCGTCGGTCGGATCGGAATAAACGTCTTCCCCTGCCTCATCCGTGTCGATGCGGGCGATGAATACGTCAACTTCTTCCTCGCATTCGCATTCCTCATCTTCGCAGGTATCCATGGCCACTAATACGGCGAAGCGTTTTTCGCCCACCGGAATGACCAGTTCCTCACGGTAGTAGTACTCGTTTCCTTCTTCATCTGTCATGACAACGACCGGGTCTTCTTCCCAGTCCAGCAATTCATCATCGTGTTTTTCGCTCATTTGTTCCACCTCTTTCTTCAAGGTAATGTAATTGTATCCTAGTTGCGAATAGGTGTCAAGGCAACTCCCGCCGCCTATTCACGGCGGATTTGCTCCATCAGGCGATGCGCCATGCCGAAAAACAGCAGCAGATATGCGCCCTGCGCAATAAGCCACCATTCCGATATCGCGGTTTGCATTGCCGCCGCTCTGATCGCATGGCTGGCAGGTGTCAGCGGCAGCAGTTCAACGATCAGCCGCACGCCCTGCGGCAGATGATCCGCCCGGAAAAAAGTGCCGCAAAGAAAAGACATGGGCACCAGAACGTAAGTGCTGAAATTGGCCATGTCCTCATGCGATTTCATCAAGAGCGCCGCTACGGCGCCCAGCGCGGCAAAAACCAGGCAGTTGAGAATTAACAGAGCAAAAAATATGGGAGACAACGCAAGGTTGGCCCCAAACAAAAAGGCCAGCGCGACGATGATCAGCGAAGAAATCATGCCCCGCACCGCGCCCGCCAGTATTTTTCCGCACAAGAAAGCCGGCGTGGTGATCGGCGCAATCAGATATTCTTCCAGCGTTTTATGGTACAGCTTTGCCATATTCAAAGGCGAGCCGACGGAATTAAAGCTGATATTCATCGAATTGAGCGCGATGATACCCGGGACGACAAAATCAAGATAGCTGCCGCCATTCATTTGCACGGCGCGCCCCAAGCCCACGCCGAAAGCAAGCATGTATAAAATCGGCGTCACCATGCGGGAAAAAATGAACCGCCCCAATCGCCGGTTGAGGACAAGCCACTCCCGCCACATGACCGTCCGCACATCTTCAAAGAACCGCACCATCACTCTCTCACCTTCCGCCCGGTCATCTCAACAAACACATCCTCCAGGTTCGTTCGGCGAATGGCCGTGTTGTATTGTACGGAACCAGCGTAGGCGGCGGCGGCTTCGCGCGTGGCGAAGTAGCGGTTTTCCGTCTTGCCCTCATCCATCCATTCGACCACGAATTCGCCCAACCGCTGGCACAGCGCGCGGGGCGATTCGAGCGCCAGCAATTTCCCCTTGTCAACAATCGCGACCCGATTGCAAAGCTGCTCCGCTTCTTCGATATAGTGCGTCGTCAAGAGCAAGGTTAGCCCCTCGGCATTCATTCGCCTGATCAAATCCCAAAGCCGGCGCCGCACCTGCGGATCAAGCCCGACCGTCGGCTCATCCAAGAACAAAACCTGCGGCTTATGCAGCAAGGCGCGGGCAATCATCAACCGGCGCTTCATGCCGCCCGAAAAAGTGCCAACCATCTCGTCGGCCCGGTCGGAAAGCTCCACAAACGCCAGCAATTCGGCAATGCGTGCGCCCGCCGCCTGTTTGTCCATGTGGTGCAAGCGGGCGTGCAGCCACAAATTCTCCTTGGCCGTCAAATCAGTATCCAGATTCATGTGCTGCGGAACGACGCCGATCAATTGTTTGATCGCGTTGTCCGCCTGCCCAACTTCATGGCCGGCAATGAAAACGCGGCCCGCCGTCGGTCTGAGCAGCATCGTCAAGATGCGGATCGTTGTCGTTTTGCCCGCTCCGTTCGGTCCTAACAAAGCAAAAGACTCTCCGCGTGCAACCGACAGCGTCAAGCCATTGACTGCCGTTCGCCCTTGAAAAGCCTTTACCAGCCCTTCCAGTTCGATCATGCCGCCTTCCACCCCTTACAACAGCTCCTTTTTAGAACGCATGGCGGCCGAATCAAGGTAACCCTGCAGAAAATGCACCGCGGCCATCTTATCAATCACCTGTTTGCGTTTTTTCCGGCTCACGTCCGCCGCCACCAGCGAGCGGGTCGCGGCCGCCGTAGACAAGCGCTCGTCCCACAGCACAACTTCTAAGGCGGGAAAGCGGAGGCCCAGCTTCTTGGCAAAAGTCTCCGACAGCAACGCCCGCTCGCCGACCGTTCCGTTCATATGCTTTGGCCAGCCAATGACAAGCGCATGAACCTCGTATTGCTCGATCAGTTCGGCGATGCGAGCCAAATCCGCCGCCTCGCTGGTGCGGCGGATCACCTCCACCCCTTGGGCGGTCAAAAGCAAGGCATCGCTAATCGCGATGCCGATTGTTTTTTCACCATAATCAAGTCCCATGATTCGCATGTATTCCACTCCCTGTGCGGTGCGTCACTTTTCCTCGCGCAAATAATGCTGCACCAGTTCTTCAAGCAGTTCGTAGCGCTCAAACTGCCTGATGACCATCCGGGCATCCTTGTAGCTGGTAATATAGGTCGGATCTCCCGACAACAGATATCCGACCAGTTGGTCCACCGGATCGTACCCTTTTTCGCGCAACGCAGCGCTTACTTCCGCCAAAGCCGTTGCAACATCTTTCTTAATGCTGTCACGTTGAAACATCATTGTATCTTGGGAAATATCCGTCAACACAACCACCTCCAAGCAAGTCCGTCTGCTTACATTTTACCACAAAAACATCGCAACGCCACAAAAAGAAGCGGCGGCGGGCAAACAACGCCGCCCGCCGCGCTTGATTCCGGGATTATTTAACTTGCTTGCCGAGCACAGCCACCGCTTCTAGCAGCGCTTCCGGCAATTTTTCCGGCATCCGTCCGCCCGCCTGGGCCATGTCGGGGCGTCCGCCGCCGCCGCCGCCGGTGACCGCCGCCATCGCTTTGACAAGCTGTCCGGCATGGACGCCGCGGCCGACAGCACCCTTGGCCGCCATGACCAAAAACTGCACCTTGTCGGCTGAAGCTGCGCCTAGGACGACAACCCCTGCCTCGCCCAGATGGTCGCGGGCCATATCCCCCAACTGGCGCAATTCATCGACGTTTTTGACGCTTACCGATGCGGTCAGGTAGCGCACGCCGTTCATTTCCTGCACGCCGCGCAGCAGGGCGTCCACCTGCTGTTTGAGCGCTTCGCCCTCAAGTTTTTCCAGCGCTTGCTGGCTTTCACGTACTTGCTGCTGAAGCATTTCAATGCGCACCGGCACTTCTTCCGGACGGCAGCGCAGCAGCCCTGCCGACTGTTCAAGCTGGCCGGTCAAATTGCGCAAGTGCTCCAAGCTGTTGCGGCCTGTGACCGCTTCAATCCGCCGCACGCCGGCCCCGGTGCTTGTTTCCGACAAAATCTTGAACAAGCCGATTTCCGCAATGTTTTCGACATGGCTGCCGCCGCACAATTCTGAGCTGAAGCCAGGAACGGTAACGACCCGGACGACCTGGCCATATTTTTCACCGAACAAGGCCATCGCGCCCATTGCTTTGGCTGTTTCCTGGTCGGTTTCAATGATGTCGACCGGAAGAGACTGGAGAATTTGCTCGTTGACGATCGTTTCGACCTGCCGCAGCTCCTCCGGGGTGACAGCCGCAAAATGCGAGAAGTCAAACCGCAGGCGGTCGGCGCCAACATAGCTGCCGGCCTGGTTGACATGCCCGCCGATGACTTGCTTGAGCGCGGCATGCAGCAGATGAGTCGCCGTGTGGTTGCGGGCGATATCCTTGGCCCGCGCTTTGTTCAACTGCAGCGAAAACGTTTCGCCGACGCTGATCGCGCCTTCCGTAACGACGCCTTGCTGATAGATGGTGCCGTCCGGCAGCTTGCGCGCCAGCAGCACTTCGACCGTGCCGACCTGCCCTTGCATAAGGCCGGTGTCGGACACCTGCCCGCCTCCCTCGGCATGGAAAGGCGTCACGTCGAGGACAAAGGCGATTTCATCGCCATCGTGCGCCACGGAAATCGCCTTGCCTTTTTGGAACAAGCCCACTACCGTAGCGGCGGTGGCATCGGCGTCATAGCGCAGGCAGCCCGTGTCCATGCCCGTCAGGTCAGGAACAGCCACGTCGCCCTCCTTTTCCTGGCGGGCGGCGCGGGCGCGTTCCCTCTGTTCGGTCATGGCCGCTTCAAAGCCAGCCAAATCGAGGGCAAGTCCCTCTTCCGCCACGATTTCTTCCGTCAGCTCCCACGGGAAGCCAAACGTATCATACAGCTTAAAGGCCGCTTCGCCGCCGAAGGTTGTCGCGCCGGACTCCTTCAAGGCAGAAATTTCCTTGACCAGCAGCTCCGAACCTTGTTCGAGCGTCGTGTGGAAGCGATCCTCTTCTTGTTGAATAACGCGCTGGATGTAATCGGCTTTCCCGATCAATTCCGGGTACGCAGTGCGGAAAATTTCCAGCACAACCGCTACCGCGCCGGCCAAAAACGGCTTTGTAATGCCAAGCAGGCGGCCATGGCGAACTGCCCGGCGCAGGATGCGGCGCAGAACATAACCGCGGCCCTCGTTGGACGGCAAAACGCCGTCGCCGATCATGACCGTCACGCTGCGGGCATGGTCAGCGATCACCTTCAGGGAGATATCCGTTGCGGGCGATTGCCCGTAGGCGACATGGGCAACCTTGGCCGCATAGTCTATGATCGGGAAGATCAGATCGGTTTCGAAGTTGGACGGTTTTTTCTGCAGCACGGAGGCCAGGCGCTCCAGCCCAGCGCCGGTGTCAATGTTTTTCTTCGCCAGCGGCGTGTAGGAGCCGTCCTCTTCTTTATTAAACTGCGTGAAAACAAGGTTCCAGATTTCCAGATACCGGTCGCAATCGCAGCCGACTTTGCAGTCAGGCTTGCCGCAGCCGCGGCTCTCGCCGAGATCAACATGGATTTCGGAACAGGGACCGCACGGCCCCGTGCCGATTTCCCAAAAATTCTCTTCCAAGCGGACGATGCGCTCGACCGGGAAGCCGACCTCGTCGCGCCACAAGGCAAACGCCTCGTCATCTTCCGTATGAATTGTTACCCAGAGCTTTTCGGGCGGGAGACCCAGCACTTCCGTCAGGAACTCCCAGCTCCAGACAATGGCCTCGCGTTTGAAATAGTCGCCAAACGAAAAATTGCCGAGCATTTCAAAAAAGGTGTGATGCCGGGCGGTTCGGCCGACATTTTCAATGTCGCCCGTACGAACGCATTTTTGGCAGGTGGTGATGCGCGGTTTAGGCGGCGTCATTTTTCCGGTAAAAAACGGCTTAAAGGGCGCCATGCCCGCCCCGATCAACAGCAGCGTCGGATCGTTTTCCGGTACCAGCGGCGCACTTGGCAAAATCAAATGGTCTTTGCTTGCAAAAAACTGCAGGAATTTCTCCCGTATCGCATTTCCTGTCATCATGATTCGATCTTCCTTTCGCTCCAGGACATTCTTTTCAAATTATACGGTGTTTGAAAAACGGTGTCAACAAACGGCCGGTCAAACAAAAACAAGACGGTACGGACGCCATCGTCCATACCGTCAGCAATGTACTTATTGGTGGTTGATTCTCTGGTCTTCCAGGCACAAGTCGGCAAGCGTGATCTCGTCCAACACTTTGGCGATGCTTTCGCCAACTTTTTGCCACACGCCGCGTGTCACACAGCGCGACGCTTTGGCGCACGAGGAAGAGTTTTCGGACAAGAGGCAATCCACCGGCGCAATCGGGCCTTCCATCACGCGCACGATGTCCCCCACCGTGATTTCCTCCGGACGCTTCGTCAGCATATAGCCGCCCTGAGCGCCCCGGGTGCTTTTCACCAAGCCGGCCTTGCGCAACTGGCCCATCAGCTGCTCGAGGTAATGCTCCGATATCAGTTGGCGTTCAGCCACGCTTTTTAACGAAATCGGCCCTTTGCCAGAATGCATGGCCAAATCATACATGGCGGTCACACCATACCGGCCCTTCGTTGATAACTTCATGCGTCATCCTCCGCTCGATCCCGACTAATCGGATTTGAATTAATCTTATACTAGCAAATCCGTCGGAAAAAGTCAAAGCATTTCTGATCATTTTCATCGTTTTACATCGTTATTGCTTTTTCAACTGCTCGAGCCGGTGTTTGAGCTCCGCTTCCCGTCCATTGCCAGTCGGCACGTAGTAGACGGCGCCGGCCAGTGCATCGGGCAGATACTGCTGCTTTACATAATTGCCGGCGAAAGCGTGCGGGTACTGATACAAAGCGCCGTGTTCAAGCCGCTGCGCGCCCGCGTAATGCGCATCCCGCAAGTGGATCGGCACAGGACCGCAATTTCGCTGCCGCACATCGCGTTGCGCAGCATCAATCGCCTGATAAGCAGCATTGCTTTTTGGCGCGCACGCGATGTAGCATACCGCTTGCGCCAGCGGTATGCGCGCCTCCGGCCAGCCGACCAGCTGAACCGCCTGCATGGCTGCGGTGGCCAGGACTAAGGCCTGCGGGTCGGCGTTGCCGACATCCTCGGCCGCGCAAATAACCACGCGCCGCACGATGAAAACCGGGTCCTCGCCGCCCTCGATCATCCGGGCGAGGTAATGCAGCGCTGCATCCGGGTCGGAGCCGCGCATTGACTTGATGAAGGCCGACACGACGTCGTAATGCTGGTCGCCCTTTTTATCGTACGCGCGCCCCGCCTCCGCCAAAAGCGACTTGAGCAGCAGCGGGGTCAGGACGCGCTCCGTCTCCGCGTCCAGCATCGCCGCCGTTTGTTCCAGCAGGTTAAGCGCCTTGCGGGCATCGCC
The DNA here is from genome assembly GCA_029265905.1 of Sporomusaceae bacterium. GTDB lineage: Bacteria > Bacillota > Negativicutes > Acidaminococcales > JAJUGR01 > JAJUGR01. Next base: position 29,243 of record JAJUGR010000007.1, on the reverse strand, counting down.
CGCCGCCCATTCGGCCAGCGTTTCCAGCACGCCGTCCTCGATTGCTATCGGTTCGCCGCCCAGGCCGCGGGCGCTATCGCTCAGCGCATGACGCAAGATGCGCATGATTTCCCCGTTGCTAAGCGGGTTGAGGCGGATGAGCTTCAACCGCGACAATAGCGGCGAATTCACTTCAAAAAAAGGGTTTTCCGTCGTCGCCCCGATCATCGTTACTATGCCACGCTCAACATACGGCAGCAACACATCCTGTTGCGCCTTGTTGAAGCGATGAATTTCATCAATGAACAAGATCGTCCGCCTGCCCTCGACGAGCTGCCGGTCTTTAGCCTGCGCGATCAGCTTGCGCAACTCGGTGACGCCGGCGGCAACCGCATTAATAGGCTCAAAGTGGTCGCCGGACAGGTTGGCGATAATGTGGGCCAAAGTCGTTTTCCCGGTCCCGGGCGGTCCGTAAAAAAGCAGTGACGGCACGCAGTCTTTCTCAATCATGCGGCGCAAAAACTTGCCCTTCCCCACAATGTCATCTTGTCCCCAGAAATCTTCCAGCGTATGGGGCCGCATCCGTTCAGCCAGCGGCTGGCGGCTCGGCGCAGAAAAAAGACTCTCTTGCATGAATCCACGCTCCTTTACGCGTCAGGCGGCGAAAAACACAAAATAAAACCCCGCAAATGCCGTCCTATCCATGCCTTTGAACCTGCGCGCAGCAGGTGGGTGCCTCCTTGTTGCTTCTTGTTTCCTTCTCAAGGAAGGCCTACATGCCACAACAAGAGAATCGGCTCCCCAGGTGTATGTGTTGGCTCAAACACATTTGGATAGTAAACGAACACAGCAGGGAACTAAGCGAGTGTTGCTTCTTGTTTACATATTACCAAAAACGGCGGGACATTGCAACTGCCGCCCCGCCGCCCTGTCTCAGTCCTTATTGTTTTTCCGGCTGCTTTTGCATGACGGCTGTCCGGATGGACAGTTCACGCAACTGCTTGTCTGTCACTTCCGATGGCGCCTGCGTCATCAGGCAGGACGCGCTCTGCGTCTTTGGGAAAGCAATGACGTCGCGGATGGAAGCGCGTTTCGCCATGATCATAACCAGGCGGTCAAGCCCAAACGCAATGCCGCCATGCGGAGGCGTGCCGTATTCAAACGCTTCGAGCAGGAAGCCGAACTTTTGCTGCGACTCCTCTGGGGTCAGGCCGATGGCGCTGAATACCGCTTCTTGAACTTCACGGCGGTAAATCCGCAGGCTGCCGCCGCCAATTTCCGTGCCGTTCAGGACCATATCATAGGCTTTGGCTTTAATGCGGGCCGGATCGTTGCCCAAATATTGAAGGTCCTCGTCTCTCGGCGAGGTGAACGGGTGGTGCATCGCGACATAACGGTCTTCTTCCGCATCGTACTCGAACATGGGGAAGTCGACGACCCACAAAAAGGCAAGCTTGTTTTCATCAATCAAGTTCAGCCGCTTGGCCATTTCCAAGCGCAGTTGGCCAAGCGCTTGCGCGACAACGGCTGGCTTATCGGCCACAAACAGCAGCAAGTCGCCTGCCTGCGCCTGTCCTTGGGCGGCAATGGCGGCTAACTGCTCTTCCGTGAAAAACTTGGCAATGGGCGATTTGATCCCCTCCGGAGTGAAGATCATCCAGGCCAGGCCTTTGGCGCCGTACCGTCCGACATACTCGACCAAGCCGTCCAATTCGCGGCGCGCAATGCCGCCGTTGCCTTTGACGTTGATCGCTTTTACTTGCCCGCCTGCCTCCAGAACGGACTCGAAAACCTTGAACGACGAACCCTTGACGGCGTCGCCCATGTCGATCAGTTCCATGTCAAAGCGGATGTCGGGCTTGTCGGAGCCATAGCGGGCCATCGCTTCATCGTAAGTCATCCGGGGGAAATTGGCCGGCACCTCAATGTCCAGCGCCCCCTTGAAGATGTGGTGGACAAGCCCTTCCATGGTCGACAAGATTTCCTCCTGGTCGATGAAGGACATTTCAATATCCAATTGCGTAAATTCAGGCTGGCGATCGGCTCGCAAGTCTTCGTCACGGAAGCAGCGGACGATTTGGAAATAACGTTCAAAGCCGGCAACCATCAAAATTTGCTTGAAAATCTGGGGCGACTGGGGCAGCGCATAAAATTTGCCCGGATTGACGCGGCTCGGGACGAGGTAGTCGCGCGCCCCCTCCGGCGTGCTTTTGGTCAGCATCGGCGTCTCTACTTCGACGAAAGCGCGTCCGTCAAGATAGTCGCGCATCAGCTTCGTCACTTTATGGCGCAGCATCAGGTTGTACTGCATCTCGGGCCGGCGCAGATCGAGGTAGCGGTAGCGCAACCGCAGGTTCTCGTCCACGTCCACATTGTCTTGAATGTAAAATGGCGGGGTCTTGGCGGCGTTTAAGACTTCAACCGTAGCGCCGATCACTTCCACCGTGCCGGTGGCCAGGTTGGCATTGACCGTTTCCGGCGCCCGTTGCGCCACTGTCCCTTTAACTTGGAGCACGTACTCGCTGCGTACTGTTTCGACCGTCGAAAAAACGTCCTGGCCGCAGTCCGGTGAATAGACGACCTGTACGACGCCGGAGCGGTCACGCAAGTCAATAAAAATCAGACCGCCGTGGTCGCGGCGCCGCGACACCCAGCCGCAAAGAACTACCTCTTCTCCAACTGATTGCAAGCCTAAAGTTCCACAATGATGCGTTCGCTTTTCCACACTACCAAACCCCTCTCTATTGCTCTAGCTGTTTCAATAATAAGTCGATATCGTTCAGTGCAATTTCCTGTTGAGTCGCCGTCGCCATGTTCCGCAGCGTCACCACGCCCTGTTCCAGCTCGTTTTCGCCCAGCAGCACAACAAATTTCGCGCCGCAGCGGTTGGCGGCTTTCATCTGGGCCTTCAGGCTGCGATCCATGACATCCATTTCCACGTACTGGCCGCGCCGCCGCAGCTCAATCGCGAGTTGGAAAGCGGCCGCCTGCGCCTTGTTGCCCTGGCAGGCAACAAATACCGCCGGCACCATTTTATCCTCCGCAGCCAACCCCTGCTGCTCCATTGCCAACAACACGCGCTCCATGCCGATGGCAAAGCCGATCCCCGGCGTCGCCGGTCCGCCGCACTCCGCAATCAAGCCATCATAGCGGCCGCCGCCGCAAACGGCGCTTTGCGCCCCCAAGGGCGTGTATTGAATTTCAAACGCCGTCTTCGTGTAATAATCAAGCCCGCGCACCAGTCTTGTATCGACTTCATACGCCATGCCGCCCGCCGTCAATAATTCCTTCAGGCCTGCAAAATGCTGTTCGCAGTCGTCGCAGAGCACATCGAGCATCCGCGGCGCATCTTTGGCAATCGAACGGCAAGTTTCATTCTTGCAATCCAAAATCCGCATCGGGTTGCGCTCGAAGCGCGACTGGCAATCTGCGCATAAATGCGCCAGCTCGGGACGCAGGTACGCCTGCAGTTTTTCCCGGTAAACCGGACGGCAGGCCGGGCAGCCGACGGAATTGACAAGCAGGCGCAATTCGGTGAGACCAAGGGTTTTCAAATACTGCTCCGCCAAAGCGATGATTTCTGCATCGACCAACGGTCCTTTTGCGCCGATCGCCTCCGTGCCGAACTGGTGAAACTGCCGGAACCGTCCGGCCTGGGGGCGGTCATAGCGGAACATCGGTCCGATATAATACAAACGGGTTACGCCCTGATCGGCATACAGCTTATTCTCCAGGTAGGCGCGCACCACCGCCGCCGTATTTTCCGGCCGGAGTGTAATGCTGCGGCCGCCCCGGTCAGTCATCGTATACATCTCTTTGGAGACAATATCCGTCGTGTCGCCGATGCCGCGCAAAAACAGCTCCGTATGTTCAAAGGCCGGCGTCCGAATCTCCTCGTAGCCAAACCGGGCGCAAAGCTCTCGGGCAAGCGCCTCGATTTTGCGCCACTTGCCGCTTTCGCTCGGCAAAATATCACGCGTTCCACGCGGGGCCGTTGTCAACATGTGTCATGTCCTCCTTCGCTCCGTAATGAGAAGCCAGCAAGGCCTCCCTAGCGTCCATCAATCTTTCCAGGGAAGCGGCGTAATACGCCGTATCCTTGGGCATGAAAAAATGCTCCACCTTGTGTCCCGGAACAGATACCAGTTTTGTCACGGCGGCGGGGCCAGCCCCGACCACCGTTTGCCATTCTTCCATCATTTGAATATTGTACAGCGATTCAAACCCGGTTTTTGCGTAGCCGACATTTTCCAAGTTGCCGGAGATATAACGCTGCCGGTATAAATAATAGGGCTGCAAGCCATGCTGCGCCGCAAGCCTGGCCGCTGCCGCCACCATCTGCGCTACAACCTCCGGCGCCGCCAAGGCCGCTTGTCCTTCGGCAAAGAGCGGGCTGCGCCGCTTCAGCGCCAATGTGTGCACAGTCAGGTTTTCCGGCGCCAAATCAAGCACCTGCGCAAGCGTATCGTTGAAATCTTGCGTCGTTTCTCCCGGCAGGCCGGCGATTAAATCCATGTTGACGACCGGAACGCCAAACGTGCGAATCGCCTGCATCTGCTCGCGTACGGACTTCGCCGTGTGACGGCGGCCAATGCGCTGCAGCGTTTGATCCTGCATCGTTTGCGGATTTAGGCTAATCCGCGTTACGCGGTGTGCCGCCATCGCCGCTAGCTTTTGCGGCGAATAAGTATCAGGCCGTCCCGCCTCAACCGTGAATTCGGCCACCTTGCCTGACAGCGGGGCCAGCTGCTCTAACAGCCATTGAAACTCATCGTCGGCTAAAACAGTCGGCGTCCCGCCACCGATATAAAGCGTTTTTACCGTCATGTCGAACCTAGTTAATAATTGTATCACAGCCGCAATATCATGTCCAACAGCGCGCAAAAATGTCCTGACATGCTGGGTGCCCGGCCGCACAGCGGAAGGAAACGAACAATACAGGCAGCGCGACGGACAAAAGGGGACACTGACATATACCCCGACCGCGCGCGGAGCCGACAAGGCCTTCAGATACGGCTGCTGGCGCAAGGCGATGTCCGTGATCAGCGCCGCGCGGTCGGCGCTGACGCCGTATGAGGCCGACAGCATGCGCCTTGTCTCAGCCTCGCTCCTGCCGTCCGCTAAAAGCCGGGTTGCCAGCTTGCCGGGACGGATGCCGTGCAAAATCCCCCAGGGCGGCGGCTGCTGGTCAGGAAAGGCGGACTGAAGCGCTTGGAAGGCGGCCAGCCGCGCCGCACGTTTAATTTCAGGCGGCAAGTTGCTTTCGCATGCCAGACGCCTTTTGCCTAAACAGGCGCCATGCGCATTGCGGACAGAAAAAGAAACGAGGCTAGCGCCCCGCCCATCTTGCTGCACCTCCAGCAAAAACCGATACCGTTCCCTGCCGCCTTGTTCGACAGGCGCCAGGCCAAAGTCCGCCGCAACTTCCTGCACCGCCGCATGCAGCCACGCCGCCCCTGCTTCCCAACAAAAAAAATCAGGATTGTTTTTCATGGTCGCGCCGCTGGCAATTCTGGCAATAGCCAAAAAACTTTACCTGATGGTCAAGAATCTGAAAGCCGTTTTTCACTGACACTTCTTTTTCGAGCTGATCAAGCAGGTCATCGTCGAATTCAGAGACCTTGCCGCAGGCGAGGCAAATCAGGTGGTGATGATGGTGCCCTTCTCCAGTGCGGCTTAACTCATAACGGCTTCTTCCGTCGCCAAAATTGATTTTCGACAGCAATTCTAGTTCGCTCAGCAGCTCTAGCGTACGGTATACGGTCGCCAGGCCGATGTCACTTGAGTCAACGCGCACGATCTGGTAAACATCCTCCGCACTTAAATGGGCGTCCGGATGCTCGCAGAAAACCTCCAAAATCCGCTGGCGCTGCGGCGTCATTTTATATTGTTTTTCCTTCAGCAGCCGTCGAAAGCTGTCCGGGTTGGCGCACCACATTACGAATCGCCCCTTTCCTCGTCGCTAAGCCAAAGTTGGTCCAGGAGGACGCTCAAAATCGCCGCCACCGGAACAGCAAGAATCATGCCCAATATTCCCAGCAATTGCGCGCCGATCAGCAGGCTGATGATGACCCATACGGGGTGCAAGTTGATCGAGCCGCCCATCACCGTCGGGACTAAAATGTGGTTTTCAAGCTGATGGAGCACGAGAAAAAAAACCGTGACCTTAACCGCCAACAGCGGCGAGGTCAGATAGGCCAAAAAGACCGCCGGTACGGCGCCCACGATCGGGCCGACTATCGGAATGGCTTCGGTCAGCACGGCCAGCACCCCCAGCACCAGCGGGTAATCGACGCCCATCGCATAAATCCCGGCTGTGACCAGCGCCCCGACAATCAGGCTGACAAAAAACTGACCACGAATATAAGCGCTGACAACCCGGCCGATTTCAACCAAGATGGTGTTGACCTTGTCGTGGCTGCCGCGCGGAAAATACGACACAAACCGGGCGAGCAACAGCCGCCAGTCCTTCAGAAAATAGAACGTCAGGACCGGCACAACGACAAGCTCGACAAGGCTGGTCGCAAAAACAAGCGTTGAGCGCAAAACGCGCTTCAGCAGGTCGACAGAAAATGCGGCTGCGCCCGACAAAGCCTGGTCGATCAGGCTTTGCAGATTCGAAGGCAGCTGAATAACAGCCCCCTCGTTCAGCGAGGCGGTTAACAGGCGAAATTTCTCCATCAGGTTAGGCAGGTTGGCCAAAAACTTGTTCAGCTCGATAATCAGCGGCAGGAGCAAGAATGATCCGACGAAAAAGGCGGCCACGCCCGTCAAGACAAACGAGGCCAAAATCGCCACAAACTTCGGCACCGCAAACCGGCGTGTACCGAACGGCACCTGCTCGAGCAGCACAACGAGCGGGTGCAGGATGAAAGCCAGCACGATGGCTAAAATAATCGGCAAAAAAATCGCGCTAGCTTCACTTAACAAATATAAGCAGACGCCTAAAAACAGCAGTTTGTACCATTTGCGGCTTGAGCCGGGAATGTAACTATTCATGCGGCTACGCCAAAAAAGGATTCATGCGCCGTTCCCAGCCGACGGTGGTTTTGGGCCCATGTCCCGGATACAGGGATGCATCGTCCGGCAAACGCAGAATCTTGCCCTGGATCGACTCTAGCAGCTGCTGGTAAGAGCCGCCCGGCAAATCCGTTCGCCCGATTGATTCGCTGAAAATCGTATCGCCGCAGAATACATCCAGCCCGAATTGGTAGCAGCAACCGCCTGGCGTGTGGCCAGGCGTATGCAGCACCCGGAAGGAGAGCGAGCCTAACGCGATTTCCTCCTCATCGGCGACGAAGCGTTCCGCCGCATCGCAGGTAATCGCTTCTCCCACAAAAAAAGAAAGGTTTTTGTTAGCGTTGGCGAGCATAGGCGCGTCCGCCTTATGCATCAGCACGGGGACATTTGCCTGCGCCCGCACCTTTTCCAGCGCCATAATGTGGTCAGCGTGGCCGTGCGTCAGCAAAACAGCCTTCACGTTCATTTTATGCGCGGCAATCTCCTTGGTGATGTAGTCGCCATCACCGCCCGGGTCGATAACAACGCCGTCTTTCGTTTCTTCGTCATACACCAGGTAGCAGTTCGTCGCCAGGCTGCCTACCTGCAAGGCAATAATATTCATTCGTTCTTCACCTCAAAAAATTTTTTTACTGTCCAGCAACAACGTGACCGGCCCGTCGTTGTCCAAGCTCACCAGCATTTGGGCCTGAAACTGGCCGGTCTCAACATGAACCTGCTGCGCCCGGCAATGGTTCACGAATGACTCGTACAGCGCCGCCGCCGTTTCCGGACGGGCGGCCTTGTCAAACCCAGGCCGCCTCCCTTTGCGGCAATCCCCCAAAAGCGTAAATTGGGATACAACCAGCAGACTGCCGCCTTGCGTCAAAAGCGATTCATTCATTTTCCCCTGACCATCCTCAAAAATGCGCAAGTGTATGGTTTTGTCAGCCAGATAACGGCTGTCCGCCTCCGTATCGCCTTGTTCTACCCCCAGCAGGACGACCAGCCCGCCGGCAATACTGCCGACGACCTGGTCGCCAACCGTTACCTTGGCACGCTTTACGCGCTGAATAACTGCCCTCATTATATCCCCCCGGAGCTGGCATTGTAGCGTGAGACGCTATATACGTTCTTTACCCGCCGCATTTTAGACATAATGTATTCCAGCTGCTCCTTGGTGCTGATCTCCAGACTCACCGTCACCGTTGCGGTTTTGTTTTTTTCCGTCCGTGCGTTTACCGCGCTGATGTTCACCTTTGACTCGGATGCCACCATCATGATGTCTGTCAGCACGCCCGGGCGGTCGGCGGCATTCACCTGGATCGTCACCTTGTACAGGGCGTCGCGGGCTACATCCCACATGACCTCAATCATGCGCTCGTACTCTTCTTTATTGTTGAGCACGTTCGTGCAATCGGCCCGATGCACCGAGACGCCGCGTCCGCGCGTGATGTAGCCCACGATGACGTCGCCCGGAACCGGGTTGCAGCATTTAGCCAGCCGCACCATTAATCCCGACTCGCCTTTGACCAAAACGCCGTGCCCGGACTTGCTTTTGGGGCTCCTTGGCTTTAGCTCGGCCAGCATCTGGGAGATGTCCTGCGGCGTTTCGCTTTTTGTCTCCTTCTTATAGAGCTCAATCAACTTGGTCATGACGCCATGAATCGTCACGCCGCCGTACCCGACTGCCGCAACCAAATTGTCGTCAGCCGCAATGTTCATGCGGTTGGCCACTTCGCGCAAGCGGTCCGTCTTGAGCAGGACCTTGGGGTCATACCCCAAGCGCTTGCTCTCCCGTTCGAGCAGATCGCGGCCTTTGGCCAGATTTTCTTCCCGCTTCTCCTTCTTGTACCACTGGCGAATTTTGTTTTTCGTTTCCGACGAACCGACAATGTTCAGCCAGTCGCGGCTCGGGCCGTTCGACTGCTTTGATGTGACGATTTCCACGATGTCGCCGTTGGTCAGCTTGTATTCAAGCGGCACAATGCGCCCGTTCACCTTTGCCCCCACGCAGCGATGGCCGACATCGGTGTGAATGCGGTAGGCAAAATCAATCGGCACGGAACCGACCGGCAAATCAATTACATCGCCGCGCGGGGTGAAGACAAAGACCTCATCCGCAAAAACATCCAGTTTAACCGTATCGACAAATTCACGAGGATCGCGCATGTCCTGGTGCCAGTCTAGCAGCTGGCGCATCCAGGAAAGTTTGGCATCAAAATTCTTCGCGCTGCTGCCGGCGCTTCCGCCAGCGCCTTTGCCGGATTCTTTGTAGCGCCAGTGCGCGGCAATGCCAAATTCGGAAATGCGGTGCATCTCAAATGTGCGAATCTGGATCTCAAGCGGCTGGCCGTGCGTTGACACGACGGTCGTATGCAGGGACTGGTACATGTTTGATTTCGGCATGGCTACATAGTCTTTGAACCGACCTGGAATCGGTTTCCACAACGTGTGGACCATCCCCAGGGCGCCGTAGCAATCTTTCACCGAGTGAACCAGCACCCGGATGGCCAGCAAATCATAAATCTCGTTTAATTCTTTATGGTCGCGCTGCATCTTTTTATAGATGCTGTAAAAATTCTTTGGCCGCCCATTGATTTCGCATTCAATGCCCACGCTGGCCAAGCGCTCTTTAAGCTCCTGGATGGATTGGGTGATCAGCGCCTCGCGCTCCCGCCGTTTTTGCTTAACCTGTTCGACAAGCGAATAGTAGCGTTCAGGCTCCAGATAGCGAAACGCCAGGTCCTCCAGTTCCCACTTGATGTTGTAAATGCCAAGCCGGTGGGCCAAAGGCGCAAAGATCTCCAGCGTTTCACGCGCCGTCGCCTGCTGCTTGTGCAGCGGCATAACCTTCAGCGTCCGCATGTTGTGCAGCCGGTCGGCCAGCTTGATTAAGACCACCCGAATATCCTTGGCCATTGCCAAAAACATTTTGCGATAATTCTCAAGCTGCTGCTCTTCCTTGGAGATGTATTCAATCCGGCTCAGTTTCGTAACGCCATCCACGAGCATGGCGACTTCCTTGCCGTACAGCTCTTCGAGCTTTTCCAGCGTGATGTCCGTATCCTCAACCACATCGTGCAGCAAAGCCGCTTTCAACGAGGTCACGTCCAGCTGCAAATCCGCCAAAATCGCCGCTACGCCGATCGGGTGGTTGATATAAGGCTCTCCCGATACGCGCACTTGCCCGGCATGCGCGTCTTTTGAAAAAAGAAACACTTGCCGCAATCCTTCGACTTGGTCGGCAGGCAAATATTCAGCGGCCCTATTAAGTAAATCCTCTATGGCAATATCCAGCTGGTCGTCCGGCATAAGCTTGCACTCCGTTCATTTTCGTACTTGAATAACGCGCCTTGGGCGTTAGCTTTCTGACCGACGCATCCAGGCGAAGGCCGGCCGCTGAAACAGCGCATCCATCTGCTTTTTGCGCGCAACCGCCTGATCGCGCAAACTGCGAAATACTTGAGATTGCTCAATCGATTTCTTTTCACCGCCCGGTTGTGGAACAAGCTGCACGCGCTGCTCGTCATCCACAAAAACGAGCCCTAACTCAGCGAAAATCGCCAAGGCCGTCTTCACCTGTTCGGCATCAAGGCCCGTGACGGCTGGCAGCGCAGCCGCAGAAACAATCGCGCCCTGCTGCTGTATGGCGCGATACAGCATGGCCAGTTTTTCCCTGTTCAACGTGCTGTTTTCCTCCTGCCTGCGCCAAGCGTTTCGGTCCGCCTCGTTAAACAGCAAAACCAGGTGGCAGCGGAGCTCCGGCAACGCTCGCAGCCAGTCTTCCTGCTCGGCGGCAAAGGGGGGTAAAGCGGCCAGCACGAGCAATTCACAATCCTGCGGGACCGGTTGGTAGTAGGATAAAAAGCGCACGCGCGCCGAATGATTATGAAACTCATTCATACCATAGACTATCGTTTTTTTATCAATTTGTAAAATATTTTTTAAGCAAGCCTCTTTCGATGCCGCCTTTCGGTAATCAAATACCCAGTGCGGCTGCTGGATGTCAACAACCCGCAGTTGAATAGCAGCCCTGTCCCGCCAATAATTATATTCCGCGACCGCCGCCACATCAATCTCCAAACCCGCCCACAGGGCCGGACGGTAATGTCCGGCGCGCCACATCACCGCCCGCTGTTCCCCGGTGGCATCCGCCAGATGCATTCGCAAATGGCTGTTGTCTTCACCCATGCTTTGCACGTCGCGAATCCGCACTTTTCGGAAGGAAAAAACCGGTCGCGGATTGCCCATTCCAAACGGTTCCAACCGAACCAGCCATTGCATCACCTCGTCGGTTAAGGTGCCTAGCGCGAGGTCTCCGTCAAGCCGCAGCGGCTGCCTGTAATCCGAATCAGACAACCTGTTGGACGCAACCGCTTCCAGCGCCTGCCGAAACGCATCAATGGCATTTCGGTCGATGGTCAGCCCGGCCGCCTGGTGATGGCCGCCAAACTGAAGCAGATGTCCGGCGCAAGCAGCCAGCGCCTGATACAAATCAAACGCTTCAATGCTGCGGCAGGAGCCTTTACCAATATCGCCCGACAAGCTGATCAATACGACCGGAACATAGTAGCGCTCCACCAGCCGGGAAGCAACGATGCCAATCACGCCAGCGTGCCAGTTCTCCGAAGCGAGAACCAGAACGCCTTTTGGCCCGCCCTGAGCCTGAATCATCGCCTCCGCTTCCTGAAAGATCGCTTTTTCAATTTGCTGGCGCTCGTAATTTTCTTGGTTGAGCTGTTCCGCCAACACCTGCGCTGTGCTATCCTCCTCCGTCAGCAGCAGCTGCACGGCTGATTCGGCATTGGCCAGGCGTCCTGCGGCATTCAGGCGCGGCGCGAGGCCAAAACCGACTATGCCCGTATCGACCTGGCGCGTCTTGTTATTGCTGACAGTCAGCAAGGCTTGCAAGCCCCTGACCCGTTTTAGCGAATTGACGGAAGCGAGACCTTTGCGGACAAGCAGCCGGTTCTCGCCCGTCAAAGGCACGATGTCGGCAACCGTGCCCAGCATGGCGAGTTCAAACAAAGCGTCCCATTCATCCGGGGCAACAAAAAAGCGTGAGGCGAGCGCCTGGCACAGCTTGAGTGCCACACCCACCCCTGATAAGTGCGCAAACGGATAGGAGGAAGGCAACACTTTGGGGTTTACGATCGCCGCAGCCGCCGGCAGACGCTCCGGCGGCTGGTGGTGATCCGTGATAATGATGTCGAGTTCAGGAACGCCGGCGACTTCCTCATAGCCGCTGATCCCGCAATCCACGGTGACGACCAGCTTGATGCCCTGTTCGGCAAGGCGTTGCAGCGCTGCCACATTCAGTCCATAGCCTTCGCTCTGCCGTTCCGGAATATAGTAACTGACATCGGCGCCACGGCGCGCCAAAAACCGTATCAGTACGGCTGTCGCCGTTATGCCGTCGACATCATAATCGCCATAAATGGCGATCGGCAGGCCCTGGTTAATTGCCGACTCAATTCGATCCACTGCCGTCCTCATCCCGCTGAGCAAAAACGGATCGTGAAAAGGCTCCTCCTCAAGGCCCAGGAAAAAGCGGGCTTGTTGCACTTCGCTTATGCCGCGGCGCAACAACATTTTTGCAATCGGCACAGGCACGCCAAGCGCCGCCGCCAACGGCGCTGCCTCATTTTCATCTATCTCTTGCACTAGCCAGTGCTTGTCCTGCCACAATGAAATCGACTCCTTGCTTCCCACCCAGAAAATTACTCGACGGTTTTGCTAACCGGCGCGGCATCCGACGGCCTCTGTGCCGCAGCCTTGGCCAACAGCAAATCCTGCTCGGCCAGCCTCGCCGTCAGGCGCTTGATCTCCTGCTCGCACTGCTTGAGCTTGCGGCCCTGCTTAAACCGCCACCACATAGTCAGCAAAAACGCCCAGAACGCGCCAATCGCGACAGAACCGATAATGACGAGCACGAGGGAACTTTGAAAATTCCAAAGCAAAAAACTAACCGGCACCATTAACGCATTTTGAACAGCAAACATCGCTACCAAAACAGAAAGGCATAACGTAAAAATCAAATACGGCATCATCTTTGCCCTCCCCTGTCAACGTATACACTTGTGTTCATAATTCAACCCATCTCTCGATAATTCCTGTAGCAGAGACAAAAAAAGAGCCGAATCGCGATGATCGGCTCTTTTTTCGCAGAAAACGCCTTACGGACGGGCCGTTCTCCACCACACCCAGATCGGACTGGCAATAAAGACGGAAGAATAGGCGCCGGCAATAAACCCAACTAAGAGGGCCAGCGAAAAGTTCTTCGTCGTGTCGCCGCCGAACCAATACAAGGCGGCCGTGGCGAACAAGACCGTCATGACCGTATATATCGACCTGGTCATCGTTTGCCAAATGCTGCGGTCAACCATTTCCGCCAACGGTTCGGAGCGGCGCCGCGACTTCATATTTTCCCGAATCCGGTCAAAAATGACGATCGTATCGTTAATCGAGTAACCAATTATGGTGAGCAGGGCCGCCACAAAAGCTGCGTCAATCTCAAGCTGGAAAAGCGAGAACACCCCGATCACGATAAGCAGGTCATGGATCAGCGCAATAACGCCGGAAACGGCAAAACGGAATTCGAACCGATACGTGATATATAGAATCATCAAAATCCAGGAGATCAGCATGGCCAGCAAGGCTTGCCGCGTCAATTCCTCGCCGATCACTGCGCCGACTTTTTCCACCCGCAGCACGTCGAAGGCGCCAAGCTGCTTTTGCAGATCCGCCATGACCGCCCGGCGTTCCTCGTCCTCCAGGGCGTGCGTGCGAATAAAGACATTCCGGCCTTTTCCATCCACAGTATCGCCCGCCAACTGGATCGTGCTGTTCTCAAGATTCTGCCCCTTCAGCGCGTCGCGCACCGCCGAAACGGACACAGCTTGTTCAAAACGCAAGTCAAGAATCGCGCCGCCGGCAAAGTCTATGCCCAAGTTAAACCCGCGAGTCAGCATGGAAACAAGGCCAACGGATATAAGCAAGGCTGAAATGGCAAACCAGAGCTTTGAGCGCCTAATAATATCAAATTTCATCGCTGTATTCGTCTCCTCCTCAAGCCCCAAAGAACTTGCTGTTTTTCAATAGGTTGCTGCCCATCAAGGACCTCAGCATGAAGCGCGTTACGGTAATCGCCGTAAACATGCTCAGGATGTTGCCGATGATCAAGGTAATGGCAAACCCTTTGATCGGACCGGTTCCCAGGAAGAAAAGAACAGCTGCCGCAACAGTGGTCGTCATGTTCGAATCAAAGACCGTGGCAAAAGCCCGCGCAAAGCCGGCGTCCATGGCCGCCCGCATTGTTTTTCCCTCGCGAATCTCTTCCTTGAAGCGTTCAAAAATCAGCACGTTCGCATCGATCGCCATGCCGATTGAGAGGATGATGCCGGCGATTCCCGGCAAGGTCAGCGTGGCGTTGAGCATTTTCAGGCTTGCCAGCACCATCAAGACGTACAACAGGAGCGCAATGTCCGCAATCAGTCCGGAAATCCGGTAAAAGAGCAGCATGAACAATACGACCCCGGCGATGCCGATGGTAAAGGCCATGACGCTTTTGTCCTTTGAATCCTGCCCAAGCGTGGGTCCAACCGTGCGGTTTTCAATAATATTCACTTTTACCGGCAGGGCGCCGCTTCGCAGCAGGATTGCCAGGTTTTGCGCATCCTCCATCGAACGGTTGCCGGTGATGACCGCCTTGCCGCCGCGAATCGGCTCCGATACGACCGGGTTGGTCAGCATCTCTTTATCGAGCAAAATGCCGATCGCCTTGCCAACGTTCTGCGTAGTCAGCTCGGCAAACTTGGCCGCCCCCTCGCTGGTGAATTCAAGCGCGACAACCGGCTGGTTGCCCTGCCCCATTTGCGCTTGGGAATCCTTCAGGTCCTTGCCGGTCATGACAACTTGTCCGGCTGGGTCGATAAATTCCAACAAAGCCGTCTTGCCGAGCATGTCAATCGCTTTTTCCGGGTCCTTGATGCCTGGCAGTTCGACGATGATCCGCCGGGTCCCTTCCCGCTGCACGATCGGCTCAGTCAAGCCCAGTTCATTGACCCGCTTGTCGATGATCTTGACAACCCGGTTCAGGGCGTCATCGTCAACCTTGGCGTCAGGCGTATCGACGGCCTCCAAAACTATATGCGTACCGCCCTGCAAATCAAGCCCCTGCTTGATTGATAAAGCCAACGGCGATATGTACAGACCAAACGCCACGATAATGGCGATCGCTGTTCCCAAAAATTTAGACAGAGCATTCCAACGCAACACGCTTCTCCTCCATTCACTTATGGCAAAATGACAACCGCGGCTAACATGAACTGGGCAAAACGCAGCATTATCGCGTTTTGCCCAGAAACCAAACAAAAACTCTTCAGTTCCACTAATTGCGGCAAAGCACCATCCGCTTCTCCGTTACCAAACAGGAAACTAGCGCATCATGCGCTTCAACCGGCAGTTCCGGCAATAAAAATCGTTCAAACAGGACGCCCATTCGCAGCGCCTTGGCGGCCGAAGGCAGAAAACGGTCATAGTAGCCGCCGCCCAGGCCAAGCCTTGCCCCAGCGGCAGTGAAGAGCAAGCCGGGCGTCAGCACTAAATCAATCTCCGCCGGATCAATTGCTGCCGCATCCCGTGGCAAAACCCGAATGCCGTACTCGCCGACCGGCAAGCCGCTTAGTTCCTGCAGACAGGCCGCCTTCATAATCCCTTTTTGATCGGTGAAGACCGGCACACAAACTTGTTTCCCCATATTCAAGGCCGTTTGCAGCGTGCGATCAATGTTTGGTTCACCGGCAACGGCTAAATATCCCATTATTACCCTGGCGTGCTGAAAAGCGTCGCTGGCAACGATCAGATCGTTGATCTGATCGCTCCATGCGGCCACTGAATCAAGCGGCAGCGCCCGCCGCAACGCTAGGTACTGCTTGCGCAGTTGCTTTTTTGCCTCAATCACTTCGTAGCGTCTTCCTGATAATGGCTGACAGCCGTACGAACAAAGTCGACCTCGACACGATCAGCAACACGCAGTGTCACTTTCTTGTCGGTCAGCGCGGTGATTGTTCCGTATACGCCCCCGATAGTGATGACCCGGTCGCCTTTTTTCAAGTTGTCCAGCAAAGTCGCGCGTTTTTTCTGTTCCTTTTTTTGCGGTCTGTACAGCAAAAAGTAGAACACAATCGCCATCAGCAAAAATGGCCAAAATGAATTCAGCATTTGTGTAGTCTCAGGTGTTAAGCCCGGCATACATGCACCTCCTCTTAAGCTTCTTGTTTTTCGTACAAACTTTGATATTCAACAAAAAGAGAAAAAACCCTTTAATTCAAGTGATAGTTGCTTAAAAATTCTTGGCGAAAGGCCGGAAAGCGGTCTTCCAGGATGGCTTGTCTGGCCTGCCGCATGAAATCCAGCAGGAAATGCAGATTATGAATTGTTGCCAACCGCAAGCCAAAAATTTCCTCCGCCTTAAACAAATGCCTTAAGTAAGCGCGGCTGTAATTGCGGCACGTATAGCAGCCGCACTGCTCGTCAATCGGCAGAAAATCCTCAGCGTAGGCCGCATTTCTGACCACCATGCGGCCATGCTTCGTCATGACCGTGCCATTGCGGGCCACCCGGGTCGGGAACACGCAGTCAAACATGTCAACGCCGAGCGCAATTCCTTCCACCAGACAGTCTGGCGTGCCAACCCCCATCAGATAGCGCGGCTTGTTGGCCGGCAGGTGCGGCGTTGTCTCGCCCAAAATCTCGTACATCAGCGGTTTTGGCTCGCCAACGCTCAAGCCGCCGATGGCATAGCCGGGGAAGTCAAGCTCGACAAGTGAATCGGCGCTCCATTTGCGCAGTTCTTTGTACATGCCGCCCTGCACAATGCCAAACAGCGCCTGGTCTTTTGTGCGCGTCCGCGCCGACTGGCAGCGCACTGCCCAGCGCGTCGTCCGCTCGGTCGAAGCCTTGGCGTAAGCAAAGTCAGCCGGATAAGGCACGCATTCGTCAAACGCCATAATAATGTCGGCGCCAAGCGCCTCTTGAACCGCCGTCGCCTTCTCCGGCGACAAGAACTGCTTTGATCCGTCGATGTGGGAGCGGAACGTCACGCCTTCCTCTTTGATCTTGCGCAAATCGCCCAGGCTGAAGACCTGAAAGCCGCCGCTGTCGGTCAGGATGCCGCCCTGCCAATTCATAAACTTGTGCAGCCCGCCGGCTTTTTGCACCAGTTCATGCCCCGGACGCAAAAACAAATGATAGGTATTTGACAGGATAATCCCTGCCCCCATGGCTTTCAACTCTTCAGGTGAAACGGTCTTGACTGTCGCCTGCGTGCCGACAGGCATAAACATGGGCGTATCAAAGACGCCGTGCGGTGTATGCAGTCGCCCGGCCCGCGCGCCTGTTACAGGACATTGTTTGATCAGTTCATATCGTACTGCTGACAACCTTTCTCCTCCTTCAGTAAATAAACATGGCATCGCCAAAGCTGAAAAAACGGTACTTCCCCTCTACCGCCTGCCGGTAAGCCTCCAGCATCCGTTCCCGTCCGGCGAATGCGCTTACCAGCATCAACAGCGTGCTTTGCGGCAAATGAAAGTTCGTGACCAGCCCATCAACCACCTGGAATGTGTAGCCGGGATAAATAAAAATATTCGTTTTGCCTGACCCGCTGCGGATCAAACCGCCAGGCTGGGCGGCGCTTTCCAGCGTGCGGACGGCTGTCGTGCCGACGGCGATCACACGCCCGCCCTTCGCCCTGGTATTGGCAACCTGCGCCGCCGTCTCTTCCGGCACATCATAATACTCGCTGTGCATCACATGGTCGCGAATATCCTCGACCGATACGGGGCGAAAGGTTCCCAACCCGACATGGAGGGTTACAAAAGCGACATTTACGCCCTTGTCCTTCACTGTTTGCAGCATCTCCGGCGTGAAATGCAGTCCGGCCGTGGGGGCCGCAGCCGAGCCGTCGACCCGGGCATAGACAGTTTGATACCGCTCCTTATCGTCCAGTTTCTCATGAATGTAGGGCGGAAGAGGCGTCTGCCCGAGTTCATCGAGGATTGCCTCGAAAGCGCCTTCGTAAGTAAACTGAACCAGGCGTCCGCCAAATTCCGTTTTTTCAATAATTTGGCATTGAAGCTTATCACCAAACGAAACAATAGCGCCAGGCGCCAGTTTCTTTCCGGGACGGACGAGCGCTTCCCAAACGTCTTTACTATGCCGGTGAAGCAAGAAGACTTCCACGCGCGCGCCGGTGTCCTTGCGGCCGATCAGCCGCGCCGGAATAACCCTTGTATCATTCATGATCAGCAAGTCTCCCGCTTGCAGATAAGAAACCAAGTCATAAAAATGCTTATGCTCGACGCCATGCTGCTGGCGGTCGACAACAAGCAGGCGGGAATGGTCCCGCGGTTCGATCGGCGTTTGGGCGATCAATTCCTCCGGTAAAAAATAGTCATAATCTTGCACGCGCATCAATTGTCGTCCCATCTCCTCAGTCTTCATAGGCCTTCACTAACGCTACCCCTTTATAGTATTTTTGCAAAATGGTTTTGTAGACCGTCTTGTCGTCAGCCTTTGCCAGTTCGGCAATTGTCTTTGCCCCCCATTGGCTCATGCCGACCCCATGGCCAAAGCCGCGGCCGGCAAAACGCACCAGCACCCCGGCGCCGCGTGAGATCCGCCGAATATCCTTGGCATCGGACCAAAGCGGCGCAATTTTTTGATCCGCCACATTTACGGGGATTTTCTTTTCTAGCACCGGGTTGCCATAGACATCGGTAATCGTAGCGGCAATCTCCTTGGGCACCTCATTGACGATTGCAACATCGAACAAAGTGCTGGGCAACTGCAGCATTTGGCGAAGGCGGTTTCCTTCTATGCGAGCCTCGCCGCTGGTGCCGATTAGGCGAAGCTGTCTAACCCGGCCGGATGTGCTCCGATCCGGGCAATTTGCCGGCTGATTTCCCAGCGACGTGAGCTGTATGGCCTGCAGTTTGCCGATCTCAAGTCCGGCCTGGGCCAGGTACCGGTCCAGCACGTCCGGAGAAAAAGTCTTTTCCCACTTCTCCAGCGGAGCTTTTGTCTCGACATCGGGAGCAGCTTGCAAATAGGGCTTTGGCATGCCCCAGACCGCCTCGCTGTTTTCCGTATAACCGCCGCTGACGCTGTGGTAATACCCGGGCACATAGCGCCCCGCATAAGTAATGACCAGGCCCCGTGTTTCATCCACAACCCTGTTCGTCGTCTCCTCTTCCGCCGAAAAGCCGCCATAAACCTGCCCGCTTACAGAGGCCTTGACATCATAGGCTTGTTGGCGGTTTGACTCCCGCAAAGCAAGGGCAAACGATCGGGCAGCAACCGCCTGAGCTTTTAGCGCCTCCTTCGGCCAAGACGACGGCATCTCCTGCGGCACGACGCCGTACAAGTATTGTTCCAAGGGCAGGGTGTTGATCACATCGAGGGTCGGCGTGGGGCCCGAATTTTGCATGATCGTGATAGTGCCCCGATAACGGCGGCGATTGACTTCAACGGTCGCCTTTTCCGGCGCCGTTATCGTCACGACCTTAGCCGCCAAAGCCGTTTTGCCCAGACGCAGGCCTGTCTTGTCCGCGCTCACCACCGCGCGCGGCGGTGCTAAGGGCGCCGGCTGGGGGGCCTTTCGTCCGTCAAGCAGGAAAACCGCCCCAGCCGGCAGCGTTATTTCAACCGAATGCTGTCCTAGCGCAACGGCTGCCCGAATATCGGGAACGGCCGCCGTTGCCGGCAATGCGGCGGTGCAGCACAGCAAGCCGGCCAGCACGAACAAACGCACGAACTGTCGCATCGTCCCGCCTCCTCATTATGCGTTCGGCTGTCTCTTTTTCTTTTGATAGCGGTCCCTTTCGCTGAAAATGCAGCCGCAGTAGGGTTGCCGGTAATATTCACGCGCAATCGCTGTCGCGGTCGCCCCCTCATATTCAGGGCGAAAATCCTGGTAATAAAAAGCTACGCCCGATTCCGTTGCCACCTGTTCGCCAATTTCCCTGATCAATTCGTGGCGCTGGAACGGACTGACTAACAGCGTTGTTGTAAAGGCTTCGTAGCCATGTTCCTTAGCGTAAGCCGCGCAAGCGCGCAACCGCACGCGATAGCAATAACGGCAGCGCAGTTCCGGTTCAGCCAACGCACCCGCCAGGAAGATTTCCAACGGATAGTCTTTGTCCCAGAAGACCAGTACTTTTTCATCCCGAGCAGTCGATTCAAGGGTTTGGATACGGCGCTTAAATTCCTTAAGCGGATGGATGTTCGGATTGTAAAAATAGCCGTCAAAGGCTACTCCTGCCCGCCTTAGCGCCCGGATCGGACCAATTGAACAAGGTCCGCAACACATATGCAGCAATACTCGCATGACCTTATCTCCCTCGCAATGGAATCCCCAAATGTTCATATGCGGCCGCTGTAACAATCCGCCCCCGGGGCGTACGCTGCAAGAATCCCAGTTGCATTAAAAACGGCTCATACACGTCCTCAACGGTTTCCGTCTCTTCGCTCACGGCGGCCGCCAGCGTTTCGACCCCAACCGGGCCGCCGGAAAACTTTTCGATCACCGTGCGCAAAAGCCGTCGGTCGTTGCGGTCTAGGCCCATGCAGTCAATATCAAGCATCGACAAGGCCGAGTCGGCGTCCGCCGCAGTGACGTGGCCAGCGCCGGCAACTTGAGCAAAATCCCTTACCCGCTTAAGCAGGCGATTGGCAATGCGCGGCGTTCCTCGTGAGCGGCGGGCAATCTCCGCCGCGCCGGAAGAAGCGAGTGAAACGTCAAGCAGTTCGGCAGCCCGCTCGACGATAAGCTGCAACTCGCCCGGCGTGTAATACTCCAAACGGCACATCACGCCAAAACGGTCGCGCAATGGCGAGGCCAAGGCCCCGGCCCGCGTCGTCGCACCAACCAACGTAAAGCGTGGCAAATCGAGGCGGACGGAGCGCGCGCTCGGCCCCTTGCCGATGATAATGTCCAGCGCGTAATCCTCCATCGCGGCATATAAAATTTCTTCCACCGACCGGGACAGTCGATGTATTTCGTCAATAAACAGTACGTCATGTTCATTCAAATTGGTCAGCAATGCAGCCAAATCGCCTTGCCGCTCGATAGCCGGGCCGGACGTGACGCGAAGACTGACGCCGAGTTCGTTGGCGATGATGTTGGCCAGAGTGGTCTTTCCCAGCCCCGGCGGACCTGACAGCAGCACATGGTCCAGCGCTTCCTCCCGTCCTCTGGCGGCCTGAATAAACACCGACAAATTGCGCTTAACCTGTTCCTGGCCGATATACTCTTTGAGCCATCGCGGCCGCAGACTGAACTGCCATTGGTCGATCGGCTGCTCCTGTCCAGCTATTACACGTTGTTCTTCCTGCGCCATCATAACCTCCTGCTAAGCTCTTTTAACGCCAAACGAACCAGTGTCCCGACCTGCTGCTCGTCTTGCGGCAAACGGTCCAAGACCGGTTTTATTTCACGCCAATCATAACCAAGGCTCTCTAGCGCTTGCCCGGCTTCCGCCAATGGCGATGCGGCGTCAGGAACGGGCGCCGCTGCCAGGCTTGCTCCGGCCGTTGCTTCTGCTTGTCCTAAGGACAGCTTGTCGCCCAATTCCAACAGCAACCGCTCGGCCGTCTTTTTGCCAATCCCAGGCACGCGCGTGATTGTCTTTAAGTCGCGCAACACAATTGCCTGGCGCAGCGCAGGCGGGCGCAAAGTCGACAAAATAGCGATAGCCGCTTTGGGGCCAATCCCCGAAACGGTCAGCAACAATAAAAAAAGCTCGTACTCGGCCAAATCCGGGAAGCCAAACAAGGTGAACGCGTCTTCCCGAACCTGCAAATGCGTATAAAAAGCGCATTCCTGGCCGATCCGCAATCCCGAAAGCAGGTTGGAAGGCAAAATCAGGCGATAGCCGACTCCGTGCACGTCCAGCAAACAGCCCTCGCTCTCTAAAAGCAGCACCCGGCCGCGTAAATAGCCAATCATCGTGATCTCTCCCGCCAAGAATGATATGTGCTGGCATGCAGCGCGCAAATTGCTATTGCCAAGGCATCTGCCGCATCATCGGGACGCGGCTTTTCCCGCAAGGCCAGCAAACGTTGCACCATCAGCATGACCTGTTCCTTAGTCGCTTTTCCGTAGCCGACCACCGCCTGCTTAACCTGGTAAGGCGTGTATTCCAGGATCGGCAACCCGTGCTGGGCTGCGGCTAGCAAAATGACCCCCCTGGCCTGTCCCACGGTGATCGCCGTCGTGACATTGCGATTGAAAAACAGCTGTTCTACCGCAACGACCTGCGGCTGATGCCGTTCAATCAATTGCGAAATACCCTCATGGACCAACTTCAACCGCACTTCCGTGGCCAGCGCCTTGTCAGTTTCAACGGCGCCGTAGGAGACCATGCGTGTCACATTCCCGGATGAATCAATTACACCATAGCCGCACGTGGCTATCCCCGGATCAACCCCTAGCACACGCATTGCACACCTCCAAATTTGTTCGACAAGCTTCGTTGATTTCCTCTAAAAAAATGAGCAGGCGCCAGGCCTGCTCATCCAATCATTCTTCCGTCTCGGGCAAGTCGGCGTTAGAAAACACTTCTTGTACATCATCCAAATCTTCTAATGCCTCGGTCAGTTTTTCCATCCGTTCTGCATCCGCACCCGAAAGGGCAATCGTCGTATCCGGAATCATGGCGATCTCAGCTGCCGCCACCTTAACCCCCGCTTCCACGAGCGCAGCTTCCACCGCATCCAGCGCCGCCGGATCGGTCAGGATTTCAAACGAGTCGCCTTCGTCCCGCACGTCCTCGGCGCCGGCGTCCAAAGCCACGATCATCAAATCATCTTCGTTGACACCATTCTCTTTTTCAATCGCCAGAAGGCCGCGACGTTTAAACATCCAGGAAACGCAGCCCGACTCGCCAAGATTGCTGCCGTATTTAGAGAACAAGTGGCGTATGTCCGCCGCGGTTCGGTTGCGATTGTCCGTTAACACCTCGACATAAACCGCAACTCCGGCCGGTCCATAGCCCTCATAAGTAATTTCTTCAAAGCTGGCGCCATCCATTGCGCCCATGCCCTTTTGAATAGCCCGCTGAATGTTATCTTTTGGGACATTATTCGCCCGCGCTTTTTGCAGCGCGAGCTTCAAGCGCGAGTTGCCAGTCGGATCGGATCCGCCCATGCGCACGGCAATAGCAATTTCTCTGGATATTTTCGTCGTTATCTTGCCGCGAACGGCATCCATCTTACCTTTTTTATGCTTAATATTAGCCCATTTGGAATGACCGGACATTTTACCTTCCCCTCTCCAGACATAAGACTCAACTGTGATTGTAGCATAATAATGCTCGCAAGGCAATTATGCGCATCTGCGCCTTAAAAAACGGCGGACAAAGCGCCGTTACACCTGAAAAAAGGCAGCCTAAGGCATTGGCCGATCGGCAAGCTTCCGCCACGTCATGACAAAAGGGCGCTGCAGCACCAAGCCGTCGCGCCCCGTTGTCGACAATATGCGCTTAATTGTGGTTGCGGTGCATTTTCGTCTGCTTCAGTTCTTGCTGCGCACGGTCATTTTGCTCGGCCAACATCGTTTCCGACGTTTTGGCGTAGTTGTCCACCAGTTTGCCGGTAACGCGCGGATCGGTTAACGTGCCGGGGCCGCCAACACAACCGCCTGAGCAAGCCATCCCTTCCATGAAGTTGATGTCGCTTTTGCCAGCCTTCATCAAAATCAACTGCTGCTTGCAATTGGCCAGACCGTCGCAACGCTGAGCGTTCAAACGGTCGGCCAGGCCTTTCTCGGTGGCCGTTTCCACTACCGATTCCAGCACGCCGCCGGCCCGGGCAAAAATCGCACCATGCCGTGATGACTTTGGCGCGTAGCCGTTGTCCGGCATTTCCGTTACGTTTATGCCGGCACCGACAAACATGGCCGCCAATTCCTCATATGTCAGGACATAATCGACCGCATCGGTGTATTTGCTCGCTTCGACCTTCTTCGCCGTGCACGGGCCGATAAAGACAGTCACTGCCCCTTCCACCTCATGCTTCACCACTCTGCCGGTCGCGACCATCGGCGAGACGGTGCTCGAAACGTGGCTCTGCAAATCCGGCAAGTGTTTCTCGATCATGCCGACAAAAGCCGGGCAGCAGGACGTCGTCATGTAATTTCGCTGCGACGGGACCGATTCAATAAACTCATGAGTCTCTTCAAGCGTAACCATGTCCGCCCCCAACGCGACCTCGTAAACGTCATGGAAACCGAGCTTCTGCAAAGCCGAGAATAGTTGTCCGGCCGTTACTTTAACGCCAAATTGGCCAACAAAAGCCGGCGCCACCATGGCAACTACTTTTTTCCCCTGTTTCATTTGCTGGATCAATTGAACGATATAAGAGCGCTCGCCAATCGCACCAAACGGGCAAGCCGTTTTGCAGGCGCCGCACTGCACGCAACGGTCATAATCAATAACCGCTTTTCTGTCCTGGCCGGCTTTAATCGCGCCCAAATCGCACGCGCGCTCGCAAGGCCGGCTGATCTCTATAATAGCGCCGTACGGACAGGCCTTTTTGCACAAGCCGCACTCGACGCATTTTGTCTTGTCAATGTAGGCGCGGTTTTGGTGAACCGTGATCGCCTTTTTCGGGCAGCTGGCAATGCAGTGATGGGCAATGCAATTGCGGCAAGCGTCGGTAACGATAAATTTGTCGATCGGACACTGGTCGCAAGCTTCATCTATAACATTAATGATCGGCATGTCGGCAGCCACTTCACCGGCAACCGCCTTCTCCGCCGCATCAGCAAGGCTTTCGCTCATAGGACGGCTTAGGGCAAGGTCAATACGGCCGCGTAAAACGGCTCTTTCTTTATGAACACAGCAGCGATACCGCGGTCCATCCTCTGTGACGACAGTGGTCAAAATGCTTCCGACCTCTTCCTTCAGCTGATCGTTAAAGGTCAGTCTAGCCACCTCAGTCAATACTTTTCGACGCAGTTTCACTACTTCCGTAATTTGAGACATCGTTCTTAGATTCTCCTCCTGTAAGTAAATTCCCATCCGGCCTGATGGTCTTACCACTAAAATTTGTAACACACTCCTGACAAAACAGCTTATTCAGCTGCCTCGATCAAGTCAGACAAAACGTCCTGCAATTTGTCTGGCGTCATGCCGGTGTAAATCGTGCCATTCACGCTGATATTAGGGCCTTTGCCGCAATGATGCAAGCAAGTCGTGCCACGCACATCAATCAGTTCTTTCCAATCCTTCGGCACTCGCTCCAAGTACGCCATAAGGTCTTGCGCCCCCAGCAGATGGCAGGACGTTCCAAGACAAACCTCGATTACTACTTTTTTCATCTTTTTGCCCCCTATTCAACTACAAAGGCTGCCTACATGCATGCCCTCTACTTTACACCCATTCAATTGTAACCGTTTTTCCGATATCGCGCAAACTGCAAATTAGCTTATCTATCACTTGCGCCTTTAAATTAATCTGCACTGGCAAGTGCGGGTTTTGATGCGCTGGATTGATCGCCTTGCCGGCCAGTACGTCAATCTCATCTGCTTCCAGCAACATTTTCATCAGCAGGGTCGCGCCATCCTGCAGGCGGCTGTGCAAATAGTGCAATTGTTTGCTTTGCAAACGCTCGGCCACTGCATTTAAGGTTAACACGCCTTCTGTTACCAAGTCAATTCCTTCAATGCTCCCGGTCGGCGGTATGTCAGGATTGGGATAAGTAAGGTCAACGACAACGGGTTTCCCCATAACCCGGCTCACGATATTAGCCGTTGTGCCGCCAGAAACCACTTTCTTGCCGGCTGCCGACAGCAAGCGCTTGACAAGGCGTTCGTCAGTGTTTTGGTCAACCGGCGGCCCAGTCATCAGTGTCAGGCGCAAAGGCTGCCGCAACCGCACGGCGACAGCCGTGCAATCATCGCCTGGCTTGCCCAGGTAATACCCTTCGCAGCAAGCGATCAACTCCCGCCCAATCTCATCGGCAGTTCGTTCGGTATGGCAGGTCAAGGCCAATTGATTCATGACCCCCTGCCACCCCCAGCCCAATTTGAGCAGCCCGCCGATTCCGGCGTGAATCACCCCATCGCTCACAGCAACCAACATATCTCCTTCCTGCAAATGCAGTTGTCCGACCCGGAGCGTTTTGCCAGCCACCACGCGCTCTTGGGTTGGGAACGGGACAATATGCCCGTTTCGAATCAAAAAGGAGGCCGGCGAATCGAATTCGACAACCGTTGTTTCCCCGTCGCGCGCAATCTTGATAATCTGCAGCGTTGAGTAGGCTATTTTGCGCACGCGGCAGACCGGAAGGGTTTGGGCTATCGTGTCAACCACGTCAGACAGCGGTATACCGCGCTGCAGCATGGAAGAGGCAATTTTGGTCGTCATCGTAGAAAGGATGTTTGCCTTGACGCCGCTTCCCAGGCCGTCCGACAAAACGATAATCGTGTGCGTGCCAGTCTTAACAACCTGAACGCTGTCCCCGCATAATTCCTCGCCTCGTTTCGACAGCTGTGCAATGCCTACCTCAGAAAAAAGGGCATTCATCGGACTTCCCCCTTCGCATTCAGAACTGCGATCAGTTCCAGCAAAGCGGATTTTGTTTCCGCAGTTGTTTCTCCAAGCAGTCCGGCAATTTCTTGCGCAACCTGCATTTGCTTGTTGATTATCTCAGTTGCTTTACCAACCGTGTCCTTTTTTAATTGCGCCAACTCCTGCCGGCGAGCCTCGTTCTCCGTAACGTCACTGATAATGCCGATCACCAGCTCATGTTCCTTTACCGGAATCATGATCTGTTCCGTAATGATGTCATAGCGCGGATACGCGATCCCCGTTCGCGTGACTTTTTCGCCGCTGACAGCCGCCTTCATAAAATCGCTGCAATCAATCAGCGTCGCCAGCGAGCGGCCAATCATTGTCTCGCGGTCAACGCGAAACATCGTTTCCGCGGACGGGTTGAATTCCTGCACTATCATCGAGTCATCGACGACCAGAATCGCATTGGCCGAATTGTCGACGATGAGATTCGCAAAAGACTCCGCTTTCGAGCGCATATAGGGAACGCACATTTCCGGCTCAGCAAGTCCCTGAAAAGTGGCGATCGCTTTCTCGCGGCAGGTGTTGTAGCCGCAAGCGCCGCAGTTTTTTTCGTCAGCGGGCGTAACCTTGCCGATGTGCCTGAGGATATCGCGAATTTGTCCTTCGGAGGGGAGGCGGGCGGTAAACGGGTTAGGCGTAAAGGTCTTATGGTAATCGCGCAGCCAGTAGGCCGCAATGGCATCAAACTGATCAGCGTTCCTGGCCGGCAAGTCGCCCATGGCATATTGAACGACTCGTTTGCGCTTGATGGGCTTGCACTGCGCAACGCCCATGGCCGGGCCGCCAATGCAACCCCCTTTACACGCCATGGCCTCAACAAACCGGGGCCTAATCACACCGCTGGCAATATCCTCAAACACTTCCATGCAGTCTTCAATCCCGCTGACAGAAAAAATGTCAATGTCCGTCTCATCACCGACCATAAAGGAGCGAATGACGCCGCCTTTAATTGGGAAAAAACGAGATGAACCAATCTGCTTGCTTAAGAAGTCGGCAGACGAGGAAAGCGCTGGCGTAGCCGCGGAACGATAGGCGAACAGCGCCTTCAATTGCGGAAACGTGAGCGCCGCGTCGATCTGGCTGCCAGCGCAATCGGCCTCATCCAGCTTGGCAATGCAGGGGCCAGCAAAGATAATGAACGCATCTTGCCCGTATCGCTCGCGCAGCAACTCGCCGTGCACCATCATTGGCGAAAGAACCGGCGCCAAATACCCCACCAGTGCGGGATAGTATTGTTCCAACAGTTTGACTGTCACGGGGCAGCAAGAAGAAATAACTGGCTGGTGGGTTTCATTTACCAGATCACGATACGCGGAGGAAACAACCGTCGCCCCCTCGGCCGTTTCCTCCACAGCATAAAACCCGAACGAACGCAGTTCCTCCAAAAACCCTGTCTGCGAGTACTCGGGAAACGCGGATATAAACGAGGGAGCAAGGGTTAAAACCAATGGCCTGCCCGCTTCCCGCGCCTGCAAGACCGACTGCGTTACGTCATTGACCTGTTTTGCATGCTGCGGACACTCTACCACACAGCGTCCGCACAATATGCATTTCTCCTCAACCAGCTCAGCATGCCCCTTAACGATTC
The DNA here is from genome assembly GCA_029265905.1 of Sporomusaceae bacterium. Taxonomy (GTDB): domain Bacteria; phylum Bacillota; class Negativicutes; order Acidaminococcales; family JAJUGR01; genus JAJUGR01. The sequence continues at coordinate 1,034 of JAJUGR010000007.1, read as the reverse complement.
CAATTGCCTTAACCGGGCAGATGCGGACACACCGATGACAGTCCTTGCAATTAACTTTTTGCGTTACGATTGTTTTCATCATGGAGTGGAATGGCACCACCTTTTCATGCGTTGGATAGCTTGTCCAGTACTTTTTCCACAAAGATGCCGTGCACCTTTTCCTTTGATACTTTGGTAATGATCTCCTCGTCAATGCGGATTACCACGCCTTCAGTACAGCGTCCCTGACAGAAATTACCCTGCATATCGACTTTGGCTTGCACATGGTACTTATCAATCAAGCCGTTGAAGGCTTCTAAAACACCATGCGCCCCAAGCAGATGGCAAGCGCTGCCAACACACACAGAGATGCGAACCATGATCTCACCCCTTGCATACAATATCCCTGTGAAAAACATCACAATATCATTGTACATCAGCATGAGACAGCTAACAAGATGTATTTGCTCGTAACAAAACAGAAAAATCCGCTAGATTGCTCTAGCGGATGAAAGATCTGGCTCCTCGAGTAGGGCTCGAACCTACAACCCCGCGGTTAACAGCCGCGTGCTCTACCATTGAGCTATCGAGGAATATGGCCGGCAACTACCTATCCTCCCAGGGCGTCGCCACCCAAGTACTTTCGGCGTATGTGGGCTTAACTGCTGTGTTCGGTATGGGAACAGGTGGAACCCCACAGCTATCGTCACCAGCCTTAGTCTGTCGCTAAGCGTCGCCTAGCGTTTTCGTCAGCTCGGATGCAATTGCTCGCATCTAGCCAACCTCGCTGACTACTACTTTCGCCAACGTTTGTTAGATTAACACAACACGATGTTCGTGTCAACCAAATAGTTGAGGTAAGCATCTTTTGCAAGTATGCTCCCTCAAAACTCCATAGAAGACATTCGTCACATTTAAGTCAAGTCCTCGACATATTAGTACCGGTCCGCTCAATGGATTGCTCCACTTACACTCCCGGCCTATCAACCTCGTAGTCTTCGAGGTGTCTTACCAGCTTTCGCTGTGAGAGATCTCATCTCAAGGCTGGTTTCACG